>NZ_JBEXHV010000006.1:0-357187 GCF_040608275.1 Micromonospora sp. NPDC005205
GCCGCGGGGGGGCCGCCCCTCCGGGGGGGGCGCGCCCCCGTCCCGCGTTCCCCCCCCCCCCCCCCCCCCCAACGCCGCCGGTCGTCGTCCGGGCCCGCCGCAGGCCGGCCAGTTCTTTGAAACAGGCCTCAAAGGAGGCCGGCTAGTTTGTAGAGGACCAGGGAGCCGGCGACGGCGACGTTCAGGCTGTGGCCGTGGCCGACCATGGGAATCTCCACCGCCGCGTCCAGCTGGTCGAGCGCCTCGGGCGGGATGCCCGTCGCCTCGTGGCCCAACAGCACCACGGTACGGCTCCGAGCGGCGGGCAGATCACCGAGCCGGACGGCCTCGTCGGCCAACTCCACCCCGAGGACCCGGGCACCGGCGGCCCGTTCGGCGGCCAGCCAGCGCAGCGGACTGCCGACCCGGTGAACGCAGCCGGGCTGGCGAAGCGTGTTGCCCCGGGCGACGGCCTCGTCCACCCAACGGAACGGCGGCACGGCGAGGCAGGCGCCGACCGCGTCGCACGTACGCAACAGGGTGCCCAGGTTCGCGCCGTGCAGCGGCCAGAGTGGCGCGGCGATCAGGTGGCCCCAACAGCGGTGTGGCCGGGGACGGCGGGCGGCACGTAACTCACGCCTCGGCCGGACCCGGATGGCGGCGCTCACGCCGCGCCGGCGACTCCGCCGGACAAAGAAGAAATCATGTTGAGGGGTGCTTCGCGGTGCACCCGGACCCTCACCGACAACAGAGGGACCACCATACCGCGCCGGCGGACGCCCCACTCCGCATGATCGTGCTTGATCCAGGAGCGAGTGGCATCACCTCGTCGGTGAAACCACTACTTCCTGGATCGAGCACGATCTTTGGCGGCTCGACCGTCAAGATCCGCACAGCTTCAGGGAAACTGCTGCCTGCGGTATCCCGGAAGCAGCAACTTCCCCCAGGTTGTGCAGATCTTGGGGCCGGGGCACGCCCCGGAGGGCGGCGCGACAACGCGGGTGAGGGGTCAGTCGCGTTCGATCAGGTGGCCTACCACCGTTGGGCCGAGCATCACCGCGAAGCCGCTGCCGTCGCGGCGTGGGTCCGCGGCGGGCAGCTCGACCGGCTCGCCGGTGCCGGTCGCGCCGACCGGTCGCGGGCCAACCCAGGCGACGGCCACGTCCGTCTCACCCTTGAGGAAGCGGTGCGCGCGCACGCCGCCGGTCGCCCGGCCCTTTGCCGGGTACGCCTTGAACGGCGTCACCTTGACCGTCGCGCCGGTGGAGGTGACCACCATCGGCTCGCCGTGCCCCGGGTCGTCGGTGCGCACCGCGCCGAAGAACGCGACCCGCGCCCCGGCCGGCAGGTTGATCCCGGCCATACCGCCGCCCTTGAGACCCTGCGGCCGCACCAGCCCGGCGGGGAAGCGCAACAGCGAAGCCTCCGAGGTGACGAAGGTCAGCGTCTCGGTGCCGTCGGTCAGCCAGGTCGCCCCGACCACCTCGTCACCGTCGCGCAGACCGATCACCTCGAACTCGTCCGAGCGCACCGGCCACTCCGGTGAGCAGATCTTCACCGCGCCCTGTCGGGTGCCCAACGCCAGCCCCGGTGAGCCCTCCGCCTGCCCGCCGAGCGGGGCCAGGCCGACGACGGTCTCCCCCGCCGCCAACGGCACCAGCTCGGCCGCGGACATACCGCCACGCAGTGACACGGTGCCCGCCTGCTCGGGCAGCACCGGCAGCGGCAGGACGTCGACCTTGAACGCCCGACCGGCGCTGGTCAACAGCAGCACCCGACCACGGGCGGTGGAGTGCACTGTGGCGCGTACCGTGTCGTGCTTGACCCGGCCGTTGCGTCGGCGCCCCTCGGAGCTCTCCTCCGACTCGGCCGCGGTCCGGGCGACCAGCCCCGTCGCGGAGAGGATCACCTGGCACGGGTCGTCGGCGACCTCCAGCGGGCCGGCCGGCGCGGACGCGGCCAACACCTCCTTGAGGTCACCGTCGACAAGCGTCGTACGACGTTCGGTGCTGAACTGCTTGACCACGGCCGCCAGCTCGTCGGAGACGACCCTCCTGAGCACCCGCTCGTCGTCGAGGATCTTGCTCAGCTCGGCGATCTCGGAGCGCAGCCGCTCCTGCTCGGCCTCCAGCTCGATCCGGTCGAACTTGGTCAGCCGGCGCAACGGAGTGTCCAGGATGTACGTGGCCTGGATGTCGGAGAGGCCGAACCGGCTCATCAGCCCGTCCTTCGCGGCCTGCGCGTCGTCGCTGCCCCGGATCAGCCGGACCACCTCGTCGATGTCCAGCAGCGCGATCAGCAGACCGTCAACCAGGTGCAGCCGCTCCTGACGCTTGCGCCGACGGTACGAGGTGCGCCGGGTGACCACCTCGTACCGGTGGGCCAGGAAGACCTCCAGCAGCGCCTTGAGGCCCAGCGTGCGCGGCTGCCCGTCGACCAGGACCAGGTTGTTGACGCCGAACGACTGCTCCAGCGGGGTCAACCGGTAGAGGTCGGCCAGCAGCGCCTGTGGGTTGACTCCGACCTTGCACTCCACGACGAGCCGGGTGCCGCTCTCCCGGTCGGTGAGGTCCTTGACGTCCGCGATGCCGGTCAGCCGCTTGGTCTTGGTGACCTCGTTGGTGATCGCGGCGATGACCTTCTCCGCGCCGACGCCGTAGGGCAGCTCGACAACTGTGATCGCCTGACGGCCCCGGCTACCCTCGATCGGGCCGATCTCCACCTTGCCGCGCATCCGCACCACGCCGCGGCCGGTCTCGTACGCCCGGCGCACCTCGTCCAGGCCGAGCAGCACCCCACCGGTGGGCAGGTCGGGGCCGGGAACGAACTCCATGAGTTTGTCCAGAGTGGCGTCCGGGTGGTTGATCAGCCAGCGGGCTGCGGAGACGACCTCTGCCAGGTTGTGCGGGATCATGTTGGTGGCCATCCCGACCGCGATCCCGGACGCGCCGTTGACCAGCAGGTTGGGGAAGGCCGCCGGCAGCACTGTCGGCTGGGTCAGCGACCCGTCGTAGTTGGGCTCGACGTCGACGGTGTCCTCGCCCAGCTCGCCGACGAGCAGCATGGCCTCGCGGGACATTCGCGCCTCGGTGTAACGCGATGCGGCCGGGCCGTCGTCGGGGCTGCCGAAGTTGCCGTGCCCGTCGATGAGCGGCACGTTGAGGGAGAAGTCCTGCGCGAGGCGGACCATGGCGTCGTAGATCGCCGTGTCGCCGTGCGGATGGTACTTTCCCATTGTATCCCCGACAATTCGGGCGGACTTCACGTGCCCACGGTCGGGGCGGTAGCCCTGCTCGTACATCGACCAGAGGATGCGCCGGTGCACGGGCTTGAGGCCGTCGCGGGCGTCGGGCAGGGCGCGGGAGTGGATGACCGAGAACGCGTACTCCAGGTAGGAGTCGGAAACCTCGGTGACCAGCGGGTTGTCGAAGACCCGCGCGCCGGCCTGATCGAACGAGGAGAGGTCGACCTTGTTTTCCTTACGGCGTGCCATGACTCAGCTCTCCATCGGAACGGAACGGGCGCTCACGCCGTCGCGAAGCGGCGGCACGAGACACCGTCGCGCTGTATCGAAAACCCGCTCGCTCATGCGTCGATCGCATCCCGGTCGACGCGGTCGGCGGAGTCGATGAGCCAGTTGCGGCGCGGCTCGACCTTCTCGCCCATCAGCAGTTCGAGGATGCGTTCGGCGGCGTCGACGTCGTCGAGGGTGATCCGGCGGACGGCCCGGGTGGCCGGGTTCATCGTGGTGTCCCACAACTCGTCGGCGTCCATCTCACCGAGGCCCTTGAACCGCGGGATGGGCGTGACGATCTGCTTGCCGGCCTTCTCCAGCTTGCGGACCGTCGCCTCCATCTCGGCCTGGGTGTAGGTGTAGACCGTCTGCGGACTGCGCCCCTTGGTGGTGATCTTGTGCAGGGGTGGCATCGCCGCGTAGAGCCGACCGGCCTCGATCAGCGGTCGCATGTACCGGGCGAACAGAGTGATCAGCAGCGTACGGATGTGGGCGCCGTCCACGTCGGCGTCGGCCATGATCAGCACACGGCCGTAGCGCAGCGCGGACAGGTCGAAGGTGCGCCCCGAGCCTGCGCCGAGGACCTGCACGATGGCCGCGCACTCGGCATTGTCCAGAACCTGCTGGAGATTGGCCTTCTGCACGTTGAGGATCTTGCCGCGGATCGGCAGCAGCGCCTGGTATTCCGAGGAACGGGCCATCCGGCTCGTGCCCAGGGCGCTGTCACCCTCGACGATGAACAGCTCGCTGCGATCGATGCCGGTGGCCCGGCAGTCGACGAGCTTCGGCGGCATGGACGCGCCCTCCAGGGCGGTCTTGCGCCGGGCGGCGTCCTTCTGCTGCTTCTGGGTGAGCCGCACCCGGGCGGCGTCGACGATCTTCTGCAGGACGGTGCGCGCCTCGGCCTTGGTGCGCCGGTCCTCCAGCCATGCCTTGATGTGCGCGTCGACCAGGGACTGGAGAACCTTGGTGATGCCGGTGGTGGAAAGCTCGTCCTTGGTCTGCGAGGTGAACTGCGGCTCCGGGATCCGCACGTGCACCACCGCCGTCATCCCCTCCAGGACGTCGTCCAGGGTGGGCGGCTCCTCCTTGGCCTTGAGCAGACCGCGGGTGTTGCGGATCGCGTCGGCGAGCGCGCGGACGAGGGCCCGCTCGAAACCCTTGCGGTGGGTGCCACCGTGCGCGTTACGGATGGTGTTGGTGAAGCACTCGACGGTGCGCTCGTAACCGGTGCCCCACCGGAACGCCACCTCGACCTCGGCGCGCCGCTGCACGTTGGACTGCATGACGCCGTTGGCGTCGGCGGCGTTCTCCCGGTAGGTGCCCTCGCCGTTGACCAGCAGGGTGCCGGAGACCGGCCGGTCGCCGGCCGGGGCGAGGAACTCCACCATGTCGCTGAGCCCGTTGGGGTAGTGGAACCGCTCCTCGGCGGGCGCCTCACCGGTCAGGTCGCGGAGCAGGTAGGTCACGCCGGGGACCAGGAAAGCGGTGTTGCGCAGCTTCATCCGGACGGCGTCGACGTCGAGCGCGGCGCCGGTCTCGAAGTAGCGGGCGTCGTGCCACCAGCGGATCGAGGTGCCGGTGCGCTGGCCGCGCTTCATGGCCCCGGCCACCTGGAGCCCGGGGCCGGCGGTGAAGGGGGCGTCCGGCCCGTCGCCGTCGAAGATGCCCGGGACGCCGTGTCGGAACGACATCGCGTGGATCTTGCCGGCCCGGCGGACGGTCACGTCGAAGCGACGGGACAGCGCGTTGACGGCCGACGCGCCGACGCCGTGCAGACCTCCGGAGGTCTTGTAGCCGGAGCCGCCGAACTTGCCGCCGGCGTGCAACCGGGTCAGCACGAGCTCGACGCCGGAGATGCCGGACTTGGCGTGCACGTCGGTGGGGATGCCCCGGCCGTCGTCGTCGACCTGCACCGAGCCGTCGGCGTGAAGGATCACCTCGACGTGGCTGGCGTGACCGGCGACACCCTCGTCGGTGGAGTTGTCGAGGATCTCGTTGACGAGGTGACCCACGCCACGGCTGTCGGTGGAACCGATGTACATGCCGGGCCGCTTGCGGACAGCGTCCAGCCCCTCAAGGTGGGTGAGGTCATCGGCCCCGTACAGGGTGTCTGGCTCTGCGGTCAACTGGTCGTACTCCCCGGTCTCGGCGGTGTGCTGCCTGTCACCGGCGACATCAGCCGGCGTGGCGCGCCGCAGCGAGCCTAGCCCGAGGCTAGGACAACCACCGGAGGACCTACGCGACCCGCCGCGCGTGGCCGTCCGGACGTGAGCCAACGAACAGCGTTCGGGTGATCATGAAACCACGCGGAGACACCGCCACCGGCGGCGCGGGGCCAACTCGACGCGATAGCGGGTCATGCCTACGCGCCAGTGTCTTTCGTCGAACGAATCTGTTACGGGCCATTGACGCCTGTCGCGCCGGGGTGATCTGATCGCGCTCTCAGAGAATCTTTCATCTTTCGATGGTTGGGGGCCCCATGCCCAGGTTCCGGCGTACCGCGCTCGCCGCGGGACTAACGATCGCCATGGCCGCGTTGTCGACCGCCGTCGCGCTGCCCGCACCCGCGGCTGCCGCGCTGCCCACCGCGGCGGTGGCACTCGGGGACAGCTTCATCAGTGGTGAGGGTGCCGGGGCGTACACCCCGGTCGTCGACGTCAACGGAGTCAGCCAGGGCTTCCCCGGTTGGACGGCGGCGAACAACAACGCGTTCTTCTGCCACCGTTCGGCGAACGCCTCGCTCAACCAGGCCAACCTGCCGGGCATCCAGAACCGGTTCAACCTGGCCTGCTCCGGTGGCCAGCCGCACGACATCGCCAACGCCTCCCAGGCGCGGACCAACGGTCGTACCGTGGCCTCGCAGCTGAGCCAGTTGCGCGCCGTCGCGCAGACCCAGGACATCGACCTGGTGCTGATCGGCCTCGGCTCCAACAACAGCTCGTTCACCTTCGGCAGCGTCGCGGAGAAGTGCGCCAACCGGTTCATCGCCGACGCCTGGACCGGCTGGTGGGAGTTCTGGGCGTACCTGAACGGGCCGGTGGAGCAGAAGCCGTGCAGCGACGCCGACCTGGCCACCGCCGCGCAGCTCAGCGCCGCGACCGCGGAGACCACCGCAGCCGTACGCCAGATCCTGACCACCCTCGACCAGGTGGACGCGGACGGGCAGCACCGGGTGGTGTTCCAGGACTACACGAACCCGCTGCCGCTGGACCTGAACCAGCAGTTCCACGAGGAGGACAGCCGGGACGACACCCGGGACAAGTTCCGTGACCTGGGTGCCGAGCGGTACGCGGCCGGTTGCCCGATCCACCGGGCCAGCCTGGCGCCGGGGCACCGCTTCTCCCAGGGTCTGGGCGGCATCGTGCAGTCCACCCGGAACACTCTGGCCGCCGAGTTCCCCGCCGACGACCTGGTGTACCTCAACGTGCAGCAGGCCTTCAACGGTGCCCGGCTCTGCGAGCAGACCAGCAGCCCGAGTGGCTCGCTGGCCACCCCGATCCGGCTCCAGGACGGCGCGACCGGCACCTTCGTCACCAGCCTCGCCGGCAAGGACAAGATCGCCATCCAGCGCATCGCCAACACCTGCGTCAGCTACTTCCAGACCTGCCAGGAGTCGTGGCACCCGAACGCCACCGGGCACCAGGTGCTCGGCCAGTGCCTGAGCGGCGCGGCCTCCACCAGCGCCCGAGCGGTGGCCTGCGTCCGGGCCAGCAACGGGGCGATCTCGGTCTCCTGACCACAGTGTCCTTCGGAGGGCTCCGCCGATCGGCGGGGCCCTCCGTCGCGTCCAGCGAGCGCGCGGCACGTCTGCCCGTCGCTGTCGTGGGCCGCACGGCCGGCTACTACCCGCCGGTAACGTCAGGCCGTAGGCTGGGTCAATGAACGGGGACCCGGAATACGCGCAGGAGTTCGTCGACGTCGACGGTGGCCGGCTGGGTGTGCAGGTCTATCCGGAGCCGCCCGGGGTGACCGGCGCGCCGGTGGTGGTGATCTGGCCGGCGATGGGGGTCCGGGCCCGGTACTACCGCCCCTTCGCCGCCGAGCTGCGCGCCGCCGGGCTCGCCGTGGTCGTGGCCGACCTGCGCGGTACCGGGGCGAGCACGCCCACGCCGAGTCGGGCGGACCGGCACGGTTACGCCGAGCTGGCCAACGACGTCGGCGCCGTCCTGGCCGCTCTCAAGCCGCGACTGGACGGGCGCACCCGACTGCTCCTCGGGCACTCACTCGGCGGGCAGGCCAGCCTGCTGCATCTCGCCCTGCACGGGACCGACGAGGTGGACGGCCTGGCGCTCATCGCGGTCGGCATCCCGTACTGGCGGACCTACCCGGGCCGGCGAGGCCTCGGCGTGCTGCCTCTCACCCAGGGGATCGCCGCGACGGCGGCGCTGCTCGGGGTCTGGCCAGGCTGGGGCTTCGGCGGCCGGCAGGCGCGCGGCGTGGTCCGTGACTGGGCGTACACGGCGCGGAGCGGCCGTTTCCCCAGGCTCGACGGTACTGACACCGAGGCGGCGGTCCGCGCGGTGCGGACCCCGGTGCTGGCCGTCAGTGTGGACGACGACCAGTACACCCCGCACGAGACAATGGACCACCTGTGCGCGAAGCTCGTCGACGCGCCGGTCACCCGGGAGCGCTACACAGTGGCGCAGGCCGGGGCGACACTGGACCACTTCACCTGGGTCCGCGCGGGCGCCCCGCTGGCGCGGCGGATCGCCGGTTTCGTCGGCGACCTGCCGCCCCGCTGAGCCGTACCGGCCGGTCGGCTCACTCGTCCTGATCCAGCGGCACGAGTTTCCCGTCCCGTTCCACCTGGATCTCGGCGTGCTCCTTGCGGGGTGGGACCTCTGCGGTGTTCCGGTGTGGGTCGTTGTCGGGGTGCATGAGCACCGCGTCTGTTTTGGGGGTCTTCTCCCGGCTCTCGTCCGGCTGCGACATGGCGTTCCCCTCTCGTCGGCGTCGCTCGGGATCTACCCGCCGCCGGGCGAACGACTCCTGCCCGGGGCAGGTAGACCCGCCGACGCCGCTGATGTCCGGTAGCGGCCCGCCACGGCGGTGATCGGCCCGCCCGGGGCGGGGTTAGCCGCTCGACCGGCGGGTAAGCCGCACCGCCCGACACGGCGGAAGGGGATCACATGTCCGAACGGCATACCGCACTGCGCTCGATGCACGATCTGGGCCTGGCGGCCTGGTTTGGCGGCTCCCTCATGGGTGCCTTCGGCGTCAACGGCGCAGCGGCGAAAATCAGCGACTCGACCCAGCGGCTCCCGGTCGCCTCGGCCGGATGGTCCAAGTGGACACCGGTCAACGCGGCCGCGATCGGCGCCCACCTGGCCGGGGCCGTCGGCGAGCTGGTGACCGAGAGCCCACGGGTGGCGGCCCAGTCCGGCGTCGCCCGGGCCAGCGCCATCAAGACCGCCTTGACCATCGGCGCGCTGGCGGTCACCGGTTACAGCCGGTTGGTCGGCATGCGGCTGGAGAAGGCGGGTGGTCCGTCGGTGAGCGGTGCCACCGAACCGAACCACCAGACACCGGCAAGTGTGGCCTCGTCGCAGCGGCAGATGAAGCTGCTCCAGTGGGCCATTCCGGCGCTGACCGGGACCCTGGTCGTGGTCACCGCGTACATGGGTGAGCAGCAGAAGCCCGGGCAGGTACTCCGCGGGATGCTCGGTCGCGCCGGTGGGATGAAGGGCGCCTCGAAAAGCATGATCAAGATGGCGGGAATGAGCAACGGCAAGCGGCCGATGGCGATGGCCGGACGCTGAACGGCAGGCCGGTTGGCGTCCCGCCGCCACCTCGACGGCGGGGCGCTGACCGGCCTGCGCGCGCACCGGAGCGATGACGGGTCCCACGCGGGCGGCGAGCGTGCCGGCGACATGTCGTACGCCGCGCTCGGGCGGGCGGTCCCGGCCCGAGGACGGCACATCGTCCGCCGTAGCGGCGGACCGACGAGCGGGGTGGCCATGACGGCGCACGAGGGACGCAGCGGGAACAACGACCGGCTGGAGCCGGAGGCGACCAGGCCGTGGGGCACCGGCGACGACTTCGACGCCGACGCGCCCTGGGGCACTGGCGACGACTCACCGATGGACGAGGGCAGCGAGGAGACCGCGGTGCCCGAGGGACGGCGCGGAGAGCGACGCGCGGGTGCCCCGGTGGGCCGCTCGGACCCGGCGGGACGACACGGCTTCGGCTCGGTCGAGCCGACCCGTACGACGATGGCCGGACCCGGTGCCCCACCCGATCCCGCCCCCAGCGGCAGGAGCTTCCCCGACGACGCGGACATCGGCGAGTCGACCCAGGACGCCCTGCGCAGCCGGGGGCGGCGGTCCTGAGCGGACCGGCGTCGGGCCGGGTGACCGGTGCGGAGGTCAGCCGGTCGCCGGGACGGCCTGTTCGACGAGCATCGTCTCGGCGAGCAGTTGCGCCAGCCGGGTGGCGTCGCGCTGGGCCTGCCCGGCGCAGCAGTTGTTGAACAGCACGTGCAGCTCGTCGGAGAGGTCGGCGAACTCGGCCAACAGCCCGGCCCAGTGTCGGAGCTCGTCCTCGGCGTACGCGTACCGGAACTTCTCCTGCTTGTCTCCGTCGCGCCAGGCGTCGCTGTGACCGTGGAACCGGACGATCGCCGGCTCCGCTGTCATGGTCAGGATCGGCGGCACCGACGACGGGTGCCCCTGTGGCATGTCGACGCAGACCACTGACAGGTCGTGGGCGCGTAACAGGTCCAGAGTGTCCGCCGTCGCGTCGTCGTCCAACCAGGAGCCGTGCCGCAGCTCCACACCGACGCGCCACGGGCGGCAGCGCTGCGCCAGCTCGACGATCCGGCGTTCGGCAGCGGGGCTGCGCACCAGCCACGGCGGAAACTGCAACATCACCACACCGAGCTTGCCGGCCGCCGCGATCGGGTCGAGGGCCGCGCGGAACCGGGCCCACAGCTCGTCGTACGCCGGCTCCGGCAGGTCTCGCCGACGGATCCGGCTCGGGCCGCCGGCCGGTCGCAGGTCCCGCGGCAGCACGGCGACCGGTGTCGGGTGACCGGTGAAGAGGCTGAACGCCTTGACGTCGAAGGTGAAGTCGTCCGGCGTGGCGTCCACCCAGCCCTGGGTCGTCTCCGGCACCGGGATGGCGTAGTAGGACGTGTCCACCTCGACCATCGGGAACTGGCTGGCGTAGAAGCCCAGGCGACGGGCCGGCGTGCTGGCCGAGCGTGGGTACCACCCGGAACGCAGCAGGGACTGGTCCGCCCAGGACGACGTGCCCACCTTAATCACACCCATGTCATTCAGTGGACCGCCACCGGCGCGGATCGGCAACCGCTGGCGGGTCTCCGGTCGAGGAGGTGTCGTGCCCGGGAAGTGTCGGTGCCTCGCCCTACGGTGGCACCGGGTGGACATCAACGAAGGGTGGCGGCATGACCAGCACTGAGCGGCTCACCGGTGAGCGCGCCGATCTCCTGCAGACACTCCACACGCACCGCGGTTTCCTCCTGCGGACGGTCGACGGGCTCACCGACGAGCAGGCGGCCAGCCGCCCCACCGTCAGCGGGCTTTGCCTCGGCGGCCTCATCAAGCACGTGTCCGGCGTCGAGCACCGGTGGATGCTCTTCGCCGCCGGTGGCGCGGAGGCGATGAACCGCGAGGAGGTCGACTGGGTCGGTCAGTTCCAGATGCTGCCGGGCGAGACCCTCGCCGGGCTGGTCGAGCGCTTCCAGGAGGTGGCCGCCCGGACCGACGAGTTGACCGCCACCCTCGACCTGGACGCGGCGCACCCGCTGCCGCAGGCGCCCTGGTTCGAGCCGGGAGCGAGTTGGACGGTCCGGCGGGTGCTGCTGCACCTGATCGCCGAGACGGCCCAGCACGCCGGGCACGCCGACATCCTGCGGGAGTCGATCGACGGCGCCAAGACGATGGGCTGACCCGACACGCGCGGGCGGGCCGCGCGGTGGTCGCCGAACAACAAGCCTCAGCGGAGTCGGGTGCGTGCCCGAACCTCGGTGGTGCGGTCCCTGGCGTAGGCGTCGGAGTGGCCCCAGCGGCCCGGGATGTCCAGCAGCTCCAGCCGACCGAACCCCTCGGGCACAGCCGGGTTCACCAGCAGGTTGTCGCCGGTGGGTCGCAACCCCAGGGTGGTGCTCAACAGCATCAGCAGTGCCCCGGACGACCACGACTGCGGGCGCGCGGCCCCCGGCAACTGCACCGGATACTTCGTCAGGCTGCGCTCGTGCCCGGCGATCGCCTCCGGCACCGCGCCGCCGAGAGTCTGCGCCAGGTCGAAGATGCCGCCCGCGATCGTTGCCGCGTGCGTGTCGCAGCCGTAACGGCGCAGACCCGCGGCGATCAGGGCGTTGTCCGCCGGCCACACCGCCCCCAGGTGGGCGCCCACCGGGTTGTACGGGCGCTGCCCGGTGGCGAAGGTGCGCACCCCCCAACCACTGAACAAGCGCGGTCCGACCAGGTGCTCGGCGACCCTCCCCGCGCGGTCGTCCGGGACAATCCCGCTCCAGAGCAGATGCCCGATGTTGGAGGCCAACGCGTCGACCGGCTCACCGTACGGGTCGAGCGCCAACGCGTAGTAGTCCCGGTGGGGCAGCCACCAATCCCGGTTGAAGCGGTCCTTCAGCGCCGCGGCCTCCCGCTCCAGCCGGTCGGCGTACGCGGGGTCGTCCCAGAACTTCCGGGCCAGCCGGGCGCCCCGCCTCTTCGCGTCGTACGCGTAGCCCTGCAACTCGCAGGTGGCGCGGGGAAATGCGGGTTGCCTGTCGTCGGCGCTGGTGATCGAGTCCGGGGAGTCCTTCCAGCACTGGTTGACGGCGCCGTGGCGCTCGTTTCGACGCTGGTAGCGCACATAGCCGTCTCCGGTCAGGTCGCCGTACTCGTCGATCCAGTCCAGCGCCATCCGGGCCGGGTGGCGCAACTCGCGTACCAGATCCGCGTCGCCGGACCACCGCTCGTACTCGTCGAGCAGCACCACGAAGAGCGGGCTGGTGTCCGCCGATCCGTAGTACAGCGCGTTCGCCTGGTCGCCGAAGGCGCCGGACTCGCCGTAGCGCAGGTGGGCCAGGATCTTGCCCGGCTCCTCGTCCAGGTCGTCGTCGAGTTGGGCCCCCTGCAGGAACGCCAGCATCCGCAGCGTCGCGGGGGTCAACTCGGGAGTGAACGCCACCGTCTGCAGGCACGTCATCATGCTCTGGCGCCCGCACAGCCACATCGCCCACGGCAGACCCCCGATCGGCACCCGATCGGGGGACGACCACGGTTTGTACCGCAGTGCCGCCAGGTCCGCCAGGGCACCGGAGTACATCGCCTCCAGGCCGTCGCGTTCGGCGGTCAGCGTCGGGGCGGCGTCCATCCAGTCGGCCAGGTCCTCCCGCATCCCCACCCGCACAGCCCGCTGGTGCGACTCCAGGGAGGCGCGTACGTCCTGGCCGCCTTCGCCGCCCATGTTCATGGCGATGTGCAGGTCGGTCTCCCACGTGCCTTCCGGGGCGACCCGGATCCGGAACGTCATTCCCCCCTCGTCCACCTCGGCCGGAGCGGTGCTCCGCACTGTGGTCTGACGCACGAACCGCTGCCGTTGGTAGCGCAGGACGAGCTGGCGGTTGGCCGAGTCCGGGGTGATCTCGACGGCCCGCCGCCGGAGGTGCCCGATCTCGGCGATGTCGGTGAAGTCGCTGCCCATCTCCACTCGTATCGTGAAGTCGGCCGGCTCCGGCGAGTGGTTGAGCACCGTGATGTTCTCGTGCATGCAGTCGTGCACCGAGCGGTACCGAATGATCGAGACGTCGGCGTCGACGTAGTGGCTCGAAGTACCGGGGACCAGGACGAACCGAGTCTCGAAGTACGTCATGTCGTCGCGGGACAACGCGTTGATCCGTTCACCGTCGATCGTGAGCACCCAGTGGGACAGGAAACGGGTGTCGTACGCGAAAACACCGACAGGGGCCTGCGGGTCGGGTTCGATGTCGCCCTGGGCGTCGCTGATCGCGAACACGTTTCCGGCGATCACGTGCAGCAGTTCCTGCTTCACGACCGAACCTCCCGAGCGCCCGTCGTGGTCCGGCCCGCCAGGGCGGCCCGACCCAGCTCCCGAGGGTGGCGGGCGTCGGCCGGCCCCGCGAAGATTCGCCGCAGCACCAGCAGCAGGCGCATCTCGCCCTGCATGGTCAGTTCGTTGCTCAGCATGGCCGCGCCGGGATGCAGCTCACCGTTGACCATCCGGTCGAACACCCGCCGGTCCGCGCTGACGACCAGGTCGGCGTCGTCGGCCGACCGTGCCACCTGAACCTGCTGGTCGGCGATTGTGAGGTACCAGTGATCGGTGCTGCCGTCGTCGCGGACGTCCAGCCGCAGCGTTCCCGCTGTGGTCTCCGGCAGGTCGGGCCGCCGACCGGTGTCCAGCTGTCGCAGGTACTGCTCCGCCGTCGCGCCCATCGGGTCCCCTCCCCACGGTTCCCCGCAGGATCACCCGCGTCGGGGTGATGCCGGCTCACCCGCAACGGGTGAGGGACGCGTCAGTCGGCCTGGATGAGGCCGCGCACGTAGGCGGCCTGGCCCACATGTTGCAGGTCGTCGTCGACGATGCTGACCAACCGGACGCCGAGGGTGACCGGCGGGTCCCACCCCTCGTCGACCACGCGGTCCAGGTCCGCCGGGCCCAATCCGGCCAGCAGGCTTCCGGTACGCGCCGCGACCGCCTGGTAGTAGTCGATCAGCGCCTGCGCGCTCTCCGGCCGCACGGCGGCGACCTGAGCGGGCGAGTGCCCGTAGCCGGTGTTGTCGGGGTCGGCGGCGAGCCCGAACCGACCCGCCCAGTCGCCGCTGACCCAGATCTGCTCGGCGTCGAGCAGGTCGGCGACGTGGTGGTCCTGCACCCGGGTGAGGTGCCAGACCAGCCAGCCGACCGAGTTGGCGCCCGGCCCGGGCTGGTGGCGCAGTTGCTCGGGACTGAGGCCGTCGACCGCCGCGCGGACGAGTTCGGGCAGCCTGTCGTACGCCTCGGTCAGCAGGTCACTCACGTCCACGGGTACGCCTTCCAGGTCGGTTTCCGAACAGGTACCGCCAACCCAGGGCGCGCAAACCTCGGCCGCTACGGTGATCGAATGGTCGCCGCGGTGGAGTTGTACCTGGACCCGGACGCCACCCGCCGGATCCGGGTGCTCTGGGACGCGCTGGAGGCCGAGGGGGTGCAGAGCATGCGCTCGCTGCTGGAGCAGCGCCACCGTCCGCACGTCTCGCTCATGGTGGCGCCCCGCTTCGACAGGGAGCAGGTTGCCGAGGCGCTACAGGGGACGGTGGTGGCCGCCCCGCTGCGGCTCGACTTCCAGCATGCCGGCCAGTTCGTCGGTCGGGTGCTCTGGCTCGGGCCGGCACCCACCCCGGAGTTGCTGGCGCACCACCGGCTGGTGCACGACCGGCTCGCCGCCGCCGGCATCGCCCTCGCCGAGCACTACCGGCCGGGGCGGTGGGTGCCGCACTGCACGCTCTCCATGCGAGTGCCGAACACGCTGATGGCCGCCGCGGTGCGCCGCTGTCTGGAGGTGTTGCCGCTGAGCGCGACAGTGGTCGGCGCGGCGCTCACCGACCACGCGCGAGGAATCGCCCACCCGCTGCCGTGACCGCACCTCGACCGTCGAGGCGTAATGTCCGGTTTGGCGGGCGCCAGTCGGAAACCCGAAAACAAGCGGTGCGGATGCGGCCGGGCGTGGGAAGGTTCGAGTGGCTGTCGTACCGGTGGTGGGCTGCTCACAGGTGGTCCGCCCGGCCGGTGTGGCGCGGGGTCACCCCGCGCCTCCCACGGCGGCTTCGACGAGGAGAGGCAGGGCCCATGCAGGCTCAGCGCAGGCCACCGCGCACGGAGCGGAGCCAGACCCGGGACGACCGGACCGGCGGGGGAATGACCGGGGCGGCCACGCCACTGACGATCTGGGCGGCCGCCGTACTGCTCGGCCGGATCAGTGCCGGCGACGACGACGTCGAGGAAGAACGGCACATCCTGCGCGGCATCGAGTGAATCCCGGCCGCGCGGGTCAGAGCCAGCCGCGCCGCTTGAAGATCACATAGAGGGTGCCGCAGACCAGCAGCATCAACAGCAGCGCGAAGAGGTAACCGAAGCGCCAGTTCAGCTCCGGCATGTGGACGAAGTTCATGCCGTACACGGTGCCGATGAGCGTGGGAGCGAAGAGGATCGCCGCCCAGGAGGAGACCTTCTTCAGCTCCTCGTTCTGGCTGTAGCTGGCCGCGGTGAGGCTGCGCATCTCCTCATTCTGCTGCTGCGAGACGAGGGTGGCGTTGACGGTGAGGATGTTCTGCAACAGGTGCCGGAAACCGTCCACCCGCTCCACCACCTGGGTCAGGTGGTCGGTCACGTCGCGCAGGTAGCGGCGCAGCTCCTCGTCGGCGCTGGCGGCGCCGTCGGCCAACGCGTCGAGCACGCTGAGCAGCGGGCGGGCAGCCCGCTGGAACTGGATGACCTCGCGGCTGAGCCCGTAGATGCGGCGGCTGGCGTTCGGGTCGCCACCGAACACCTGGGTCTCGATCTCGTCGATGTCGTTCTCCAGTCCGGCCACCACCGGCGCGTACCCGTCGACGACCTGGTCGAGGATCGCGTACAGGACCGCCTCCGGCCCCCGGGCGAGCATCTGCGCCTCGGTCTCCAGCCGCCGCCGCACCGCGGCCAGGTCGGGCGCCTCACCGTGCCGGACGGTGACCACGAACCCCGGGCCGATGAACAGGTGCAGCTCGGAGAACTCGACCTCCTCCCGGAGGTCGTCGTAGCGGGCGGCGCGCAGCACCACGAACAGGGTGTGCCCGTAGCGCTCCAGCTTGGGCCGCTGGTGGGCGTTGATCGCGTCCTCGACTGCCAGGTCGTGCAGCCGAAACTCCCGGGCCAGCGAGGTGATCTGCTCGATGTCGGGCCGGTACAACCCGATCCAGGCCATCGCGCCGTCCTGCTCCTGGAGGCAGCGGTACGTCTCGGCGAGGCCGGACGGCGAGGCGAACCGGTGCCCCCGGATGTAGACCGCACTGTCCACCAGGCCGCCGTGGGACGTGGCGGCGGGTGACTCCGTGGGCGGCGGCACACCGACCCTCGTCTCTTACTCGTCGAGTTGGCGGCCGAAGCCCCCACCCGGGCGGAAGCGACGGCCGCCGACCATGCCCTGTCCCCTCCCCCGGTGCCGTCCCGACCAGCCCGGGGCGCTGCTTCCCCGCTGTCCTGGGCCCTGAAACCCGCAGTGGCGTCGGTTGGGTTCCGCGCACCGGCGGACGGGGCCGGCCCGTCGGGCGGATACTCACGGTGACCGTGGGCGGGATGACGGGGGACGCGCCGGTGAAGGTCGACAGACGCACCGGCCGGTTGCGGGGGTGGCTGCTCGATGCCGGCTCGGACCAGGCCGTGCAGCACCCGGGGCCGCACGGGCGCCCGCCGGAGCACCGGCACCACCCGTGGTGGAAGGTGATGTGCCTGACCGGGGTCGACTACTTCTCCACGCTGGGTTATCAGCCGGGCATCGCGGCGCTGGCCGCCGGGGCGCTCTCACCGGTGGCGACCCTGGTGCTGGTGCTGGTGACCCTGCTGGGGGCGCTGCCGGTCTACCGGCGGGTGGCGGTGGAGAGCCCACACGGCGAGGGCTCCATCGCGATGCTGGTACGCCTGCTGAGCTACTGGCCGGGCAAGTTGCTGGTGCTGGTGCTGCTCGGTTTCGTGGCCACCGACTTCATCATCACCATCACCCTCTCGGCCGCCGACGCGACGGCGCACATCGACGAGAACCCGTTCTGGCCGAGCGGGCTCAAGGGTCACGAGGTACTTGTCACGCTGCTGCTGGTGTCGCTGTTGGGCGCGGTGTTCCTCAAGGGATTCACCGAGGCCATCGGGATCGCCGTCGTCCTGGTCGCGGTCTACCTGACGCTGAACGCGGTGGTGGTGGCCGATGCGCTGTGGCGGGTGGCCATGCATCCGAGCGCGGTCGGCGACTGGACCACGATGCTGACCACCGGGCACGGCGATCCGTGGCTGGTGGTCGGGCTGTCGCTGTTGGTCTTTCCGAAACTGGCGTTGGGTCTGTCCGGCTTCGAGACCGGGGTGGCGGTCATGCCGAGCGTACGGGGTGACCGGCAGGACTCGGAGGCACGCCCGCTGGGCCGGATCCGAGGCGCGCGCCGGCTGCTCACCACCGCAGCGGTGATCATGAGCGTCTTCCTGATCACCAGCAGCGTGACGACCACGGTGCTCATCCCGCCGGAGGCCTTCCGGCCGGGTGGACCGGCGAACGGGCGCGCGTTGGCCTACCTGGCGCACGCCCACCTCGGCGAGGTGTTCGGCACCATCTACGACCTGTCCACGATCGGAATCCTCTGGTTCGCCGGGGCATCGGCGATGGCTGGTCTGCTCAACCTCGTGCCGCGCTACCTGCCCCGTTACGGCATGGCGCCGACCTGGGCGCGAGCCGTCCGGCCGCTGGTGCTGGTCTTCACCGCCGTGGCGTTTCTGATCACGATCGTCTTCGAGGCCAGCGTGGACGCGCAGGGCGGCGCGTACGCCACCGGGGTCCTGGTGTTGATCACCTCGGCCGCGACGGCGGTGACGCTCGCGGCGCGCCGGCAGCGTCAGCGCGGCCGCACCATCGCGTTCGGCGTCATCACGGTGATCTTCGTCTACACCACGTCGGCGAACGTGGTGGAACGCCCGGACGGCGTCAAGATCGCGGCCTGTTTCATCGGCGGGATCGTCCTGGTGTCGGTGCTGTCCCGGCTGATGCGGGCCTACGAGCTGCGCGTCGACCACGTCGAGCTGGACGACACCGCCGCCCGGATGATCGACGAACGCGCCGGACGACGGATCCGCCTCATCGCGCACGAACCCGACCGGCGCGACGAGGCGGAGTACCGCGCCAAGCTGGCGCAGACCATGGCGGACAACGAATTTCCCGACGACAGCGACGTCATCTTCGTCGAGGTCACTGTCACCGACCCGTCCGACTTCGAGACCGAGCTGCTGGTCAGCGGCGGGATGGTCGACGGCCGCTTCCCGGTGCTCAGGCTGGCCAGCTCGTCGGTGCCCACCGCGCTCGCCGCCCTGTTGCTGGAGATCCGCGACCGCAGCCGTCGACGCCCTCACATCTACTTCCAGTGGTCCGAGGGTGGCCCGACCCGCAACTTCCTGCGCTACCTGGCGTTCGGGCAGGGCGCCATCGCCTCGGTGACCCGGGAGATCCTGCGCCGCCAGGAGCCCGACCCGCACCGTCGACCGCACGTGCATGCCGGCTGACCTGCGAGCCGGCAGTCCGTCGCGCACAGTGAGCGTGGTCATACCGACTGGACGATCCACCCGTTCCTGCTGCTAGCCTCGGCGTAGGTCATGAGCGCCAGCGCGAAGCCCCGGCTCGCTGGCCGGCAACCCTCCTCCGCGGTGGGGTGCCCCGGGTGAAGACCAGGCACCGGCAGGACGTCGGTGCAAGCGTGGCCTGGCACCCAGGTCAGCACAGACCCGGGAGAACCATGCGCATCATCCTCAGCACCACCCCACCGACCGACGTCGCGGACTCCCGCACCGGTCGACCCTCGCCCGCACTGATCCGGCGACGGCACGTGGACATGATGCGAATGTGCAGCGCCGCCTGTCGTCGCGGCACCGCGCTCTAGCACCCCCTTCCCGAGCTCCTTTCCCACCGGTACGCCCATCGGGCGCGCCGTCGGTGGCGCACGTCCGTGCGCGCCGAGACACCACCCTTCGGAGACACCAGTGCGATTTCTTCCTGCCCTGACCCACGCCGCCGCCCTGGGCGCTGTCACGATCCTTGCCGCCACCGCCCTCACCGCCTGCGGAGACGACAGCTCCTCCGACGCCGACGCCAACCCGTACGGCCTGGCCCAGTCGGGCGTGCTGCGCGCCGGAACGCTGACCGACGCCCCGCCGAACGTGTACCTCGAGGACGGCAAGTTCACCGGCTTCGACAACGACCTGCTGACCGCCGTGGCCGGCAAGCTCGGTCTCACTGTCGAGTTCGTCGGCACCGACTTCTCCGCGCTGCTCAGCCAGGTCAACAACCGCAAGTTCGACGTCGGCAGCTCCTCGATCACCATCACCGAGGCCCGCAAGAAGACTGTCGACTTCGGCAACGGCTACGACTTCGGCTACTTCGGCCTGGACGTCCCGGCCGGCTCGCCGATCACCAGCTTCGACCAGCTCGCGGGCAAGCGGGTCGTGGTGGTGCAGGGCACCGTCCAGGACGACTACGCCACCGGCAAGCAGCTCAACCCGGTGCGGGTGCCGGACTACAACGGCGCGATCAACCAGCTCAAGGCGGGCACCGCCGACGCCTGGATCGCCCCGGCGGAGATCGGTGAGAAGTCGGCCGCCGACAGCAAGGGCAAGATCACCGTGGCGGCCAAGCAGCTCAGCCCGGCACCGACCGCGTACGCGGTGGCCAAGGGGAACGACAAGCTGCGCGAGGCGCTGAACAAGGCCCTCGACGAGGTCATCGCCGACGGCACCTGGACCCGGTTGCAGGCCCAGTACTACCCGGGCCGTCCGATCCCGGCGGACTTCGCCCCGGGCAGCGGCGCGGTCAAGGTCGCGCCGTCGGCGTCCGCGTCGGCCGCGTCCTGAACCGGTGACGAGCGAGCGGGGCGGTAGGAGGAGCAACCGATGGATCCGTTGAGCACCCTGTGGGAGACCTTCTTCGACTGGGACGCGATGCGCGAGGCGCTGCCCGAGATGCTGACCGTCGGGTTGCCCAACACGCTGATCCTGGCGGTCTCCGCCGCCCTGCTCGGCTCGGTGCTGGGCCTGTTGCTGGCCGTTGCCGGGATCTCCCGCAGCCGCTGGCTGCGCTGGCCGGCGCGGGTCTACACCGACGTGTTCCGGGGGCTGCCGGCCGCGGCGACGATCCTGCTGATCGGGGTCGGGCTGGCCCCGCTGGGCATGCAGGTCTGGGGGCCGGATCCCTACCCGTTGGGCATTCTGGCGCTGTCGCTCATCGCCGCCGCGTACATCGGGGAGATCTTCCGCTCGGGCATCCAGTCGGTGGAGGCCGCCCAGTTGGAGGGCGCGCGGGCGCTCGGCTTCTCCTGGGGCGACGCAATGCGGCTGGTGATCATTCCGCAGGGCATCCGGCGGGTGCTGCCGGCCTGGGTGAACCAGCTCATCGCGCTGATCAAGGACTCCAGCCTGGTCTACTTCCTCGGCCTGGTGGCCAGCCAGCGGGAGCTGTTCCGGATCGGGCAGGACTACGCGGCCACCACCGGCAACGAGTCGGCGCTGCTGCTGGCGGGGCTTTTCTACCTGGCGTTGACAGTCCCGCTGACGCACGTCGTCAACTGGATCGACCGGCGGCTGCGCAACGGCAGGCCGGCCGCCGCACCTGACGACGAGGACGACGAGCCACTGTTGCCCACCGCCACCCAGGGAGACCGGCGATGACCACCACCGAAACGACCACCTCGGTCAGCCTCGACGTACGCGACGTGCACCTGGCCTTCGGGCCGAACCGGGTACTGCGCGGCGTCGACCTCTCGGTGCCGCGGGGCGCGACGGCCTGCGTCATCGGCCCGTCCGGGTCGGGCAAGTCCACCCTGCTGCGCACCATCAACCGGCTGATCGAACCGGACCGGGGCGACGTGCTGCTGGATGGGCGCAGCGTGCTCGGCGACGACCCGGACGCGCTGCGGCAGCGGGTGGGCATGGTGTTCCAGCAGTTCAACCTCTTCCCGCACATGAGCGTGCTGCGCAACGTCACGCTGGCGCTGCGCCGGCTGCGCAAGCTCGACACGGACGAGGCGGAGGCCGTGGCCCGGGCCCAGTTGGAGCTGGTGGGGCTGGCCGGCAAGGCGGATTCCCGGCCGGCGCAGCTCTCCGGTGGCCAACAGCAGCGGGTGGCGATCGCCCGCGCGCTGGCGCTGCGCCCCGAGGTGATGCTCTTCGACGAGGCGACGTCGGCGCTCGACCCGGAGCTGGTCAAGGGCGTCCTCGGGGTGATGGCCGACCTCTCCGCCGCCGGCATGACCATGGTGGTGGTGACCCACGAGATGGGCTTCGCCCGGCAGGTCGCCGACACCGTCGCCTTCATGGACCGGGGCGTGGTGTTGGAGGCCGGCCCACCCGAGGCGATCTTCGAACGGGCCGAGCACCCGCGGCTTCGCCGGTTCCTCGACCAGGTGCTCTGAGCACTCGGTCACTCGTTGGGTCCGCGGCCCAGCAGCCGGATCTCCTCGTTGTCCAGCGCGGACTGGAGTTCCTGGAGCACCAGGTCGTCGATCTTCCGGTTGTCGCGCAGTCGGGTGACCTCCCGCCTCTTGTGGGCGAGGACGCCGAGGCGCAGTCGGTGTTCCAACCGGCGATCCTCGGCGGTGTACCCGCCGCTCTCGTTGAGGTCCTCCAGATGCCGCCGGTACTCGGCCTCCAGCCGGCGCACCGAGTCGTCCTGGGCACCGACCTCCGCGGCGACCTGCGGTAGGGCGGCCAGGCCCACCTCGGTGGCCCGCCGCCGGGCGTTGCGGGCCTCGTCGACGCGTTCCGGGTCGCCGGTGAGCCCGGCCCAGCGCACCACCAACGGCAGTGTGGTGCCCTGAAGCAGCATGATCAGCACGATCACCAGCGCGGTGACGAAGATGATCAGGTCGCGTTCGACCACCGGTCGACCGTCGACCATCACCGTCGGGACGGCCAGGGCCGCGGCGAGCGACACCGCGCCCCGGAAGCCGGACCAGCCCGCGACGGTTCCGACCCGCCAGCTCGACGGCCCCTGGCTCGGGTCCATGATGCGGCGACGCCGCAGCCTCGCGATCTGTGCGGTGAGGTAGACGAAGAGCAGCCGGGTGCCGATCACGACGAGGGTGACCACCAGCACGATCACCAGAGCCCGCTGGGGCGAGGTGCTGGTGATCCCCCGCACCGCGCGGGGAATTTGCGTGCCGAGCAGGACGAACAACCCGCCGTTGATCAGGAAGGTGGACAGGTCCCAGAACGCGTACGCCAGGACCCGGGACCGGGCGCGGATCACCCGTGGGCCGGCGTAGGCAAGCACCAGGCCGGCGACCACCACCGCCAGCACTCCGCTGGCGTGCACCGAGTCGGCGAGCAGGAAGGCACCGAACGGGGTCAGCACGCTGAGCGCGCCCTCGCGCAACGGATCGTCGAGCCGTTTGCGGATCAGCACCACTGCGGCCCCCACCAGCAGGCCGGCGACCACACCGCCGACGCTGGCGCCGACGAACTCCTCGCCGATGCCCAGCACACCCGGGTCGGCGCTGTGGCTGAGCAGCCCCACTGCCACAGCGAAGACCACCAGCGCCGTGCCGTCGTTGATCAGGCTCTCCGCGTGCAGGGTGGTGAGCAGCTTCCGGGGCAGCCGCTTGGCCAGGCCGGTGACCGCCGCGGCGTCGGTCGGCGCGAGGACCGCGCCGAGCACCCAGGCGGCGGCGGGGTTCACCCCGAACGCCTGTGCGGCGAACGACACGGTGACCATGGTGAGCACCACCAGCACCACGGCCAGCAGCCCGATCACCGGCAGGTTGGCCCGGATCTCCCGCAGGCTGATGGTGAGGCTCTCCCGGTACAGGATGGCCGGCAGGAAGATCAACAGGACCAGGTCGGGTTCCAGGGTGACCTCGGACAGCGGCGGCGTGAGCCCGAGCAGCACACCCAACGCGATGAGCAGGATCGGCGGGGCGACCCGGTACCGGCCGCCGAGGGTGGTGCCGACGAGGACGGTGACGCCGAGTGCCACGATCAGGACGAGCGCCTCCACGCGTACCCCCTCCGATCATGGCCGACGGTGGACGCGCCGGTGGTTCCATCTGACCGCACCGGCCGGTGGGTTCCGGCCTAAACCGGCAAGTCGCCAGGTAGCCCGAAGCAGGGGGCGTGTGGTCTGGCATGAGAACGGGCACCGGGATAAAAGGCGTGAGCCGGGAGAGAAGAGCTACGGGCTACTTCTCGGCATGGGTCGTGGTTCCGTCGTGCGCCTTGACCAGCTAACAGACGCGTTCAGTGGCCGGCGCTAGTCGCGTGCCGTGACGTAGACCCCTCGGCCCGGCTGGCCGTACACCAAGCCCCGAGCCTTAAGTTGGATCATGACGAAGCGGATGACTGTCTCACTCACCTCGTAGAGCGCGCAGAGCTGAGATGTGCTGGGCAGTTTGTCGCCAGGCTTCAACACGCCCGACTCAATCTGTCTCGTGATGTCGTCTGCGATCTGTTGATACAGCGGCTCAGCCATCGGTCGTCCTCCCTGCATTCCAGAGAACACGCAGGGGGATTCAACGGCCGACACGGGGTATCGTGGGTACGCCCAGTGTACCCAGTAACGTAGGTTGGGATGTGCCGATGGTGAGCTTCAACGAGTACCTAGCGGCAGTAGCCATGACCTTGGCGCGCAGGCATAAGCCGGTGTGGTCATGGCTTAAGTGGCGCAACGTCTGCAAGTGCGGGAACGAGCTGCCCTGTCGTGCCAGACACAAGGTCCCGATCAACCGGGGTCACTGGCCTGGAGAGAGCCGATGACGAAGCATGCACCGGTCCTGCCGCTCTGGCTGTGCGAGGGGTGCGACCAGCCGTGGCCCTGTGTCACACGCCGCTCGGAACTGCTGACCGAACACGAGCGTGTGCCTCTGGCTTACTACATGAGCCTGTACCTGACCTCCGCCGGACAGGACATGAGCTGGGCACCCCCGGATGTACTCCGACGCAGGTTCATCGGTTGGTTGCCGTGAAGGCCGGAGACGTCGTGTTCATCGGCCCGGACTGTTCGGTGCAGTTCACGGGGGCCCGGGCGCTGGTGATGCGGCTGGGGTCCATCGGCGAGGTTGACCCGTACAACGGGTGGGTGTGGGTTTCGGGGTATGTCCTCGACGCGCGAGGGCTGGCCACGGCCAAGCGTGACCTGTACGTGATCAGAGCCGGGCTGCGCGTCGCCTCGGTACCAAGAATGGTCAGCAAATCGGGGCCCAACGAGCGTCACCCGACGCGTATGGGCCAAGGCCGTGTTTCAAAGGTCCCGGCCGTCGCGGCGCGACAGGCGCGGCCCGGTGTTCGGCTTGGCAATTGTTCGTAGATCTTGGACAGTTTCCGTTAAGCCGTTAAGCCGTAACGGAAACTGTCCAAGATCTACGAAGTACGGGGGCCCTGGAGCGGTGCGGCAGCCAGGCGGTGGGGTAGCGCGCCGCCTCGGCGTTGTTGAGCTGACCATGAAGAGCATCGGGCATGATCACCATCGTCGGCCCGTGCAGTGAATGAGCTGCCGGCCCTGGCATCGGGCAGCATTCGCCCGGTGGCGCTCAGGTTGGGTCGTCGGCGCGGACGCGCGCCAGGAGCATCCGGGCGGTACGGCGATGCTCGGCGGCTTCCTCGTCGCGGCCCAGCGCAGCGGCCAGATCGGCGAGGTGCGCGGCCACCGGGCCGACGGTGACCACACCGCTGCCGGCAGCCAGTTCGGTGGCGGCGGGGCGGAGCGCGCGGGCGACGCGTTCCATCGTGGGACGGTCGCCGACGGCCAGCGCCGCCCGCGCGGTGAGGCACAGCCGCACCTCCCGAAGCAGATCGTGCGGCCCGTCCGGCAGGGCCCGCAACGCCGCTGTGGCAGCACCGGGGTCGTCGGCGGCAGCGAGCAGCAGGGGCCGCACCCAGGGCTCATGCGGGCCCCAGTCCAGCCGCTCCCAGTCCTCGTCGTCCGGCCCGGGAATCGGCCGCGGTACAGCGGCCAGCCGGGGGTCACCTGCCGGCGGGGCGTCGCTGACCGCGTCGGCCAGGCGCAGGCCGAGCAGGGCGAGCGGCAGCAAGCCCTGGGCCAGGCCCGGCATACCGTCGGCGGGCAGCTGTTCGGCGGCGGCACGGTACGCGGTTGCCGCGGCGTCCCGGTCGCCGCCCAATGCCAGCCGCAGCGCGGCGTACCACCGGGTGAAGACACCGACCAACGGCAGCTCGTACGCCTCGGCGAGGCGGTCGGCGGCGAGGGCGTGCGCGTCGGCGGCGGGCCGGTCGGCCAGCGCGCAGTTGGCCTGGACCAGGACGAGGTGGCCGAGCACCTCGAAGGTCACCAGGTGGTGCCGGGCGGCCAGCTCGACCAGTTCCACGCCGATCCGGGCCCGTGCGTCGGCCAGACCGACGCGGTGGAAGGCGTGCATGAAGCGGGCGTTGAGCGCGAACGCCAGCAGAGCGGGATCGCCGATGTCGCGGGCGATCGTCTCGGCCTCGGCGGCGGCGCGCCGGCCACGATCGGTGGTGGTGCCGCGCAGCTCCAGCGCGAGGGTGCTCAGCAGCCGGCTGCGCTGCGCCGAGCCGATCGGGCCGAGCGCGGTCAGGGCGTGTTCGGCGGCCCGGACGATGTGCCCGGAGAGCAGGTCGTCGTCGTTGCGCGTCCAACTGGCGGGCACGTCGAAGCCAGCCAGGGCCTCCTGGATCAGCAGGGGGTCGCCGGTGGACTCGGCGACGGTGATCGCCTCGGCACGCCGTAGCCGCGCCTCGGCGAGCCGGCCCGTCACGGCCAGCGCCCGCCCCAGGCCGAGCAGTGCGGTCACCCGCCCACGCGGCTCGACCCCGCCGGCACTGTCGTACGCGTCGATCGCCTGGCCCCACAGGCGGGCCGCCTCGTGGGGGTTGCCGCCCCGCTCGGCCCGCTCGGCCGCCACCTGGGCGTACGTCGACGCCTCGGCGGCGTGGACCGGCCCGCCGGCGCGCAGCAGGTGGTATGCGAGGGCCGCCGGCTCAACGGGTTCCCGCTGTCGCAGCACCTCGGCGACGGCCGCGTGCCAGGCGGCGCGGCGCGGCGCTGACAGGTCGGCGTAGAGCGTGTCGCGGACCAGGATGTGGGTGAAGCGCAGCCGCCCGTCGGACTCCCGCTCGCTGAGGAACCCGGCCGCCAGGGCGCGGTCCACGGCGTCCAGCGCCGCCGTCGGGTCACCGGCCAACGCGCCCAGCACGTCCGGGTCGAGGTCCCGACCGAGCACTGCCGCCTGCCGCAGGACGGTGCGGGTCGAGGCGGGTAGCTGCGCCAACCGGTGCCGGATCACGTCGCGTACCCCGGGCGGCACGGCTGCCAACCCCGCCTGCCCCGTGCTCGCGTACAGCTGGGCCAGCTCGCGGACGAAGAACGGGTTACCGCCGCTGCGCCGGTGGATCGACCGGGCGGTGGCCTGGTCCAGTTCCGCCCCGACGATGGCACCGGCCAGCTCGCCGGTCGCCGACGCGGGCAGGCCGGCAAGATACTCCCGGACCGGCTCCAGCCCCGCGGCGCGGGCCAGCGTGGCGGTCAGCTGCGGGCTGATCTCGGTGGCCCGGTAGGTGCCGAGGATCAGCACCGGCCCGCTGGCCGGCTGCGGGCCGGTGAGCAGTGCGGTCAGCAGGTCCAGGGTGTCGCCGTCGGCGCGGTGAAGGTCGTCGAGGACCAGCAGGACCGGCTCCCGGTCGGCGACCGCCGCGATCAGCGAGGCCACCGCGCGGTGTCGACGGAACCGCACGGTGGCGGGGTCGGCCGAACCGTCAGCCGAGCCGCCTCCCGGCTCGGCAGCGGCGGCGGGCGCGGCGGCGGTCCCGGCGAGCGTGTCGGTGATCTGGGTCCACGGCCACGCCGGTGGGGCGCCCTCGTACTCCGGGCTGCGTCCCCACGCCGTGGTCCAGCCCTCGGCGGCGAGTTGCCGGGTCAGGGCCTCGGCCAGCGCCGTCTTGCCGGCACCCGGGTCGCCACTGAGCAGGGCGAGCGTGGGCTGGCGGCGGCGGGACGCGGCCTCGGCGGCGTGCCGCAGCCGCTCCAGCTCCGCGTCGCGGCCGACGAACGGGCGCTGCTCCGTCTCGACGGGTCGCGCGGGTTCCCCGGGGCCGGGGGTGGCGGCCCGGTCGAGGGGCGGGGCGAGGTGCGGCGCCTGGGCGAGGATGTCGGTTTCCAGCCGTCGCAGCTCGGGTCCCGGGTCCACCCCCAGCTCGGTCACCAGGACGTGGCGGGCCTCCCGAAGTGCGGCCAGCGCGTCGCCCTGCCGGCCGGCGCGGTACCGGGCCGTCGCGAGCAGCCGCCACGCGTCCTCGCGCAGCGGATGGCTGGCCAGGTGTGCCGGCAGGTCAGCGGCGGCCTCGTCCGGTCGGCCCACCGCCAGGAGCGCCTCAGCCCGCCGCTCGACGGCGAGCATCCGCAGCTCGTCCAGCCGGTTGATCTCCGCGACCGCCCAGGACTCGTTGGCGCAGTCGGCGTACGCGGGCCCGCGCCAGAGCCCGAGCGCCGACTCCAGCGCGGCCAGGGCCGGCGCGGGACGCCCGGCCGCCAGCAGCCGGGCCGCCTCACCAACGGCCGCCTCGAACTGTCCGGCGTCCACCGCGTCCGGGGCGGCCTTCAGCGCGTACCCGGGTGGCTCGGTGACCAGGATCCGGGGCGGCTGCCGGGGTGGCCGATCGGGCTCCAGGGCCCGGCGCAGGTCGGCGACGAAGGTCCGGATCGCGCCCACAGCGCCGTCCGGTGCGACCTCCCACAGGTCGTCGACGAGACGATCCACCGGCACCACCCGACCGTGGGCGATCAACAGCCGGCCCAGCACCAGGCGCTGCCGGTGTCCCCGCAGGGCGACCGGGCCGCGCTCGGTCGCGGCGATCACCGGCCCGAGTACGCCGAAGGTCACCGCGACGGGCGCCGTCAGCTGCCTGGTCATGGCACCAATCTAGGCCCGTGGCCCGGCCGGCACTGATCCGACGCTGACCGGCTGCTGATCACCGCCGGGCAGGCTCGGTGAGGTACGACGGCGACGGGCCACCGCCCCGCCGGGACTGCTCACCAGAAAGGTTCCCCGTGGACCCGAAGATCAACGGATTCGACTACCGACGCGTCACCGTCGCCGACGGGGTGACGCTCAACGCCGCCGTGGGCGGTTCCGGGCCGGCGATCGTGCTGCTGCACGGTTTTCCGCAGACTCACCTCATGTGGCGGCACGTCGCCGCCGATCTGGCCGCCGACCACACGGTCATCTGCCCGGACCTGCGCGGCTACGGCGACAGCGACAAGCCCCTCGACACCGATGGCACCGGGTACGCCAAGCGCACCATGGCCGCCGACATCGTGGCGCTGGCCGGCGCGCTCGGTCACGAGCGGTTCGCCCTGGCCGGGCACGACCGGGGGGCTCTGGTCGCGTTCCGAGCCGGCCTCGACCATCCGGAGGCGATCAGTCACCTGGCCCTGCTCGACGTGCTACCCACGCTGGACATGTGGGACGTGTTGCACGGCGCCAGCGCCGCTGTGGCGTTTCACCTCTATCTGATGGCGCAGCCACCCGGCCTGCCCGAAGAGCTGATCGCCGGCAGCCCGGACGCCTTCTTCGGTCACTTCCTGGACGTCTGGACCCGTGATCCGGAGGCCCTGCCGGCGGAGGTGCGTGCCGCGTATCTGCGCGCGTCCCGCGACGCCGTCCCCTCGATCGTCGCCGACTACCGAGCGTCGGCCGGTATCGACGTGACCCACGACGCCGTTGACCGGGCGGCCGGCAACCAGCTGCGGATGCCGGTGGCGGTGCTCCAGCAGGACTGGGGCGCGGCGCTGGGCTACGACGCGGCGGCGGTGTGGCGGGCCTGGGCGCCGGATCTGGACCACCAGACGGTCAGCTGCGGGCACTTCATGGCGGAGGAGGCCCCAGCCGAGGTGCTCCGGGCGCTGCGCGCCCTGCTCGCTCGCTGATCGACAGGCGACCCGGCCCACGATCGTCACCCTGGGGAAGATATCTGACACTCCCTGTCACCGGGTGACCGTGCGGCCGGGTCGCCGCGCTTCACCCTTCCCACCGCCCAAAAACCAGCGTGCAACGCCCCTTGACCTGCGGGAATGCGACGTTACACAGGTGGACGCCAACCGGTCATCGGTGATACACAGGCAGGTACCGGCAGCCAACGACGTCGAGTCGCTCCATCTTCTCGCTCACCGACCGTCCACAGGCAACGCACCACCGGGCTCCGCCGCACGGTTCGCGGCTCCACGGCCGCGACCCACCGAACGGCACCGACCCACCGGGGCGCTGCCGGACGCCGGTCCTCGACCAAGGAGTTGCCGTGGGAAATCTTCGTATCCGATCCCGCCACCAGCCGTACGAGATCGCTGTCCTGGCCGCAGCACCGCTCTGCGGCGTTCTGATGATGACCCTCAACGTCCGGCCGACGTCCGTTCAGACGTCGATGCCGGAGCCCATCCAGGTCGCCTGGGAGCTGGGTCTGGTCGCGGTGGGCGTGGGCGGACTACTGGGCATCCTGTGGCCCGGCCGGCTCTCCACAGGGCTCGGCCTCGAACTCGCGTCGGTGCTGGTGCTGGGCACGATCACCGGCATGTACGCGGTGGCCCTGTTGGTCATGTCGGGCCGAAACTCCGTTGTCGCCACGTCGTTCGTGATGGCGGTGACGGTCGGGTCGCTCTGGCGGGCCGCGCAGATCGCCATCGACCTCCGCCGCCTGGCCCGCGCGTGCGAATTTCTGACCTACGAACAGTTGCAGGCAGGTGTCACGTGATTACCGCACCCGCGCCAGCTGCCCCGCACTGGGTGCAGGTGGCGCTCAGCGTGCTCGGCATCCTCGGCGGGGGCACCGGCCTTGCCGCGATCGCCACAGTCGTGGTGCAGCGGGGCAAGTTCAAGGCCGATGCCGCCGACACGCTCACCGAGGCCGCCCTCACGCTCGTGCAGCCGTTGCAGACACGGATCACCCAGTTGGAGGTCGAGGCGTTCAGCGCCCGGTCCGAGCTGGGCACGCTCCGCGAGCAGGTCAACCAGTTGCAGTTCGTCGTCCGGGTGCTCACCCGGACGTTGGACCGCTGGCGGGCCGCGATCCGGGCCCCCGACGCCACCCTGCGCAAGGTCCGCGCGACGGTGGCGGAGTCCGACCGGATTCCTGAGATGGATCGTTGACCGGCGTCGCTGCCCCCTGTGGCCGGTAACCCTCAATTGGCGTCGCGAAGGCGTTCGGTGAGTTCGCGCACCGCAGCCCGGAACTCGGGGTCGGTCTCGCCCGGATGATGCCCCCGCAGCGGCGGCGCGGACCGCTCTCCCGGCGCTGGCAGCAGGTGTGCAGGGTCCCGCAACCGCCTGTCGACCTGGCCCGCCGGATCGACCGGGTCCGGAGCTGGATCACCGGGTCGGTGTGCGGCGAACACCCAGCCGCCGACCGGGTCGGTCTCCCGCCAGAGGTTGAGCCACCGCCACTCGACCCGCTCCCCCACCTCCCGCAGCACCTGCTCGTTGAGGTAGGCCGGAAAGAGCCGGGCGTACAGGCGGTCCAGCGGTGAACCGTAGGTGAGCAGCGCGACCCGTCGGCGTACGCGCGGAGGCAGCCGCAGCACCGCCAGCGCCAGCAGCGCGGACCCGTGGCTGTGCCCGCAGAGCAACACCCCGGCGTGCCGCTCGGCCAGTTGGCTGATCCGGTCGGCCAGCTCCGGCACGGCCCGGTCGGCGTAGCTCGGCGGGGCGAACGGGTGCGCGGCCCGAGGCCAGAAGGTACCCAGGTCCCACAGAATGCCGACGTGCCGGCGGAACCACGCGGTCCGATAGGCGAACACACCCCCGGCCAACAGTGTGAGGAGCAGTCCCGCGAGAAGATAGGTGCTTCCGGTGAGCCCCATCTCGACGACTCGTGGCGGCAGCCCGAACACCTGTCGCGCCAACTCCTCCGGCTCACGCCCGGTACGCCCCACCAGGCTCGTGATCAGTCCGATCAGCGCGAGCACCGCGTACGTGGTCGCGATCAGACCCAGCCACTCGGTGAACCTCGCCCGGGCGATGGTCGTCATCGTCAGCCGCAGCCGCCCCGCCGCCTCCGGCGGAACCACCGGGAAGTCGAGACGGGTGATCGCCGTTGCCGCGGCGCGTCGTCGCCGCCGCGACAGGAGGGTCAGGGCGCCACACACCAGCACCCCCGCGACCACGTGCAGGAAGAAGGACAGGAGCGTCCAGCGGTACGGCAGCGGCGGTCCACCGTCGCCGGAGTAACCGCCGAGCAACTGCCCGATCTGGTAGACGAGACCGGCGGAGAGCCCGCCGGCCAGGCCGACCGCGAAGGCGGCGACGACCGCCGCGCCCAGGCCACGCCGCAGCGCGGACCGTCCGCCCGCACGGCCACGGTGCCACAGCACCAGCCCGCTGAGCACCACCAGCAGGGTCATCTGACCGAACAGGGCCCCGGCCGCGATCCCGCCGTAGCCGGGCATCCCGGTCGACGACGGCCAGCCATGGTCGTCGCGCGCGACGAGGACGAGGGTCGCCACGCTCAGACCGACGGCCAGGACGCCTGTGGTGCGGGCGGTCCATTCCGCGGTTCGCGCCATCGCGGCCCGGTCGGCCAGCCCGGGGGCGGCGAGCAGACCGACGCAGACCAGCAGCACCACCACGCTGAGGGTCAGCAGCAACGTCGTCCCGACCGTCGCGCCACCGGTGTGACGGGCCGCCAGCAGCATGAGATCGAGTACGGCGAGCGCGGCGGCGACGTGGATCGCTCGCAGCCGCTGCACCAGCGGTTCCACGGTCCACACCGCGTTGCCGTCCGGGTGGGACCGGCGCTTGCCGACAAGTAGGAGTAACACGATGGCGGCGATCGGCAGGAGTGCCAGCACGCACAGCCGCTGCCCGAGGTGCCGGCCGTCGAGCCCGGCCATCGTGTCGAAGGGCTCACGACAGCGGGCCGCACCGAGACACCGCCAGGCGAACAGGTCGAGGGCGACCCCGGCGATGGACACCACGTACAGCACTGTGAGGTTGAGCGCGAGGAGCCGGCACAGCATGGTGACCCCGGCGGCACGGCGGCGGCCGGTGGGCAGCATCCACACGGCCACGTTGCTGAACATGAACGGCAGCAGGAAGACCATGGAGAGGGTCCGGGCCACGGTGCCCGCGGGCAGGTCACCCCAGCGGTACGCCTCCAGCGTCACCCCGTCCGGGTCGGTGCCCTCCGACCGGTCGGGGCGGTGGAAGCCGCCGCGGTTGTCGCCGGCGACCTGCCGGACTCCCGGGCGGTCGAGGATGACTGTGGGTTCGCCCCCGGACACGCCGTGCACCCGCAACTCCACCACGTCGGGTCTGCGCGGTTGGTTGCCGTGGTCCGGCTCTCTCTCAGGCATCGGGCCGCTCCCCGTGCCGCCGCTGGTCGGACCCGTCCCGTCCGCTGACCTGTCGCGCGTATCCCCGCAGGCCGGGCATCCCGTCGACCAGGACGATGAGCAGCAGCTGGGCGGTCAGGAGCAGCGCGGGGCCGATGACGCCCAGGGCCAGGAACGACGCCCTGCCCGGGTTAACCCGCCAAAGCAGCAGCCGTCCCGGAAGCCCGCCCGCCATCGCCATCCTTCCCCGGCCCGCAGCTGCCACCGCCGGACCAGTCGTACCACCCGGACTGCCAGGCCCGGAGTGGTTCCGTCGAGCCGGGCCGGCCGGCGTGACGCCGCGCTACGACATCAGGTCCGACGCCACGTCCCAGAGCCGTGCGGCGTTGCCGGGGTCGACCGCGTACGCGGCCACGCCGCTGTAGTCGGCGGGCCGCTCGGTGACGACCGGGGCCTCGGCGCAGTCCTCGAAGTAGCGACCGCCGACACCGTCGAGCAGGGGGGACGCCGCGAGCAGCACGGAGGTCGCCGCGCCCTGCTGCGGGGTCTTGTGCACTTCCCGGGGCGACTTCAGCCCACCGGTGTGCTTCTGCAACCCGGTGGCGATGGCGCCCGGGTTCAGCGCGTTGGCGTAGATGCCCTCGCCGGACCAGCGGCGGGTGGCTTCCACGGCGAGCAGGGCCTCCGCGCTCTTGGACTGCCCGTAGGCCAGTAGCGGGTCGTACGGCCGGAACGCGAAGTGCAGGTCGTCGAAGATCACCGGGGAGAAGAGGTTGCCGCTGGAGCTGACCGACACGACTCGGGCGCCGCCGGCCGCGGCGAGGGCGTCGTGCAGGCCGACGGTCAACGCGAAGTGCCCCATGAAGTTGGTGGCGAACTGCATCTCCCAGCCCTCGGCGGTGCGCTCCAGCTCGGGCAGCGCCATGATCCCCGCGTTGTTGACAAGGATGTGCAGCGGCTGGTCCCAGGCGGCGACGAACTGGCGTACCGAATCCTGGTCGGCCAGGTCCAGCGCGCGGACGGTGACCCGCTCCGCGCCGATGCTGGCCGCGATGTCGCCGGCGGCCTGCTCACCCGCCGCGACCCGGCGGACCCCGAGCACGACCTCGGCGCCGGCAGCGGCGAGGGAACGGGCCGTCTCGATGCCGATGCCGGCGGCACCGCCGGTGATGATGGCCCGCTTGCCGCTGAGGTCCACCCCGGCGATGACCTCGTCGGCGGTGGAGGCGAAACCGAAGGGGGTCGTGATGCGCTCTGTCATTGCTGTCCCGTCTCTCGATCACGCTTACTCCGACACTGTCACCCGGGCGGCAGGCGTTAGCCGGTTCCCTGTTTTTCCTGGTAGTGGCAGGACCAGGATGGGCGGTCGGTGGCGGCTCCTACGATGGGCGGGTGAGCGCGGCCGGCCCGCTGGGCGAATACCTGCGTGCCCGGCGTGAGCTGATCGGGCCGGGTGACGTCGGCTTGCCCGCGCACGGCCGTCGGCGGGTCCCCGGCCTGCGGCGCGAGGAGGCCGCCCTGCTCGCCGGCATCAGCGCCGACTACTACCTGCGGTTGGAGCAGGGGCGTGACAGGCACCCGTCGACGCAGGTGGTCGAGGCGCTGGCACGCGCGTTGAGGCTGGACGCGGACGCGGAGGCACACCTGCACGCCCTGGCCCGGCCGGTGCCGGCCCGCCGGGCGGCGCGACCCTCGGAGCGGGTGCCGGTGGGCATCCGGCAGTTGGTCGGTTCGTGGGCCGAGACCCCGGCCTTCGTGCACGGTCGACACCTGGACGTGCTCTTCGCCAACCCCGCCGCGACCGCGCTGGCGCCGATCTTCACCACCGGGGTGAATCTCCTGCGCGCGGTCTTCCTGGACCCGAGCGTGCCGGCGCTCTACCCGGCTCTGACGGCTGTCGCGGCCAACGCGGTGGCCGGCCTGCGCGCACAGGTCGGCCCCGAGGTGGACGACCCCCACCTCGTCGAACTGGTGCGGGAGCTGACGGCCGGCAGCGAACGGTTTCGGCGGTTGTGGGCCCGGCACGACGTCACGGCCCGCGCCGGCGGTGGGGTGCGGGTGTTCCAGCACCCGGAGGTGGGCGAGTTGGCGCTGCGCTACGAGAAGCTCACGATCAGCGGCACCACCCAGTCTCTGGTGGTCTATCACGCCGAGCCGGGCAGCCCGTCGGCGCGCTCGCTGGCCCGGCTGGCTCGACGGGCAGCACCGCGCTAGCGGCTACCGGTTGGCCGCCCGCTCGGTGACCACCACCGAGATCCCGTCGAGGACGCGTTGCAGACCGAACTCGAACGCGTACTCCGGGCCGTACGCGGCACCGTGCTGCTGGCCGGCCGCGGTGCCGACCCGGGACGCGGTCGGGTAGGCGTCGGGCTTCAGGAATGTCTCCAGCCAGGGCGCGTGCGACTGCCACCACTGGCCATCGGTCATGCCGGTCTCGCGCTCCAGGTCGACCACCTCGGAGGCGGCCCGGGCGGCGCTCTTCACGTGACCCAGCACGAGGGTGAGCACGGCGTCGACCTCGACGTCCGTGAGCCCGATGTCGACGATGGCGCTCAGCTCGTAGTCGTACTTGGCCATCAGGTGCGGACCGAGCACCGGTCGGGTCGTCTCGGCCCGCAGCATCCAGGGATGCCGCTGGTAGAGCGCCAGATTGTCGCGGGCGATCCGCTCCAACCGCGTACGCCAGTCGCCCTCGACGGCGGGGCGTGGCATCTCGCCGTACGCGGTGTCGATCATGACGGCGACGAGTTCGGCCTTGCCCGGCACGTAGGTGTAGACCGACATCGTGCCGACCCCCAGCGCCTCACCGACCCGGCGCATGGTCAGCGCGTCGAGCCCCTCGGCGTCGGCGATGTCGATCGCGACCCGGACGATCCGATCGACGCTGAGCGCCGGACCGGCGCTGCGGCTGGTCGGCTCCCGGGTGCGCCAGAGAAGGGCCAGGCTGCGGGCCGGGTCCGCGGTCGCCTTGCGCTCACTCGCCATGGTGCGGCCATCCTAACAACGAGACCGTACGTCGTACCCGGCCGCGCCGGCCCTGCTCCGGGGGTGCCGCGCGGTGTCAGAGCGCCTCGCGGTCGTCGGAGAGCGTCGGGCCGGCCGCGGCGGGCACCAGGTGTCGGACCTCCGGTTCCCCGTCGGTCAACTCCCGGGCCCGTTGCTCGGCCGCACGGTCCTCACCTGTCAACCGGCCGCCGTGCTGGCGCAGGTGCTCGTCCCAGGACGGCACCAGGTACACCTCGACGAACCGGTCCACCGTCTCGGCCGGGCGGAACAGCCCCCACCGCATCGCGCCGGTCCGCTGCCGCGCGCCACGCACCAGGTCCATCGCCGCCAGGAACCGTTGGGTCCGCTCCGGCCGGACCGTGTACTGCACTGTCACCAGCACCGGCCCCACCCCCGGGTCCGGCTCCCGCGCCAGGTGCAGTTGCGGCCAGTAGGCAGCCGGTTCCCGGTTGACCGAGCGCAGGTCCGGCAACGGCCAGATCCGACTCGTCAGGGTGCCGAGAAGCATCAGGGCCGCCGCCGCCAGGTACGCGGGGAGCAGCCCGGCCATCTCGGCCACCAGACCCCACAGCAGCGCGCCGGCGGCCTGCCCACCGGCGAAGCACACCTGGTAGACGGCCAGGCCCCGGGCCCGTACCCAACTCGGCAGGAAGAGCTGCATCTCGGCGTTGACGTTGGCCAGCACCGTCACCCAGGCCATCCCGGCGGGCAGCAGGGCGAGCAGCACCAGCGGCACCGCCCGGACGGTGCCGACGACGGTCAGCGCCACTGTGAACAGCGCCCCGGCGATCAGCAGGAGCTGGTTGGCCGTCAGCCGGGTGCGGATCACGGCCAGCAGCACGCCACCCGCGATGGCGCCCACGCCGAGGGCGGCCAACAGCACCCCGTACCCGCCGGAGCCCAGCCCCAGCCGCCGACTCGCCACCAACGGCAGCAACGCCCACAGCGCGCTGGCCGGGACCACGAAGACCAACGCACGGCGCAACAGCCGGCGGACGATCGGCGAGTGGCGTACGTAGCGGCTGCCGGCGCGCAACGCGGCGGTGAACCGTTCCGGCACCTCGACCGCGCGGGCGTTGCCGGGTCGCCAGCGCCACAGCGCGTACGCGAAGATCGCGAAGGCGACCGCGTTGATGCCGAAGACCGGGGCCACGCCGGTACGGGCGATCAGCACGCCGGCCACCGCGGGTCCGACCGCCCTCGCCACGTTCACGCTTATCGACCCGAGCGCGGACGCCGACCGGAGTTGTTCCTGCGGCACCAGCTCCGGGATCACCGCCGCCCAGGCCGGCAGGGTCAGCGCCTGCCCGACACCGAACGCGAAGGTGAGGGTGAGCAGCAGCGCGGGCGGCATCCGGTCGGTCACTGTGAGCAGCGTCAACACGACCGCCACCGCCACCAGGAACAGCTGCACGGCGATCAGCAGGTGCCGGCGGTCGAAGCTGTCGGCCAGCACCCCGGCGGGCAACGCCAGCAGCAGCACCGGCAGCAGACTGGCGGTCTGCACCAACGCGACGAGGGTGGAGGCGTTGGAGTGGTTGATCAGCAGCCACTGCGCGCCGACGGTCTGCATCCAGGTGCCGATGTTGGCGGCGAGCAGGGCCAGCCACAGGTTGCGGTAGACCGCCGTCCGCAGCGGCGCCCAGGCCGAGACCGGACGGTCGGCGGGTCCGGCTGCGGCCGTCACCACCGCCCGTCCGCGCGCAGCACGCGCTCACCGGAGACGTAGAGGTCGTCGGGTTCGAGCAGCAGCAACCGGACGACCTCGGTGGCGACCTGGTCGGGCATGGCGTACACCTCGTCCAGGAACTCGGCACCCACCCGTTCCTGTAGCCGGGTCGGCATCGGCCCGGGGTGCAGCTGCATCACCTTGACCCGGTTGCTGTGCTGGGCCTCGGCCAGCGAATCGACAAGGCTGTTGCCGTAGCTCTTGGTGGCCCGGTAGACGGGGATGCCGGGCCGGGGGGCCGCCAGCGCCAGCGCGCCGATGTAGACGACGTTGCCGTGACCCTGCCGGTGCAGGTGCTGCACCGCCTCCCGCAGCAGGTACGTGATGCCCAGAACGTTGATCTCCACGGCCCGGCGGATGTGTTCCACCGACAGGTCCCCCAGGTCGCCGCCCGCCCACATGGAGGCGCAGGCCGCCACCCCGTCGATCGTGCCGTAGCGCTCGACCACCTCGGCGAAGGAGTCACGGACCTGCTCGTAGGAGGAGATGTCGCAGACGGCGCCGTCGCAACCCAGCTCGTCGGTAGCGGCGGCGACCTCGGCGGGCACGTTGCCGAACACCACCACCTGATGCTCGTCGACGAGCAGTCGGGCCACCGCGAGGCCGAGACCGCTGGTCCCGCCGACCACCACGAAGGTTCTGGCACCCATGTCTCTCCAGCCGCCGCCAGCACAGGTCACGCGGGTCGCGTGACCTCGCGTTCTTCCCGTTTCCGGGCCGCGCACACCCGTTCGCTGGTAGTGCTGGGCATACCCCGAAGAGGGGATCTGGACGGCTGGGGCACCCGGTCGCCCCCGATTAGCGTCTGCTGCATGACCACGGAACACCCTTCGCACCTGGCCGAGGCGCTGCGCCGCCGCCGCTGGCTGATCTCCGCGTGGCCCTGGCGCGCGCTGGCCTACCTGGTCACCACGGTGCCGATCGCCGGCGTGCTCGGCGTCGGGCTGCTCGTCATCGGCGCGCCCCTGCTGGCCGCCGCCAACGGGCTCCGCCTGCACGGCCGACCACCGAGCATCGCGCTGATGCTGTTCCTGGCGACCGGCAGCCTCACCCTGTTGGCGTTGGCCCCGCTCGTGAGCTTCCCGGTGGCCGTCGTCGAGCGGTGGCGGGTCGGGCTCGTCGACGGTCGCCCGCTGCCCTCGTCGCCGTGGCCGGGCCTGGTTGCCCGCTACCGCAACGCCGCGACCTGGCGGGAGGTGGCCTACCTGTTCTGGCTGGGCGGGTTCACTCCGGTCGCCTACTGGGTGTTCCTGGTGCTGGTGCTGCTCGACCTCGGAATGATCTCCAGCCCCTGGCTGGCCGGAGACGCCAACCAGCCGGTGGTGATCTGGCAGCCGATCGACAGCACCGGCGAAGCCATTCCGTACGCCATCGTGGGGGTGCTGCTGGTCCCGGTTCTCTGGTACGCCGTCGGTCTGCTCGCCGCCGTCCAGGCAGCCGTGGCCCGGTGGTTGCTGGCCCACCCGGTGGACGCGGCGGCGCTGCGCGAGGTCACCCGCTCCCGCACCCGACTGGTCGGCGCGTACGAGGCCGAACGCCGTCGTATCGAGCGCGACCTGCACGACGGCGCACAGCCCCGGCTGACCAGCCTCACCCTCCAGCTCGGGCTGGCCCGGCTGGACGTACCCGAGGACTCCCCCGCGTCCCGCCCCCTCGCCGTGGCGCACGACCAGGCCCGGGGCCTGATGGTGATGCTGCGGCAGTTGGTGCACGGCATCCGCCCGCAGAGCCTCACCGACCTCGGCCTGGCCGGCGCCGTCCGCGAGCTGGCCGACGCCGCCACCATCCCGGTCGCCGTGCACGCCGACCTGCACGACGAGCTGCCGGAGATCGTGGACACCACCGCCTACTTCGTGGTCTCCGAGGCGCTGGGCAACGTGGCCCGGCACGCCCGGGCGACCCGCGCCGACGTACGCCTCACCCGGGTCGGCGGTGACCTCGTCGTCGAGGTGACCGACGACGGCCACGGCGGCGCCGACCCGGCCCGGGGCACCGGCCTGACCGGGCTCGCCGACCGGGTCGCCGCCGTGGACGGCCGGCTACTGCTGTCCAGCCCGCCCGGCGGTCCTACAGTGGTCCGGGTGGAGTTGCCATGTCGTCGGTGACCCGGGTGGTGCTCGCCGAGGACGAGGTGCTGCTGCGGGAGGGTCTGGTCGCGCTGCTGACCCGCTTCGACTTCACCGTGTGCGCGGCCGTCGGCTCCGCACCGGACCTGCTGGCGGCGGCCCGCGACCACCAACCGGACCTGGTGCTGACCGATATCCGGATGCCGCCGGGCCGCCGCGACGACGGGCTGCGCGCGGCCGTCACGCTGCGCACCGAGCGACCTGACCTCCCGGTCGTGGTGCTCAGCCAGTACGTGCAGACCGGGTACGCGGCGGCGCTGCTGGACAGCGGCGACGGCCAACGCGTCGGCTACCTGCTCAAGGACCGGGTCGCCGAGGTCACCGAGTTCGTCGACACGCTGCGCCGGGTCGCCGACGGCGGCACCGCCATCGACCCGGACGTGGTCCGGCAACTGCTGCACCGCCCCCGCGACCCGCTCGCCGCGCTGTCCGCCCGGGAACGGGAGGTGTTGGCGCTGCTCGCCGAGGGACGCTCCAACGCCTCGATCGCCGGCCGGTTGCACGTCAGCGAGGCGGCGGTCGGCAAGCATGTCGGCAACATCCTGCTGAAGCTCGACCTGCCCCCCAGCGACGACACCAACCGGCGGGTGCTCGCGGTCCTCACCTACCTGCGCGCCGACCCGGTGACCTGACCGGCACCGGGCCGAGATCGGGCCCGGCGTAGATTCTTCTCAGCGGTACCGCGCCAGGTCAGGGCGCGGACCATCCAGACGGGGGCACGGCATGGCGAAGACGCTGCGGGTTGGTCTGCTGGGGTACGGGCTGGCGGGCCGGGTGTTCCACGCGCCGCTGATCGCCGCGACCCCCGGGCTGCGGCTCGACGCCATCGTGACCCGTGATCCGCAGCGACGCGAGCAGGCGCGACAGCACTTCCCGGACGCCCGCCTGGTCGACGACGCCGACGAGTTGTGGCGTACCCCGGACGCCCTGGACCTGGTCGTGGTGGCGACGCCGAACCGGCAGCACGTGCCGATGGCGCGCGCGGCGCTCGCCGCCGGCCTGCCGGTCGTCGTCGACAAGCCCCTCTCCCCGACCGCCGCGGAGGGCCGCGTGCTGATCGACGAGGCGACCGAGCGTGGGGTGCCGCTGACGGTCTTCCAGAACCGGCGCTGGGACGGTGACTTCCTGACCGTCCGCCGCCTGGTCGAGCAGGGCGAGTTGGGGCAGGTGCTGCGCTTCGAGTCCCGGTTCGAGCGCTTCCGTCCGACGATCAAGCCGGGCTGGCGGGAGCTTGCCGGGCCGGAGGAGGCCGGCGGCGCCCTCTTCGACCTCGGTGCCCACCTCGTCGACCAGGCGGTGCAGCTGTTCGGCCAGGTCGAGAGGGTGTACGCGGAGGTGGACCGTCGCCGCTCGGGCGCGGCCGTCGACGACGACGCCTTCGTGGCGTTGACCCACGCCAGCGGGGTCCACTCGCACCTGTGGATGGGTGCGGTGACCGCTCAGCTCGGGCCGCGCCTGCGGGTGCTGGGCGACCGGGCCGGCTACACCAGCTACGGGCTGGACGTGCAGGAGGCGGCGCTGCACGACGGTGGCCGCCCGGACCAGCCGGGCTGGGGTGAGGTCCCGCCGGACCGCTACGGCCTGCTCGGCGTCGACGGTGACCTGCGGCCGGTGCCGACCGAACCCGGCGCGTACCAGAGCTTCTACGCCCAGGTGGCGGCTGCGCTGCGCGACGGCACGCCGATGCCGGTGGACCCACGGGACTCCGTCCACACTGTCGAGTTGATCGAGCTGGCCCACCGGTCGGCGGCCGAGGGCGCGGTCCTGCCGGTTTCGAAGGCCTGACCGGTTCGCTCGTCCCGCCACCCGGGCTCCTGACTGACGCGTAAAACCAGTGGAGCGGCGCCGCCGTGCGCCGTTACCGTGCTGCGTAACCAGGTCGTCTAGGCAAGGACGTGCCGTTGTACACCCTGTGAGACCTCCCGAGAGCTGATCTGTCGCGCGTCGCGCCTGTGCGCCGCGCTCCTTTTTGCTGCGGACTTCTCACTGAAACTGGTGTACCTCTGTGCTCATTCACTGGGCCGTCGTGCCCACCTGCCTGCCGATCGTCAACCGCCGTTGCCACGCGTGCCCGTCCCAACGCCTTCGGGCGAGCGGCAAGTTCCGTGTCAACGCCAACCACAAGCTCCTCGACGTCTGGCTTCTCGTGCTCTGCACCGAGTGCGGGGAGACGGCGAAACTCACCGTCCTGGAACGGATGACCGTACGCACCATCCCACCCGAACTGCTGGACCGGCTCCATTCCAACGACGGCGGCCTGGTCGCCGAGCTGCTCCAGGATCCGGCCGTCCAGCACCGGAACCGATTCGCCCTGGACTGGACCGACGCCTGGCGTCTCGACACCGGCGGATCGGAGTACCTGGACCTCGACGTGATCGACGTCGCGGTCCGCAACGCGGCACGGGTCCCGGTCCGGCCGACCCGACTGATCGCTGAGGGTTGCCGTCTGTCGCGCGGCGAGATCGACCGACTGATCATGGAAGGCAAGGTCGTTTCGGCGTTCCGGTTGAGCGGCAAGCTCTCCGGCGACTTCACCTTCACGCTGAAGCACTGAGCCGATCATGGGGGCCTGTCCGGCAGGACGCCGGGCAGGCCCTAATCGGCGTTCTCCTCAGTGGGAGCACCGTCCGGCGCGCGGGCGTCGTCGTCGGTCAGCGCGTCGTCCGACGAGGTGCCGAGGTTGGCGAGCCGACGCTCGGCCTCTCGGACCTCCTCGTCGATCCTGGGGTTCTCCTCGTCGGGACCCTGCGACATGGGCGACCTCCATCGGGCGCGACCGGCAGCCCTCCGGATACCCGACCTGAGGGCGGGGACACGGAGATCCGCCGCCATCCCTTGATCAGGTGATGAAAAGTAGCTCAATCCGCTCCCCGGGACCTACTTCTCATCACTTGATCACTTGATGAGGAGTAGTTGAGCCGGCCAGCCGAGTTGTGGAGTGGTAACCGAGCGCCGGGCCCGGTCGGCGGGCGCGCCGGGCTGTAGCCCAGGAGCGTTGCCGACCCGGCCCGGTGCCGGATCAGCGCTGCTTTAGCTCGCGCCAGGATGGGTGGGTGCCGCGCCAGGCGTCGGCGAGGATGGCCGCCGAGGCCCGGCTTGGGCACTGCTGCACCCGCTCACGACCCGACGCCCCACCGATCTGGGCGCGGACCTCCCAACCCTGCCCGTCAGTACGGATGTACACGTCCCGGCGCCCGCGCGGGGTCGTGTCTCCGTTCCACCAGTGCTCCTCCACCTTCATTCGCCGACCGTATAGCAATTCCCGCGCGGAGGGTACGGCGCAGGTATGCCCGGACTGGGGCAAGGGCGACAATCCAGGCGCATTTCGGGCCAACCGTTGGCGGTTCGAAACCATAACGGGCGGTTCTCCCGCTCCTGAGTTGCGAATCAGGAAGCTCTGCCCTGCAGCCCGCCCGCAATCCCCAACCTTGTTGATCAAGAAGTTCGCGCCAGGGATCGCGTTCCCACTGACGGAAACCTCTTGATCAGCTCGTGCGGGAGGGCGGGTCAGCGGGAGGGTGGGGTGCGGATCGGCGGGGCGGTCAGGTTTGGGTTGTCAGGAGGTAGTCGTCGGCTTCGGGGCTCCAGCGCAGGTCCAGTACGCCGGCGGTGGCGGCGGCCTTGCAGAACTGTAGGAAGCTGCGGTAGCCGAGCTTCTTCTCGCTGAAGTCGGGGCGGGCCCGGCGTACCTGGTTCTTCAACCCGGACAACGCCACCGGGTTGCCGCCGCTACCGAGGTCCGCCACGACGCCCCGGAGCAGACCGAACGCCACCTCCCGGTCGCCGTGCTCGGGCAGTGAGACCTCGGGGTCACCCTTCGCCGGCCCCTCGGCCAGCTCGATCACGTTGCGCTCGGCGAGGTGGCGCAGCAGTTCGCCGAAGGTACGGAAGCCGTAGTCGGACTCACTGAAGGTGGGGTCCTTGCGCAACAGGGTCCGCTTGAGCCGGGAGGCGGTGACCTCGCCGTTGGCGCTGCCCTGCAAACCGGCGACCGACTGGGCGACGAGCACCGCGAGGGCGTCCACATCCCGATCGGGCTCCGCGTCCTGCGGTCGACGGTCCTGCTCCTGCTCCGGCTCGGGTGGGCGCTGTTCCGCGCCGGCCTGCCGGGTGGCGGGACGAGCGCGCCGGCCACGGGCCGGCGGGATGTCCACGCCCTCCAAGCGGTCGTAGTACAGGAACTCGTCGCACGCCGGGGGAAGCAGCCCCGAGGTGGACCCCTCGACCCCGACGCCGATGACCCGCTTGTTCAGCTCGCGCAGCTTGTGCACCAGCGGGGTGAAGTCGCTGTCACCACTGCAGATCACGAAGGTGGAGATGTAGTCGCGTTCGAACGCCAACTCGATCGCGTCGACGGCCATCTTGATGTCCGCGGCGTTCTTACGGGACGCGCCCATCCGCTGCGGGATCTCGATCAGCTCGACATGGGACCGAGTGAGCATCCGGCGGTCCTCGTCGAAGTAGGACCAGTCGGCGTACGCCCGTCGGACGACCACCCGACCCCGTTCGGCCAGCGCGTCGGCGATGGGCCGGAAGTCGAAGGCCGCGCCGCCACGATGGTCGCGCGCGCCCAACGCGAGGTTCTCGTAGTCGAGGAAGAGGGCAATCCGGTCTTCTTGATCCACGCGGATCAGCCTACGCCGGGCGTGAGCTGGTGGGGGCAGGCGACGCGCGGCACCTCAACTCGACAACCGTCCATTTCTTGCGGCCTGATAGTCGTTTATTTTCGTTGTTCGATAGTCGTCTTGCAGCGCTCTGTCTGGTGCTGCATCATGGCGATCAATGTCGGGCGTCGGGGGGACGCCGGGCGGACCTCCACCACCACCCACCCAGGAGGGTCACCGATGTTTCGCAGCCTCACGCCGGCGCGGGGACGCCCCGGCCGGCCCGGCGGCACCGCCGTCGCGCTCGCGGCCGGTCTCGCCGTGCTGGTCGCCGGACCCACCGCGGCCGTCGCCAGTCCACCCGCGTCCGCCGGCGCGCAGCCGGTGGTCACCCGGGCCGCCCTCGATCCGGCGCTGGTCGCCGGACGCGGCGCGGACGTCGACTTCCTTGAGCAGGAAGCGGAGAACGCCCGCACCAACGGCGAGATCATCGGGCCCGACCGGACCGCCTACACGCTGCCCGCGGAGGCTTCCGGCCGCCGGGCGGTCCGGCTCACCCCCGGGGAGTACGTGGAGTTCGTCCTGCCCAGCGCGGCGAACGGGATCTCCGTGCGGTACAGCATCCCGGACGCGCCGCAGGGTGGCGGGATCACCGCGCCGCTGCGGGTCGCCGTCAATGGCAAGCACCTGCGCACCATGACGCTGACGTCGCAGTACTCGTGGCTCTACAACCAGTACCCGTTCACCAACGACCCGCAGGCCGGGCTGCTGCACCCGGACTGGTGGATCACCGAGTGCCAGTGCGTGCCGTCGGCCACCACGCCGTACCCGAGCATCACCAAGCCGTTCCGGCCCACCCACTTCTACGACGAGCAGCGGCTGCTGCTCGGGCGTACCTACCGGGCCGGCGACAAGGTCCGGCTCACCGCGCCGCCCGGCAGCGCCGCAGCCTGGACGGTCATCGACCTGCTCGACTCCGAGTTGGTGGCGCCGCCGCACGTCCGACTGCTCGCGGCGAACGTGCTCGCCTTCGGCGCCGACCCCACCGGCCGGCGGGACTCCGCCGACGCGCTGGACCGGGCCATCGCCTTCGCTCGGCGCGCCCACCTCAAGGTCTACATTCCGCCGGGCACCTACCAGGTCAACCGGCACATCATCGTCGACGACGTGACCATCGAGGGTGCCGGCAACTGGTACACCACGATCAAGGGCCGCGAGGTCGCCCTGCCGACTCCCGCGCCGGACGGCTCCGTGCACACCGGGGTCGGGTTCTACGGGCGGGACGCCGCCGACGGCGGCAGCCGCAACGTGCACCTCTCCGGCTTCGCGATCGAGGGCGACGTGCGGGAACGCATCGACACCGACCAGGTCAACGCGATCGGTGGGGCGATGAGCGACTCCACGATCGACGGGCTCTACCTGCACCACACCAAGGCAGGTCTGTGGTTCGACGGCCCGATGCGCAACGTCCGCGTCACCAACAACATCATCGTCGACCAGATCGCCGACGCGCTCAACTTCCACACCGGCGTGACCGACTCCCTCGTGTCGCACAACTTCGTCCGCAACACCGGCGACGACGGCCTGGCGATGTGGTCGGAGAAGACGGCCAACGCACGGAACACTTTCGACCACAACACAGTGCAGTCACCGACCCTGGCCAACGGCATCGCCATCTACGGCGGCACCGACACCACCGTCTCGCACAACCTGGTCGCCGACCCGGTACGGGAGGGCAGCGGCCTGCACGCCGGGGCCCGCTTCGGCGCGGAGCCGTTCACCGGGCACCTGCGCTTCACGAACAACACCACGGCCCGCGCCGGCACGTACGAGCTGAACTGGAACATCGGGCTGGGCGCGATCTGGGTCTTCGCCCTGGATCGCAGCATCGAGGCGCCTATCGAGGTGACCGGCGACGCGTACCTGGACAACACGTACAACGCGATCATGCTGGTCAGCGACTGGCCGGTGAAGGACCTCTACTCGATCTCCGACGCGCGGTTCCGGGACGTCCGGGTCGACGGCACCGGCACCTCGGTGCTCAGCGCCCGCGCTGCCGGGTCCGCCTCGTTCGCCAACGTGGACGCTCGCAACGTGGGCGCGGTCGGCGTCAACAACTGCGGATCGTTCCACTTCACCCCGGCCGGTTCGGAGTTCACACTGACCGACCTCGGCGGTAACGACGGCGGGTGGCTCGCGCCGTGGCTGCTGCCCAACACCATCACCTGCGACGACCGGCCGCCCGTGTCGCCGCCCCCGCCACCGGCGCAGTGGTGACAGCGGTGGGCGGCCCGAGCGATCGGGCCGCCCACCGCACACGGATCAGCGCATCCTGGCGTACGCCAGCGGAACGGTCGTGGGCTGACCGTCCCATCTGCCGCTCAGCGTGCCCCCGGTCGACCCGTCGGCCCCGGCCCCCGGCCGGCGCACGACGACCAGCTCGACGGTGTCGGTGGCGATGAGCGTGCGGTCCTCGTCGACCACCCGTCGCACCGCGCCGACGGCCGGTACCTGGGCGGCGGCGGTGCCGTCGACGACGACCGTCACCGTCGGCTCACGCACCTCGCGCCGGCCGTCGACCTCGAAGTACTGCTCCGCCTGGCCGCTGCCGGTGAGGATCGCGTGGGCGAGCGCGGCCGCGTAGACCGGGTCGACGCAGCCGTCGTACACCCACCGCTTGCCGAGCACCGAATGCTCGGTGGTGCCGACGAGCCAGCTGTCCGCACCGTCGAGGGGCGCGGCGCGGTAGGTGAGCGGAACATGGTGGACCGGCCCGTCGGGGGCGCCGACCAGCATCGTCTCGATGCCGACCTCGCCGTCCGGGTCGTCGAAGCGGTAGGCGCCCCGGCTGACCACCTCGACTCCGGTCGGTCCGGCGTACCACTGTCGGGTGGGCAGCCAGGCCGTCAGCAGGTCCAGTTTCGTGGGGTGCAGGGTCGCCCTGTGCAGCAGTGCCATGGCGGCAGCCTAGTCAGAGGCCCGCGCACTGTTGCCCGCCGATCGTGCAGTTCTCCGGCTCCCGGGCGTTCGGCCGGCTGTCGCGGACGTCGAAGCTGATCGTCTGGGATCCCCCGGCCGCCACGGCGGCTCCGGTGAAGGTGATCACCCGTCGGTCCTGTCGCCAGTTCGCGCCCTCGACGTCGTCGACAGTGGTGCCTTCGGCGAGGGTGACCACCACTGCCCAGTCCGCCACCGGTGCGCCGCCGGGGTTGCCGACCACGATCTCTCCGGTGTAGCCGAACAGTCTGTCGGATTCGGTCTCGTAGCGGGCCGTGACGGGCGCCGGTGGCGGAGGTGGCGCCGCCGACGTGGGCGTCAGCGAGGGCTTCGCCGACGGGGTCCGGGTCGGCCGGGTGGTCGCTGATGCGGTGGCCCGGGAGGGGCGCGCCGAGGGGGTCGCCGTGGAGACGACCGTCGCCCTGCCGGCCGTCGCGGTCGGCGACGCGGACGCGGTAGCGGTCGGTGCGGGCGCGGCGACCGGCTTCGGGTCGGGCGACAACGTCACCCATGCCGCCGTCCCCGCCAGCAGCACGGCCCCGGCGACCACGGCGATCAGCGTGCGACGCCGACGGGGGTTGCGGCCGGCCCTGCCGCGTACGCCGATCAGCGGCAGTTCCGCGGTCATCCCACCGTCGGCCCGGCGCAGGTCGACCTGCTGGAAGGCGAGCCAGTCGAGAATGGCCGGCAGTCGTACCGTCAGCGCCTGCCGGAACTGTTGCTCGCGCGGCTTCTGCTGCTCGACCGACCACCCGCCGTGCGTGGTGACCTCCCGCACCTCCAGCCGGCAGCCCTGGGTCGTGGCCGTGACGTCACAGGTCACCTCGCTGAGCCGACCGGCCTCGTCGCAGGCCAGCACGAGCAGGTCCGGCTCCTGCCGCTCGGTGACCTCGACCTCGACGTCGGCCTGGAAGCCGGGCAGGCCGGCGGTGCGCAGCAGCAACCGGTCCGGTACGCCCTCGACCATCTCGGCCTCGGCGAACCAGCGGCCGAGCAACTCCCGATCGGTCAGGGCGCGCCAGACCCGCTCAGCCGGGTGGGACAGCTCGACCTGCGCACCGATCTCGATCACGGCGAGACTCTAACGGGTTGCCCGCCCGGCCTGCCCCGCCCGCCCGAGCCGGTTGCCGACGTCCTGGTCAGCCCCAGCGGCTCGACCGCTCGACCACTGTGGCCAGCGCGGCCCGTGCGTCTGCGCTCACCTCGGCGACCACCTGCGCCGCCGGCACGTCCCGGGCCAGCGGGTGCGCCTGCCCGGCCCACAGGTTGGCCACCGATGCGTCCGCGTCGCGCCGGGCGGCGGCGAGCAGGGGACGCGTCAGGTGCAGCACCTGGGGGTAACCACGCGGTGCCACCGCGTCGTGCTCGCGCAGGAAGTCGTTGGCCACGCCACGGGCCCGCTTACCGGTGTACGCCCGGGTCAACGCGGTCGGTGCGGCACCGGCCACCGCCGCCCGGTGCATCGGCGAACTGCCCGCCTCGGGGCAGCGCAGAAAGGCCGTGCCGAGTTGCGCGGCGGCAGCGCCGGCGGCCAGCACGGCGGCCACCGAGGGGCCGTCGACGAGGCCACCCGCGGCGACCAACGGCCGGTCGCAGCGGGCGGCGGTCAGCCGGAGCAGCGGCAGCAACCCGTAGTCGTCGTCGTCCGGCAGACCGCCGCGATGCCCACCAGCCTCGGTGCCCTGCACCACCACCGCGTCCACACCCAGGTCGGCGGCGGCGGTCGCGGCGTCCGGGCGGGTGACGGTGGCCCACACCTCGGTGCCCCGCTCGCGCAGGGCGCTCACCGCCGCCCGGTCGGGCAGCCCGAACACGAAGGACACGACCGGGACCGGGTCCGCGAGCAGCGCGGCCAGCTTCTCCGGGTACGCGTCGTCGCCGCCCACCGGCTCGCCCAGGCTCACGCCGCGTCGCGCGGCCTGCGGGGCGAGCCGTTCGGCGTACGCCCGGACGGCGGCCTCGTCGACCCCGCCGGGGTCGGGCAGGAAGAGGTTCACACCGAACGGCCGATCGTTACGCGAGCGGACCTCGGCAACATCGGCGAGCAGCCGTCCGGTGTCGATCATCCCGGCGGCGAGGAAGCCCAGCCCACCCGCGGCGGACACGGCGGTCACCAGCGCGGGCGTGGACGGGCCACCAGCCATCGGGGCGGCGATGATCGGGTGACGCAACGTGGACAGGACGGACATCCCCCCATCCTGCCGTAGGCCCGGCCCGCTCAGCGGCGCGCGGTGTGTCTCCACCACAGCACGCCGGCGAACCCGAGCAGGACCAGCAGTGTCCCCGCGCCGAGGGCCAGCGGCCAGGTCCGCCCACCCCCTGCGCCAGCCTCTCCGGCGGCCGGACGGACCGCCGTGGGCGACACCGGGTCGACGGACTCCGGGGAGGGCGCGGCGGTGACAGTGGTGGCCGTGGCCGGGTAGCGCAGGATCGTCGAGCGGGTGCCGGCGGGCTGACCGGCGGACTCGGAGACGGTCAGCAACGACCGGCCGTCGCGACTGTAGGTGATCGATTCGCCCTGGGGCTCGTCCGGCAACGGGGTGATCCGCGGGGTGCCGGTGGTCAACGCGCGGACGACGTCGCCGTCGGGGACGTCGTACTCGAAGGCGTCGGCGTAGCTGCGCAGCACCACCCGCCGTCCGTCCGGTGCGCTGGCCGCGCCGGTGATCACGCCGCGCCCCAGGAACGAGAACGGGTTGCTGGTCGTGGTCGAGGGCACCGTCACCTGGCCGAGCGCGGTCAGCGGCGTCGTCGCGTCCGGCCGCAACGCGGTGGCCGGCGCGTAGACGAAGACGGTGCCACTGCCGCCCTTGGTGACGATCAGCGGCCGACCGGACGCGTCGAGCAGCAGCGCCTCGGCGTCGTGCGGACGGTCCGGGTAGGTCATCCGGTGCAGCACCGGCTGCTTCGCCCCCGGTGCCAGCCGCCACACGCCGACCGTCGGCCGGGAGCGGTCGTTGTCACCGATGTCGGCGACCCAGACGGTGCCGTCCCGGCCGATGGCCAGGTCCTCGGTGTCGCGGGGTCGGGACGGGAAGGAGACGGTACGCACCACGGCGCAGCGCTGGTCGAGGAAAAAGATCCGGCGACGGGCCTCGTCGTCGGCCCCGTCGTTGATCACCACGTACCCGTCGTCGGTGGCTACCATCCCGGAGATCTCGCGCAGCCGGTCGTCGCGCACCTGGCAGACCGGCGTCCCCGCTGCCGCGCCCGCCGTGGCAGCGCCCGGCACCAGCACCACGGCCGGCGGCAGCACGCCCGCGAGCAACGCGGTCGCCACCGCCCCCGCACGAGCACGCCGCCCCCAGGTCAACCGTCCACGTACCCGCATCGCCCACCCTCCTCGTCGCGGCCGTGACCGGCCACCCGCCCATCCTGGCCGATCCCGGCCACGGTCGGCGGTGATCGGGGGGACGCGCCGGGACCCCTGGTCGATGTACTGTCGCTCCGCCTGATCTTCACGCCGGGGGTGGACATGTCCGTGAGCGACACCGCGCCGGCCACCCGGTTCGTAGTGCGGCTGCTGCGCCGCCTCGGCCGCCCGGCCAGCGGCCCCGCCGTCGTCTGGGTGCCGCTCGCCGCTGTCGTCTGCGGCCTCTTCACCGGCGCCCTGGCCAGCAGGGCCGCCTGGGAGAGCTCCCGACCGCAACCCGACCGGGCCGAGGCCGCCGCCATCCTCACCGAGGTCTTTCCCGGCCACGACCTCGGCGAGATCGACACCCCGCCGGCGCTGTTCGTCGTCTACGGGCACGCGCTGCGCCTGTCGACGGTCAAGACCCTCGTGCTCGGTGACGGCGGCGAGTACCAGGAGAGCGCCACCGGCGCCGGCGCCCTCGGCGCGCCACCGGTGCCCGCCGAGCAGATCGTCACGGTGGCCCGGGAGCGCCTGACCGGTGCCGGCTGGCGGGTGTACGACCCACAGGTCTCCGACCGCGTGAGCTGCGCGGACAAGATGTGCGCCACCCCGCGGGCGGTCATCGACACCGCGCTGACCGCCCGACGTGGCGACACCATCCTGAACGCCTCGATCTCCTCGCAGACAGCCGTCGACGCCAACTACCTCTCGGTCGAGCTGCACCGCGCGCCGCCACCCCTGGTGGTCCCCGCCGGAGTGCTCGGCACGGTGCTGGGCGCGGTGGCCGGTTGGCTGGTCTTCGGCTGGGTCAGCCGACGCACCGAGGGACGCCGCAGCCGCGGCACTGTGAACGGTCTGATGGGTGTGGCCACGGTGCTGTGGTGGCTGCCGGTGCCGCTGGCCGCACCGCAGTTGCTGTACCACCACCTCGGCGAACCGCACCCGGCCTGGCACCCGTACTGGGAGTGGCTGGGCCAGCCGGCCGCGTCGCTGCTCTTCCTGGTCGGCGCGGTGTGCGTGCTGCTGGCGCTGGGGCTGGCCGCCGGTACCCGCCGGAACACCACGCAAGCCCGCTGACAGTCACGGCCGGTGTCACCTGCCTGCGCGACCTGGGGGCACCCACCACGGTACGGACGCCGACCGCCGGCCACTGCCGTCGCGCGTGGCGCCACACCCTCTCAAGATCCGCGCAACTACCGGGATGGTGCTGCTTCCGCCGCTGCGGAGGCAGCACTGTCCCGGAAACTGCCGAGATCTCGACCGGCGTGCCGGCCTGACTGGAGCGCTGGCGGGTAAGCAGCGGCCCGGCGGCATGTCGACACCCGCCGGGTGGGAGGCTCCGATGAGCACGTACCGGGATGATCAGGGCGAAACGTTCCCCCCTCCGGAGGCGGATGCCCAGGAGCAACGACAGGACGCGGTCGACGTCGGGCCACCGGACCGGGTGTCGGGTGACGTCGACCCCGAAGCGTCCGAGGCGGACCTGGCCGAGCAGGGTGCCCTTCCGGCGGGCACGCTGGAGGAGGTCACCTCGCTGCCTGCCGACGCCAACCCGGCGGACGCCCTCGAACAGCGCCAGGAGATCCAGGCCCGCGACGAGGGGCGCCGTACCTGACCACACCCGCCACCCACAGGAGGCGCGCCCGGTCACCCACGCAGTTCCGGCACGTACACAGGTCCGGCCACCCACACGGGACCCGGCCCGACGTGGTCTTCGAGGGTGATGCCTGTGAGTCATCAAGATGACTCACAGGCATCACCCTCGTGGGAGTGTCCGGGCCCAGACAACCTGGCCGGCTCAGCCGGCGACGCCGACCAGCCGGCTCAGCCGGCGACGCCGACCAGCCGGCTCAGCCGGCGACGACCTGCCAGAGGAGAAACGCGTTGAGCGCGACCACCAGCACGGCCACCAGGGACGCCGCGGCGGTGGTCAGCGGGTGGTTGACCAGGTTGCCCATCAGATCGCGTCGGCGGGTGAAGGCGACCACCGGGATCAGCGCGAACGGGATGCCGAAGCTGAGGATGACCTGGGACAACACGAGCGCCCGGGTCGGGTCGAGGCCGATGGCGAGCACTGCCAACGCGGGCAGCAGGGTGACCAGCCGGCGCAGCAGCAGCGGAACCCGCCGCCGCAGGAAGCCCTGCATGATCACCTCTCCGGCGTAGGTGCCAACGCTCGTGGAGGCGAGCCCCGAGACCAGCAGTGCGACGGCGAAGCCGAACGCGGCGGCGGTCCCGATGGTCTGGCCGAGCCCGGCGTGCACCCCCTCCAGGCTGTCGGCGCCGCCCGGGCCGCCACCGCGGAAGCTGGCCGCGGCGATCAGCAGCATGGCGAGGTTGACCGCGCCGGCGGCGCTCAGGGCGAGCAGCACGTCGGTGCGCTGGCCGCGGAACAGGATCCGACGCTCGCTGTCGTCGGCGGCGGGGATGCGATCGCGGGTGAGCGCGGAGTGCACGTAGATGACGTGCGGCATGACTGTCGCGCCGAGGATGCCGGCGGCCAACAGCACGCTGTCAGTGCCCTGTAGGCGCGGCACCATGCCGGCCATGGCCGAGCCGGGATCGGAGCCGGAGGCGAGCAGGTTGGCGGCGAAGGCCAGCACGATCACGCCGAGCAGGACGGCGATGGCGATCTCGAAGGCGCGGTACCCGCGCGAGCGCAACGCCAGCACGGCGAAGGCCGCAGTGCCGATGATGATCCCGCCGGGCAGCAGGGGGATGCCGAAGAGCAGGTACAGGGCGACAGCGCCACCGATCACCTCGGCCAGGTCGGTGGCCATGGCCACCAACTCGGCCTGCACCCACATCACCCGGTTCAGCGGCCGGGGCAGGCGTTCCCGGCACAGCTCGGGCAGGCTGCGCCCGGTGGCCAGACCGAGCTTCGCGGTGAGCGTCTGCACCAGCATCGCCATCAGGTTCGCCACCACCACGACCCAGACCAGCAGGTAGCCGTAGCGGGCGCCGGAGGCGGAGTTGGTGGCGAAGTTGCCGGGGTCGACGTATGCGACGGCGGCGACGAACGCCGGGCCGAGCAGGATCAACCGCCCGCGTACGCGGCCCCGGGCGCGAGCGGCCTGTAGTGGAGTCGCCCTCGACGTCGTCAGTTCGTTGGTGACCATCGAACACCTCCCGTCCACGCGGATCGCTGCCGGTCCCTTCCCCACGTGCTGACCCTCGGGTGCCAACCGGTGGCCTGCCGGTGCCACCTGGGTCGGCCCGCCCGACAGGACTCGATGCGCCCGCCGGCAAGCAACGCGGCGCGCCGGGCGAGACGCGGCGCGCCTGAACAGAACGTGCCCCTTCGGGCTTGACAGCCGGTGGGCCACCGATGAAGCTGTCTATTAGTCCTACTGTCGTAGGACAACAGGAAGGATCATCGGGAGTGATCGAGTTCGTACTGGACAGCCGGTCGAAGGTGAACACCTACATGCAGCTCGTGCAGCAGGTGAAACAGGCGCTCCGGGTTGGCCTGCTGACGCCGGGCGACCAGTTGCCGAAGGTCCGGGATGTCGCGCAATCCCTGGCGATCAACCCGAACACGGTGCTGAAGGCGTACCGGGAGTTGGAGATCGAGGGTCTGGTCGGCGGCCGACCCGGGGTGGGCACGTTCGTCCAGCGCACGCTGGCCAGCGCGTCCCTGCCCAACCAGGCCGAGCTGCGCGACGACCTGGTCGCGTGGCTGCACCGGGCGCAGGCGGCCGGCCTCACGGCGGAGGACGTCATCGCCCTGGTGGAGACGACGCTGCGCGCCACCCTCGCCGACGACGCCCCACAGAAGGAGCCTGCGTGAGCGAGCAGGGCGAACGAAGCATCAGGCACCACGAGCGCTCGCGCGACCGCGAAGCGGTGGCGTGAACGGAACGAGAGGACAAGGAATGGACATGGTCTTGGAAGCAGACCGGCTCGGCAAGCGGTACGGCAGCACCTGGGCGTTGCGGGACTGCTCGCTGCATCTGCCGGCCGGCCGGATCGCCGCGCTGGTCGGGCCGAACGGCGCGGGTAAGAGCACGCTGCTGCACCTGGCCGTCGGGCTGCTCAAGCCCGATGCCGGTGCGGTCCGGGTGTTCGGCCGGTCAACGTACGGCGACACCGAGGGCCTGGCCGACATCGGCTTCGTTGCCCAGGACACCCCGCTGTACCGGGACTTCACGGCGGCCGAGTTGGTCGTCGCCGGCGGCAAGCTGAACAAGCGGTGGGACGCGGCGTTGGCCCGCCAGCGGCTGGCACAGCTCGGCATCCCGCCGGACAAGCCGGTCGGCAAGCTTTCCGGCGGTCAACGGGCCCAGGTCGCGCTGGCTCTGGCGCTGGCGAAGCAGCCGCGGCTGCTGCTGCTCGACGAGCCGGTCGCCAGCCTCGACCCGCTGGCGCGACGGGAGTTCCTCCAGTCGCTGATGGGCAGCGTCGCGGAGTCGGGCACCACCGTCCTGCTCTCCTCGCACCTGCTGGCCGACCTGGAACGGGTCTGTGACTACCTGATCGTGCTGAACGCCTCCCAGGTGCAGCTCACCGGCGCGGTCGACGACCTGGTCGCCGAGCACCGGCAGCTCGTCGGGCCACGACACGACGGCGGCGTCATCGGGGGCGTCGCCGCAGTGATCCGGGCCAGCCACACCGACCGGCAGTCCACTCTGCTGGTCCGCGCCGACGGGCCGGTCACGGATCCGGCCTGGACGGTCCGCGAGGTGAGCCTGGAGGACGTCGTGCTGGCATACCTGGCCGACGGCACCACGAAGACCAGTCACAGCGAGTGGGGGGTAGCAGCATGATCTGGTTGACCTGGCGGCAACACCGCAAGCAGGCGTTCTACACGCTGCTGGCGCTCGCCGCGCTGGCCGCCCTGCTGGTGCCGATCGGCATCGCGATGCGGCACACCTTCGCCGACCTCGGGCTGACCGACTGTGCCAGCCAACTCGCCCGCGCCGACGTGACGCAGGCGACCCGGGAGACCTGCGACGCGGGGTTCCACCGCTTCAGCAACAAGTACGGCAGCCTGAACCTGGTGGCCGTACTGCTGATCACCCTGCCGGCGCTTGTCGGCCTGTTCTGGGGTGCCCCGCTCGTCGCCCGCGAGGTGGAGCAGGGCACGCACCGGTTCGTCTGGACCCAGGGCGTCGGCCGGACCCGCTGGGCCGTGGTGAAGTTCGGGCTGGTGGGCGCGGCGGTCGTGCTCCTCGCGGTGGTCTACGGGCTGGGCATGTCGTGGTGGGTCGACCCGCTCACCCAGGCCGCGTTCGAGGGTCGGTTCGGCGTGATCGTCTTCGACCTGCAGGGCGTCGCTCCGATCGGCTACACCCTCTTCGCCGTCGCGCTCGGCGTCTTCGTCGGCACCATCTGGAAGCGGATGCTGCCCGCCATGGGCATCACCCTCGCCGGGTACATCGGGGTACGGGCGGCTGTGGCGATCCTGGCCCGACCGCACTACCAGCCGGCCCGCACCCAGACCTTCCCCATCGAGGGGGAAGGGCCGCCGGAGATCAGCCGGGGGGACTGGGTCCTCGCCCAGGGCATCCGTCAGCCCGACGGAGAGTTGGTCTCGGACGGCCGGATCCAGTGCCCAACGGGTGGGAAGGGGCCGGACGGTCGGGTCTGCGGTGCCGAGTTGGGCCTCGAACCGGGCGCGTACAACTGGCAGCTCTACCAACCGGCGGACCGGTTCTGGCTGTTCCAGGGCATCGAGACCGGCATCTTCGTCGCCCTGGCTTTCCTGCTGCTCTACCTCGCCATTCGCCGGGTGCGCCGGATCGCGTAGCTCGACGGCGGGTGATCGCCGGGGCCACGGGGCTCGGCGATCACCCGTCAGGGTAGACCCTCGACGGTGAGCGACAGCCAGGACGCCAGGTCGCGCACCTCCTCGTGCACGGACCGGGTCACCTCCGGGGTGAACGGCACGTCCTCGTGAATGGCGTGCACGGTGAACGTGCCGCGCCGACGCTCGGCAGTGGCGTCCACCTTTCCGACCAGCCGGTCGCCGTGCAGGATCGGCAGCGCGAAGTAGCCCCACCGTCGACTCGCCCTGGGCTTGTACATCTCCAGCACGTACTCGTACTCGAAGAGGTCGGCCAGGCGGACCCGGTCGTGCACCAGCCGGTCGAACGGCGACAACAACGCCGTACGCCCGGTGAAGGGTTGCCCGAGCACGGCCGGATCCACCCGCCACTCCCCCACGACGCCCTCGATCACCGCCGGCTCCCCCGCGTCACCGACCTCGGCGGGCTCTCCGGGAACGATGACCGCCTTCCGCCGGGCGATGCCCAGAGCCCGCAGCCGCCGCTCGTTGCGAAGCCGGCGCGCCTGCTCCAGCTCGATGACGGGCACCCCGGACGGGTAGACCCGCTCCGCGACGTCCCAGAGCCGCTGCCGCCCCTGGCGGCCCGCGATCGCGACCTCGCCGCGCAGGACCAGAAACTCCAGCATCTGGGTGATGTTGCGGTTGTTCGTCCAACCGGAGGACGGCCAGGGCACGACGCAGGTGTCCGGGATGTCACGGGAGAGCAGTGGGCCACGGCGGCCGAGCAGGTCGAGCACGTCGCGCCGGAACGAGTCGTTGGCGCGCAGCCACTCGCGGTGGCGCTCATGACCGGGCGAGGCCGTCATCTCGGCGAGGAAGAGCCCCAGGTCGTCCATCGGTCGCACCATCGCGTGGTGCTCGAAGAGCGTCCGGTCCTGTTCGAGGGCCTCGCGCATGTGCGCTGGCTGGTACGACGAGCCGAGCCGGCTCCAGCAGACGAGGTCGGCGCTGGGCGCGACAGCTGCGGTCGGGTCGATCTGCACCAGCGTCAACTGGCGGACCACGGTCAGCAGGTCGGCCGGACGCGGAGCGGCCAGCAGCTGGGCCCGGATGGCGATCTGCCGCGCCTGGGCCCGATCGAGTCGGTGCACATCCACGCTGGTGAGCCTAACGACGACCACCGACACCGATCGGGCCCGGAGAGTCGAACCCCGCGTCCGTTCGGGCTCAGCCGGCCAACCGTCGGTACCGGGCCACCGAGAGCGGCAGGAAGACCGCGACCAGAACGAGCGGCCAGAGCACCGCCAGCACCGGGTAGTGCTGCGCCGCCCAGGAGTCGCCGCCCCAACCGGGGTTGCCGAACAGCTCACGGGTGGCACCGACGGTCGCCGACAGCGGGTTCCACGCGGCCACCGCACCGAGCCAGGCGGGCATTGTGGACGGTGCGACGAACGCGTTGGAGAGGAAGCCGAGCGGAAACTCCAGGGTCTGTACGGCCACCACGGCCGTCTGCCCGCGGGTGACCAACCCGAGGAAGATGCCGACCCAGATCAGGGCGAAGCGCAGCAGCAGGATCAACCCCACCGCCGCCAGCGTGGCACCGACCCCACCGTGTGCCCGCCACCCGATCGCGAGACCGGTCAGCAGCAGGACCCCGAGGGTGACCAGCGCGAACAGCATGTCGGCCACGGCCCGGGCCGCCAGCGGCGCCAGCGGTGAGACGGGCATCGACCGGAGCCGGTCGGTCACCCCGCGCTCCAGGTCCTCGGCAACGGCGATCGTGGTGAGACTGATGCCGAAGACCATGGTCATCACGAACATGCCCGGCATCAGGAACTCTCGGTAGCTCCCACCGCCGGGCACCTGCAACGCGCCACCGAACAGGTAGGCGAACATCAGCACGATCAGGATGTTGAAGCCGAGCGAGGCGACCAGCGGGCCGGGATCGCGTCGCCACCGGGCCAGGGCGCGCCAGATCAGCGTGCCGCTGTCGGCCAGGAGGGTGGGCCGGCCGGGCGTCAGATCCACCGGCCGGGCCGGCATGCTCACCGCGCTCATGCCGCCACCTCCGCGGTCGCCGCCCGGTGGCCGGTGAGGTGCAGGAACACATCGTCCAGGGTTGGGCGGCGCAGCGCGACGTCCGCCACCGGGACGTTCACGGCGTCGAGTGCCCGCAACACGTCGACGAGCGCACCGGCCTGGTGGCCGACCCGGACGCTCACCATCCGTCGGTCCACGTCGACAGTCGGTTCGTCGTCGGCCGCCCGGCGTATCTGGGCGACGGCGGCGGGAAGGTCGGTCAGCGCCGCGACGACCACCTCGATGCGATCGCCGCCGAGCCGGGTCTTGAGGTCGTCCGGAGTTCCCTCGGCGATCACCCGGCCGGCCTCGACCACCGAGATCCGGTCAGCGAGTTGGTCGGCCTCGTCCAGTTGCTGGGTGGTCAGCAGCACTGTGGTGCCGGCACGCACCAACTCCCGGACCGACTCCCACACCTCGTTGCGGCCACGCGGGTCCAGCCCGGTGGTGGGCTCGTCGAGGAAGAGGACCGCGGGGGCCAGGATCATGCCGGCCGCCAGGTCGAGCCGTCGGCGCATGCCGCCGGAGTACGTGCTGACCGGCTGCTCGGCGGCGTCGGCGAGATCGAAGCGTTCCAGCAGCTCGATCGCCCGTTGGCGGGCGCGGCGGCGGCCCAGGTGGAACAGCCGGCCGAAGAGCACCAGATTCTGCTGGCCGCTCAGCGCCTCGTCGAGCGCGGGATGCTGTCCTACCAGCCCGATGCGGTAGCGCACCTGATCGGCTTGGTTGGTCACGTCGAAGCCGGCCACCTCGGCACGACCCTCGTCGAGTCGGAGCAGGGTGGTGAGGATCCGTACCGAGGTGGTCTTCCCGGCCCCGTTCGGGCCGAGCAGGCCGCACACGGTTCCCCGCGGCACCCGCAGGTCGAACCCGTCCAGCGCGTACCGGTCCCGATACCGCTTGCGCAGCCCGTGCGCCACTATCGCGTCGGCTCCTGTCATCAGAGCGCTCCCCTCCTGAGACTGTGTCCCCGTTACCGTACAACGTACGATAGCGCGTACGGGAACGCCCATGAAGGCCCGAACGAGTGGGGGGCAGAACGGTGCCGGCGGAGAGCGTCGCGGCAGACGTTGGATCACACGCCGGTGGGAAGTCGCGGCTACTCGGGGTCGGCAGTCCCGACCTGGCCCGCGACACCGACGTTCAACGGGTCGGCCAGGAGTTTGTCGAACGCCAACTCGGCGGCGCCGATCAGAACGGCGTCGCGGCCGAGCGCCGCCGCGCGCAACCGCAGGTGCTCGCGGGAGGCGGGCAGTGGCATGGTGTCGAGCCGGTCCCGGACCACGTCCGCACCGGCGGTGAAGATGTCGCGCAGCGAGCCACCGAACACCACGGCGTCCGGGTTGACCACGTTGACCAGGTTCGCCACGCCGAAGCCGAGCCAGTCCGCCACCTGCTCGACCGCCGCGCGGGCGGTCGGGTCGCCGGCAGCCGCGGCGCGCAGGACCTCGGCCACCGCCGCGCGGTCGCTCGGATCACGGCCGGCGTGCCGCAACAGCGCGGCTTCGGAGATCTCGGTCTCCCAGCAGCCGCGTGAACCGCAGCCGCACGGCAGTCCGTTGGGGTTGACGACCATGTGGCCGACCTTGCCGCTGTGGCCCCGGTGGCCGATCACCAGTCGGCCGCCGACGATGATGCCGGCGCTGATGCCCAGGTCTCCGTGCAGGTAGATGACGTCGTCGATGCCGACCGCGACGCCCCTGGCGTGCTCGGCCAGGCCGGCGATGTCCGCCAGGTCCCCGGCGACGAAACCAGGCCCGGTGCTGAACTCCGCCTGCAGCGCGACGCCGAGCGTTTCGTCGATGCTGGCGATCCGGAGCCTGCCGTCCGGGTCGCGGGTGGTGTCGGTGACCGCCGCGGCACCGCCGACCAGGAGGCCATCGCCGGCCACGGAGCGTTCCATGTCACGGACCAGGTCGCCGAGGGGTCCGACGGCGTCGATCGCCGACATGCCGCTGGGGCGAGGGATCTCCCGCAGATCGAGGATCTGCCCGCCCAGGCCGACCCGGGCGGCACGCAGCCGGTCCGCGTCGATGCTCAACGCGTGTGCGTAGACCCGGTCGGAACGAGGGCTGACCACGAGTGAGGGTCGGCCGGCGCGGCGGGTGGTGGCCGGCACCTCCTCGGTGACCAGGCCGCTGGTGACCAGGTCGGCCGCGAGTGCGCCGATGGTGCTTCGGTTGAGGCCGAGCCGGCTGGTCAGCTCGGCGCGGGACGTCGGTCCGTGCAGGTGGACGTAGCGCAGCACAGCGCCGAGGTTCTGCCGCCGGATCTCCTCCTGGCTGGCGCCGGGGAGCGCCGGCAGCGGGGTTTCCGCGTTGCGGCCGACGCCGGCTGGCCTGGCCCGTACTGGTGTCGCCACGGTCAGACCTCCTTCCGGGTCGAGGCCGGTTGGTGCGGGGGTGCAGGGACGACGATGGGTCCCGGTAGAGGAGACCCGGGACCCATCGGCGTTGCTACCTACCGTGCGGTGATTACTTGGTGAGCGGCGCGAGCTTCGGGTCGTTGGCGTACGCCTCAGCCGCGTTCGCCTTGGTGACGGCGACCGGCGGGAGCAGGTACGTGTCGACGACCTTGCTGCCGTTGTTGTAGGACTTGGTGTCGTTCACCTGCGGCTGGTCGCCGGCCTGGAGAGCCTTGACCATGTTGATGGTCTCCTTCACCAGGTTGCGGGTGTCCTTGTTGATCGTCATGTACTGCTCGCCCTTGACGATCGACTTGACCGACTCGACCTCGGAGTCCTGGCCGGTGACGATCGGGGTCGGCTTGCCAGCACCCTTGACCGAGGTCAGGATGGCGCGGGCCAGCGTGTCGTTCGGGGAGAGGACGCCGTCCAGCTCCTTGTTGCCGTAGGTCGAGGTCAGCAGCTGGTCCATGCGGGCCTGCGCACCCTCGGCCTTCCAGCCCTGGATGGCGGTCTGCTTGACGTCCTTCTGACCCGAGGCGACGACGACGTTGCCCTTGTCGATCTCCGGCTTGAGCACGTCCATCGCGCCGTTGAAGAAGACACCGGCGTTGTTGTCGTCCGGCGAGCCGGAGAACAGCTCGATGTTGTACGGGCCGTTCGGCTTCTTGGCCTTCATGCCGTCCAGCAGGGCCTGGCCCTGGAGCTGGCCGACCTTGAAGTTGTCGAAGGCGACGTAGTAGTCGAGGTCCGGGGTGTTCGTGATGAGCCGGTCGTAGGCGATGACCTTCACACCGGCCGTGTGGGCCGCCGCGACCTGGGTCGACAGCTGCGCGGCGTCGGTCGCGCCGATGACGATGACCTTGGCGCCCTTGGTGACCATGGCGGTGATCTGAGCCTGCTGGTCGGCGACAGTGGTCGACGCGCCGGCGTACTGCACGTCACCCTGGAAGCCGGCCTCCTTGAGACCGTTGCTGAACAGGTCACCGGCGAGGACCCAGTTCTCCGAGGTCTTGGCCGGCAGGGCCACGCCGATCAGCGAGTTCGCCGCGAAGCCCTTGGCGGCCTCGCCGCCGGAGCCGCTGTCGCCGTCGCGGCCGGAACCGCAGCCGGCGAGGGCCAGCATGGCGGCGGCGCTGATGGCCACCACCGAAGTGCCGAAGAATTTACGCATGGTGAGGACTTGCCTTTCTAGATGGTGAGGCGGGTAGAGAGGTCGGTGGCCGTCAGCCGGACACCGCTGCCTTGGCGGGCTCGCGCTCCGCGTCCGGCGGTGAGGCGGGTGGGGCGGAGTCCTCGCGGCGGAACGGCCGCGTCAGGCTCCCGATGATGGAGAAGCGCCCCTGGCTCTTGTTGTAGACGTCGATCGCGACGGCCAGCAGCAGGACCAGACCCTTGATGATCTGGACGCGGTCGGTGCCGACACCCATGAGCTGGAGGCCGTTGTTGAGCACGGCCATGACGAGACCACCGACGATGGAGCCGCTGATGGTGCCGATACCGCCGGCGACGGCCGCGCCACCGATGAAGACGGCGGCGATCGCGTCCAGTTCCCAGCCGTTGCCGTCCTGCGGTCCGGAGGCCGCCGAACGGGCCACGAAGATCATGCCGGCCAGGGCAGCCAGGACGGACATGTTCATCATGACGAAGAAGTTGACCCGCTTGAGCTTCACACCGGACAGCTCGGCCGCCCGGGAGTTGCCGCCCACCGCGTAGATGTGCCGGCCACCGGCCGTGTTGCGGGTGTAGAAGGAGTACGCGATGACCAGGACCAGCAGGATGATGCCGGAGATCGGGAAGCTGGTGCCGACGCGACCGCTGGCGAAGCGCAGCGCCGCGAAGGCGATCACGCCGACCATGATGGCCATCCGCAGGATCGAGATCCACATGGGTGCCGGGTCGGCGTCCATCGCCCGTCGGGTCTTGCGGGCCTGGATCTCGCGCCACACCACCGCCAACGCCGCGGCCAGGCCGAGGAGCAGCGTGGCGTTGTTGTAGCCGGTGTTCGGGCCGAACTCGGGCAGGAAGCCGGAGCCGATCTCCCGGAAGCCCTCCGGCACCGGGACGGTGCTGGCGTTACCGATGAACTGGTTGCCGCCCCGGAAGAGCAGCATGCCGGCCAGGGTGACGATGAACGCCGGCACCCCGATGTAGGCCACCCAGAAGCCCTGCCAGGCGCCGATCGCCGCGCCGATGGCGAGGCCGAACACGATGGCAGCAGGCCAGGGAAGGTCCCACTCGGTCATCGACTTGGCGACCAGGATGCCGGCGAAGGCCGCGACGGAGCCGACCGAGAGGTCGATGTGCCCGGCCACGATCACCATGAGCATGCCGATGGCCAGAATCAGAATGTACGAGTTCTGCTGGAACAGCGCGATCAGGTTGTCCGACCGCAGGGTGAGGCCGTCCGTCAGGATCTGGAACAGGACGACGATCGCCACCAGGGTGAAGATCATTCCGAACTGGCGAGCGTTGGAGGTGGTGCCTCCGAACAGGTTCTTCTGAAGGTCCTTCAATCGGCTCATCGTGTGGCCATCTTCTTCGTAGAGGTCATCTGCTTCATGAGGGTTTCCGGGGTGGCGTCGGCCCGGGCGATCTCGCCCGTGATGGCGCCTTCGAACACGGTGTAGATGCGGTCGCACAGCCCGATCAGCTCAGGCAGCTCCGAGGAGATGACGATGACGCCCTTCCCCTGGTCGGCGAGCCGCTGGATGATGCCGTAGATCTCGTACTTGGCGCCCACGTCGATGCCGCGCGTCGGCTCGTCGAGGATCAGCAGGTCCGGGTCGGTGAACATCCACTTGGCCAGGACGACCTTCTGCTGGTTGCCGCCGGAGAGCTTGGAGACGCTCTCGTCGACCGTCGGGGCCTTGGTCCGCAACTCCTTGCGGTACGACTCAGCCGCCTGGTATTCCTCGACCTCGTTCAGGACGCCGTGGTGCGTGATCTTGGACAGCTTGGCGGCCACCGTCGACGTCTTGATGTCGTCGAGCAGGTTGAGGCCGATCGCCTTGCGGTCCTCGCTGACGTAGGCGAGGCCGTTGTCGATGGCATCCGCCACCGACTTCAGCACGATCTCCTTGCCGTCCTTGATGATCGTGCCCGACTCGAACACCCCGTAGGAGCGGCCGAAGACACTCATCGCGAGTTCCGTGCGGCCCGCGCCCATGAGACCGGCGAAGCCGACGATCTCGCCGCGGCGCACCACGAAGCTCTCGTTCTTGCAGACCTGCCGCTCGGCGGAGATCGGGTGCCGGACGTTCCAGTCGCGGACCTCGAAGAAGACGTCGCCGATCTTCGGGGTGTGGTCCGGGAACCGGCTGCTCAGCTCGCGGCCGACCATGCCCCGCACGATCCGGTCCTCGTCGACCCCGTCCGCCTTGACGTCGAGGGTCTCCACGGTCCGGCCGTCGCGCAGGATGGTGATCTGGTCGGCGATCGCCTCGATCTCGTTCAGCTTGTGCGAGATCATGATCGAGGTGATGCCGCGGGAGCGGAACCCGCGCAGCAGGTCCAGCAGGTGCTTGGAGTCGGCCTCGTTGAGCGCCGCAGTGGGCTCGTCGAGGATGAGCAGCTTCACGTCCTTGGCGAACGCCTTGGCGATCTCGACGAGCTGCTGCTTGCCGACCCCGATGTCCTTGATCAGGGTGTCCGGGTTCTCTTCCAGACCGACCCGGGCCATCAGGTCCAGCGCCATCCGGTTCGCGGCCTTCCAGTCGATCGCGCCCCGCTTGCGCGGTTCGTTGCCGAGGAAGATGTTCTCGGCGATCGACATCCCTGGAATGAGCGCGAGCTCCTGGTGGATGATCACGATGCCGGCGTTCTCACTGGCCCGGATGTCGGAGAACTTGCTCTCCGACCCCTGGTAGATGATCTTGCCGTCGTAGGTGCCGTGTGGGTACACCCCGCTGAGGACCTTCATCAGGGTGGACTTGCCCGCACCGTTCTCGCCGCAGATGGCATGGATCTCGCCGGCGCGAACCACCAGGTTGACGTCGGAGAGGGCCTTGACTCCGGGGAACTCCTTGGTGATGGAGCGCATCTCAAGGAGGGTGGGCACGTTGCTCATTGCTCGTACCACCTCGCCAACGTCATCGGTTGCCTCCGGAAGGTTGAACCTTCACTTGGTTTTGTTGTTGACGGCAACGTATTGCGGCCGGAGGGCCATCCGCAAGGCGAGGGACTGTTGAAAAAGTAACAATCCGGCAATATAGACGTAGCAAAGTATTCGCCTGTCACTGCTACCTCAGGAGCCCCTTCGGGCACCTTGGCCTGCCGGTGGCAACGTTGTCAAATGTAGCGCGACGGCGCGATCGGCTCGGATCATCCTCGGCAGGCCCGCCACCAGGCACGATCCACTACCGGCCGATGCGCGGGCGGCGGGCGGGTGGTCTCGTCGTCATCGAGTGATCGTGATTCGACCAGGACGCCGACGTCGCACCCACGACGCGACGACGACCGATGGCCGACGGTGTGACCCACGCCTCGGCCCTGAGGCCCGATCGACGGTGATCGTCTCGTCAGGTGCGCGACCAGGAGTGGGATGTGCGACTTAACGTCCCTTAAGTGCGGATCGCACTCAGTTCCTACTATCTACGTCTCCACGGCGGAGCCGCCCAGCAGGCCACTTGCGATGCCACACCACCATGCTGTCCGACCCCAGGGGTACCGCCACAAAACCGGACATGGGATACGGTCGATGATATGGCGACGACCCTTCATCCGGATCCGCGTCCGTCCGCCTCGCGCCTGTCGGCACGACCGTGGTTACTGGTCGCCGTCGCCGGCTTGACCGGCGCCGCACTCGGGACCGTCGCCTGTTACTCCCTGTTGACGCCCCGCTGGGGGGTACCGCACGCGGTCACGGGCACCGTCGTAGCGGTCAACGCCGACGCCAACGCGTTCGTGGTCCGGCCCGATGGGCGGCAACCGTCGACGAACAAGGCCGACGACGGCGGCCATGACTATCAACTGGGCCCGGTGGAGTGGGTGGACTCCGCCGGTCAGACCCACCACGAAGGAACACCCGTCTGCCTGGCTCCGCTCTCCGAAGGGGCCAAGGTCGAGCTGATGGTGGTGGATGTGCGCGGAGGCACCGGTGAGCCGGACGCGCTGATCACCCGGGTCCGGTGCCTAAGCGCCCGGTGATCGACCGACCGCTGACGCGGAGACCCGGTGCTCGCGGGGCGCCTGGTGTCGCTGGGCGAGATGCCTACCAAACGCCACTCCTCAGGACGGACGCAGCACCGCCTTGATCACCCCGTCCTCCCGGCGGTCGAAGCGACGGTACAACTCGGGGGCGTCGGCCAGAGTGCCGTGGTGGGTGACGATCACGCTGGGCCGTGCCCGACCCGCGACGACCAGGTCCCGCAGCAGGACCGTGTACCGGCGGTCGTGGGTGCGACCGAAGCGGACCGCGACCCCCTTGCTGAACAGCGCACCCCACGGCGCGACCAGGTTCTCGTGACCGTCCGCGCCGGGACCGGGGTGCGGATCCCGGTCCGGATAGACGCCCGCGACCGCGATCGCGCCGGCGGGGTTGACCAGCCGGGCCGCGTCGCCGATCACCTGGTTCGGGCGTTCCCGGTCGGGATGCTCCCGGTCGCGGGCCTGGAACCCGACCGCGTCGATGACCTTGTCGACCCCGCCCAGTTTCTCCTCGCCGAGCGGCAGCCCGGTCCGGGCCCGGTCGGCGCGGATCTGCTCGACCGGGTCGCCCCGGCGGAAGTCGATCGGCACGGCACCGATCTCGCCGGCCTTGTCGAGTCGGGCGTCGATTCCGTCGACGGAGTACACGACCCGGGCGCCTCGAAGCAGCGCCGAGTAGGCGCCGAGCAGACCGATGGTGCCCGCGCCGAACACCGCCACGGTGTCACCGGGCTCGACCTCGGCGAGGGAGGCGGCGGCATGCCACCCGGTGACGAACGCGTCGGCGAGCAGCACGAAGTCGTCCTCGTACGCGTCCCCCGGCTCGCCCGGGAGGGCCACGCAGTTGGCGTCGGCCCACGGCACGCGCAGCAGGTCGGCCTGCGCGCCCCGGTACGGACCCATCCCCGCGTACCCGTACGCCGCGCCCGGCCCCTCGGCCCGGGCCCGTAGACAGGCCGCCGAGAGCCCGCGGGCACACATCACACACGTCCCGCAGAACAGGTGCGTGGGGATCACCACCCGGGCGCCCGGCCGGACGGTCTGCACCGCGGCGCCCACCTCCTGCACCACGCCGAGTGGTTCGTGACCGAGCACCAGGCCGGGCTCGGCGCTGGTCCGTCCGTCGTACATGTGCAGGTCTGTACCGCACAGTGCGGTGGAGGTGATCCGGACGAGCGCGTCGGTCTCCGCCTCCAGCGTCGCGTCGGGCACCTCCCGCACCGCGACCGTCCGGACGTCCGTATAGACGACGGCTCTCATCCCGGCTCTCCTGTTCGGCGGTGGAACGGCCGGTCTTCCCCCGACTGGGCCGTTCATTCCTGCCCGACCCAGCAGCCGACCGCGGTGCTATCTTAGGGGCCCTAAGTTATTTCCTAGCGAAGCAAAGGTCCGGTATGCCACGGCAGGGTCTGACCAACGCGCGCGTCTCAGCCGCCGCTGCCGAGCTGGCGGATTCGGTCGGCCTGTCCCGGTTGACCGTCGCCGCCGTCGCCCGGCACTTCGGGGTCTCGGACGCGGCCCTGTACGTGCACGTCCGCAGCCGGGACGCGTTGATCGAGCACGTCGCGGTCCGGGCGGCGGCCACCTTCGCCGACGCGCTGGCGATCGCGGTGGCGGGGCGGGCCGGCCGCCAGGCCCTGGTCGGATTCGCCGACGCCTGGCGCGCGTTCGCCGTCACCCATCCGGGGCAGTACGCGGCGACCCAGCTCCAACTGCCGCCGGAGGTCGGCACCCGGTCGGCCGGGCACCTACGCCTGATCGAGCTGAGTTACGCGATGCTGCGCGGTTACGGGCTCGACGAGCCGGCCCTGACCGACGCCATCCGATTCGTCCGCAGCACCTTCCACGGCTTCGTGAGCCTCGAAACGGTCGACGGTTTCGGGCATCCCCGCGCTGTCGACGCGTCGTGGCAGTCGATCCTCGACGCGGTGCACACCACGTTGAGCAACTGGCCGACCCAGAAACAGGAGCAGCAGTGAGCAGCCACGATCAGTCGGTCGAGTCGGCCGACGGAACTCGCCTGGTGGTACGACGACTGGGCGTCGGAGACCCCGTCGTCCTGGTGCACGGCTCGGGTGGCGGGCTGCACTCCTGGGCCACCGTCGCGCAGCACCTGACCCAGGACCACGAGGTGTGGCTGCCGGCCCGGCGCGGATACGGTCCCAGCGACGTCCCGGCCGGCACCAAGTCCTTCCGGGACGAGACCGCCGACCTGCTCGCCGTCATCGAGGCCGCCCGGCGATCCTCGGGCCGACCGGTCCATCTCGTCGGCGCCTCCTACGGAGCGACAGCGGCGTTGCACACCACCTTGGTCGATCCGCGAGACGTACGCTCCCTGGCGATCTTCGAGCCGCCGCTCTTCGCGGCCGGAGCGCAGGTCGCGCCGCTGCTCGACCGGTACCGTGCCGCCTTCGAGCGCGACGACGCCGCCGCGATGGCAGCGGCCCTGAACGATGTGACGCGGGTTCCGGCCGAGATCGTCGCCGCGATGGCCGCCGGCGCGGGACATCGGGTGCCCGACCCGGTCGAGGCGCGCCGCTCGGCGGTCGGCTGGCTGCACGATCTGGAGGCGCTCGCGCAGGACAGCACCGACATCACCCGGTGGTCCTCGATCGCCGTGCCGACTCTCCTGCTGGCCGGCGCGGACACCTGGGAGCCGATGCCCACCACGATGAACGCCCTCGCGCGGGCGATTCCAGCGGCCCGTTACGTCGTCTGGCCAGGTCAGTCGCACTTCGTGACCATGACGGCACCCACCCTGGTCGCCGACGCGCTGCGGCAGTTCTTCGCCGCGGTACCCGCCGCCTAGCCGAGCCGGCCGCCGTCGGGCAGGATCCGCACCGGCGGCGCGGATCCTGCCCCACACATTGGTGGGCGGCCTGCTCGGTGTGGCGGGATCAGTGACCGGCGTTCTGCCCGCCGTCGACGTGCAGGATCTCGCCGGTGACGAACGGTGCGGACTCGAGGTAGACCACGGCGTCGACGACGTCGCTCGTCTCGCCCATCCGGCCCACCGGGTGCAGACCCGCGAGCGTCTGGTGCGTCTCGACCGGGTGCATCGGGGTCTTGATGACGCCGGGTGCGACGGCGTTGACCCGGACACCGCGACCCGCGTACTCGATGGCCAGCGACTTGGTCGCCGAGCTGAGGCCGCCCTTGGTCAACGACGCGAGCACCGACGGGACGTTCGAGTTGGGCTGGTCGACGAAGCTCGTCGTGATGCTGACGACGTGACCGGCCCCGCTGGCCAGCAGGTGCGGCATCACGCGCTGGGTGAGGTGGAAGAACCCGGCGAGGTTGATCCCGGTGACCTGGTCGAAGTCCTCGTCGGTGTAGTCGGTGAACGGCTTGGCGACGAAGACGCCGGCGTTGTTCACCAGGGTGTCGATCCGCCCGAACCGGTCCAGAGCGGCACGCACCACCCGCTCGGCGGTGTCGGCCTCGGCGATGTCACCCCGGACCGTGACGATCTCCGGGTCGTCGGACGCGCCGATCGACCGAGAGGTTGCCACGACGCCGTACCCGAGCTTGCGGTAGGCGTCCACGAGGCCGGCGCCGATGCCCTGGGAAGCGCCGGTGATCACGACGACCTTCTGACCCTGACTGCTGTTCATGAGGGAACCACCTTCACTAGACGACTGGTCTACTAAAAGCTAGCCGACCGGTCGTGTATCGTCGAGGCATGGGTCGAACCAGTGACGCGAAGAACAAGATCCTCGACGCGGCCGCCACGCTCATCGAGCAGCGCGGCTACACGGCGCTCGGGGTCGCCGAGATCTGCGCGGCGGCGGGCGTGCCGAAGGGCAGCTTCTATTACTTCTTCGAGTCCAAGCAGGCGCTCGCCCGCACCGTCATCGACGAGCACTGGGTCACCCAGCGCCGCCAGTGGGAGCAGCTGCTCGGCAGCGAGCGCGACCCGCTACAGCGACTCCGGGACCTGTTCGAGGCCACCGAGGAGGTCCAGCGCGTCGGCCAGCAGAAAGCCGGGGTGGTCGCGGGCTGCCTGTTCGGCAACCTCGCCCTCGAACTCAGCAACCAGGCCGAGGAGATCCGCGGTCGACTCCAGGAGATCTTCGAGGAGCAGATCGGCCTCATCGAGCAGGTCGTCGCCGAGGCCAAGGAGCGCGGCCTGGCGGGCCCGTCGGTCGACAGCCGGGAGGCCGCCCGATCGATAGTCGCGCAGATCGAGGGACGGGTCCTGCTCGCGAAGTTGCTCAACGATCCGACCCAGCTGGAGACGTTGTGGCGCAACTGCCTCGACCTCCTCCAGGTGCCGGCACAGGCACGGACCACCACCGGCTGAACGGACGACTGTCGCTGACCGTCCACTCCGGGCGCACTGCGCGGCCGCTCAGTAACATCGGCGAGGCACGATATTCAGGCGGACCACTCCCGACCGGATCGAGCACTCGACATGACGACCGAGCAGACCACGTCTCCCCCACGTGCCGGTGTCGGCATCGCCGCTCAGGGGCTGGGTCAGAGCGTCCGGAGCGGTCGCCAGATCCTGACCGACGTCTCGGTGAGCATCGCGCCGGGCGAGCTGGTCGCGATCATCGGTGCCAGCGGCGCCGGCAAGACCACCCTGCTGGAGATCCTCTCCGGGGTACAGCGCCCGGTGGCGGGCACCGTCACGTACGACGGCAACACCACGGCCGGCACCATCGGTGTCGTTCCCCAGGACGACATCATCCACCGCGAGCTGCCCCTGGCCCGCACCCTGCGGTACGCGGCCCGACTGCGCCTGCCCTCCACCGCCGGGCCGGCCGAGATCAGTGACCGGGTCGCGGAGGTGCTCGCCGAGCTGCGACTCACCGACCGGGCCACCACGCCGGTCGGCCTGCTCAGCGGCGGTGAACGCAAGCGCGCCAGCATCGCCGTCGAGCTGCTCACCCGACCCGGCGTGTTCTTCCTGGACGAGCCCACCTCCGGATTGGACCCGGCGATCGCCGTGGAGCTGCTCCGGGTGCTCCGCGCGCTCGCCGACACGGGCACCACCGTCGTGCTGACCACTCATCAGGTCACCGACGTGGACCACTGCGACAGGGTCGTCGTGCTGACCCGTCAGGGCCGGTTGGCGTTCACCGGCACCCCGACCGCCGCCCGGGAGTTCTTCGGCCTGCGGTCCCTGGCCGAGGTGCACCTCCGGCTCGACGAAGCGACGCAGCCGGCCGAGTGGCCCGATCGCTTCGCCGAGCAGCGCGCGGCCGAACAGCCGCCCCGTACTCCCGACGAGGGTGACGGCGCCGCGACGCCGTCCCGGCGCGTCGGCCGGCTGCGCCAGTGGGCGGTGCTCACCGCGCGCAACACGGAGATCGTCGTCCGCAACCGACTGACGTTGGCGATCCTGCTCGGCTCGCCGCTGATGGTGCTCGGCATGTTCGCGCTGCTGTTCCGCCCGGGGGCGTTCGAGCCGACCAGACCCAGCCCGACGGTCACCGTGATGATCCTGTTCTGGATCGCGTTCGGCGGCTTCTTCTTCGGGCTGACCTACGGGCTCCTCCAGATCTGCACCGAGCTGCCGATCCTGCGCCGGGAGCGGCTGGCCGGGGTCCGGCTGGTCCCGTACCTGTTGGCGAAGGTGGCGGTGCTGCTGCCGCTGCTGGCCGTGGTGGACCTGGCCCTGCTCGGGGTGCTGCGCGGAATGGACCGGCTGCCGCCGGTCGGCGGCGCCGACTTCGCCGCCCTGTACGCGACACTGCTGCTCTCTTCGGCGGCGGCGCTCGCCCTCGGTCTGCTCTGCTCGGCGGCGGTGTCCGACGCGGCCCAGGCGACGCTCATGCTGCCGATGCTCTGCTTCCCACAGGTGCTGTTCGTCGGCGCGATCCTGCCGGTGCCGGCGATGGCGGTCGGAGGTCAGTGGCTCAGCTACGCGATGTCGAACCGGTGGGCGTTCGAGGGCCTGGGGCACACCGCCGGGGTGGAGCGGCTCTGGCGCGACGGCGGCTCCCCGCTCGGCCCGCCGCTGCTGGCCACGTACGGCGACAGCTTCTCCCGGCCGGTGTGGGTCGACTGGCTGGTGCTCGGCGCTTTCGTGCTGCTCTTCCTGGGCGCGGCCTGGGCGGTCCTGCTCCGACGGGATCCTCGTCGTGGGTCCTGACCCGACGCCGCCCGCCTCCCCCACGGCGCTGCCGGGATACGCCGCCACGGGCCGGATCGACGAGCTGCGCGCCACCGAGTACCGACACCTGGACACCGACGGGCAGGTGTACCTCGACTACGCCGGAGCCGGGGTGGCCGCCCAGGCGCAGGTTCGCGCCCACCACGACCGGTTGCTCGCCGGCCTCTACAGCAACCCCCACTCGGAGAACCCCACGAGCGTGGCGGCGGGCTCGCTCGTGGAGTCGGCGCGACGCGCGGTGCTCGACTTCTTCCGCGCCGACCCGGACGAGTACGCGGTCGTCTTCACCCCGAACGCCAGCGGCGCCTGCCGGCTGGTCGGCGAGGCGTACGACTTCGGCCGGGCCGCGCCGCTGGTGCTCACCTGGGACAACCACAACTCGGTCAACGGCATCCGCGAGTACGCCCGGGCGGCTCGCGCGTCCGTACGCTACCTGCCGCTGGACGGGCCGGAACTGCGGATCGCCGAGTCAGACCTGGTCGCGGCGCTCGACGCCGGCCGGGGTGGCCTGACCCGCCGGTGGGGCCGGCGCGGTCGTCGCGGGCTGTTCGCCTACCCGGCGCAGAGCAACTTCTCCGGGGTGCAGCACCCGCTGGGCTGGGTGGAGCTGGCCCAGCAGCGGGGCTACGACGTGCTGCTCGACGCGGCCGCCTTCGCGCCGACGAACCGGCTGGACCTCAGCGACGTCCGACCGGACTTCGTCTGTCTGAGCTGGTACAAGCTCTTCGGCTACCCCACCGGGGTCGGCGCGCTGCTGGCCCGCCGTTCGGCGCTGGCCCGGTTGCGCCGGCCGTGGTTCGCCGGCGGCACGATCCGCGCGGTGAGCGTGCAGGGCGACTGGCACCGGCCGATGGACGACGAGTCGGCGTTCGAGGACGGCACGCTCAACTTCCTGAGCATCCCGGACGTGGAGTTCGGGTTGCGCTGGCTCGACTCGATCGGCGTGGACCTCGTCCACGCCCGGGTCGGTCTGCTCACCGAGTGGCTGCTGGAGCGGTTGGCCACCCTGCGGCACGACACCGGCGGGCCGCTGGTACAGGTGTACGGGCCGATGACGGGTGCGGGGCGCGGTGGCACCGTGACCGTCAACCTCCGTCACCCGGACGGCACGCTGGTCGACGAACGGCTCGTGGCGCGGGAGGCGGCGGCGGCGGGCCTGGCCCTGCGTACCGGCTGTTTCTGCAATCCGGGCGCGGCCGAGGGCGCGTTCGGAATGAGCGGGACGTCGATGCGGCAGCGGCTGTTGGCGGGGGTCGACACGATCGACCAGTACCTCACCGCGCTGGGGCTGCCGACGGGCGGCGCGGTCCGCGTCTCGTTCGGACTGGCCTCGACCGCGACCGACGCGGAGCGCCTCGTCGACTTCGTCCAGTCGACCTACCTCAACCGGAGTGCCGGTACGGAGTCACCACTGCCACCTCGGCTGCGCTGCTGACCTGCCCGGCCCGGCCGGCTAGCTGACCTGGGCCACCGGCGCGGGGCGGTGCTTGATCTCCTCCATGAACGGGAACCGGGCGGTCAGCTCGGCGAACGTCAGGCCGGCCCGCCAGGCCGCGGCCACCTGGGCGACCTGCACCAGGTCCATGACGTCGCCGCGGGCGAGAACCTCTCCCGAGACGCGCAGGTCAATCATGAAGTACCGGGCCTGCGATCCCAGCCCCACGCAGACCACGCCCTCGTCGGAGTGCAGCTCGGCGCAGGTGAACCGGGCCCGCCCCTGCTCCGGCGCGGTCACCCGGCCGACGTCGAGCCCGTGGCGGGCAGCAGTTTCGATCAGCGCGGGGGCCAGGCCACCCCGCTCGACCAGATCCGGGTAGAGGCGCACACCCAGCGCCGTCGACGCCTCGCTCATGACTGACTCCCACTTCCTTGTGACAGAGACCAGCAGCGCGCAGGTTACGGGAAAGTTTCCGGCACGCCTCGTCATCCTGTCCCGCGTGGACGCCCCACGGCAATAGGAAGGGTCGATTCGACCGCTATCGAGTAGCCCTCGGCCGCGCCGAACTCCTTCGATGGGTCGACATCGTCCATCTCGAAGGCATCGAAGGATGTCACTGCGACGACCGCGTCTGCGCTTCGCCGCTCACTGGTCAGCATCGGGCGGTAACGGACGGTCGTGATATTGGAAACAGTCTTGACAGAAGGGCATCATATCGACATGCTTCGCTTAGAGAGCGCTCTCTATCCTGGTAAACCGCCTCCATCACCCCCACGCTGAGGAGCCTCCCGTGTTCACAGCCCGGCCCAGCCTCCGCTTCCGCCCGCTCGTACTCCTGGCGGCCACCCTCGTCGCGACCGCGACGGCGCTCGTCGTCCCGGCGCACCCCGACCGGGCCGAGGCCGCCATCGGTCCCATCAGCTGGCAGGACGAGTTCAACTCCCCCGCCGGCACGCCCGTCGACCAGAACAAGTGGCGGTTCGACACCGGCGGTGGCGGCTGGGGCAACAACGAGCGGCAGTACTACACGAACAGCACCAGCAACGCGGTCCACGACGGCCAGGGCAACCTGGTCATCACCGCCCGCCGGGACAATCCCGCCAACTACCAGTGCCACTACGGGCGCTGCGAGTACACGTCGGCGCGGTTGCTGACGGCGGCCACCTTCACCCAGACGTACGGGCGGTTCGAGGCCCGGATCAAGATCCCGCGTGGTCAGGGCACCTGGCCGGCCTTCTGGATGCTCGGCACCGGCGGCGGGTGGCCCGACGCCGGCGAGATCGACGTCATGGAGAACATCGGCCGGGAGCCCAACACCGTCTACGGCACCGTGCACGGGCCCGGCTACTCCGGAGCCGGCGGCATCACTGGCAGCCGCACCCTCGGCGCACCGCTCGCCGACACTTTCCACACCTACCGGGTGGACTGGGAGCCGAACGTCATCACCTGGTACGTCGACGGGGTGCAGTACCACCGGGTCGATCCCGCTCGGCTCGGCGGCAGCCGCTGGGTGTTCGACCACCCCTTCTTCATGATCCTCAACGTTGCGGTCGGCGGTAACTGGCCCGGCTACCCCGACGGCTCGACCCAGTTCCCGCAGCAGATGCTCGTCGACTACGTCCGGGTGTCCAGCTACACCTCGGGTGGCGGGGGCGACCCCACTCCCGGCACCAACCGGATCAGGGGTGCGCAGAGCGGTCGCTGCATCGACATCCCCGGCGCCGACCCGGTCGAGGGCGCAAAGCTCCAGATCTGGGACTGCAACACCACGGCGGCCCAGAGCTGGACCTTCGCGTCCGACGGGACCGTCCGCGCGATGGGCAAGTGCATGGACCCGGCCTGGGCCGGCACCGCCAACGGCACCGAGGTCAACCTGGTCAGTTGCAACGGCAACACCGCGCAACGCTTCACCCTCAACGGCGCCGGCGACCTGGTCAACCTCAACGCCAACAAGTGCGTTGACGTACGGGAGGCCAACCCCAACAACGGTGGCAAGCTGCACCTGTGGGACTGCCTCGGCGCCGCCAACCAGAAGTGGTCCCGCATCTGATCACCAAAGCACCAAGGCGGGGGCCGTCCGAGGAGTCACTCGGGCGGCCCATCGCCGTAGCGACCTTCGCCCACCTCCTCGAACCGGATTGACTCGATGGGCGGGGAGGCCAGGCTCATGACCACTATGTTCGGATTAGTCCTGAATCCGGCAGTCCCGGGAGTGAGCTCATGTCGCACCATCTCGATACACCCCTGGCCGCTCAGGGCGGCCAGTTGTACATCGACGACCTGTACGTCTTCAACGGTGACCGCGCCACCGTGTTCGTCATGGACGTCAACAGCTCGGTGACCAAGGCCGACATCAAGCGCGGCTTCCACGCCGAGGCGCGTTACGAGATCAAGATTCACATCAACGGCACCGAGGCGGAGGACCTGACCTACCGGTTCGCCTTCGGCGAGCCGGACGGCGACGCCCGGCAGACGCTCCAGTTGTACGAGCTCACCGGCGCGGACGCCCGCGACGACGCCGCGATGGGCACCCCCATCGCCGAGGGGCGAACCGGCGAGGTGACGACCGGCGGCAACGTCCGGATCTGGGCCGGCCGGATCGCCGACCCCTTCTTCGTCGACCTCGACGAACTCGCCACCATCAACGGCGCGGTCAAGAACGGTTCGCGGGTGGACCGCTCGGCGTGGCAAGTCGACCAGGCCAAGAACAGCTTCGCCGGCACCACTGTCGAGTCGATCGTCCTCGAGGTCTCCCACGACGAGCCGCTGCTGCGCGACGGCACCGAGATCGGCGTGTGGTGCCGCACCATGCTGGCCACCGACGCGGGCGGGTGGCGCCAGATCAACCGCGCCGGCCACCCCATGATGTGGCCGATCTTCTGGCCCCACGACACCGACTTCTCCGACCCCGCCAACTTCCGGCACCCCGGCAACGACCTCGCCGAGGGCGGGGAGGAGATCGCGAACGCGGTCGCCGGGGTGGTCAAGGCGAACGGCACCGCACCGGATCCGCAGGCGTACGGCTGGAGCGTCGCCCGGCAGCTCTACCCCGACCTGCTGTCGTACAAGGTCGGCACGGCAGCGAACTTCGGCTTCGCGGTCCGCAACGGACGAACCCTCGCCGACAACGCGCCCGAGGTGATGTTCTCCCTGGTCCTCAACACCGGCACCACTGCCGGCCTCACCTCTGAGGTCACCAAGGCCGCGCGGTCCGCCACGTTCCCGTACGTGGTCGCGGCCTGAATCCGCTCGTAGGGCTCGGCGGCCGGTACGGCGCCGAGCCCTTGCCGTGCGCGCCCGCCGTGAGGGTCCAGCACGCGCAACGGGCCATCCATGCTGGTGCTCGAACCAGGGAGGAGATCTCCTCCGGCACGACCATCGAACGCCCACCGGGTGATGCTCGAGCTATTCCAGCCTGTATGGGCGTTTTGCGTAGATAGTCTTCTAAGTGCTTCCCAGCGCTCTTTAGGACAAAGGAGACTCGATGCGTAGAAAGATTCTCGCGGGCTTGGCCGGCGTCGCCGCCGTCGTCGCGCTCGCCGGACCGGCCGCCGCGGACACCACGGGCGACACGATTGTGACCCTCACGGTCGACGCCGCCGGTGGCCTGTCGATCACCGTGCCGGCGACGGCCAACATCGGTCACGGCATAGAGGGCTCGACCGTCACCGGTCTGCTCGGCCCGGTCACCGTGCTGGACCAGCGCGGATCACTCACCCCCAACTGGACCGCCAGCGTCATCTCCACCGACTTCACCACCGGTGGCGGCTCCTCCGGAGAGACGATCCCGAACATCAACGTTCAGTACTGGTCCGGCCCCGCCACGGCGACCGCCGGCACCGGCACCTTCACGCCGGGGCAACCCACCGCGGCCCAGCAGGTGATCATCAACGTCCCCCGGACGGCGATGACCCACACCGGCGGCACCGGCAACAACTTCGCCACCTGGAACCCCACCCTGGTGGTGAACATCCCCGTCGGCACCGTCCAGGGTGTCTACACCGGGACGGTGACACATTCGGTGTTCTGAGCCGCTCGGCCGGCTGGTGCTGCTGGCCTCGGTCGCCCTCGTGGCGCTCGGGGTTTCGGCGGCACCAGCCGTTGCCGTGCGGGAGCAGCGACAGGACCCGGCCGAGGAAGCCGCGATCAGCATCCGGGTGCTGGACATCCCGGCCAGTCGGGTACAGGACCCGAGGGCCCAGGTCTACATCGTGGATCACCTGAAACCCGGCACGACGATCAACCGCCGGGTCGAGGTGCAGAACACCTCCGCCGAGGTGCAGAAGATCGAGTTCTATTCCGGAGCCGCTTCGGTCGAGAACAACGCCTTCACCGTGCCCGAGGGGCGTACGGGTAACGAACTGAGCGGGTGGATACGGCTGAAGACCGCCACGATGCGGCTGGACCCGGGCGAGCGCCGACCGGTCGAGGTCGAGGTCGCCGTGCCGAAAAAGGCGTCGAAGGGCGAGCGGTACGCCGCGATCTGGGCGCAGGTCACCAGCACGAAGGAGCGCACCGGCAACGTCACCCAGATCCACCGGGTGGGCATCCGGGTCTACCTCGACATCGGTCCCGGTGGTGAGCCGCCAACGGACTTCCGGATCGAAGGGTTGGCCGCCGAGCCGGGCACCGGTGAGTTCCCCGTGGTCACCGCGAAGGTCACCAATACCGGCGAACGTGCGCTGGACATGACCGGCACCCTGTCGCTGACCAAGGCGGCGGTCCAGGCCGGTCCGTTCAAGGTGACCAACGGCGTGACGATCCTGCCCGGCCAGAGCGGTCAGGTCCGGATCGAGGTCAATCAGGCCCTGCCCGCCGGAACCTGGGACGTGCACGCGAAGCTCGCCAGCGGCACCGTGGAACGCACCGCGACCGGGAAGATCGTCCTACCCGTCGCGGCGCCGATGACTGTCGCGACGTCCAGCGGGCCGAGTTGGCTGGTCTACACGGTCGGCGGCATCGCCCTGCTGGTGCTGGTCACCCTTGGTGGCTGGTACCTCGTCCGCCGACGCCAGGCCCAGTGGGCCTGACCACCCACCCACCGTCCCACCCCATCTGCCCGGCCGTTCCCCCGGAACGGCCGGGCAGCATCGTTCCGCGAGTCGATCATGGACTTGTGGTGCCCGACTTGAGAGCGACAAGACCGATTCGCCACCCGCCACAACTCCATGATCGACGGGGCTGGGGCTGGGGCGCGGGGCGCGGGCGGGGGCTAGATGACGGAGTGCGTCACGACCGACACGTAGTTGCCGACCACCACCCCGGACGGGAGGGTCACGAACAGCGTGGGGTTCCAGGTGGCGGAGTTCGGGCCTCCCGCCTGGCCGGACCATCCCGCGGCCACCCGCGGGGTGTTCAGCACCGCCCCGGGCTGCGGGACGAACGATCCGACCCCGGTGCTGGCGAGGGCGGGCCCCGAGGCGTACGTGATGTTGCTGTTGGGGATCGTCTCGCCCCCCGAGCCGGAGCCGGTGGTGAAGCTCGTGCTGGAGACGACGCTGACCCAGTTGCCGGAGAACGGGCCACGGTCGTCGGTGACGGTCACCGGGCCGAGGTGGCCCGAGACGCCGGTGGTACCCGAGGTGACGGTGCCGAGCGCCGTGATCGCCGGGACGCTGATGGAGAGTCCACCGAGCGGGGTGATGACCAGGTCGACCGGTCGGGTCGCGGACTGGTCGTACGAGTCGGTCACCCGGACGGTGAACGGGAACGTCCCGGACACTGTGGGCGTGCCGGAGAGCAGGCCCGTGACCGGGTCGAGGGTCAGCCCGGCGGGCAGGTTCCCGGCGCTGACCGACCAGGTGAACGGGCCGGTGCCGCCGGTCACCGTGAGCTGGTACTGGTACGGCTCGTAGGCCTTGCCGGGTGGGGGCGGTGGGAAGGTCAGCGTCGGTGGCGCGTTGACCGTCACCGGCCCGGAGGGGGCCGACTGCGGGCCGGTCCCGCCAGCGTTCGTCGCGGCCACCCGGAAGGTGTACGTGGCACCGGCGGTCAGCCCCGTGACGATCTGGGTCGTGGCGGTTCCGCTGAAGACCCGGGGTGTCTGCGCCACCCCGTTGAGGTACGGCGTCACCGTGTAACCGGTGATCGGCGACCCCCCGTTGGCCGGGGCCGTCCAGCTCACCCTGGCGGCGTTGGTGCCGGCGGTGGCCGAGGTGTTCGTCGGCGCTCCCGGCAGTGTGTACGGGACCACGGCTGCCGAGGGTGGGCTGGCCGCCCCGGTGCCGAACGCGTTGACCGCCGCCACGCGGAAGGCGTACGACGAGCCTGCGGTGAGCCCGGTCAGGGTGCGGCTGGTGGTGGAGGCGTCGAAGGTCACTGTCGGTTGGGTGACGCCGTCGCGGATCGGGGTGATCAGGTAGCTGGTGATCGGGCTGCCGTTGTTGTCCGGCGCGGTCCAGCTCACTGTGGCGCTGGTGACGCCCGCGACCGCAGTGGGGGTGGTGGGCGTGCCCGGCGTGGAGGCGTAGACGAAGTTCGCCGACCCGGCCGAGCCTCGGGTGACGACGCTGACCGTGACCGTCGTCGGGCCGGACCGGGCGGGCATGGAGGAGATGGCGAGGGTGCCGTTGGGGTTCACTGTGAAGCAGCCGGCGGCCGGGCCGGAGGTGCACGGCACCAGCAGCACCGACGTGCCGGCCTGCTGTTCGGCGGCCGTACCGATGGTGATCGCGGTGGCGCCGGTGAGGTTGCTGCCGCCCACGGTGACCGGGACGCCCCCGGAGACCGAGCTCTGGGCCGGGGTGACGGTGATGCCGCTGGGCGCGGTGGCCGGCGCGACAGGTGTGGTGCCGGTGGCGAGACCGGGGTTGGCGTCGATCGACGACGAGGTGGCGACTGTAGTGGTCTGGATCTGCGCCGGTGTAACACCGGTGCCGGTGACTGTCGCGACGACGGTGATGGGCGGCAGGGAGGTGCCGCCGGCGAACGGGCCGTTGCTGTTGGTGCAGGTGACGGTCTGGCCGGACGGTGCGGCGCAGACCCAGCCGGAGCCGTACGCGGCGCGGGGGACGACACCGGCGGGGACGGTCTGGGTGACCGAGATCGGCGAGGTCTCGGTGGCGCCGGCGTCGACCCCGGCGGTGATCGAGTAGGTGACCGGGTCACCGGGCTGCGGGGAGGCGCCGACGGAGCTGGTCTGTGACACGTTCAGGTCGGGCACCGGGTTGAAGCTGACCGCTTGGGCGTTGTCGACCTCGTGGAAGTCGGTGACCGAGCCGGTCGAGCCCACCCAGCCGAAGGCGAGTTGCCGTGGGTAGCCGCTGGCGTTCAGCCAGGTCGGTGACGGGTACAGGCTGGGCGCCACGACCGGAAGCGCGCCTGACAGGGTCCGGGCGGCCCCGCCGACCGGGGTGAACCTGACCCGGTACTCCCCGGCCGGAACGGTGATGCCGGTGTCGGTGGTGAACGGCGACGAGGTGGTGTTGGCGACTACCTCGACCGGCACCACCGAGGCGGCACGGGTGGCGGCACGCAATGCCAGTGCCGGCGACGAGGTGTTGGTGGCGGTGCTGTTGATCGCGCAGTAGCCGACCGCGTTGCGGCCTGGCCCGCGGATCACGACCTGGCCCGGCACCCGACCGTTGGTGGTCGAGATGTACGGCGGGTTGGTGCAGCCGGTGCCCTGGTAGGTGCTGTTGCTGAAGTTGCCGAAGACGTCCAGCCCAATGCCGAGGTAGCCGTTGGAGAGGCCTGCCGACACTCCGTTGAACGCCGCCGAGTAGCCCAGCGAGCCGCCCGGCTGGCCGAGGGTGGCGGGGGGTCTCGGGTTGGCCGGGTCGACGGCGGCCAGGACGAAGGCGAGGCCGTCCGCCCCTGGGTTGTTGCCGCCGTACTGGTAGGTGTTGAAGGTGAGGTGCAGGCCCTGCGAGGTGGGCACGCTCACCGCGCCGAACACCCCGCCCTGCCGGTTGATGGTGGCGGGGGTGAGGCGAAGTTTGCCGGCGCCCTGCGGGTCGGTGGAGGTGGTGCAACTGAGCAGCGGGCCGATTGTGGAGTTGCCGGCCGCGCTCAGGCAGGCGGCGTTCGTGGCGAGGAGGCCGGGCACCGCGGGTACCGCCACAGCGCCGATGCCGTTCGGTGTGTTGTTGTGGAAGGGTTGGTCGAACAGGACGGAACCGGCCGCCCACGCCGGGAGGGGCGCGACCGCGAGAACTCCCACGGTCACGGCTACCGCCAGCGTTGCGATGCTGCTCGGACGACGCCGGCCCCGAAACGACATGCCCACTCCCAGCTTTCACTCCAGTCCCGAGCTGGACTATATCCCCCCAAAAACACCCATATTTCTCGTACGGGGATAAAGCCGGCCTGGGACTCGGCCCCCAGAAGCGCACCGACCTCCTCGGCATGGCCGAGGAGGTCGGTGCGCCGGGGCTGGGAGCTGTCAGCCCTCGATGTCGCGGGGGTCACGGCTGCGGGGGTAGGTGTTCTTCTCCCCGATCGTGCCGTCCTGCTTCTTGATCACGTGCTCGACGCCGCGGTCGGCCGCCATCTCGCGGCCCTGGGCCTGCGCGTCGGCCTTCACGTCATGCGTGCTGGTGGCCCGCTCGTGGCCCTCCGGCTTGTTCTTCCACTGCCCGTCCTCGTGGTACGTGTCGACGTCACCCTTGGCCATGGCCGGCTCCTCCCTGCGTCGGAACTGTCTGGAGAATCAGTGCCCCGAGCCGTGCGGGGCAAACCGGATTCCTCAGGAGACGGCCGGGCAGTTGTTGCTCACCCGCCGGAGGATCTGTTCGCGTTCGTCTGTGGTGATGCCCGACGGCGCGCCGTCGAAGTGGGTCTCGACCTTGTCCCAGCCCTTGCGCTGCTCGTAGTGCAGGTGCGGCGCGCCGGAGTTGCCGGTGCTGCCGAGCCGTCCGATCTGGTCACCCTGGGCCACCTTCTGGCCGACGGTGACCAGTGGTGGTTCGAGCATGTGCAGGTACTGCGTCTCCCACTTGCCGCCGTGGTCGATCTTCACCCAGTAACCGCCGCCACGCCCGCGCGGGCCCTCGGGGTTCTCCGGGTTGCGGCCGCCCAGCGAGCCGTTGATGCCGGCAACTGTGACAGTGCCGGCGTACGACGCGAGCACCGGCCGCCCCCACGTCTCGCCCTCGACCGGGAAGAAGTCGACGTCGTAGTCGTCGTGACCGGGGTAGGTGCTGAGCTGCCACGTCTCGCCGCAGCTCACCGGCATCTGGAAGAGCGGGCGCGGACCGGCCGGTCGCAGCATCGGCACCGCGACCACCGCGACACCCACGAGGGCCGCCACCGCGACGAGCGCGAGCAGGATGCGGATGACACGGCTTCGAGGGCGGCGGTGGGAGCGGGATCTGGTGGGGCGACCGGTCGTCACCGGGCCGAGCATGGCAGATCCGGGCAACCTCCCGGCTCCGAGGTGGCACCCCCACAGCCTTGACATTGCACTCGAATCGCAAACGAGATACCGTCAGATGCAATGCAGTTGTATTGCAACGAGAGTGGGCTCCCATGCACGTGATCGCATTGTCCGAGGTGACCGCTGCCATGACCGCCCTGGTCGGCGGCAAGGCGGCCGGGCTGGGCGAGCTGATCCGGCACGGCGAGCAGGTCCCCGACGGCTTCTGCGTCACCACCGAGGCACACCGGCTCGGCGTCGTCCCCACCGCCGAGGTCGTCGCCGCGTACCAGCGGCTCGGCGCGGGCCCGGTGGCGGTGCGCTCCAGCGCGACCGCCGAGGACCTCCCGGACGCGAGCTTCGCCGGGCAGCAGGACACCGTCCTCGACGTCACCGGCACCGACGAGCTGATCGCCGCCATCGAGAAATGCTGGGCTTCGCTGCACGGCGACCGGGCGACCGCCTACCGCGACGCCCGCGGCATCGATTCCCAGACAGTGCGGATGGCCGTCGTCGTGCAGCGCATGGTCACACCCACTGTGGCGGGAGTGCTGTTCACCGCGAACCCGCTGACCGGGCGCCGCGACGAGATGGCCGTCGACGCCGCTGCCGGCCTCGGCACCACGGTGGTGGACGGCGCAGCCGCCGTCGACCACTACGTTCTCGACGACGTCACGCGCACCGAGGGCGGATGCCTGACGTCCCCGCAACTGGCCCGCCTCCGCGCCACCGGCGAGCGGTTGCAGGGCCACTTCGGCTGCCCACAGGATGTCGAGTGGGCGATCGACGCGGAGGACGTGCTGTGGCTCCTCCAGTCCCGGCCGATCACCAGCCTGTTCCCCGCCCCACCGTCCAGCGAGAAGCCCCTCCCCCGCGTCTACCTGGAGTTCGGGCACGTCCAGGGCATGTTGCAACCGGTCACCCCGATGGGCATGTCGACACTGCGCAGGCAGATCGCCGCGATGCTCGCCGCGCTCGGGGTACGTGTCGAGATCGTCGACATCGGCGGTCGCCTCTACGGCGACCTGACCGACCTCGCCCGCGACCGGTCGTCCCGCAAGCGCCTGGTGAAGCTCCTGGCTGTCGACTTCGGGCCGCGCGCCCAGGCGGTGATGCAGCACGTGCTGGCGGATCCCCGGTTCGCCCCGACCAGCGGCGGCGACCGGCGCGGTGGGGCATCGGGAGCCGCGTCGCTGCGGACGGCCCGTCGCGCGGTGGCGGGGATCCTGCGGGCGCTGGCCCGTCCCGAGGCCGCGCGGACCCGGATGTTCGAGGCGGTCGAGCAGCTGAGGGTGAGCTCAGCCGCCCCCGCCGACCTGCGCACCACCGGTGACCGGCTGCGCTTCGTGCAGGCGCAGGACGCCGACGCCGATGACACCGCCGACGCGATCATGTGGCCGATCGTCGCCGGGATGCTCGCCGCCGCCCTGCCGACCGCGCTGCTCAAGGGCGTCGCCGGCCCGGACGAGATCCACACCGTGCTGGGCGGCATGCCGCACAACGTCACCATCGAGATGGACCTGGCCCTGTGGCGGCTCGCCCAGGGCGTGGGCGACCACCGCCAGCTTCTCCTCGACACCCCGCCGGCCGAGTTGGCGGCACGCCACCTGCACGGCACGCTGCCCGACATCGGCATGGCGGCCTTCCTGGACGTCTACGGACACCGGGGCGTCGCCGAAGTCGACCTCGGGGTGCCGCGTTGGGCGGAGGACCCCACGCCGGTCTTCGCCGCGGTCGCCAACTACCTGCGGGTGACCGATCCGCAACAGGGCCCCGACCAGCGCTTCCAGCGGGCCGCCTCAGCGGCGGAGACAGCGCTGGAGGAGTTGGCCGCCCGAGCTCGCCGTCGACGGCCGGTGCGGGGCCGGCTCGCCGGTTTCCTGTTGCGCCGCGCGCGGTCGTTGGCCGGCCTGCGCGAGGCCGGCAAGTTCGCCGGGCTGTACCCACTGCGCGAGACCCGTCGTCAACTGCTGCTCATCGGCGCCGACCTGCACGCCCACGGGTTGCTGGACCAGCCCGACGACATCATGTTCCTGAACCTCGACGAGGTGCACACCGCCGTACACCAGGGTGTTGATCTGCGCGGCACCGTCACCGCCCGGCGGGCGGTGCACCGCCGGGAGCTGCGGCGTCGGACCGTGCCGGTGGCACTGCTCTCCGACGGTACGGATGTCGAGACCGTCCTGCCGGCGGCATCGACCGGCGACGGGACGCTCGCCGGAGTGGGCGCGTCGGCGGGCCGGGTGACCGGCCCCGCCCGGGTCGTGCACGATCCGGGCACCGCCCACGTCGAGCCCGGCGAGGTCCTGGTGGCCGCGACCACGGACCCCGGCTGGACCCCGCTGTTCCTCACCGCGGCGGCGCTGGTCACCGAGACCGGCGCGATCATGGCGCACGGCCCGACAGTGGCCCGTGAGTACGGCATTCCCGCCGTCATCTGCGTGCCGGACGCCACCCGGACCATCACCACCGGGCAGCTCGTCACAGTGGACGGCGGCGCCGGAACCGTCACGCCGCACTGACCCGTCGACCCCCGAGCGAGTAGGACGACCATGACCGACACGAGGACACCGACCAGGGCGCGGGTGGGCCCGCTGCTGCGTCGGGCGGCCGAGGCCGAGGCCGCGACGTGGCGCAGCCTGTACGTGTGGGCGCGACGTCGTCCACTGGCGCTGGGGCCCGGCGACGAGCCGTTCGGCTACCTCGGCGTGGTCAAGCCGATCCTGGGCATCTTCATCGGCCTGTCGGTCGTGGAGATCCCGATCTTCGACGTGGTGGTCACCCACGTGGTGCCGTGGCGGCCCGCCCGCTGGATCGTGCTGGGCCTCGGCATCTGGGGTCTGCTCTGGATGATCGGCCTGTTCGCCAGCATGACGATCCACCCCCACGTCGTGGGCGACCGGGGCCTGCGGGTGCGGCTCAGCTCGGGCATCGACATCTGGATCCCGTGGACGGACGTCGAGGCGCTGCGCAAGCGCTACCGAACGCTACCGTCGAGCAAATCCGTGCAGGTCGAGCAGGAGGGCGACCGGCGGGTGGTGTCCATCTCGGTCGGCAGCCAGACCAGCATCGACGTTCTGCTGCGCCGGCCGCTGACCTTCGACCTGCCGAAGGCCGGGTCCACGCCGGTGAACGAGCTGCGACTGTACGCCGACGACCCGGACGGCCTGCTGCGCAGCGCGCGGGGCACTCCGGTGAGCCACACCGTCAGCCGGTGACCACCGCGCTGGCGGAGTCTCCGGGCCACCCACTGTGAAACGATCGAGGCCATGCCCAAGAAGGTCGATCACCAGGAGCGACGCACCCTCATCGCGAACGCGCTGATGCGGGTCGCCGCGGATCAGGGCCTGGAGGCTGTCAGCCTTCGACACGTGGCCGCCGAGGCCGGGGTCTCGGCGGGGATGGTCCAGCACTACTTCCGGACCAAGGACGAGATGATGGCCTTCGCGTTGAGTGTGGTGCGGGAGCGCAGCCAGAGCCGGGTCACCGAGGCGGTGGCACAGCTGGGCGAGACCCCGTCGCCTCGACTGCTGCTGCGGACAATGCTCGCCGCGCTGCTGCCGCTCGACGAAGGCACCCGCGACAACGGGCGGGTGGCGCTCGCGTTCCTCGCCTACACGGCGGTGCGACCGTCGGCCGCGCCCAGCCTGCACGAGGACACCGCGCAGTTCACCGGGTTCATCGCCAGCGTCCTGCCCGACCGGCACGGCGTCGCCGCCGCGGCCGGCCTGCTGGCGCTGATGGAAGGGCTCGGTGTCTACCTGCTGGGCGGGCAGTACACCGCCGAACAGGCGCTGGGGGCACTGGACGCCCACCTCGACCTGCTCTTCGCCTGATCCCGTCGGAGCTGGCCGTTGGCCCACGGACCAGGGGCGGCGCGTACCAGGATGAGCGGATGAGCCGCGTCCACCGGGCCCGGCCGGTGCTGGTCGAGGAGGCGCACCGGGCCACCACCTTCGAGATCTTCTTCGACCTGGTCCTGGTCTTCGCGCTGACCCGGCTCATCGGTTTCATGGCGGGGTCGCTGGGGCCGCTCACCCTCTACCAGGGGCTGCTGCTCCTGCTCTGGTTCTGGTACGCGTGGACCTGCTACACCTGGCTGGGCAATCAGGTCCGCGCGGACAACGGCCCCGTGCTGGCCGGGATGCTCGCGGCGATGGCCGCCATCTTCGTGGCCGCGCTGGTGATCCCCGAGGCGTGGCAGCGCCACGACGGCGCACTGAGCCCGCCGCTCACCCTGGCCGGCGCTTACATCGTGGTCCGCGGGCTGCACCTCGCCCTTGAGGCCTACTCCACGTCCAGCAACCCGCGATACCGCCGGCAGACGCTGCGCTTCGCCGCGTCCACCACACTCGCCTGGGTCCCGCTCCTGGTGGGCGCCATCCTCGGCGGGAACGCGCAGACCGTGCTGTGGACCGTGGCGTTCCTCGTCGACTACGGAGGCGGCCGGATCGCCACCGCCGCCAGCTTCGGGGAGGTCCGCAGCGGCGCCCACTTCGCCGAACGCCACGGCCTGGTGCTGATCATCGTGCTCGGTGAGTCCCTGCTGTCGGCCGGAGCCGGCGCGGGCCTGGCCATGATCGCCTGGCCGGTGCTGCTGGCCGCGATCTTCGGCTTCGCCGCGACAGTGTGCCTCTGGTGGCTCTACTTCGTGAACGCCGCCCCCGCCGCCGCCAAGGTTCTGACCTCGGCCTCGCCGCACACCCGCCGTCGTCAGCAGATGGCGTCGGACGCGTACACGCTGGCGCACCTACCGCTGGTCGCCGGAGTCGTCTACTTCGCCCTGGGCATCCACCTGATCCTCGCGAGCCTGACGGATCAATCTCGGCACCCGGCCGGCGAGCCGATGGGGTGGACGGCGATGGCCGTGCTCTACGGCGGGACCGCGCTCTACCTCGCCGGCCGTCTGCTGTTCCTCCGGCTGACCGTCGGCGGCTCGCCGGGTCAGCTCGTCGCGATCGGCGTCGTCCTCCTGCTACTGCCGGTGGCCCGGATCCTGCCCGCGCTGGCCGCCCTGGGCCTGTTGGCGGCCTACCTCGCCGCCCTGGTGCTCTACGAGCGGCTGACCCGGGCCAACTGAACCCGTATCGAGCGGCGTAATCGACTCGGTTTTGCCGAAGTCGCGGTGTCCCGCTGCCGGGGACACCGCGACTTTGCCGAACCCGAGTGGATCACGCTCGGCTCAGCGGGTCGGGGTGCCCCGCGCCTTCAGACGGCGCAGCTCGTCGGCGGACATCAGCCAGGTGGAGTTCGTCGTACCCAGGCCGAGGAGCACCTGGTCGAAGGTGTTGCCGTCGTTGTCGTCGGTGTAGCAGACGCTCACCTCGCCCCACGGGGACGCGGCGACGGCGAAGTGCTCCTGGCGACCCGTCGTGGTCTGGCTCAACGCCTGGGCCGCCAGCCGGCCGGTGGACGTGCCGTCCGGGTTGAGGCCACGTGCCCAGACGTCCGGGTTGGCGCCGGACACCGTCCAGCCCACCACGACGTTGTCCTGGTCGTCGATGCCGACCCCCGCAGCGATGGCACCGGTTCCGGTGGAGACCGGAACCTCGTCGTGCCGGGCCGTGCCCGCGGCGGTGAACGATCGGGCCCAGACACCCCGGGTGCCGGTGTGGTCGGATTCCCACCCGACCGTGAAGTCACCGGCGAAGTTCGCCGCCACCGAGGCCCGCTGCTGCTGCCCGCCGCTCTGCGCGTTGGCCGTCCGCCGCGACAGCGCCACGGCACCGTTGGACCGGGCCAGCCGGGTCAGCCCGATGTTGTACGAGCCGTTGGCGTCGGCGTCCTCGTCCCAGACCACCAGCGCCTCGCCGGAGGCGGACACCGCAACGTCGGGACGGTGGTGCGTGCCCGTCGTCTGCGAGGCGGTCACCTCGTACGCCTTGGTGGTGGCGGCGGTGAAGCCGGCGGCCTTGACGGTGGCGGGTGCGGTGCCCTGCACGTCCTCCCAGACCACTGTGAAGCCGACGGCGGCGGCGTTGGTGGGCGCGCCGTCCGGGTCGACCGCGACCTTCGGCCAGATCTGCTGCCCGGCGTCGCTGGCGTTGACCTGCCCCGAGCCGAGCACCGCGCCGGCTGGCGACACCACCCGGTACTGGATGTTGTAGACGCCGTTGCCGTCGCCGTCGGCGGCCCAGACCACCACGGCGTTGCCCCGGTCGTCGAGCCCGACGTCGGGGCTGAGGTGCCGCCAGGCGGCCCCGCTGGTTCCCCCGGTCGAGAGCTTCAGCTCGTACGCCGGTGTGCCGTCGCGGAACAGCCGCAGGTAGATCTCGCTGTGGGTGTCGTCCTCCGGTGCGGTGCCGTCCCGGTCGTCCTCCCAGACCACGGCGACGTGGCCGTTGCGGTTCATGGCGATGGACGGCAGGTCCTGGTCGCCGGTGGCGACGCTGTTCGCGGTGGTCCAGGTGACCGCCTCGGCGGTCATGGCGGTCGGGCCCTGAACCACGTTCGGGATCAGCAGGGACGCGGTGAGCAGTGCGGTGATCGCGGTCATGGTGGCTCTCTCCCTTACCCGGCCTGCAGGCCGGGCTGGCCGTCGAGGATGACGAACGAGCGCACCGTGGACGCCGCCGCGCCGTGCTCGGTCACCGTGTTCACCGCGCGGAAGTCCGCGCGGACCTGGCTGCGGGTGATGGTGGTACGGACGTAGCCGCGCCGGTCCGAGTAGAACTTCAGGTGCGGGTTGGCCGCCGCGTTCGGGACCGTGGTGCTGCCGCTTCCGTTGCCGGTCGAGCTGATCGAGGTGCAGACCAGCTCGGTGCCGACCGTCGCCGAGGAGGGGTTGGCGTAGTCGGCCTTGAGATCGTTGGCCCACGAGCGGTGCACGTCGCCGGTGAGCACCAGGGGGTTGCGCACCCCACGCTGCTGCCACCCGCCCTGGATGCGGCTGCGGGAGGCTCGGTAGCCGTCCCACGCGTCCATGCTCGCCGCCCCGTTCGCGTCGAGCTGCTGGGCGAAGAAGACCTGCTGGCCGAGGATGTCCCAGGTGCCGTAGCGCTGGGCCAGCCCGTCGAGCAGCCACGCCTCCTGGGTGGCGCCGGTCAGCGACCGGGAGGCCAGGTCGGCGTCGGCGCAGACCTTCCAGCCGTCGCCGCAGGCCTGATCGTCGCGGAACTGCCGGGTGTCGAGCATGTGGAAGGTGGCGAGTTGCCCCCACCGGACCCGCCGGTACAGCGGGATGCTGTTGCCGTTGGCGGCGGACGCCGGCCGCAGCGGCATGTTCTCGTAGTAGGCGCGGTACGCGGCGGTGCGCCGGGCGGTCCACTGGGCTGCGGTCAGCGTGGGGCTGCTGTCGTTGCGGACCATGTTGGCGTAGTTGTTCTCCACCTCGTGGTCGTCCGGCACCACAAGCCAGGGCGCCGCCGCGTGGGCCGCCTGCAGGTCCGGGTCGGACTTGTACAGCGCGTACCGACGGCGGTGGTCGGCCAGCGACACGATCTCGGTGCCGACGTGCTGCCGCACGGTGGAGCTGCCGACGCCCCCCTCGTAGATGTAGTCGCCGAGGTGCAGGATCAGACCGGGGTTGTCCTCGGCCATCCGCCGGTACGCGGTGTAGTAACCGGCCTCGTAGTGGGCGCAGGAGGCGAAGGCCATCACCAGGTCACGGCCGAAGGAGCTGGGCGCCGGGGCGGTCCGGGTCCGCCCGACCGGCGAGATCTGCCCCTGGGCCCGGAACCGGTAGTAGTAGTCGGAGTCGGCGGCGAGCCCACCCGCGATGGCGTGCACGGAGTGCGCGTCGGCGTACCGGGCGACCACGGAGCCGGAGGCGACCAGCGAGGTGAACCGGTCGGTGGTGGACACCTGCCACTCCACCGTCACGTCGGCGTTGGCCATGCCTCCCTGCCCGTCGGCGTTGAGCGGGGAGGGTGCCAGCCGGGTCCAGAGGACCACGCTGTCCGGTGCCGGGTCACCGGACGCCACACCGAGTTTGAAGGGGTACGGCACCGCTGCGCTGGCACCCTGGAGGGGTGTCACAGCGACTCCGGCGGTCACCAGTCCACCGAGGACGAATATGCGACGGCTCAGCCTTGTCATGGTCAACAGCCTCGGGAACGTCGATGAACGGCGATGGCTGCGCGGAGGAATCCGACATGACGGAATGCTGTCCGCGCCAAGGCGTTCGGGTGTCCGGACCGCCGGGGCCGCGGACGGGACCGTCAGGTGAGCGGGGACGGCGACTCCGCGCCGGGAATGACGAGCGTCGGCGTGCCGGACCCGTCCGCCGGAACGCTCCAGACGTCGGGCTGGCCGTCGTCGCGGCGCAGCGTGTAGGCCAGCTTGCCGTTGTCCAGCCACGCCGCCTGGTCATCGACGCTGCGGACCTCGGCGGTCGCGGTGACCCGCATGCTCGACAGGTCCAGGACCGACAGCCGCCAGCCCTTCGCCGGGTCGGCGTCGACCGCCTCCTTGAACGCGAGCCGGGTGCCGTCCGGTGACAGCGACGGGCATTCGACGTTCTCCTTCAGCGTCTCGACGGTACGAGCCGCGAGGTCACCCCGGACGAGGTATCTCCTGCCTCCGGTCGCCATCGTCGCGTAGAAGCGGTTGTCGTCGGCGGTGAAGGTGACGCCCCAGTAGTTGACGTCCGCGTTGCGGTAGCCCCGGCCGTCCCGGGTGATCGCGAACTCTTCGAGCGAGGCCACAGTGGTGCCGGTGCGGGCGTCGAGGATCCCGGTGCGGGTGGAGAAGCCACTGGAGGTGTACGAGTCGCCACCGACGAACGTCGTCCAGGAGACCATCCGGCCGGACGCCGAGACCCGGGCCCGGTTCGGCAGCCCCGGCACACTGACCGCCCTCGTCTGGCGCAGCGTCGCGTCGAGGACGACGACCTGGTACGACCACGCGGTCTCCGGCTTCAGGCAGACCCCGGTGCCGGCCGCCGCGTACACCCGGAGGCATTCCAGGCCGGCGACGGTGCGCGGCCCGGCGGGGTCGGTCGCGGCGACTGTGGAGACGTGCCGGTCGGTGATCGCCAGCAGGCGCGGCCCGGACGTCAAGGTGACCGCCTGCTCGGCGTCGGCGGGTGGCGGCGTCCGGGGAGCCTGCCCTGCCCTGGCGGCGTAGCCGGCCGCCACCGTGCCCAGCAGCACGGCCGAGGCGACCACCACACCGAGCTTCGCTCGGGTCGACATCGCGGTCATCGGGGCACCTTCCGGGTGGTGAGTCGGGACGGGGAGGCCAGCAGGAGCAGCGTGCCGACCAGGACGCCAGCGACGGCCACGGCCGCCGCGCGGATCGCGATCTCCGGCCCCCATGCCTGCCAGGCCAGACCGAACAGCACGGAGGAGACGAGGTACGCGAGGGCCTGCCCGGTCTGCACCAACGCGATTCCGGTGGTCCGCAGACGCGCCGGCAGCACCGGACCGGCGAGCGCGATGAGGACCCCGTCGGTGGCCGCGTAGAAGGCGCCGTACAGGGTCAGCGCCACGGCGATCAGGGGCCAACCGTCGACCGGGCCGGCCAGCAGCAGGTACGTCGCGCCGAGGGCGGTGTAGCCGCCGATCACCACGGGCAGGCGACCGATCCGGTCGGCGAGTACGCCGAGCGGAGCGGCGAGCAGCAGGTACGCCAGGCTGGTTCCCACCGCGAGCAGCGGAAACCAGCGCAGGCCGAGGTCCATTCGGCGTTGCAGCAGCAGGTACACGAAGCCGTCGCCGATGGTGGCCAACCCGAGCATCGCGGCGGCCAGCACCAGCCGCCGGGCCGGTCCTGTGCGCAGCAGCCCGAACGCCTCGCGGACGGAGACCTTCGCCTCGTTGGTCTCGTCCGCCGCCCCGCCGTCCACCCCCTCGCCGGACGGCTGCTCCCTGACGAAGAGCACGAGCACCACCACGGCGAGGGCTGCGATGCAGAAGCTGGTGACGAACACCGCGTCGTACGACTGCCCGACGACCAGCAGGACCGCGAACGCGGCGAGTGGCCCGAGGAACGCGCCGACGCTGTCCATCGCCCGGTGCACCCCGAACGCCCGACCCAGCGCCTCCGGTGGCGTGGAGAGCGTGATCAACGCGTCACGCGGCGCGCTCCGCACCCCCTTGCCGATCCGGTCGACGGCGATGACGGCGCCGATCGCCGGGATCGACCGACCGGCGAGCAGCAGGCCGAGCTTCGCGACCGCCGAGAGCGCGTACCCGATGCCGGCGATCAGCTTGCGCCGCCGGAACCGGTCGGCGGCGAAACCACCGACGACCCGCAGCAGCGCTGTGGCGCCGGTGTGGACGCCGTCCAGCACGCCGAAGGCCACCGGGCTGAGGTGCAGGCCCAGCACCAGATAGAGCGGCAGGACCGCGGCCACCATCTCGGCCGACACGTCGGTGATCAGACTGACCGTGCCGAGCGCGACGACGTTGCCGCTGACCATCGTGAACCGACGGCGGCGAGGCCCCGACCCGGGTTCATCGGCGACCGGTCGGGAGACGGTCGACAGGTACACGAGCATCTCCTCTGATCGACGGGCAGCCATCGTCCGTACTCAGTGGAGGAGGCACAACGCACCGCGGGTGGCATCCGGGCGAGGGGCTGTTGAACAGGCTCCCAACAGCGAGGTGTTCGCCTGTCGGGACGCACTGTTCATCCGCCCGTCGCCCGCCGGCTCATCGACCTTTCTACATTCCTTGCGCTCTTCCCACGAGGTAAGGAGTCCTGGATGGACATTCGATTCCCCCGTCCGTCGGTGACGCTGGGGGTGGCCACGGTGATCGTCGCCGCGACCGCCGCCGTCGTCGTGACCGGCGCCGGCGCGGCGTCCGCGGCGAGCGTGACCTTCACGCCCGTCGCCGACACCTACGTCCAGAGCGACACGGCGGCCACCAACTACGGCACGTCCACGCAGGTCGTGGTCGACAACTCGCCCGTGCGGCGCTCGTTCCTGCGCTTCACGGTGAGCGGTGTCAGCGGCACGGTGACCGGCGCCAGGCTGCGACTGCGCACGATCAGCGGCAACAGCGGCAGCGACGCCGGTGGCACGTTCCGCCGGATGTCCAACACGACCTGGTCGGAGACCGGCACCACCTGGAACAACCAGCCGACCATCGACGGGGCCACGCTCGGCACGATCGGCGCGGTCAGCGGCAACACCTGGTACGAGGTCGACGTCACTGCCGCTGTCACCGGCAACGGCACGTACAGCTTCGGTGCCACCTCCACCAGCGGTGACGGCGCCTACTACGACACCCGCGAGAGCGGCGCTGACGCTCCGCAACTGGTGGTCACCACCGGCAGCACCACGCCGCCCCCGTCGGGCGACCCGGTCTTCGTCGGCGCCGGCGACATCGCCGATTCGGGCTCCGGCGACAGCGCCACAGCGACGCTGCTCGACAGCATCCCGGGAACGGTCTTCACCACCGGCGACAACGTCTACGACAGCGGGACGGCGTCGCAGTTCAACAGCTACTACGAGCCCACCTGGGGTCGGCACAAGTCCCGCACCCGCCCGTCGCCGGGCAACCACGACTACAACACGTCCGGCGCGAGCGGCTACTACAACTACTTCGGTACGTCGGCCGGCCCGAGCGGTCGCGGGTACTACTCGTTCGACCTGGGCAACTGGCACGTCGTGTCGCTGAACTCGAACATCAGCATGTCGGCCGGCTCGACGCAGGAGCAGTGGCTGCGCGCGGACCTGGCCGCCAGCAGCAAGCCGTGCACCATCGCGTACTGGCACCACCCGCTGTTCACGTCCAGCTCCAACCACGCGCCGTCGACGTCGACGCGCCCGCTGTACCAGGCTCTCTACGACTACAACGCCGACGTCGTGGTCTGGGGGCACAACCACGTGTACGAGCGGTTCGCCCCGATGAACCCGGCCGGTGGCGCCGACTCCAGCCGGGGTCTGCGCAGCTTCGTCGCCGGGATGGGCGGCGCCGGCCACTACGACTTCGGCACCATCCAGCCCAACAGCGAGGCGCGCAACAGCTCGGCGTGGGGGCTACTGAAGTTCACCCTCCACTCCAACAGCTACGACTGGCAGTTCGTACCGGTGGCCGGCCAGACCTACACCGACACCGGCACCACCACCTGCCACTAACTCGCCCCACCCCCACCCCACCGCCCCGTCGATCTTGCACTTTCTGTCCCGACTTCTGCTACATAAGCCGCAGATCGTCGACACCAAGTGCAAGATCGCGGAGTCGGTTGGAACGCAGATGACCCCTGACCGCGTCGCGGTCAGGGGCCATCCCGGCTTCGTGCAGACGTCAGCGGGCGGTGCCGGCGCGACGCTTGTTGTAGACGTCGAAGGCGACCGCGACGAGCAGGACGAGACCCTTGACCACCGACTGAGTCGACTGGTCGATGCCCATCAGCTGCATGCCGTTGCTCATCACCGCCATGATCAGACCACCGACCATCGCGCCCACCACGGTGCCCACGCCGCCGGTGACCGCCGCACCGCCGATGAAGGCAGCGGCGATCGCGTCCAGCTCGAACATGTTGCCGGCGGCGGGCTGGGCGCCGTTGGACCGCGACGAGTAGATGACGCCGGCCACCGCCGCCAGGAAGCCCATGTTGACGAACATCCAGAAGTTGACGGTGCGGACCTTCACCCCGGAGAGCGCCGCCGCCGACAGGTTGCCGCCGATCGCGTAGACCTGCCGACCGAAGACGGTACGCCGGGTGAGCAGGCCGTAGACCAGCACCAGGACCGCCAGGATGATCAGCACGATCGGCAGCCCTCGGGCGTGCGCCAGCTGCCAGGCGAAGTACATGAGGACCGCGCCGACAAGCACGACCCGGGCGACGAAGAGCGGGAACGACTCGACGGGCTGCTGGTAGCGGATACGCGCCACGCGGGTGCGGAAGCCGCTGACCGCGTAGCCGGCCACGGCGATGGCGCCGATCAGCAACGTGAAGGCGTCGAAGCCCTGCCCACCGAGCAGGCCGTTGAGGAAGCCCGCCGCGACCTGCTGGTACTCGGACGGGAACGGCGACAGCGAGATGTTGTCGAGCACCCGCAGGGTCAGACCCCGGAACAGCAGCATGCCGGCCAGGGTCACGATGAAGGCCGGAATGCCGGCGTACGCCACCCAGAAGCCGTGCCACGCGCCGACCGCGACGCCGACGACCAGCGCGGCCACGACGCCGATCCACCAGGGGTGACCCTGCTGGATCACCAGGACGGCGGAGACCGCTCCGGTGAGCGCGACGACCGACCCGACCGACAGGTCGATGTGCCCACCGATGATCAGGATGACCATCCCGATCGCGAGGACCAGGATGTACGAGTACTGGAGGACGATGTTGGTGATGTTGCCGGGGCTCAGCAACACCCCGTCGGTGAGGACCGCGAAGAGCGCGACGATGACGACCAGGGCGACGTAGATCCCGCTCTGCCGCAGGTTGTTCAACACCAGCGCCCGCAGGTCGCTCGTCCCGCTGTGCAGGGCGGCGCCGGGCGCGCTGTCCGGGGGCGTGGGGCGCTCCGTCGAAGGGGTCTTGATGCTGGTCATCCGACGAGCTCCTTGTCCTTGGTCATCAGCTCCATGAGGCTCTCCTGAGTCGCCTCGGCCACCGGCATCTCGCCGGTGATCCGGCCGGCGGCGAGGGTGTAGATGCGGTCGCACATTCCGAGCAGCTCCGGCAGCTCGGAGGAGATGACGATCACTGCCTTACCGGCGGCCACCAGCCGGTTGATGATTGTGTAGATCTCGTACTTGGCGCCGACGTCGATCCCGCGGGTGGGCTCGTCGAGGATCAGCACGTCCGGGTCGGTGAACAGCCACTTCGACAGCACGACCTTCTGCTGGTTGCCGCCGGAGAGCTTGCCGACCACCGCCATGACGCTCGGCGTGCGGATGTTCATCTCCTTGCGGCTCGTCTCGGCAACCTTGATCTCCTCGTTGCCGTTCACCCAGCCCAGGCGGGACAGCCGGTCCAGCGCGGCGGCGGACACGTTGCGCCGCACGTCGTCGATGAGGTTGAGCCCGTAGCGCTTGCGGTCCTCGGTGACGTAGGCGATGCCGTTGTCGATCGCCTCGGCGACGCTGCGCGCCTGCACCTCCCGCCCGTGGACGAAGAGTCGGCCCCGGATGTCGCGCCCGTAGGACCGACCGAACACGCTCATGGCCAGCTCGGTCCGACCGGCGCCCATGAGGCCCGCGATGCCGACGACCTCGCCGGCGCGTACGGACAGCCCGACGCCCTCGACGACCATCCGGTCCTGGACCGGGTGCCGCACAGTCCAGTCCTCGATGCGCAGGACCTCGTCACCGGGTGACGACTCGCGGTCGGGGTAGAAGCTGTCCAGGTCGCGCCCGACCATGCCGCGGATGATCCGCTGCTGGGTCACCTCGTCCGACCTCATGTCGAGGGTCTCCACGGCGCGCCCGTCACGGATGACGGTGGTCGAGTCGGCGATGGCGGTGATCTCGTTGAGCTTGTGCGAGATCATGATGCAGGTGATGCCCTGCTCCTTGAGCGCCCGCAGCAGGTCGAGCAGGTGCGCCGAGTCGATGTCGTTGAGCGCGGCCGTCGGCTCGTCCAGGATGAGCAGGCGCACCTTCTTCGACAGCGCCTTGGCGATCTCCACCAGCTGCTGCTTGCCGACACCGAGCTGAATGACCGGGGTGACGGGGTTCTCGTGCAGCCCGACGGACGCCAGCAGCTTCGCCGCTTCGGCGTTGGCGAAGTTCCAGTCGATGAGCCCGCTGCGGCCGCGCCGCTCGTTGCCGAGGAAGATGTTCTCCGCGATCGACAGGTACGGCACCAGAGCGAGCTCCTGGTGGATGATGACGATGCCGTTGGCCTCGCTGTCGCGAATGCCGCGGAACTGCATCGGCTTGCCGTCGAAGCGGATCTCGCCGTCGTACGAGCCGGTCGGGTAGACGCCGGACAGCACCTTCATCAGGGTGGACTTGCCGGCGCCGTTCTCACCACAGATGGCGTGGATCTCCCCGCGGCGCACTGCGAGGGTGACGTCCTCCAGCGCGGTCACGCCAGGGAAGGTCTTGGTGATGCGACGCATCTCGAGGATGGTGTCGTCCATTGTCACTGTCCTCCGTCAGGTCTGGACGCGGTACACGCCCAGGCGTCGGGCCCGGCGGGTGTGACCGCCGGGCCCGACGAGTGGCTTACTTCTTGGCCTGACCGGCGGCGACCTCTTCCGCCGTCCAGTAGCCGGAGTCGATCAGCGTCGCCTTGATGTCGTCCTTGTAGACGGTCGCGATCGGCAGCAGGTACGCCGGGACGACCTTGACACCGTTGTTGTACGTCTTGGTGTCGTTGGCCTGCGGCTCCTTCTTCTGCAGGAAGGCCTCGGCCGCGTTCACGGCCTGCTCGGCCAGCAGCCGGGTGTCCTTGAAGACCGTGGAGCTCTGCACGCCGTCGTTGATCAGCTTGATCGAGGCGATCTCCGCGTCCTGGCCGGTCACCACGGGGAGCTTCTTCGCGCCCTTGCCGTAGCCGGCGTTCTGCAGGGCGGTGATGATGCCGCGGGAGATGCCGTCGTACGGGGAGAGCACCCCGTCGACCTTCGAGCCGTCGTTGTAGCTGGAGGTCAGCAGGTTCTCCATCCGCTTCTGCGCGGTCTCCTGCTGCCACCGCAGGATGGCTACCTGCTCGGGGGTGGTCTGCTTGGACTTGACGACCAGCGTCCCGTCCTCGATGAACGGCTTCAGCGTGTCCATCGCGCCGCCGAAGAAGTACTGGGTGTTGTTGTCATCCAGCGACCCGGCGAAGAGCTCGACGTTCAGCGGCCCCTTGGCGGTGCCCTTCGAGCCGTCCTTGTTCAGCAGGCCGAGACCGACGAGCAGCGCGGTGCCCTGGGCGACGCCAACCTTGTAGTTGTCGAAGCTGACGTAGAAGTCCACGTCCTTGCTGCCACGAATCAACCGGTCGTAGGAGATGACCGGGATCTTCGCGGCCGCGGCGGCCTGCAGCTGGCTGCTGAGGGCGGTGCCGTCGATCGCCGCGAGGATGAGGACATCCGCACCCTGGGTGATCATCTGGTCGACCTGCTGCGACTGCGTGGGGATGTCGTCGCCGGCGTACTGGAGGTCGACCTTGTAGCCCTTGGCCTCCAGCTTCGACTTCACCGCGTTGCCGTCGGCGATCCACCGCTCCGACGTCTGGGTCGGCATCGACACACCGATGGTCAGGTCGCTCGGCTTCTCGTCGCCGGACTTCTCACCGCTGCCCGCACCCCCGCCGCTGCACGCCGCCAAACTCAGCGCGAGTGCCGCGCCGCCGAGAGCAACCAGGAATTTCCTGCCCACGGGCTTCTCCTCTCTGGACTCCCCCGCCGACTGCCGGGGCCCACTGTCATCTTTCGGGTAGTGTTAGCGCTCACATAGATTGCGTCAACACCAGATCCGAAATACCGGTGTCACGGTCTCGTAACGGAGCATCCAGGCGATCGTAGCCATGTGGCCGATCCGCCGGAGGGGCAGGACGCGGCAACTCAGCGTGGTCGTCCGCAGCACTCTACAGACGGATGCCCGCGGACGACATCTGTCGTCCGCGGGCACCAGCACCACCGTCGGATCAGGTGGGCCGCCTCGACCTCGGCGGTCGGCGACCCCGGTCGGCTATCGCTGCGACCACCGCTGGTTCGCCGCCGCGGTGCAGGTCCAGAGGATCACCGTGGTGCCGTTGGCCGTCGCGTTGTTGTTGACGTCCAGGCAGAGCCCGGTCTGCGCGTTGCTGATCGTGCCGTTGGCGTTGACCGCCCATTGCTGGTTGGTCCCGCCGTTGCAGTCCCAGATCTGCACCTTGGCGCCAGCCGCGGCGTTCGACGGCGCGTCCAGGCACTTGCCCAGGGCCTGCAGGGTCTGGCCGCTCCTGGTCCAGCGCTGGTTGGCGGCGCCGTTGCAGTCCCAGATGACCGGCTGCGTGCCGTTCGTCGTGTTGCTGTTCGGCACGTCGAGGCAGCGGCCGGAGGAGGCGCTGGCATACGCGCTCGACGTGGTCGGCGGCGGCGTCGTCGGAGGAGTCGTTCCGCCACCGCTGACCCGGTACACCACGGTCCCGTGCGCGGGGACGCTGGCGCTGATGGTCCCGCTGCTGGTGCTGGTGCCGCCGGTCCACGCGTCGACCAGGGTGAACGACGAGCCGGACTTGCCGATGGCCGCGGCAGTGGTCGAGATCGTCGTCGTCGAGCCGCCCTGGTTGAGAAGGGCGACGGCGACGTCACCGTTGGCGAGCCGCTTGGCCAACACCCGACGCGTGCCGTCGAACGACACCTGCGCCCCCTGCAACCCGAGCGAGTCCTGGTTGATCGCGATCAGGTTGGCGTTCTTGAGGATGGTCTGCGTGGCGGCGTTCATGTTCCGCACGTCGTTGCCGGCGATCAGCGGAGACGCCATGATCGCCCACATTGCGAAGTGGCTGCGCATCTCCGTGTCGTTCATGCCACCGCGACCGATCTCCATCATGTCGGGGTCGTTGAACCCACCCGGGCGCGCGTAGGACGCCAGCGGAACGGTCACGTTGATGATGTTCTGGATGCCCATCGGGTACCCGTTGCTCTGGCCGGTGTCCCACGCGTTGGTGATGTCCTCGGTGGTTCGCCACATGTTCGCCACGTCGCCCCAGTTGCGCTGCGGGCCGGTCTTGGCGTGGATGCTGTTGGAGTTGATGCTGTAGACGATCGGTCGGCCGGTGGCGGCCAGCGCGTCACGCATCTTGGCGAAGGTGGTCACCTGGTCGTTGATGCTGCCCTCGGGCGAGCACCAGTCGTACTTGAGGAAGTCGACACCCCAGGCGGCGAACTGGCGCGCGTCCTGCACCTCGTGGCCGCGGCTGCCGGTCGCGCCGGGGTAGGCGCCGAAGTACTGGGCGCAGGTCTTGTCGACCGGCACCTGGTAGAGGCCGAACTTCAGGTTCCGGGCGTGCAGGTAGTCGCCGAGCGCCTTCATTCCGCTGGGGAACCGGGTGGGGTCGCCCTGGATGTTGCCGGAGCTGTCCCGGTTGGGGTTGAACCAGCAGTCGTCGACCACGACGTAGTTGTAGCCCAGGTCGCGCATGCCGCTGCTGACGATCGCATCAGCCGTCTGCCGGATCAGCGCCTCGTTGATGTTGCAGCCGAACGAGTTCCATGAATTCCAACCCATGGGGGGCGTACGCGCCACGCCGTTGTCGAGTGCCTGCGCCGCCGGGGCGCGGAGGCCGACGAGGGTTCCGGCGAGCAGTATTCCGGCCGCCAGTACGCTCCCCCAGCGACGACCTCGGGCATTGCGGTTCATCGAGCCTCCTGTTGGTGACGCCCGCCCGTGATTACGATCTCTGGTCGGTACGCCGATAGTTGGGTGCCAATTTTTGTTAGCGTTAACAGAGACGCCCATCATGTTACGGCGACATTTCACGAGGTTCAATACCTCCACCGCTCTGCATCGCTAGACATCGATTGGTCACACTCTGCAACCCATCGAGTCACGTCTTATCAGACGAGGAAGGCGGAAATTCGCGCACGCTGGCGTGGACCCATACGCGCTGCGGTGGGACTGCTCCCCGCACCACGCGGGGCGACCTGCGCCTGCTCCGACGGTCAGTGACGAGGTGGAGCGACGCTCTCGCGGGCGACCAGAGCGGGGGCGATGGTCTGCCGCAGCGCCCCGCTGGTGCCCGACTCGATCTGCGACAGCAGCATCTGCAGGCTCGCTCGCGCCACCGCGTCGAAGTCCGGTCGGACGGTGGTCAGCGGCGGAATGAAGTACGCCGCCTCCGGCACATCGTCGAAGCCGACCACGCTGATCTCGTGCGGCACCTGTCGGCCGAACTCGTGCAGCGCCCGCAGCACGCCCAGCGCGAGATGGTCGTTGGCGGTGAAGACGGCGGTGACCTCCGGCATCCGCGCCAACATCTGCCCGCACCGGTAACCCGAGGCCGCGGACCAGTCCCCCGGCATCGGCGGCGGCGGATCCAGCCCGGCGGCCAGCAACGCCTGCCTCCAACCGTCGATCCGACCCACGCTGTCGAACCAGTCGGTCGGCCCGGAGACGTGCCAGACGGTGCGGTGCCCGGCGTCGAGCAGATGTTGCGTCGCCGCCCGGGCGCCCGCCACCTGGTCGACGGTCACCAACGGCACCGGCCGACTCGGGTCACCGTCGACCGTGACCAGCGGGACATCCTTGGGCAGGCGCTCCAGCGCCTCACCGGCCGACTCGACCGGGGCGATGACCACGATGCCGGCGACCCGGTGCGACAGGTGCCGCTCCACGGCTGCCGAGATGGAGCGGTGGTCCAGGTTCCGCACGCTGCCGACGCTGACCGCGAAGCCCTCTTCGGCGGCGGTCTGCTCCAGCGCGGCCAACAGCGAGGCCGGACCGTAGAGCGTCGTGTTCTGCGCGACCACACCGATGACCTGCGATCGACCGGTCACCAGGGCGCGTGCCGCGCCGTTGGGGCGGTAGCCGAGTTCGGCGATCGCCGCGCGTACCCGAAGCCGGGTCTGCTCACGGACGTTGGGGTGCCCGTTGAGCACCCGCGACACCGTCTGATGGGAGACACCGGCGAGACGAGCAACGTCCGTCATCGCGGGACCGTGGACGGCCATTTCGCTCCCCCCGCTACATCTCCGGCCCGCGGCCCGTCGACGTCGACTGGAGCGGTCCGGCCCGATCCCCCTCGCTCAGTCACCACGCCGGTGCTGAATCCCAGGTGACCAGCGCTGGATCGCCGCCAGTCTACGCCAGCAACGACCCCGGACACGGCATGGCTGTGCGGGGACCGCCCGACGCGCCGAAGCCGTACAACGCGGTGCCGTCGGAATCCCGCACCAACCGGTACGGGACATGGCCCTTGTGTGGTGCGCCGGCCTGTTCCTCGCTCCTGGACAGAGCGCGGAACAGGCCGGCGAGGACCTGACGCGGTGGCGCGGGCAACACATGCCGCCAGGCCTGCGTCGCAGCGCCACCGGTCAGAGCGATCGTCGTGTGATCGGTGTCACGGGGTGGTCAGGTCGAACCGCCGCACGGTGACCGCGCCACCGAGCGCCTGCGTCGCGTGGTTGAACATGGCAAACCGGTAGCCCATGAAGAACTGCCAGTTGTTCGCCAGTGTCAGGGCGCTGCCGAACGAGGTGAAGTTCACCCCGTCGGTGCTGTACGAGAAGCGTGCCTGTCGGCCGGAACCTGGTCTGATGTCGGCGTTGGCGCGCAACCAGATCCGGCCACCGGAGACGGCGGTACTCGCCACCTCGCTGCCGGTACTTGTGGTGTTCCAGCTGCCGTCCATCGTCAGACCGTTCTGCATGACCAGCCGGGTGGAGCCGTTGTCGCGTCGGATTCCGATCCAGGCCGACGAGTTGCGCAGCACCGCCAGGCCGGTGCGGTCACCGTCGCGCATGGTGGAGTAGTCCAACTCGATGGTCGCGGTCGAGGTGGGACCCTGGATGCGGTGGGTCAGCGTGTTGCGCGCCTTGTACAGGTCACCGGTGACGGTGGCGGTCTGCAGGTTCAGGCCGTTGTTGACCGACCACTTGCTGTTGTCCGGGTTGTGGTTCCACTCCCACTGCGGGCCGAGCGTGGTGCCGGCGAACGTGTCGGTGCCGGTGAGCGGCTTGACCGCCCGGGGCGGGGCGGGCAGATTCGGCTTCGGGTACGAACTGCCCCACGCGCCGTTGACCGTCTGCAGCACGGGCCAGCCGTCGCCGGTCCAGGTGATCGGGGCCAGGGCCGGCATCCGACCACCGGGGTACGCGTCGACGAAGGACATGTAGTACCAGTCCCCGTTCTGGGTCTGCACCAGCCCACCCTGGTGCGGCACACCGCCACCGGAGATCGGGCCGGGCAGGTTGAGCAGCACCTGACGCTGCTCGTACGGGCCGAACGGGCCGTTCGTCGACTTCAGCACGTACTGGCCGTTGGCCGGGCGGGTGAGCCAGATGTAGTACGCGCCGTTGCGCTTGTAGAAGCGGGCGCCTTCCAGCGTCCCGATGCTCGACGGCGTCTGGTACACCTGCTGGGCACGAACCTGGGACTTCCCGTCCGCGGAGAGCTGCGCCACGCTGATGGTGCCGTTGCCGTACGCGACGTACGGGGTGTCGTTGTCGTCGAACAGCAGGCCGGCGTCGTAGTAGCAGTTGGGGATTGTGGCGTGCTTGCTCCACGTGCTGTCGACGGCGGACGCGGTGTAGATGTGGGTCTGCGCGAAGTCGATGCACCCGGCCCAGTAGTACTGCCTGTTGCTCGGCCGGTAGTTGAGCGTCGACGCCCAGATCCCGTCGACGTACGCGTTACCGCCGCTCATGTCGTACTTCGAGCCGAAGTCGAGCCGGGGCACGGCGTGACCCGCGAACTCCCAGTTCACCAGGTCGTACGAGCGCAGGACCGGCGCGCCGGGCGAGTAGTGCATGGTGGACGACGTCAGGTAGTAGACGTTGTCGACCCGGATGATGTCGACATCGGCGAAGTCCTGCCAGATGGCCGGGTTCGAGAACGTACCGTTCGACGGGGGCGGCGTGGTGGGGGGCGGCGTCGTGGGGTCGGTCCCGCCGTCGACCCGGACGAACTGCCACTGCTGGTTGGTGCCGTTCCAGTCGTCGTACTGCACGATGTTGCCGCCGTCGGCGGTCGAGGCGCCCTGCACCTCCATCACCTTGTTGCTGTTCCGGTTGATCAACCGGACGTAGCCACCGTCGGAGTCGGCAAGCCGGAACTGCTGGTTGGTGCCGTTGAGGTCACTCCACTGAACGATGCTGCCACCGTTGGCGGTCGAGAAGCCCGAGACGTCCAGCACCTTGCCGGAGAGCCGCGACTTCACCCGGTAGTAGCCACCACCGGAGTCGACGAACTGCCACTGCTGCTGGTTGCCGCTGTTGCGGGTCCACTGGGTGATCCGCGCGCCGTCATTCGTCGCCAGGTTGTAGACGTCCAGGGCCTTGCCGCTGTTGCGGTTCACCAACACGTACCACGCATTGGTGTCGACCGTCGCCGCTGACGCGGGCGACGAGGCGACGGCTGAGGCCGCGCCACCGACCACCAGCGCCATCGCGGCGACAGCAAGTCTCGACAGCCACCCGCGCCGACGGGGCGCACCCCGGGGAACCCGACCGATGGAAAGCATGATCCTCCTCTGCTGACGCGAACCGAGCGATCTGGGTCGGCGTCCGCGGCACCGGGCGGGGCGCCGATCTGACCGAGCCCGACCATGTGATCGCTAACACCGCCAGCCCGACAGTGACGGCGACGAGATGCCGAAACCGGGAGAGGTGGGGAGCGCGCGTGGCCGGACAGGCAAAGACATCGACCATCTTGGCTATAGACTGTGAGCGATAACATGCTGTTAGTCAAGCCGTAACACAGCCGCCTCGCGTCGCTGCCAGGACCACACGCGAACGGGTGGTCCACCCAGCCCGCAGGCAGGGATGGACCACCCGTGTCGAGGGGGGCCGTCAGGCCGCGCTGATCAGAAGCCGCGAGCCAGCCGGTGGTAGGCCTGGTTCCAGCGCAGCTCGTCGGCGAAGCGGCGAGGCTCCGTGGCGGCGTCGATGACGACCAGCTCGGTGCGGCTCATCTCCGCCAGGTCGTGCAGCTCCTCCACGCCCACCGCCTGCGACAGGACGGTGTGGTGCGGGGCGCCCGCGGTGATCCACGACTCGGCCGAGACCGGCAGGTCGGGGCGCGGACGCCAGACGGCACGGGCAACCGGCAGCCGGCGCAGTGGTTGCGGCGGGGCCACCACGTCGATCTCGTTGGCCACGAGCCGGAAGCGCTCCCCCATGTCGGCCAGCCCGAGCACCACGGCCGGACCGGCCGCGGCGTCGAACACCAACCGGACCGGGTCCTCCCGGCCACCGATGCTCAGCGGATGGATCTCCACGTTGGGCACGTCGGAGGCGATGGTCGGGCAGACCTCCAGCATGTGGGCGCCCAGCACCAACTCGTTGCCCGGGGTGAGGTCGTAGGTGTAATCCTCCATGAACGACGTGCCGCCGCTCACGCCCACCGACATCGCCTTGAGGGTGCGGACCAGGACCGAGGTCTTCCAGTCGCCCTCACCGCCGAAGCCGTAGCCGTCCGCCATCAGCCGCTGCACGGCGATGCCCGGAAGCTGACGCAGCCCACCGAGATCCTCGAAGTTCGTCGTGAAGGCCCGGAAACCACCGGCGTCCAGGAAGGCGCGCATGCCCAGCTCCAGGCGCGCGGCGTACCGCAGGGAGTCGTGCTGCTCGCCGCCGGGCAGCAGCGCGCCGACGATGCGGTAGGTGTCCTCGTACTCCTTGACCAGGTCGTCCACCTGCGCGTCGGTGACCTCGCCGACCACCTCGACCAGGTCGTTGACCCCGTAGGTGTTGACCGAGACCCCGAACCGCAGCTCGGCCTCGACCTTGTCGCCCTCGGTCACCGCGACGTCGCGCATGTTGTCACCGAAGCGGGCCAGGCGCAGCGACCGCATCGCCGACCAGCCCAGCGCGGCGCGGGCCCACGCCCCGACCCGGCTGGTCACCCGCGGGTCACTGACGTGCCCGGCCACCGTCTTGCGGGCCACGCCGAGACGCGTCTGGATGTACCCGAACTCGCGGTCGCCGTGGGCGGCCTGGTTCAGGTTCATGAAGTCCATGTCGATGTCGTTCCACGGCAGCAGAACGTTGGCCTGGGTGTGCAGGTGCAGCAGCGGTGTCTGCAACGCGTCCAGACCGGAGATCCACATCTTGGCCGGCGAGAACGTGTGCATCCAGGCGATGACCCCGACGGCACCCTGAGCGGCGGCGTCCCGGCAGACCTGCAGAATCTCACCGCTGTTGGTCAGGACGGGCTTCCAGACCACGCGGGCGGGAATCTGCGGCGAGTCGTCGAGCGCGGCCGCGATCTGGCGAGACTGCTCGGCCACCTGGCGGAGCGTCTCCTCGCCGTACATGCCTTGGCTGCCGGTGAGGAACCAGATCTCGGGTTCGGTGTGTGGTGCCATGGAGTTGCCTTCCGCGAGAGGGGCGGTCACTTGTAACGGATTCCGATGAGGCGCTGAAGCAGGATGAACGCGAAGAGCAGACCGCCAATCACGATCTTGGTCCACCAGGAGTTGAGGCTCCCGTCGAAGGTGATGAGAGTCTGGATCACGCCGAGGACCAGCACGCCGAGCACCGTGCCGAAGACGTAACCCGCGCCGCCGGTGAGCACAGTGCCACCGATGACGACGGCGGCAATGACGTCCAGCTCCATCCCCACGGCGATCAGCGGCGCGCCGGAGAGGGTGTAGAAGGACAGCAGGATCCCGCCGATGGCCGAGCACAGACCACTGATCGTGTAGACGGCGATCCGGGTCCGCCCGACCGGCAGGCCCATCAGCAGCGCCGACTGCGGGTTGCCGCCGATGGCGTACACGTTGCGTCCCAGCCGGGTGTAGGCCAGCACGTACGCGGCGATGACGACCACCACGAAGGCGATCAGCACGCTGATCGACACGAAGTTGCCCCGCGGGTCCCCGATCCGCTCCTGCGACATCGAGGTCCAGAACCCGTCGGTGATCGGGATCGACGCGCCGGAGATGAAGGTGCACATGCCCCGGGCGAAGAACATCCCGGCGAGCGTCACGATGAACGGCTGGATCTCGAAGAAGTGGATGACGCAGCCCATCAACAGGCCGAGCGTCGGACCGATGAGCAGGGCGATGACCAGCACCAGCGCCGCCGGCATGCCGTCCTGCAGCAGCGCGGCCGACACCATCGCCGTCATCGCGACCACCGAACCGACCGACAGGTCGATGCCCCCGGTGAGGATCACGAAGGTCATGCCCACCGCGACGACGAGCAGGAAGCCGTTGTCGATGAAGACGTTGAAGATGACCTGGACGTTGGAGAACGCCGTGTACTGCGAGACGCCGATGCCGTACATCACCAGCAGCAGGGCGAGCGTCGCCAGGACCGGTATCTGCTTCCTCGGCAGCCGGAACCGGGTACGACCGGCGGTAAGCGTTCCAGTGGTCATGCCGGCACCTGCTCCTTCGGCTTGTCGGCGATGGTGGCGGGCGGCGGGACGTTGCGCCTACGTCGGCTGAACCGGGCCCGGAAGGCCGGCGCCTGGATGAGGCAGACGGCGATGACGACGACCGCCTTGAACAGCAGCGAGGTCTGCGGCGAGATGTCCATGGCGTACACCGTGGTGGTCAGGGTCTGGATGATCAGCGCGCCGATGATCGTGCCACTCAGGAAGAACCGGCCGCCCGCGAGGGACGTACCGCCGATGACGACAGCGAGGATCGCGTCCAGCTCGACCCAGAGGCCGGCGGCGTTGCCGTCGGCGCTGGAGACGTTCGCCGTCATCATGAAACCGGCGACCGCGGCACACGCGGCGCTGATCACGTACGCCAGGAAGATGACCCGGCCGGACCGGATGCCGGCGAGCCGGCTGGCCATGGCGTTGCCGCCCACCGACTCGATGATCATGCCGAGTGCGGTGCGACGGGTGAACGCGGCGACGAGCAGGGCCGCGGCGAGCGCGATGAAGATGGCCAGCGGCAGCGTCAACGCGTGGCCCAGGCCGATCGCCCGGTACGGCTCGGAGTTGATGGTGATGATCTGACCCTCGGTGATCAGCTGGGCGAGACCTCGGCCGGCGACCATCAGGATCAGGGTGGCGATGATCGGTTGGATCCCGATCACGGCCACCAGCACCCCGTTCCAGGCGCCGAGCACGAGCGCGACGCCCATCGCCATCGCGAGGGCGGTCACCACCACGCCAAGGCTGTTCTGGTCGGGCTGCTTGCTGATGTACATGCAGGCGATCGCGCCGCTGATCGCGCAGAGCGAGCCCACCGACAGGTCGATGCCGCCGGTGGAGATGACCAGGGTCATGCCCAGCGCGACGAGGATCAGCGGTGCGCTCAGCCGAAGGATGTCGACCGGCGTGCCGTACAGGTGCCCGTCCTTGAGCTCGACGGACAGGAACCCGGGCCGGTAGATCGTGTTCGCGGCGAGCATGACGAACAGCACGGCGGCGGGCCAGAACAGCCGGTGACCCATCATCGTCCGATAGCGGCTCATGGTGTCGTTCATCGGTCTGCCTCCTCCCGGTGGGATCCGCTGGCGATGGTCTGCATGACGCGGTCGGCGTCCAGGCTCTCGTCGTTGGCGAGCTGCGCGACCATCTGCCGGTCCCGCATGACGGCCACCTTGTGGCTGAGGCGCAGCACCTCCTCCAGCTCGGCGGAGATGAACAGCACCGCCATGCCCCCGTCGGACAGCTGCGTCACGAGCTTCTGGATCTCGGTCTTCGCGCCGATGTCGATGCCCCGGGTCGGCTCGTCGAGGATCAGCAGTCGCGGCTCGGTGATCAGCCACCGGGCCAGCAGCACCTTCTGCTGGTTGCCGCCGGAGAGGTTGCGGACCGGCACCTCCGGGTCGGCGGGCCGGATGTTGAGGGCCTTGACGTACTTGTCGACCAGCTCGTCCTGGCGGCGACGCGGAATGGGCCGCAGCCAGCCACGGGCCGCCTGCATCGCGAGGATCATGTTCTCGCGGACCGAGAGGTCCGCGACGATCCCCTCGGCCCGGCGGTTCTCCGAACAGAAGCCCACGCCGTGGTCGATGGCCTGCGCGGGGGTGCGCAGGCTGCTCGCCGTGCCGTCGATCGCCACCTGGCCGCCGTCGCTCCGGTCGGCGCCGAACAACAACCGCGCGACCTCGGTACGCCCCGAGCCCAGCAGGCCGGCCAGGCCCACCACCTCGCCAGCGTGGATGGTGAGGCTGAACGGCTCGACCGCTCCCGCCCGACCGAAGTTCGACACCGCCACCAGGGGGGTGCCCTCCTCCAGCGCGGCCAGGTCCCGCCGGGAGTGTTCCTCGATGCCCTCCAGGACGTCGAGCTCCTTGCCGATCATCTTCTCGACCAGGGAGAGCTGGGGCAGCTCGGTGGTGAGGTACTCGCCGACGAGCCCGCCGTTGCGCAGCACGGTGATCCGGTCGGCGATCTCGTAGACCTGGTCGAGGAAGTGGGTCACGAACAGGATGGCGATGCCCTCGTCGCGCAGTTGCCGCATGATGCGGAACAGCTGCGCCACCTCGCTGGCGTCGAGGCTGGACGTCGGTTCGTCCAGGATCAGCACCCGGGCCTTGATGTCGATGGCGCGGGCGATGGCGACCATCTGCTGGATCGCGAGCGAGTACGAGCCGAGTGGCGCGCTGACGTCGAGGTCGAGGTCGAGGCGGGAGAGCAGGTCTCGGGCCCGGCGGCGAACCTCACCCCAGCGGACGGCACCGAAGACCCGGGGCTCCCGGCCGATGAAGATGTTCTCCGCCACCGAGAGGTTGGTGCAGAGGTTGACTTCCTGGAAAACGGTGCTCACACCGGCCGCGGTCGCCTGCATCGGACCGGTGAACGACACGGCCTCGCCGTCGAGGGTGATCGCGCCCTCGTCGGTGTCGTAGACGCCGGTGAGCACCTTGATGAGGGTGGACTTGCCGGCGCCGTTCTCGCCCATCAGGGCGTGCACCTCGCCGGGGAAGAGCCGGAAGTTGACGTCGTGGAGTGCGCGCACCCCGGGGAAGGATTTGCTGATCCCGGTCATCGTCAGGACCGGACGGCTATCCGTCATCCCATCAGACCTCTTCTGGGTTCTCGACACGGAAGGGCCGCTACGCTCCCGCCACGCCCGCCCGGTCGTCCGTGGGGGACGCTCGGGCGGGCGTGGTACGGGGGTCGTCGCGGGCCAAGCCCGGTCCGTTTCGGGTAGGGAAGCGACGCGGCGGGGCCGCCACGCGAACGCGGCGACCCCGTCGTCGATCAGTACTTGCGGTTGGGCAGAGCTTCCTTGGCCTGCTCGGTCGTGAAGGTGGTCTCCTCGGTCTCGATCCGAGCAGGCACCGTCTCGCCGGCCTTGACCTTCTTGGCCAGGTCCATCAGCTGCGGGCCGAGCAGCGGGCTGCACTCCGCGATGAAGTTGAACTTCCCGTCGGCGAGAGCCTGCATGCCGTCCTTGACAGCGTCGATCGTGATGATGGTGATGTCCTTGCCCGGCACCTTGCCAGCGGCGGTGATCGCCTCGAGCGCGCCCAGGCCCATGTCGTCGTTGTGCGCGAACAACACGTCGATCTGCTTGTTGGCCTTGAGGAACTGCTCCATGACCTGCTTGCCGCCGGCGCGGGTGAAGTCACCCGTCTGAGAGGCGATGACCTTCAGGTTCGGGTTGGCGGCGATCGCCTCACCGAAGCCCTTCTTGCGGTCGTTCGCCGGTGCCGCGCCGGTGCTGCCCTGCAGCTCGACAATGTTCACCGGACCCGAGGCGGTCTTCTTCTGCTCGACCAGCCACTCGCCCGCGAGCCGGCCCTCCTTCACGAAGTCCGAGCCGAGGAAGGTCTTGTACAGCGACTTGTCGGCCGAGTCCACCGAGCGGTCGGTCAGGATGACCGGGATGCCGGCGTCCTTGGCCTCCTTGAGCACGGTGTCCCACCCGGACTCCACCACCGGCGAGAAGGCGATCACGTCGACCTTCTGCTGGATGTAGTTGCGGATCGCCTTGATCTGGTTTTCCTGCTTCTGCTGCGCGTCGTCGAACTTCAGCTCGATGCCGGCCGCCGTGGCGGCCTCCTTGATCGAGATGGTGTTGGCGGTACGCCATCCGCTCTCCGCACCGACCTGGGAGAAGCCCATCGTGATCTTGCCGTCGTCCTTGGTGCCACCGCCACCGCCGGTGTCACTGTTGCCACAGGCCGCCACGCCGCCGACCAGCAGCACGCTGGCGAGGACCGCGGCAGCGCGCCACCGAACGGACTGCGTTCGCATCTTTCCCATCGAATCTCCTTGGCTGGATGTGGTGGGTAACCGCGCCGACCGCAGAGGTGCGAGAAGCGGCGTACGCGGGTGGTGCGTGCTGGTGCGTCGTGGTGCAGACCGACGGGTCCCGGGTCTTCGGTGCAGGGTCAGGAACCCGTCGGTGCGACTGGTTGTTGGCCGTAGACGTTCTGGTAGCGGTCGTAGAGCGAGTCGATGTCGGCCTGCGCCATCGGGACCGGCTGCCCGAGGGTGTGGGCCAGGTGCGCGGTACGCGCCACGTCCTCGCACATGACCGCTGCCTTGACCGCCGCGCGGGCGTCACGGCCGATGGTGAACACGCCGTGGTTGCGCATCAGCACCGCCGGCGAGCGGTGCCCGGCGAGCGTGGCGACGATGCCCTTGCCGATGTCGTCACCGCCGATCAGCGCGAACGGGCCGATCGGGATCTCCCCACCGAACTCGTCGGCCTGGGCGGTGAGGTGGCAGGGGATCGACTCCCCACACGCGGCCCAGGCGGTCGCGTACGAGCTGTGCGTGTGCACGACCCCACCGACCTCGGGCATGGCCCGGTAGACGTAGGCGTGGGCGGCGGTGTCGCTGGACGGGGCGAAGTCGCCCTCGACGAGAACGCCGTCGAGGTCGCACACCACCATCGTGGCCGCGGTGAGGTCGTCGTAGCTCACTCCACTCGGCTTGATCACCATCAGGTCCTGGCCGGGGACCCGCGCGGAGACGTTGCCGGACGTCCAGGCGACCAGGTTGTACCGGGTCAGCTCGGCGTGCAGGCGGGCCACGGTCTCGCGCAGCTCGGTGATCTGTCGGGTCACCTCGGCGTTCACGCCACCACCTCCAACGGGGCATCGTGGGTGGTCGCGGCGGTCTCGACCGCCGCGTTGCGGATCGCCCGCAGGCGGAGCATGACGTCGTTGCCGCCACGACCGAAGTGGTCGTGCAGCGTCCGGTACTCGGCGTAGAGGGCGTCGTAGGCGCGGGCCCGCTCGGGGTCCGGACGGTAGACGGCCTCGTGCACCCGACCCATGGCCTGCGACGCCTCGTGGATCGAGGGGAACTCGCCGGCGGCGACGGCGGCGTGGATCGCCGAGCCCAGCGCCGGCCCCTGCGCCGAGGCGATGATGTTCAGCGGTCGCCTGGTCACGTCGGCGTAGATCTGCATCAGCAGCGCGTTGTTGGTCAGACCACCGGCGATCACCAGGTCGTTCACCGGGACTCCGGCGTCGACGAACGCCTCGATGATCATCCGGGTGCCGTACGCGGTGGACTCCAGCAGGGCCCGGTAGATGTCCGCCGGCCGGGTGGCCAGGGTCATGCCGACGATCATTCCGCTGAGGTCGTGGTTGACCAGCAGGGAACGGTTGCCGTTCCACCAGTCCAACGCGATCAGGCCGTGCGCGCCGACGGGCTGACTCGCGGCCAGCTCGGTGAGGCGTTCGTGCGAATCGACGCCAGCCGGGGCGGCGTGCTCGACGAACCAGCCGAAGATGTCACCGACACCGCTCTGCCCGGCCTCGTAACCCCACGCGCCGGGGCTGATGCCCCCATCAACCACACCGCACATGCCGGCCACCTCGGCGACCTCGGCGCCGTTGACGACGTGACAGGTCGAGGTGCCCATGATGGCGACCAGCCGACCGGGTTGCACCGCCTGCGCGGACGCCGCGGTGACGTGCGCGTCGACGTTGCCGACGGCCACCGCGATCCCCTCCGGCAGGCCGGTCCAGGCGGCGGCCTGGGCGGTGAGCGCGCCGGCCCGGGCCCCGAGGGGCAGCAACGGGCCGTCCAGCTTGGCCACGAAGTCGCCGAAGTTGGGGTTGAGAGCGGTCAGGAAGCCCTCGGAGGGGTAGTGACCGTCCTGCAGGATGCCCTTGTAGCCGGCCGTGCAGACGTTGCGGGTCTCGGTGCCGCAGAGCTGCCAGACGATCCAGTCGGCGGCCTCGATGAAGCGCTCGGCCCGGTCGTAGACCTCCGGGTCCTCCTCCAGGAGCTGCAGGCCCTTGGCGTACTGCCACTCGGCGGAGATCTTGCCGCCGTACCGGCCGATCCACGGCTCGGCCCGCTCGTGGGCGAGCGCGTTGATCCGGTCGGCGTGCGGCTGCGCGGCGTGGTGCTTCCACAGCTTCACCCAGGCGTGCGGTCGCTCGCGCAGCTCGGGCGTCTCGCACAGCGGGGTGCCGTCGGCGAGCGTCGGCAGCACGGTGCAGGCGGTGAAGTCGATGCCGATGCCGACCACCGCCGCCGGGTCCACCCCCGCGGCGGACAGTGCCGCCGGGACGGCGTACCTCAGCACGTCGCGGTAGTCCTGCGGGTTCTGCAGGGCCCAGTCCGGGGGCAGCGTTCGGCCTCCCGGGAGAGCCGTACTGATCACGCCATCGCCGTACTCGTGCACCGCGGTCCCCAACTCGGCACCATCGCCGACACGGACCACCAGAGCTCGCCCGGACAGGGTGCCATAGTCGACACCGACGACGTAGCGGTCGTCAGCTCCGTCCACACGGTTCATGTTCACCTCCACCGTTAACGGGGATAGTGTTAACGCTCACATCCAGCCTCGTCAAGACATCTACCCGCAACAGCTCCGTAACGGAACGCCAAAGGCGGACCGACTCGGGAGGGTAGATAACGAACCGGCGCATAACCACCATTTCGCCCTCAACTGCGGCAGCCATCTGACGATTGAGGCCCGCGCCGGGTACGAACGCCGCCCGGAGAGCCGCCAACAGGGCGACGTGACAGGTCTGGTCCGCCGCACATTGCGACATCGCCGTCCGATAGCGGCCACTTCTCCCCCGGAGATGATGGCAGCGATAACATTCCCGAGGCGTCACGGTCGCGTGCTCGGGTCCGCCCGACAGCCATCGACGACCATGCTGGCTCTTGGCTGAGCGCCCCCGGAGGGCGACCCACCCGACGCGAAGCCGGGCCACCGTCCGGTGTTATCGATAACATTCAACGTATTGGTGTGCCCGCGCCGCCCGGTCGCCCCGCGCGCCCGACGGCGCGTCGGGCGACCCGGAGGCAAAGCTCCACTCGGGCTCTCTTTCACGTCGCGGGGTCGCGGCAGAGTGATCGGCCGCGTTCGAACCGGCCACCGCGGCCTGGTCGACCTCGGCCAACTCGGCCCACGCGGCCCACGCGGCCAACGCGGCCCACGCGGCCAACGCGGCCCACGCGGCCCACGCGGCCCACGCGGCCCACGCGGCCAACTGACGTTGGCTCAGGTCGCGCAGCTGGCGTTGATGCCGCGCGGCAGCACCAAGCAGGGTGACAAGGCGAGTCGATGACATCCCGGCATCGTGGACCACGGGCGAGATGCCCGCGATCCCGCTGCGGCAGGTCGGCGACTTGCGGCGCGATCCGCGCGCCCCAGAATCGCCGAGCGCGTGACCTGGGGGGCCTCACTCCGATGAGCGTGATGTCTGTGAGTCATCACGATGACTTACAGACATCAGGCTCATTAGCGGATGTGGTTCCAGCGCTCGTCCCTGGCTAGCCGTTGGGCCTGACGGCCAACGGCGGCGGGGCAGTCCGCGGGCGGGGCAGTCCGCGGCGGGGTGGCAGGGGCGGCGCGGGGTGGCAGGGGCGGCGCGGGGTGGCAGGGGCGGCGCGGGGTGGCAGGGGCGGCGCGGGGTGGCAGGGGCGAGGCGAGGCGGGGTGGGGCGCGAGGCGGCGTGCTTCCGAACGCCGGGTCGAGCACGCACTCGCGCCGCTGACCCGACGACCCGCCGACCCGCCGGCCCGCCGCCCAACCTCACACTCGCGCCGCCGGTCGCGCGACGCCACGAGCCGGCGGCCCGACCCCTGTGGGCCGAGCCGCCGGCTCTCCGCTGCGGTGGTACCGGGACGCGCCGGTCGGATCAGGCCGTCCGGTTGCGGTTGTACAGGGCCTTGGCCCACAGGAAGCCACCCACTGTGATGACGGCGCACCAGACGACCGCGATGATCCCGTTGGCGCCGATCCCGGTGCCCAGGAGCAGGCCGCGAAGGGTCTCCATGACGGGCGTGAAGGGCTGGTAGTCCGCGAACAGCCGCACGGCGGTCGGCATGGAGTCGGTGGGGACGAACCCGCTGCCGAGGAACGGCAGGAGGATCAGCGGCATGGGCAGGTTGCTCGCCGTCTCGACACTGTCACTGACCAGGCCGAGGGCGACGGACAGCCAGGTCAGCGCAAAGGTGATCATGGCGAGTACGCCGACCGCCGCGAGCCACTCGACCGCGTTCGCGTTGGGCCGGAACCCGACCAGCAGCGCCACGACGGTGACGGCCGCGAGGCTGAGCATGGTCTGCACCAGGCTGCCCAGTACGTGACCCGTCAGGACTGACGGTCGGAAGATCGACATCGTGCGGAACCGGGCGATGATCCCCTCGGTCATGTCCATCGCGACCGAGATGGCGGTGCCCTGCGCTGCGCTGACCACTGTGATGAGCAGGATGCCGGGGGTGACGTAGTTGGCGTACTGGGAGCGGCCGCCGGACGGGCCGAGACCGGCGCCGAGCGTGCCGCCGAAGACGTAGACGAAGAGCAGCAGGATGACGATCGGGATGCCCATGAGCAGGAACGTCATCGACGGGTACCGCCGCATGTGCAGCAGGTTTCGCCGCAGCATGGTGCTCGAGTCGCGGACGGCGAGGGAGAGGGTGCTCATCGCGCGGGAGCCCTTTCGTTGTCGGGTCGGCTGGCCCGGGTGTCGGGCTGCCCGGTGAGGGTGAGGAAGACGTCGTCGAGGTCGGGGGTGTGCACGGAGAGCCCCGCCACGCTGATCGAGGCGTCGTCGAGCTGGTCGAGCAGGGATCGCAGCGACCCGACCCCTCCGTCACTCGGCACCTGGAGGGTGAGCGCCGCGTCGTCGCGGGTGGCGGCCTCGAACGTCCGGGCCGCCGAGTCGAGCCCCTCCTGGTCGGCGAACTGCAACACGACGTGGCCGCCCGGGATGAGCCGCTTGAGCTCGCGGGGCGTGCCCTCAGCGATCAGCCGGCCGTGGTCGAGGAACGCCACCCGGTCGGCGAGCTGGTCGGCCTCCTCCAGGTACTGCGTGGTGAGCAGGATGGTCACGCCCTCGGCGGCGAGTGCGCGGATGATGTGCCACATGGCCCGGCGGCTGCGCGGGTCGAGGCCGGTGGTCGGCTCGTCGAGGAAGATGACGCGGGGCTCGCCGACCAGGGTCATCGCGAGGTCGAGCCGGCGGCGCATGCCGCCGGAGTACGTGGACGCAGGCTTGCCCGCCGCCTCGGTCAGGTCGAACTGGTCGAGCAGGTCGGCGATCCGCCGCCGACCGGCGGCCCTGTCCAGGTGGCACAGGTCGGCCATCAGGGTCAGGTTCTCCCGACCGGTGAGCAGGTTGTCGACGGCGGAGAACTGGCCGGTGACGCCGATCAGCGCGCGTACCGCGTCGGGTTCCCGGGTCAGGTCGTGGCCGAAGACACGGGCGTTACCGCCGTCGGCGTCGATCAGGGTGGAGAGGATCTGCACGGTGGTGGTCTTGCCGGCGCCGTTCGGACCGAGCAACGCGAAGATGGTGCCCTCGGTGATCATCAGGTCGATGCCGTTCAGCACGACCTTGTCGCCGTAGGACTTACGCAGGTCGGTGGCGACGATCGCGGGGTTCATGGAACTGGTCATGGTCTCCTCATCTGTGGTCGGCGGGTCGGTGGGTCAGGCGCGGCGGATCATGATGTCGCCGAAGGAGGTGTTCGCCCGGACCTCGACCGTCTCGTCGGTCTGCGCCGGGCTGTCGGTCGACTCCAGCGCGTTGTGCACACGGCCGTGCTTGGAACTGACGTCCAGCCACGCGGCCGTCCCGCGACGGATGCCGACCTCGATGGCGCCGTAGGAGGTCTGCAACTCGACAACCCCCCGGACGACCTCGCCCAGCCGGAGGTTGCCGTAGGCGGTACGGGCCGTCACCGAGGCCAGTGCGCTGTCCACCGTGACGTCGCCGTAGGCCGTGTTGATCCGGACGGCGCCGCCACCGCTACCGATCCAGCAGTCACCGGAGGAGTTCTTGATCTCGGCGCTGCCGTCGACGACCCCGAGACGCACCTTGCCGGACGACACCTTCACCCGGGCTGAGCCGAGGACGCGCTCGGCCGCGACCTCGCCGTGACTGGAGTCGATGTCCAGCTGCCCGGTCTCGTCGAGCCGGATGTTGCCACCGGTCTTGATGCGGCACTCGCCGAGCCGACCCTCGCAGCGGAACGCCGCCCACGACGACTCGGCCTGTACGCCCGATCCGGTCGGCAGCTCGATCAGGACGTCGACCGACGGTCCGGCACCGAACCCGTAGCGACGCCAGCTCTTCGGCACCCTGACCACCAGCTGTCCGGCGGCGTACTCGACAGTGGTCTGCTCCGCGGCACTCAGGTCGGCCTTGCTCGACGGGTCGCGGGGCCGCACGGTCACCACCGTGTCGGTGCGGTCGCTGGCCGCGATCCACACGTCCCCGACCGGGATCTCGATCCGGGCGAGAATCGCTTCTGGCGTGTCGAAAACAGGCATGGTGGTCTCCCGAAAGGTGGTCGGCGAAGGTCGCCGCTGGTCAGCGGCGTGATGAGGTGGGGTAAGTGGGGGGTTAGCGGGCCCAGCCGGTGAAGTGCTGGCCGGAGCGTGGCTCCGGACGGCGGGGCGGACGACGCTCCGCCTCGCCCCCACCGATGGCACCGGCGACGGCGCGCACCAACCAGGCGTTGACGGAGAGCCCGGCGCGCCCGGCGGCCTCCTCGACGCTGGCCTTCAGGTGGTCGGGCAGCCGCAGGTTGATCCGTGAGGTGCCGCCCTCGTCACCCTCGGGCGCGGACACCGGCACCGACAGCGGCGGCGGGCCGCTCGCCTCGCTCGCCGCCTCGACCGGCAGGTTGGCGGGTGCCACCACGAAGTCGGGCTCGCGCCCGCGCAGCCGAACGTGCACCGAGCCCGGTGCGAGGTCGCGGGTGATCTCGTCGGCCGCGTCGGACAGCGCTTCGAGCAGCGTGAGACGGGTGGCCGCCTCCAACTGCGCGAAGAGTCGTTCGGCCAACGCCCGGGCCTCCGGGTCCACGCCCTCCGCGGCCACGGCGAACTCGTTACGCAGGTTCTCGACGTATGACCTCAGCTCCATGGCACCATCATGGCACCATTTTGGCTCAGAGCGCAACAGTCATGGCTCAGCAAGATGCCACCAACTGGCCCCGCCGGGGGTCAGCTAAGTCTCAGAGGTCGCCGAAAAGCCTCCGGACCAGGTGATTCGCGTCCTCCTGGCGCAACCCGGAGGCGACCAGGAGGTCACTGACGGTCGTCCGGACCTGTGCCACCACCACCGCGCCGGAGAAGCCGACACCGTCCCGGTAGGCGTGCCCGGCCGTCCGGACCGCCCGCAGCGCCTGCTCGCGGGCCCGGTTCGGCTCGGTGCCGGCGGCGAACTGCCGCTTCAGCAGGCGGACCGCCTCGGCGAGGTCCGCCACCGCCGTCGGCAACGACTCCGGTACCGGTTCGCCGTCCTCGATGAGCGTCACCGACCGTCGGATCAGGGTGCCGCTGTTGCGCATCGCCCGGTCGATCGGCTCCGCGGCCTGCGCGTAGCGGCCCACCGGTCCGCGCCGTTGATGCCAGTACACCGGCGACAGGGTGCTCGCCTCCCGGGCCCCCTGGGTCGCCTCGACGAACGCCTTCAACCGGCCCGCGCTCTGCCGCAGCTCACCCCGGGCGGTACGGGCCCGAGCGGCATCCCGCTCGGTCAGCGCCTCGGCGGTGGCGTCGAGCTGGGTCGCGAGGAGGTCCAACGCCGGCCGCGCGGCCCGGTTGAGCACCCGCAGCGGGTTCAACGGCAGCAACACGGCGGTGACCAGCAGCGCCACCCCTCCCCCGACGAGCGCGTCCACGAACCGGGGGATCTCCAGATCCCGGACGGCCGGGCTGAGCGTGGCGATGAGCACCGCCGTCGCCCCCGCCTGGATCACCACCGCCGCGCTACCCGCGAGGAAGAGCGCGACGACGATCGCGAGCACGACGATCAGGGCGAGCTGCCACCAACCGGTGCCGATCACCACAAGGAGCAGGTCGCCGATCAGCACGCCGACGGTGACCCCGATGATCAGCTCGACGGTGCGACGCAGCCGCTGGCCGACCGATGCGGCGAGCGTCGAGACGGCGGAGATCGGCGCGAAGACCGGCTGCGACACCTGCAGCAGCGAGTGCGCCACGAACCAGGACAGCCCAGCGGCCAGGCCGGCCTGCAGGGCGAGGCCGCCGATGGTCCGTACCCGGCGGACCCGCTCGCGTAAGGCGGCCCCCACGCGGTCCAGGAGCCGGACGACGATCGAGGGGCCCGCGTCCGCTCCGCGCCGACCGGCAGCGACCATGGCGGCACCTACCCCGCCACGACCGGCTCAATCCTCGGCCGGCACGGCCCGGCCGTCCTCAGCGCGAGGTGAGCGTCGTCTCGGCGTACGCCCAGAGCCGGTCGGCCGCGGCCGGGTCCAACGCGTGGGCGGCGACTCCGCCGGTGGCGTCGGGCCCACCGGGAACGACCTCGGCCTCCTGGTTGTCGTCGAAGTACCGACCGCCGACCCCGTCGAGCAGGGGTGAGCCGGCGAGCAGCACTGTGGTCGACGCGCCCTGGTCGGGCTTCTTGTAGTACTCCGCCTCGATGAGGTTGCCCGCCTCGTCCATCGCGCCCATCGCCCGCATCGTGTCGTCGTCGATGTGGCGCTGGAGGTTGGTGAAGATGTACCCGGGGTTGAGGGCGTTCGCGGTGATCCCTTCCCTCGCCCACTGGCGGGTGATTCCCACCGCGAGCAGGACCTCCGCGGTCTTCGACTGACCGTAGGCCGACCACGGGTCGTACGGGCGCTGCTCGAACTGCGGGTCGTCGAAGTCGAACGGCGCGGCAAGGTGCGCACCGGAGCTGACCATCACGACCCGGGCCGCCTCGGCGGCCCGCAGATTGTCGTGCAGGCCCCGGGCCAGCGCGAAGTGGCCGAGGTGGTTCGTCGCGAGCTGGAGTTCCCAGCCCACGGCGGTCAGCTGGCGGGTCGGGAGCGCCATGATTCCGGCATTGGCCACCAGCACGTCGAGCGGGCCCTGCCAGGCCGCGACGAAGGCGTCGACCGAGGCCAGGTCGGAGAGGTCGAGGGCGGACGACCGGACCGTGCCCACCGTGGCATCGGTGGCGAACTCCTCGGCGAGCCGGTCGGCCGCCCGAGGATTCCGGGTCGCGATGGTGACCTCGGCGCCGGCCCCGGCCAACGCGCGCACCGTCTCCACACCGATGCCGGACGCGCCCCCGGTGACGATCATCCGGCGTCCGGCGAGGTCGACACCGTGGAGGACCTCGGCGGCCGTGGTGCGGGCGTTGAACGGGGTGGTGAGGCGTGGGTTCGCTGTCATGAAACCCAGGCTACGAACGCCCGGGTCGGACTGCCTATAGCCTGGAGTCCGTCATACTTTCGTGAGCGTCCAGAAGAGGTGGGGATGGATCCGCTGGAGGACGTCCTGGCCCTGCTCGGCGCGACGAGCCACGTCTCCGCCGGTCTGGTCGGAGGCGGACGCTGGGCCGTCGGTTTCGACCCCCCGGCCGGGGTCAAGTTCAACGCCGTCCGGCGGGGCCGATGTTCGCTGCGGGTCGACGGCCACGCCGAGCCGATCGACCTCGGTACGGGCGATTGTTTTCTGCTGACCCGACCGGCGGCCTACACCCTCTTCAGCGACCCTGAGGTGCCGGTCCAGCCCGCGCATCCCATTTTCGCCGCCGCCACCGACGGTGTGGCGCACGCCGGCGACGGTGACGACGTGTTCCTCATCGGCGGCGCTTTCACCCTTGGCGGGCGGGCACGCAGCCTTCTGCTGGACAACCTTCCACCGGTCATCCACGTGCCCGCCGACACCCCGGAGGCCGGGACCGTCCAGTGGGCCCTCGGCGAGATCGACGGGGAACTGCGATCCACGCGACTCGGCTCCCACCTCGTCGCCGAGCATCTGGCGCTCGTCCTGCTGATCCGGATCCTTCGGCTGCACCTGGCCCGTGACGAGCGGCCCGGCTCCGGGTGGCTGGCCGGTCTCACCGACCCGGTGGTCGCTCCCGCGCTACGCGCGATGCACGAGCGACCGGCGCACCCGTGGACGGTGGACGAGGTCGCCCGGGCGGCGACCGTCTCCCGGTCGACGCTGGCGGCCCGCTTCAAGAAGATCGTCGGGGTGGGCCCGCTGGAGTACCTGACCGGGTGGCGGATAGAGCTCGCGGCCGACCGCATCCGGCGCAGCTCCGACACCGTCGCCACCATCGCCCAGGCCGTCGGGTACGGCTCGGAGAGCGCGCTGAGCGTGGCCTTCAAGCGCACCACCGGCCTATCGCCGCGCGCCTACCGCACCGAGTTGGCGAACACCGGCCGGACCGACGTACCCGAACCGACGGTGACCGCCGGTCGGGCCCTGCCGGGGCGGTAGCACCCCACCGGCGGAGATTGGGGGCGTCCGGATCGGGTAGACGCGGCTCTGCCGTCACCGGCGACCCGGCGCGTGGCGTCGACGCCGGATCACGGACAAGGGCTGCGAGACGCCTCGGGGGGACGCCGGATGGATCAACGCGGTTGAGTGGGATGGACGACTCCGGTGACGTCGTGGAGCTGCGGGTCCACGGAGTCTCCGGCGCGAGCGCCGCGCAGGTGCTGGACCTGCAACAGACCGCGCAGGTCGCCGGTGACCGCAGTGGCGGGTTCTACCGGCCTCGTCCCCGGTACTCGGAGAGCACCGGCGCGCACGGGGTGATGCTCGAGGCGTACCGCTGGGGTGACCTGCCCTCCGGGACCGTGGCCCGCACCCTGGCGGTGGTCTTCCTCCTCCCCTTCATGCTGGTCAACGTCGCGATCTGGATGCGCCCGGCGAACCCCGGTTCCGAGGCGGTGGTCAAGTCCCTCTGCCGGGTGCTGGCGCTCACGCTCACCGTGCTGTACGTGCTCGCCATCGCCGGCGTCGCCCTGGACCTCGTCGGCTGGAAGTGCCTGGCCTCGCCGGACTGCCGGGCCGGACGGAGCTGGTTGTCCTGGTTGGGTGGACGCCCGGTCGGACTGCAACTGGCGGTGCTCGCGCTGGTCCCGGTTGCCGCGATCGGCCTGATCTGGCGGGTGAGCTGCCGTCCGGGGCGGACCTTCGAGGCGTTTCGAGCACCGGATCAGGGCAGCTCCGCGTCTCGGCTCGGCACCGTCGGCCAGTGGGACGCCGAGCCGTTGGTGGGCCGGCTGCGGGCCATCCACGTCGCCGCGGCCTTCGCGACGCTGGACCTCGTCCTGCTGCTGGCCCGAGGCGCCGGTGACACCTCGCCGGCCACTATCGCGCTGACGGCGGTCACGGGCGTGCTCCTGACGGCCTGCGTGGGGCTGCTCTGCACACCCCCGCTGATGGACAGGGCCCCCGGCGACCAGCGGCTGGACCGGGTCACCCGGACCCTCCGGACCGCTGCCATCGTCCTGACCGTGGTCGTGGTGGCACACGTGCCGACCAGCTCGCAGCCGTGGCCGCAGGAGCGCGGGCTCCCCGGCTACGACCCGACCATGGCCGGTCTGTTCGTGGCGCAGACGACGCTGTTGGTCGCCCTGGGCGTGGTGCTGCTCTGGCACCGGCGCGGGGAGCACGGCGCCACCCCGCTGTTCGGGCTGGGCGCTCTCGTGGTCGCCGCCACCGGGATCAGCATGGCGGTCGCGTACTCCGCCGAACTGGTCGGCCGGGTGGCGGACTTCCTGGACCGCGACGTACCGACCGGGGAGGGCATCGCCTCCGGCCCACCCCGCGCCTACACCTGGGCGATCTACGGCTTCTTCCGGTCGGTGCTGGTCACCGCGATCGTCGCCGTCCTCGTCATCCTGATCTCCCGCCGGAGTCGTCGCCGGGCCGCGGCGGCGATAGTCGCGCGCGATTTCCCGGACCCGCCGGCCGAGGCAGGACCCCGGCTGCGGCAGGTCCGGGACGCGATAGCCCGGGCTCGCTTCACCGAGAAGCTGGTGCCACTGGCAGTGCTCTACGGGTGCCTCGCCGGACTCGGTACGGCCACCACCACCATCGGCCTGCTCGGGCAGGTCCCGAGCGACGTCATCGAGCGGAACATCGGGTTGCCGGCGGGGGCGATCACGTTCGCCATCGCATTCGGTGGCTGGGTGATCGCGGCGATCATTCTCGGGCTGATCATCGGCGGCATCTTCGCGTACCGGACCGAGCCGTACCGCCGGCACATCGGCGTCCTCTGGGACCTCGGTACCTTCTGGCCGCGGGCCGCCCACCCGTTCGCACCGCCCTGCTACTCCGAACGGGCGGTGCCGGAGCTGGCCCGCCGGATCACCTTCCTCGTCGAGCGCGGCGACGCGGTGCTGCTCACCGGGCACAGCCACGGCTCGGTCCTGCTGGCCGCCACGGTGCTCCAACTGCCGCCGCAGATCGGCGACCGGGTCGCCCTGCTCACCCACGGATCCCCGCTGCGCCGCCTCTACGCGCGGCTGTTCCCCGCGTACGTCGACGACGCGGCACTGCACGAGATCGGCCGCCGGGTGGGGTGGCGCTGGGTGAACCTGTGGCGCGACACCGACCCGATCGGCGGCTGGATCTTCTCCCCGAATACCTCACCCGCGCCGGCCACCACCGACGACCCGGCTACCAGGGTGGATCGCCGACAGCGTGATCCCCTCGACGTGGTGGCGCCCCCCGGAGACAGCGTCGCCCCACCCATCCACGGGCACTGGCCGGACGAGTCCGACGAGCCGTTCACCCAGGCGGTCCAGGAGTTGGTGCGGCGCCTCGATCGGCGGGGCGACCCGCCCGGGCCGTCGAGGTAGCGGGCCGGCTCAGTTTCCCCGGCCCGCCCGGGTACGCCAGTCGTCCAGAGCGGTGCCGGCGAGGCGGGTGCCGTCGGCCGGGACGAGCGAGCGCTCGCCCAGCTTGGCGCCGAAGTACCGGGCGTCGGGGTCGGCCACCACCGAACGACGGTCCTGCTGGTCGGCGAGGAGGGTTCGGCCCAGCTCGTCGAGGCGGAACTGCTCCGGGCCGGCGACCTCGACCACGGAGTTCGTCGGCGCACCGAGCGCGACCTCGGCGACTGCGGCAGCGACGTCGTCCGCGGCCATCGGCTGAATGAGCACCGGCGCGAGGTGCACGGTGTCGCCGTCCGTGGCGGTGTCGATGATGCCCTTGAGGAACTCGAAGAACTGGGTGGCGTGCACCACCGAGTACGGGAGGCCGGACGCGACGATGAGCTTCTCCTGGGCAACCTTCGCGCGCATGTACCCGCTGTCCGGGATCCGGTCGCACCCCACGATGGAGAGCGCCACGTAGTGGTTCACCCCGGCGTCGGACGCGGCGGCGAGGAGCGTCCGGGTCGAGGTCTCGAAGAATTCCAGTACGGCGGCGTTCTCGAACGACGGCGAGTTCGACACGTCGACGACGGCCTCGGCGCCTGTGAGCGCGTCGGCCACCCCTTCGCCGGTCAGGGTGTTGACGCCCGTCTTCGGCGATGCTGGCACCGCCTCGTGGCCCTGGGCGCCGAGGCGCTCCACGAGCTTGGAACCGATGAGGCCGCTGCCCCCGATGACGACGATCTTCATGGTCGTACCACGTCCTGTCTGCACTGGGTTGGATCGTGCTGCCAACCAGTAAGACGGAAAGCGTGCGCGGATGCAGGACAATCGCCGGAGAACAGTTCGACGGAGATCAGGAGGTCGACGTGGCCACGGTGTCCCACCCGGTGTTCGCCCGGGTGTACGAGCGACTCAGCGTCGCCATGGACCGCGCCGGCACTGCGGCGTTCCGGCGGGAGCTGGTCGCCGGCCTGTCCGGTCGGGTGATCGAGATCGGTGCGGGCAACGGGCTGATGTTCGCCCACTACCCGCCGGGGGTGACCCAGGTCTACGCGGTCGAACCGGAGCGGCGTCTGCGTGCCGCCGCCGAGCGCGCCGCGTCGGCCGCGCCGGTTCCGGTCACTGTCGTCGACGGTCTGGCCGAGGCGCTGCCCGCCGGGGACGGCGAGTTCGACGCGGCGGTGGTCGCGTTGGTGTTGTGCACCGTGCCCGATCAGGCGAGCGCGTTGGCCGAGATCAGCCGGGTGCTGCGCCCCGGAGGCGAGGTGCGGTTCTTCGAGCACGTCGCCGCCGAAGGGGCCAGTGGTCTGCACCGGGCCCAACGACTCCTCGATGCCACGCTGTGGCCGAAGCTGTTCGCCGGCTGCCACACCAACCGCGACACCGTCGCCGCCATCGGCGCGGCCGGCTTCGAGGTGCAGCAGCTGCGCAGGTTCCGCTTCCCGGCCACCAGCAACAGCCCCTCCTCCCCCTGCGTCCTCGGCCGCGCGCTCAGGCCGGCCTGACACCGCCGCCGACCGCGCCGCTCAACGGCGGGGCAGCCCGGCCAGCCAGACCTCCAGCTCCGCCGGGGAGCGCAGCAACACCACGGGTGGCGCGGACGGGTCGGCCTGCCAGGCCCGCATCCGCCGTCGGGCCCGGCCGAACGCGGTGACGTGCCACACCAGGATCGAGTCCGGGGACAGCACACTGCTCAGCGACTCGCGGTTGCCGTTGCAGATCACCTCGCCGGTGACCACCCGGCGGACGGTGCGGCGGAGCAACCGCCCGAACGACAGCCACCGTGGATAGTCGAGGCCGACGACCAGATCGGCGCGGGCCATCGGGACGTCCCGCCAACCGTGGTACGCCCCGTCGATGATCCAGCGGTCCCGTCGGCAGATCTCCTCGATCCGGCTGCGTTGCTGGGCGACCGGCACCTCGACCCAGCCCGGTTGCCAGAGCAGGTCGTCCACCGGATACCAGTGCAGTCCGAGGTGTTCGGCCAATCGCGCCGCGAGGGTGGACTTGCCGGAGCCGTACACCCCGTAGACCAGGATGCGACGCGGTGCGCTCATCGCGGCAGCGTACGTCGTGAAGAAAAATCAGTTGTCGTGCCTGGCGCGCCTCGACCAGAGTGACGTCCATGACGTACTGACGGACTCCACCCCCCTGCTCCGCGCCACCGGTGATGCCTCCCGGGGGCCGTGACGCCGTCCGCCTTTCACGGCTCCCGGGGGCCGTGACGCCGTCCGCCTTTCACGTTGGCAGCCAGAGATGAGCCTCCTTGTCCCAGCACCACCTCCCTCGGGAGCCCCTGCCCCCGTCCGCCCCGGCCACCGTCACGGTGTTCGCCTCTCCCGCGAGCTGGATCGAGTCCGATGCGCTCGCACAGTGCCAGCAGGTCGCCGCCCTGGACGGCATGCGGCACGTCGCCGCGATGCCGGACCTGCACCCCGGCAAGGGTGCCCCCATCGGCGCGGCCATGGCGTCGACAGTGCTCTACCCGTTCCTGGTCGGCTCCGACATCGGCTGCGGCATCGCCGTGTTTCCGATCAAGCTCAAGCGGGCCGTACCGGAACGGCTCGCCGCCCGGTTCCCCGACCTCGACCAGGCGCTCGACCCGGTACGCGACGCCGACGACCCCGCCTGGGCCGCCGTCGACTGTGACGTTCCAGCCGGCCATTTCGACGGCCTCGGGACGGTGGGCCGGGGCAACCACTTTGTGGAGTTGGCCCGCGTCGACACCGTCCTCGACGTGCGGCACGCGGGCCGGCTCGGGCTCGACGCCGGCGATCTCGTGCTGATCGTGCACAGCGGGTCCCGTGGTCTGGGCGAGCGGATCCTGCGGGCGCACACCGAGGTCCACGGCGCCGGGGCGGCCCCCGACCCCGCCGCCTACCTGGGCAGGCACGACGACGCCGTGCGCTGGGGTTCGCTCAACCGCCGGGTGCTGGCCGCCCGGGTGGCGCACGCGTTGGGGGCCGAGCCCACCGCGCCGATCGTCGATGAGTGCCACAACCTGGTCGAGGTCCGGGACGGGGTCTACCTGCACCGCAAGGGCGCGGCACCGGGTGACGGTCGCGACGTCCTGATCGCCGGTACCCGGGGAACGGCGTCCTATCTGGTGGCCGCGCACGCCGGGCCGGAGGCCAACCATTCGGTGGCCCACGGCGCCGGCCGCAAGATGTCGCGCGCCGACGCCCTGCGGCGGGGCCGGGCCAAGCACACGGTCGAGGAGCTACGCCGTACCCCGGTAGGTTCGCTGGTGGTGTGCGGTGACCGGCAACTGCTCTTCGAGGAGGCGCCCACGGCGTACAAGCGCATCGAGCAGGTGATCGCCGACCTGGTCGAACACCGGCTGGCCACCCCGGTGGTCAGCACGACGCCAGTGGTCACCTACAAGACGCCCGACCTCGGGTCCGCCGCACGCCCGCAGCGGCGGGGCCACCGCGGCCGGCGAGGCCGCTCATGACCGCGTTCCTGCTGTTGTCGGCCGGACGTGGGCCGCAGGAGTGCGCCTGGGCACTGAGTCAACTGCTGCACCGGCTGCGCGACGAGGGCGTCCGCCGAGGTCTGACGATCCAGCAGGTCGAGGCGGTGCCCGGTGACCGCGCCGGCACCCACCGGTCGGTGCTGATCCGGATCTCCGGCGTGGACGCCGAGGCGTTCGCGGCCTCGTGGACCGGGACACTGTGCTGGCAGGCCCCCAGCCCGTACCGCTCGGGCGTCGGCCGGAAGAACTGGTACGTCACCGCCCAGCCGCCCGAACGCGACGCTCGGCCGACGACGTTTCGCGAGGCGGACGTCGACATCGTCGCCTGCCGCACCGGCGGGCCGGGGGGTCAGCACCGGAACAAGGCCAGCACGGCGGTACGCGCGACGCACCGCCCCTCGGGCCTGGTGGTCGTCGTGGACGAGGAGCGGCAGTTCAGCCTCAACCGTCGGATCGCCCTGGACCTGCTGCGCCAACGCATCGAGCAGGGCGACGAGGCGGCACGGCGTGCCGTCACCACCGCCCGGTGGCGCGTCCACGACAGGCTGGTTCGCGGCGACCCGGTCCGGGTGGAACGTCCGACGCGCTAGGGCGTGTGTCAGAGCCTCGGTCGAGCCGAGGCCGAGTCCAGTCGGCGGTCCGGCAAGGCGGAGATTGGGCCCGCCGCAGGCCGGCCAGGGGCTTTGACACACGCCCTAGCGGCTCAGACCTCCAGCACGGCGTCAGCGAATGCCTGCGGCGCCTCCTGCGGCAGGTTGTGCCCGACACCGCCGCCGACGGTCCGGTGCTCGTACTGACCGGTGAACTGCTTGGCGTAGACGGTGGGCTCGACGTGGGGCGCGCCGTTGGCGTCGCCTTCCATGGAAATACTGGGCACGGTGATCTTTGGTTGCGTGGCCAGGCGCTTCTCGATGTCGTCGTACTGTGCCTCGCCGTCGGCGAGGGCCATCCGCCACCGATAGTTGTGAATCACGATGTCGACGTGGTCGGGGTTGTCGAACGACGCCGCGCTGCGGTCGTACGTCGCGTCGTCGAACGTCCACTGGGGGGACGCGGTGTGCCAGATCAGCTTGTTGAAGGCGCGCCGGTTCTTGTCGTAACCCTCCCGCCCTCGCTCGGTGGCGAAGTAGTACTGGTACCACCACGCCAACTCCGCCTTCGGCGGCAGCGGCGCCTTACCGGACTCCTGGCTGGCGATCAGGTAGCCACTGACCGAGACCAGCCCCCGGCAGCGTTCGGGCCACAGCGCGGCGACGACATCGGCGGTCCGCGCGCCCCAGTCGAACCCGGCGAGCTTCGCGGTGTCGATGTTCAGGGCGTCCATCAGGGCGATGAGGTCCTGCCCCATGGCCGCCGGTTCGCCGTTTCGCATCGTGTCGTCGGAGAGGAACCGGGTCGTGCCGTAGCCCCGCAGGTAGGGGACGACGACCCGCTTGCCGGCCGCGGTGAGCAGCGGCACGACGTCGGCGAAGCTGTGGATGTCGTAGGGCCAGCCGTGCAGGAGGATCACCGCGTCCCCGTCGGGCGGACCGGCGTCCACGTATCCGACGTTCAGGACTCCGGCCTCGATCTGTCGCAGGTCGGTAAACCCGCCAGCGGCCTTTGCCATCGACTTCTCCCCGCGTCCGGACCTGCTCGGATGTGCCGATCACGCCCGAATCTAGCGACCTGCCCGGAGCCTGAACGCCGTTCACACAAGGACCGCTCGACGGCTGCCGGACTGGGTACGATGCCCGCTCCGGTGAGCCGAGTGGCGGCGGAAGGTGGTCGGATGGCACAGACCGAGGAGCGCCCCGCGGTCGCGCTGGCCCCGTTCTCGCGCTACGGCATGGTCAACTTTGCCCGATCCAACAGCCAGGCGGGGCAACAGCTCTACCTCGCCGCGAGCATCGGAAACGATCCGACCGGTTGGGCCGCCGTCAACGACGGGCAGGCGGCGCTCCGGTCCCGCAGGGGCATGCACGCCGTCCGCGACCCGTCCATCGTCCGCTCCCCGGAGGGGGACAGGTTCTACCTCGTCGCCACCGATCTGAACGTCGACGGTCGGGCGTACGGGTGGCAGGGCTGGGACTGGGCGCAGAGCGGCGCCAGCCGGCACATCGAGGTGTGGGAGTCCACCGACCTGCGGACCTGGTCCGAGCAGCGACACGTGCTGGTGGCCCCGGAGGAGGCAGGCATGGCGTTCGCCCCGGAGGCCATCTGGGACGAGTCGATCGGCGCCTACGTCGTCTACTGGACCTCGTCGATGTACGCCCCCGGCACGTACTACACACCGGATCGCACCGACCCGCGTGGCCGCTTCCCGCTCACCCGGAACCAGATCCTCTACAGCACCACGCGGGATTTCGTGACGTTCACCCCGGCGCAGGTGATGTGCGGCCGGCCCCACCACGGCGCGCTGGACGCGGTGGTCATCCGGGACGACACGGACGGGTCCTACCACCGCTTCGTCTGCGACCGGACGGCCACCGGCGTCGGGGTCACACCGTACGTCCCGTCGTGCGGCTCGCAGGACATCTACCAGGAGCGGTCGACCGCCATTCTCGCTGCGCCGGACGACTGGGAACTGGTGGCGAGCTGCATCACCCACCGGACGATGAACACCACCTACGCCGAAGCGCCGATGGTGGTCAGGGCGAACCCGGGTGACGTACGCGGGCCGGGCTACTACCTCTGGGCCGACCAGATCTGGTCCGGATCGCCCTCCGGTGAGCCCCTGGAGGAGCAGTTGCACCCGTACTGGAGCGCGGACCTCGCGTCGGGCGACTGGACGCCGGTCGACTGGAGTCGGAAGCCCGCATACGACCTGGCGGACGGCGTGCTGCGCCACGGGAGCGTCTTCGCCCTCACCCAGGCGGAACATGCCGCGCTGCGGGGCGCCGACCCGACGAGCGTCGCGGTACGGACGCCACCGACCAGGATCACGTACGCCGTCGGCGAGCCCCTCGACCACACGGGTCTCGTGGTCACGGCCGATTACACCGACGGGGTGCGGGACGAGGTGCTGGCGCACGGGCGCGGCGGGTACACGGTCTCGGGGTACGACCACAGCACCGCGGGTGCGCAGACCGTCATCGTGTCGTACTCGGTGGTCGGTGTGACGAGGACCGCCTCGTTCCGAGTGGAGGTCGTGGGGCCGTAGCCGGATGACCGTAGGGTGATGGCATGGCTGAGCGACCTCTGACCCTGATGGCGGTGCACGCCCACCCCGACGACGAGGCGACGAGCACCGGCGGCGTCCTTGCCCGCTATGCCGCCGAAGGGGTCACGACGGTGCTCGTGACCTGCACCGACGGGCGATGTGGAGACGGCCCGGGTGGAGTCAAGCCGGGCGAGGAGGGGCACGACCCGGCCGCCGTGGTGGCGATGCGCCAGGCCGAGCTGGAGGCCAGCTGCGCGACGTTGAACGTCACCCATCTGGAAACCCTCGGCTACGCCGACTCGGGGATGATGGGTTGGCCGACGAACGACCAGCCCGGCGCGTTCTGGATCACGCCGGTGGCGGAGGCGGCGGCCCGGCTCGCGGAGCTGATTCGGCAGTATCGACCGGACGTGATCGTCACGTACGACGAGAACGGTTTCTACGGCCACCCGGACCACATCCAGGCGCATCGGATCACCATGGCCGCTGTCGAGCAGACGGACGTTCCGGCGAAGGTCTACTGGACAACTGTGCCGCGGACGGCGTTCGCGGAGTTCGGTCGGATCATGAAGGAGCTCGGCGTCGAGTGGGCCGAGCCGGACGCGGAGTCGGAGCCGGGGCCGCAGCTCGGTCTGCCCGACGACGAGATCACCACCTGGGTCGACACCAGCAAGTACGGCGCGCAGAAGTTCGCCGCGCTGGCCACGCACGCCAGTCAGACCGAGAACATCTTCTTCCTGCAACTGGGCCAGGAGCGGTTCACCGAGCTGATGGGCGTGGAGACCTTCCTGCGGGTGCGGGACCGGACGGACGCGCCGATTCCCGAGGACGACCTCTTCGCCGGTCTGCGCTGATCACTCTTCGGTAGCGCCACCGGACATCGTCGGCCACCGGGTCGACGGTGTCCGGTGGCGTGCGCCGCGATTGACCTCGCCACCCGAACCGGTCGCCGACCTCCGGCCTCCGGTCGCCGAAAGTTTCGCCGGCCGGCCACTCACCGCCGGGCAGGTCATGTGATGAATTTCCGGAAGTTTTCAGCGTTGACGCCCAGACATAGATCGGCTTAACGTTTCGAGCAAGTTTCCGGTTCCCGGCCGGAACTACCGGACTCACCCAGCCATCTCGCGTCTCCACCCGAGCAGGACCGGACCCTCACCTCCTAGATCGACATCTATCTATTGATCGTCTGGAAGGGCAGGCACATGAAGTTGAGACAGTGGTCGACCGTCGGCCTGGTCGCCGTCGCGACCATCGCCACGCTGAACACGGTGCCGGCGACCGCGAGTCGACCGTACGACCCCACGACGCAGAGCCTCGGCACCCTCGGCCTGCGCCACGGTCTGCACGTCGGCACCGCGGTGAGCATGGATGCACTCAACGACGCCGGCGACCCGCAGTACCGCAGACTGGCCTCCTCCGAGTTCACCTCGGTCACCGCCGAGAACGTGATGAAGTGGGAGAGCCTGGAGCCGACCCGAGGCACCTACAACTGGGGGCCGGCCGACCAGTTCGTCGACTTCGCCAAGCGCAACAGGCAGAGCGTGCGCGGTCACGTGCTGGTCTGGCACAACCAGCTGCCCGCCTGGTTGACCAGCGGCGTCGCCGACGGCTCCATCAGCAAGCAGGAGTTGCGCGATCTGCTGCGCAAGCACATCACCACAGTCGTAAACCGCTACAAGGGCAAGATCTGGCAGTGGGACGTGGTCAACGAGGCCGTCAGCGACCCGTGGGACACCCCGTCGACCCTGCACTACAAGGGCTTCTGGGCGCAGAACCTCGGGCCCGGCTACATCGCCGACGCGTTCCGCTGGGCGCGGGCCGCCGACCCCAAGGCCCTGCTGTTCTACAACGACTACAACATCGAGGCGTTCGGCTCGGGCAACCCGGCCGACGACAAGACCCAGTTCGTCTACGACCTGACCAAGAGCCTGCGCGCCCAGGGCGTCCCGATCGACGGTGTCGGCGCCCAGGGCCACCTGGGCACCCAGTACGGCAACTTCGACACCCTCCAGGTGACCGCCGCGCTGAAGAAGTTCAGCGGGCTCGGCGTCGCGACCGCGTTCACCGAGGTCGACGTCCGCAGCCAGCTGACCGAGGGCGTCCAGGCCGGCAACTCCGAGGAGATCAACCCCCGGCTACAGGCGTCGGCGGCCAACTTCAGCGTGCTGATGAAGGCGTGCCTCGCCGTCCGGAGCTGCCTGTCGTACACGGTCTGGGGTTTCAGTGACAACCATTCGTGGGTGCCGGGCACGTTCAACGACCCGCCGGAGGGCCTGGCCACCATCTATGACGAGAACTACCAGCCCAAGCGGGCGTACCAGGAGTTGAAGTCCGACTTGATCTTCGCAGGGCCGCCGTACGTCCTGCCCCGCATCGCACCCAAACCCCGCCGCTGACGCCCAGGGCCGTGTGGAGCTTCCCGAAGCTCCACACGGCCCGCGTGCCGCCACGGACGTCGCCGTTCGACTCACGTTCGGTGGTTCCGTCGCGCCATCCGGACGCCATCCGAGGGCTGGTGCCGGATCTGCCGGTTTATTGATGGTGTTGGTGTCACTATTGCAGGCGTGGGAACTGCGAAAACTGCCATGCCTGCGATCTCGCCGCTCACCGGCGATCCCATCAAGCGGGCCGATGCCGAGCGGCTAGCGGGGGTGCTGAAGGCCTTCGCCGATCCGGCGCGACTCCGGTTGCTCAGCCTGATCCAGTCCGCGCCCGAAGGTGAGGCGTCAGTGAGTGACCTCACCGCGGCGCTGAATCTCTCCCAGCCGACGGTGAGTCATCACCTTCGGATCCTCACCGAGGCCGGCCTCCTCGAACGCGACAAGCGCGGGGTCTGGGCGTACTACCGCCTGGTGCCCTCCGCGATCGCGCAGATCGCCGACCTGTTGACGCCGCCCCGGAAACGGGCGACGAAGCGGGCCCGCTGACCGGGCCCGCGGGCCGGCGCGTCACATCCGCTCCACAGTGCGGATGCCCAGCAGGTGCAGCCCCTGCCGCAGGATCCGGGCGGTCAACTCGGCCAGCAGCAGCCGGCTCTCCCGCAGCTCATCCGTGGCCCGCAACACCGGGCAGCGCTCATAGAACGCGTTGAACGCTGTCGCGAGTCGGTGCAGGTAACCGGCGAGTTGATGAAACTCGAGACTCCGCTCCAGCTCGCCGACCACAGCGGCGAAGCCGAGCAGCTCGACCGCGAGCGCCCGCTCCGCCGGCTGAGCCACCACGATGGGCGCGTCCGGCCGCACGGCGGTCCCGGCCCGCCGCAGCACGGACCGGATCCGGGCGTACGCGTACTGAAGGTAGGGAGCGGTGTTGCCGTCCATCGCCAACATCCGTTCCCAGTCCAGGACGTAGTCCTTGGTCCGGTCGACGGACAGGTCGGCGTACTTGATGGCGCCGATGCCCACCGCGCGGCCGATCTCGGCGGCGGTCCCGGCGTCCAGATCCGGGTTCCTGCTCCGGGCCAGCTCGGTGGCGCGAGCGACCGCCTCCTCCAACAGCCCGACCAGCTTCACCGACTCACCGGCCCGGCTGCGCAGCATCCGCCCGTCGGCGCCGAGGATGGACCCGAAGCCGAGGTGCTCGGCCCAGGCCGGCGGGCAGAGCCAGCCGGCCGCCTCGGCGACGGCGAACACCATCGCGAAGTGCTGCCGCTGCGGTAGGCCGACGACGTACAGCAGCCGGGTGGCGCCCAGTTCGCCGACGCGCTGCCGCAGCGCGGCCAGGTCGGTGGCCGGATAGCCGTACCCACCGTCGCTTTTACGCACGATCAGCGGCAGCGGCTCGCCGTCCCGGCCGGTGAACCCCGGCGGAAAGACGCACTCGGCCCCACCGCTGGGCAGCAGCAGCCCCAACCGGTCCAGGTCGTCGACGACGCCCGCGAGCAGATCGTTGTAGGCGCTCTCGCCCCGGAAGTCGGCAGCGGACAACGTCACGTCGAGCAGGTCGTACACGGTCAGGAAGTACCGCTCCGACTGCGTTACCAGCAGCCGCCACAACCGGCGGGTCCGCTCGTCACCGCGCTGCAACGCGACCACCCGCAGCCGCGACCGTTCCTGGAACGCCTCGTCGGCGTCGAACTTCACCCGGGCCGCCCGGTAGAAGGTGTCCAGGTCTCCCATCGACAGGTTCTGCGCGGCTTCGGCCTCGCCGAGGTCGATCAGGTGCTCGATCAGCATGCCGAACGGTGTCCCCCAGTCACCCAGGTGGTTGACCCGCACCACCCGGTGCCCGAGCCAGTCGAGCAACCGCACCGCCGCGTCGCCGATGACCGTGGAGCGGAGATGCCCGACGTGCATCTCCTTCGCCACGTTGGGGGCCGAGTAGTCGACCACCACTGTCTGCGGCGTCGCCGTCGACGGCACGCCGAGCCGGGCGTCACCGGCCAGACCGGCGACCAGGTCGGCCAGGGCCCGGTCGGCAACCGTCAGGTTGAGAAAGCCCGGGCCGGAGACCTCCGCCGACACCCCGACGTCGTCGAGCACCGCGTGCGCCAGCACCGCCGCGGCGATGTCGCGCGGCGGGCGACCGAGCCGCCGGGCCAGCGCCAGCGCCGCGTCGGACTGGAAGTCCGCACGCGGAGACCGCCGCACGAGCGGATCGACCGGGCCGCCGGCCACCGCCGCGAACGCCGGTGCCAGCCGGTCGGACAACAACTTTTCAAGATCCATGAGTACGCCGATCTCGCTCGGACCCGCGCTGCCACGCGAGCCGTTGACGGGGAGATACGGGCGGACCGAGGACGACCAGCGAACGACCGGCGGCTCGATCCGCCGGTCGCAGGTAACAGGTCAGCGCGGGCGGGCGACGGATCGCCGGCGTCGCCCCGCACCGGCCTGGACGTCACACGACAGTCCGGTGCACTGAGCGATCACGCTGGTCATGCGGGGCAGCCTAGCGGCCCGGCCGACGCGACGACACCTCGATTCCAGTGGTCCGGTCGGTGCCCGGGGCGTGGTCGTTTCGTTGTACACCGGGCAGGGAACTGCCCAGGGACAGACGAGGGGTGACGATGAGCCAGTACACACCACTGCCGGTGACCCGTACGCGACGCGCGCTCGCGCTGCTCGGCGCTGTCACGCTCGCCGCTGCCTGCACCGCCACCGAGGATCCGCCCGGCTCTGCCCCGGCGACCACGGCACCGGCCACCACGTCGACGTCAGTGCCCCGGACAGATCCGCCATCGCCGAGCGCGAGCACCCAGGTGACGATCCCGACCTCGGCCTTCGTCGAGTTGCCCGCCGAACTGCGGAAGTCCCCGCGACGGACGACGCCCGTCGCGGAGGCGTTGCCGAAGCTGTGCGGCAACGAGTTCGGCACCGGCGGCCGGCAGGTCACCGCGAGCGCCGCGATGACGGTCACCTACCAGAAGGCCGGCGAGCCCTCCAGCAACGTGCCGCAGGGGATGATCCACCAGACCATCTTCACCTTCGACGGCGACGGCGCCCCGGGTTACCTGAGCCGGCTCCGCACCGCCGTGCAGGCGTGCCCCTCGTACGACCAGTCCGGAAACCGCGTCACCGTCAAGAGTAAGGCGCTGCCCGGGGTCGGCGACGAGGCGTTGCTGCTGACCCGGACGTGGCCGGAGACGAGCATGAACGGCGAACGTACCGGCGACACCGCGTCCAGCCAGATCGCGGTGGCCCGCGTCGACAGCGCGGTGACGGTCTTCGACGACCAGGGGTGGGAGGGCACCAGCGGTAACCCCGCCATCCTGGACCGCGTCGTCCGCGACGGCGTACGCGCCATCGACGCCTGGCAGCGGTAACCCGCCCGCCCCGACGCGGGGCTTCCACCGATCGGTTCGATCCTCGGTCGAATCATGGACACCCCGACGCGAGTCGCGCTCGCGCCGGAAGACTTGAGGATCCCGGTCCACAGTGGCGGTCGCGACAGTGTGAAGCAGCCACCCGGGCCATCAGCGTTGGTCGGTGGAGGAGGTCGTCATGTCGGACGGTCAGGAGACGAAGAAGCCGTGGCTTCCGCCGCGGTGGTTCATCCGGCTGGCCTGGTCGGTGCACCGGGGCCTGTACCGGGTCAGCGGCAGCCGGGTCGGGCTGTGGCGACCGCGCGAGCACCGGTGGGGCACGTTGCGCCTGACCACGACCGGTCGCCGCACCGGCCAGCAGCGCAGCGTCATTCTCGCGTACTTCGAGGACGGCCCGAACCTGGTCGGCGTGGCGATGAACGGGTGGGGCGAGGGTGCCCCCGCCTGGTGGCTCAACCTCCAGGCCCATCCGGACGCGTCAGTCGACCTGGCCGACGGGCGCCGGCTGGTGCGCGGTCGCGTCGCCACCGACGACGAACGGTCGCGCCTGTGGCCACTGTGGCGCGCGGCCGACAAGAACTTCGACGCCCACGCGGCACGGCGATCGTCGGAGACGACAGTGGTGGTGCTGGAGCCCAGAGCGGAGGGCGACTCCCCAACGTCGTGATGCGCTGCCAGGCCGGGAGACAACTGCGGCGGTACGAGGTGCCGGACGCGTACATCCCGGGTGGTAGGCCCATCGGCAACTCCGGCATGACGACTCAGCAGCTGGTTGCTTCCTAGGCTGCCACCTGTATTCGCCATGCGACCGAGGGGATCCACCATGTCCGTCCGTCACCTGTTCGCCGCCGCCGTAACCGCCCCGCTCGCCGCGATCGAGCTGGCCGTGCCGGCAGCCGCGCACGTGTCCGCCCAGACAACCGCAGCCGCTGCTCTTTCCATGAGTTCCGGGCGTTTCGGGGCCAGTGTGGCCGCCCTGCTGGGGCTGGCCGGCACGATCATCGGAGGACTGGCAGTGGCCCGCCCCGCCAGTCGGCTCGGCACCGGCTCGGGGAGCCTCGGAGCCGTCCTGGCCCTGGCGACGGGGCTGATCGGTATGGCGCTCGGCGGGCTGGTGGCGGCCACCGCCGACAGTGGCATCGGCACGGGCAACGGGCTGGGCGGGGCCTATGTGGCGCTCGCGGTCGGACTGGCCGCGGTGGTGCTCGGCGGGCTGGCCCTGGTTCGCGCGCGCCGCACCGGCCGCCTGGCGGGCTGACTCAGGAGCGAGCGAGCCAACCCGGCACGGTCAGACCGGACTCGTAGGCGAGGATCACCAACTGGGCTCGGTCCCGGGCATGGGCCTTGGTCATGATTCGGCTGACATGTGTCTTGGCGGTCGCCGGGCTCAGCACCAACCGTGCCGCGATCTCGTCGTTGGAGAGGCCGGCGGCGACCAGCGTCAGCACTTCACGCTCCCGCTCGGTGAGCACGCTCAGTCGCGGCCCGGGGTCGGGATGTCTGGCCCGGGCCGCGAACTCGGCGATCAACCGCCGGGTGATCGACGGAGCGATCAACGCGTCACCCCGGGCCACCACCCGCACTCCGTGGATCAACTCCGCTGGCTCGGTGTCCTTGACCAGGAAACCGCTGGCACCGGCACGCAGCGCGCCGTAGACGTAATCGTCCAGGTCGAACGTGGTCAGGATGATGACGCGGGCATCGGAGTGCGCGACGATCTCACCGGTGGCGGCCAGGCCGTCGAGCCCGGGCATCCGGATGTCCATGAGGACGACATCGGGCCGCAGGTGCTTGGCCAGCCGCACCGCCTCGAATCCATCGGCGGCCTCGCCGACCACCTGGAGACCGTCCTCACCGTCGAGGATGGACCGGAAGCCGGCGCGTACGAGGGTCTGGTCGTCGACCAGGAGCAGCCGGATCACATCTGCTCCCCCACCGGCGCCGGGTCCTGTCGCATCGGCAGCCGCGCGCGGACCCGGAAGCCCCCGTCCGGCTGGGCGCCAGTGGTCAACGAACCGCCGAGTGCCAGGGCCCGCTCCCGCATTCCGAGGATCCCGCTGCCCGGTGAACCCGGCGGACCGGTGCCGTCGTCCTCGACCTCCACGAGCACGTCGTCGTGATCGGGCCGGACCCGGACCACGGCGGTGGTGGCGCGTGCGTGACGCGCCACGTTGGTGAGCGCCTCCTGAACGATCCGATACACCGCCAGATCGACCTCCGGCGGTAGCGACCGCGTCTCGGCCAGCTCGGTGCGGATCTCCAACTCCGGCCGAGCGGCCGTCCTGATCAGATCACCGAGGCGGTTCAGACCGGGTGCGGGCATGACCGCCGGGGCCTGCCGCAGTGCGCCCAGCGTCGCGCGCAACTCACTCAACGTCTCCTTGCTGGTTTGCTTGATCGCGGTGAGGGCCTGCTCGGACCGCACCGGATCGGGTCGGTGCAACGCGGCGCTGGCCTGCACGTTGATCAACGACAGGTGGTGGCCGAGCACGTCGTGCAGCTCCCGGGCGATGCGCAGCCGCTCCTCGGTGGCCCGTCGCCGGGCCTCCTCCTCCATCCGCTGCTCGGCGACGACCGCCCGGGCCTGCGCCTCGGCGAGGTAGGCGCGGCGGTTACGGGTCACGCCGGCGATGACCGCGACGAGCCAACCGGCGTGCAGCAGCGTCGCCCCGTTCATGGTGTTCGGGGCGCGGTTGTAGCTGTCCGCCACGGCGAAGGCGATCACCGAGGCGAGACCGAGCCCGATGGCGACCGCGAGATGTCCCTCGTCGACGACGGTGTAGAGCGCGACGACGAACACCAGCATGATCGGACCGGGCCGGTGCAGCAACGCCCCGTACGCGCCGATGGCGGCCAGCGCCACGACGCCCACCGGCACCGGGTGACGTCGACGGACGTACAGCGCGCCGGTGGAGAGCAGCACCGCCAGCAGCGCCGCCCACTCGGCGACGGTGGCGATGCCGCGCGACTGCACCATCAGGCCCACGACGGCGACCAGACCCACGGCGGGCACCAGGAGCACGTCCGCCGTCCGGCCCCGCCACCCTGACATGGGCCGAAGCCTAGCCTCCCGCGAATGAGCGGGAGAAGGTCCGACTGGACGGTTCACGTGTGCTGGTTGCCCTCGGCCAGGTTCGCGTCGTAACCGGCGGCCTGGAGGGCGAACAGTTCGGCGTACCGGCCGCCGGTGGCGACGAGGTCGGCGTGTGTGCCGTCCTCGACGAGCCGGCCGTGGTGCAGGACGAAGATCCGGTCGGCGTGCCGGACGTTGGCGAGCCGGTGCGTGATGAGGATCGTGGTGGCCCGACCTCTGCGGTCCCGGATGGTCTGGAACAGGGCGTCCTCGGCGCGGGGGTCGAGCGCGGAGGACGGCTCATCCATGATCAGCAGTTCGGCGTCGCGCAGGAACCCGCGAGCCGCGGTGATGCGCTGCCACTGCCCGCCGGAGAGGTCCTGGCCTCGCGCGAAGGTCCGGTCGAGCAGTGTCTCGTACCCGTGCGGAAGTTCGTTGATCATGTCGTGGGCGACTGCGCGGCTGGCGGCGGCCTCGATGCGATCCTGCCGGGCGTCGCTGTCGACGTCACCGAGGGCGATGTTCGTGGCCGCGGTGAACGGCCACTTGTGGTATTCCTGCGTCACCACCGCGATCTGGGCGCGCAGCCCGGCGACGTCCCAGTCCGACAGTGGGCGGCCGTTCCACTCGATACTGCCCTCGGTGGGGGCGCGGAGGCCGGCGATCATCGCGGCGAGGGTCGTCTTGCCCGAGCCGTTCTCCCCGACGAACGCGACAGTCTGGCCCGCGGTGATCGTCAACGTGACGCCGTCGACGGCGGGGTCGTCCCGATCGGGGTAGCGCAGGCTCACGTCGTTGACTGTCAACTCCCGCAGCCGATCAGGCTTGGCTGCGGCAACGGGTCCGGTGCTGGTCGGTAGGTAGACGTCGGCGCGGGTCATGAACCCTGTGTAGTCGCCGAAGTGCTGCCCCTGGGTGTAGACGTGGTCGACCTGGAAGGTGGCGATGGCCAGGGACCGCTGCGCGGACTGCACCGCGATGACGCAGGTCGCCGCGGCGGCGAGTGGGATCTGCCCGTCGAGGAGCAGCAACCCGAGCAGGGCGTAGACGGTCGCGGTAGCGAGGCCGCCGACGACGGCTCCGACAGTGGTGGTCGTGGTGACCCGCCGGGCGAGGGCGAGTTGGATGTCGGTCTCCACCTGCATCACCCGGTCGTACTGGTCCAGCAGGAACCGGCGTAGCCCGTAGGAGCGCAGCTCCGGGGCCGAGGCCCGTTCGGCCATCAACTTGTGCAGCAGCCACAGTCGACGCCGGCGTACCGATCCGGCGTTGTACGTCTGGTAGCGCAGATGCCCGGCCCGCAACGACGCCCAGGCGTTGGGCACCGTGGCGACCAGCAGCGCCAGCACCAGCAGCGGGTGGATGACGATCACGGCGGCCGTCACGGCGAGCAGCCCGGCCAGCCCGGCGAGCAGGTTCATCGACGCCTGCACCAGCCCGATCGTCGACTCGGTGCCTCGTGAGGCGCGTTCCATGTCATCGGCGAAGGCGTCGGCGTCGAACGCCTCCAACCGGACCGCCGTGGACACCTCGAACAGGCCCCGCTCCACCTCACGGCTCACCCGAGGCGTCAAGCCGTTCTGCGCGTACCCGGTGGCGATGCCCATCGCGGCGCGGAGCGCGACCGTCGCCGCCAGCACGGCCAGCGCGGGCAGCGCGGCCCGCACCTTGTCCGCGGTCGGTCCGCCGGCGAACAGTTCCACCAGGACCCGCTGCGTCGCCAGCAGGCCGAACGCGGCCATCACCCCCGCTCCGACCGTGGCCGCGGCCACCACACCGGTACGGAGCCGGTCCGCGCGCCAACTGATACAGATGGCTGTCCAGACGAGCCTGGGCAGCTCCGCGAACACGGCGAGGACGCCGGCCTCCGCGCGCGCCCGGACCCCCGTCTCCCACCACATCTCCCGCAGCTCCGGCAGCACCGACTCCGTACGCCCGGGGCCGGGTTGGCCCGGTCGAACGCGGCGGGCCTCTGCGGTGGCGGCCTCGCTCATGGACATACCTCCCAGGCGGCGGAGCAGGCTTTCTGGAGGATTGGACCACCCGGGCGTAGCTCTCGGCAATCGTTTGGGCACTCGCGGTTATCGATGTGCGGTGATCAGCCCCTGCCCAGGGCGTCGAGCCGCGCTCGCAGCGCCGTGGCGATCTCACCGGCCGCGACGATCTGCTCCGGCGTGAGGGCGTCGACGAAGAACTCCCGGATGGCGCGCAGGTGGGGAAAGGTGGCTCCCCTGAACGCCTCGCCGCCGGCCTTCGTGAGCAGCACCTCCGCCCCACGGGGAACCGTGGCGCACTCCTGGCGGCGGATGAGGCCGCGCCGCTCCATCCGCCCGAGGTGGTGGGAGAGTCGGCTCCGCTCCCACCCGATGTGCGAGGCGAGTTCGGACGACCGCATCGCCTCACCCTCAGCCTCACTGAGAGCGAGCAGCACTGCGTAGTCCCCGGTCGAGAGCGAGGAGTCGCCCTGTAGGCGGGACTCGAGCCGGGAGCCGAGCGCTGCCGTCGTCTCGATGAAGTCCCGCCAGATTCGTAGCTCGTCGGCGGTCGGAAGTTGGCGTCCGCCCCGCCCGCCGGGTGTGGCCTCCGTCATCTCACTCTCCCGGGAATTGACGTGTCAATCGCCAAGTTAGCATCATTGACACGTCAACCGGTAGGCCCGCTCCCGCAGGTCGCCGGCGGAATGCACCGAGGAGGAGACGATGGCAGCTGCAGACTTCGAGCTGGGGCTCAACTCGTTCGGGGAGGTGGCCACCGACGGCGACCGGGTCCTGAGCGACGCCGAGACCGTACGGCTACTCGTGGACGAGGCACGGCTCGCCGAGTCAGCCGGACTCGACGTGTTCAGCGTCGGTGAGCACTACCGCGCGGGCCACAACGACTCGGCGACACCGGTGCTGCTGGCCGCGGTCGCGACGGCGACCGAGCGAATTCGCCTCGGCACCTCGGTCACCGTGCTCAGCACCAACGACCCGGTACGGCTCTACCACGAGTTCTCCACGCTGGACGCCGTCTCCGACGGCCGCGCCCAGATCGTCCTTGGGCGGGCATCCGCAACCGAGTCGTTTCCGCTGTTCGGGTACGACCTGGCTGACTACGAGCGGTTGTTCGAGGAGAAGCTGGACCTCTTCCTGCGGCTTCAACAGGACGAACCGGTCACCTGGTCCGGCACGGTACGAAGCCCACTGGCCGCACAGCGGCTGCACCCACGGATGCAGCCGGGCGGCATCCCGACCTGGATCGGTGTCGGGGGAAGCCCGAACTCGGTGATCCGCGCCGCCCGGCACGGACTACCGCTCATGCTCGCAATCATCGGCGGGCGGCCCCAACGCTTCGCCGGTCACGTCGACCTCTACACCAGAGCGCTCGAACAATTCGGGCATACCCTGCAGCCAATCGGGCAGCACTCACTCGGCCTTGTCGCAGACACCGACGAGGAGGCGGTGGAGACGTGGTGGCGGTACTGGCAGCCGGTGGTGGCGGCCCTGGCCGCCGAACGCGGCTTCTACAAACCGGACCGCGCGCGCTACGAGGCGGAAATCGACCACGGGGCGCTCTTCGTCGGTTCGCCAGAGACGGTGGCGCAGAAGATCGCCACTGTCGCTCGCGACCTGCGACTGAGCCGCTTCGACCTGAAGTACGACATCATGCACCTGCCCCGCGAGGCACGGGCGCGCACCATCCAACTGCTGGGCAGTGAGGTCGCGCCGCGGGTCCGGGAGCTGCTGGCTAAGGAGCCCAACCATGTCTGATCTGCTGTTCGGCCTGGACACGTTCGGCGACGTACCGGAGGACGACAACGGCAAACTCGTCTCCCACGCGGCGGCGATCCGGCAGGTCGTCGACGAGGCCGTGCTCGCCGACCAGCTCGGGGTCGACGTCATCGCCCTGGGCGAGCACCACCGGCCCGAGTACTCGGTCTCCACACCGGAGACGGTGCTGGCCGGAATCGCCACCCGCACCTCGCGGATCCGGTTGGCCTCCGGCGTGACAGTGCTGAGTTCCGACGACCCGGTACGGGTGTTCCAGCGCTTCGCCACAGTGGACGCGCTGTCGAACGGCCGAGCCGAGGTCATCCTCGGTCGCGGCTCGTTCACCGAGTCGTTCCCGCTCTTCGGCTACGACCTCCGCGACTACGACACGCTGTTCGAGGAGAAGATCGAACTGTTCGTCAAGTTGCTCGACGAGAAGCCGGTCACCTGGAGCGGCACCCTGCGTGCCCCGCTTGAGAACGCCGACGTGTTCCCGAAGACCGAGTCGGGTCACCTGGACACCTGGGTCGGTGTGGGTGGCTCGCCGCAGTCGGTCGTCCGCACCGCCCAGTACGGGCTGCCGCTCATGCTCGCCATCATCGGCGGCGCCCCCGAGCGCTTCGCGCCCTACATCGACCTGTACCGCCGGGCCGCCGATCAGCTCGGCACCACAGCGCACCCGGTCGGCATGCACTCGCCGGGCTTCATCGCCGACACCGACGAGCAGGCCAAGGAGATCTACTGGCCGCACTACCGGATCATGCGGGACCGGATCGGCAAACTGCGGGGCTGGCCCCCGATCCGCCGTCAGGAGTTCGACTCCGAGGTGGAGAACGGCTCCCTCTACATCGGCTCACCGGAGACGGTGGCCCGCCGGATGGCCCGTGCCATCCGCAGCCTCGGCGTCGGGCGGTTCGACCTCATCTACTCGGCCGGCGCGCAACCGGCCAGCGCCCGGATGCGCGCGGTGGAACTCTACGGCTCGAAGGTGATCCCCATGGTCCGCGAACTGCTGGCCTGATCAGCACTTCCCAAGCGAGAGGACGACCATGTTCGACAACGACCGGAGCCGGCCCACGACCCTCGGCATCCTCGGGGCCGGCAAGGTGGGCACTGTGCTCGCCCGGCTCGCCGTCGCCGCCGGCTACCGGGTACGGGTGGCCGGCTCCGGCGACCCGGCGAAGATCGCCCTCACCGTCGAGGTCCTCGCCCCGGGGGCCGAGGCCACCACGGCGGTCGACGCGGCGGCCGACGCCGACGTCGTCATCCTCGCCCTGCCCCTGGGCAAGTACCGCAGCGTCCCCGCCGAGGCGTTACGCGGCAAGCTCGTCGTCGATGCCATGAACTACTGGTGGGAGATCGACGGCATCCGAGACGACCTCACCAACCCGCAGACCTCGTCGAGCGAGACCGTCCAGGCGTTCCTGTCCGGCTCACGCGTCGTCAAGGCGTTCAACCACATGGGCTATCACGACCTGGAGGACGAGGCCCGGCCGGCGGGGGCGACCGGCCGCAAGGCCATCGCGATCGCTGGCGACGAGGACGCCGACCTCACCGACGTCGCGGCCCTGGTGGACGCGCTCGGCTTCGACCCGGTCGTCGCCGGCCCGCTGGCCGAGGGGGTACGACTCGAACCGGGCAGCGAGCTGTTCGGCGCCAACGTGAGCGCCGACGAGGTACGCGCCATGCTCGACCGCTTCGGCGAGTCGGAGCGGGGACGGATCATCACCGCTGCCCGAGCCTCGACCGCACCCGAGGCCGCCTAGGCGCCGAAGGCCGCCCTCGGCTCCTGGTGGCGGCCCACGGCGTACTCCCGGTCGAAGTTGGCCGTGCCCAGCGCCTCGGTGGCGGCGGCGCGCATCCTGGCGAGGTCCGCGGCGTCGTCCGGGTCCGGCACCTGGCCGAGTGCCGCGAACGCGGCATCGGCGACACCGATCATCCTGGCCGTGCGGGAGTGGTCCCCCTCGGCGGTCGCGAGCGCGGCGCCCGCAACGCAGACGTACGGCACGAAGTCGGCCCAGCCGTTGTGGAACACCCGCTCGCGGTTCTCGGCGAACAGCGTCCGGGCCACGTCCAGGTTGCCCAACCCCAGCTCGCAGAACGCGAGGTTGTGGAATTCGGAGTTGACAGTCCTGGGTCGGCCGAGCGCCTCGTTGAGCGCGATGCTCTCCCGGTACAGGTCCCGAGCGCGGAGCAGGTCGCCGGACATCCTCGCGACGGCGGCCAGCACGTGCCTCGGTCGTTCCTCCAGCGCCCGGTCGCCGGAGCGCAGCGCCACCGTGAGGGCCTCCCGGGCCCGTGCCTCGCCACCGGGCAGGTCACCGCCGCGAATGGCGACCCGGGCGAGGCTGTAGCGGGCCTCCACCTCGCCCGCCAGGTCGCCGGCCGCCTGGGCCCGCTCGATCTCGGCCTCGCTCATCCGCACCACGGCGTCGGTCTCGCCGCGCCGGAAAGCCGAGCGGACGTTCTCGCTGAAGGTCACCGGTCTTCCTCCTTCTGGCTTCTGGCTTCTGGCCGATCGCGTCGGTCAGGCTGCCTGGAACACGGTCCAGGTCTCGACGAGCGCGAAGCCCATCGCCTCGTAGAGCGGTCGACCCATCGGGCTGGTGTGCAGGTACGCGGCGTCCGCGCCGGCGGCGACACCGTCGCGCAGCGCCGCCTCGGTGAGCGCCCGGCCCAGGCCGCGGCCCCGGGCGGACGGCACGACGGCGACGTTGAACACCCCGATCACGCCGGATGTGCGCATGCCGAGCCCGGTGCCGACAGGGCTGCCAGACTCCTCGGCCAGATACCCGGTGATGGCGTCGCTATCGAGCACCGCGCCGCCCATCAGCGGGCCGAAGACACCGTCGGGCGCCTCGAAGCTCCGGGTGAGGGCGTCGGTGTACCTGTCGCTCTCGGCGGATCCGACCCGGCGGACCAGCGCCTGCTGGGTCGAGCCGGCCCGGAACACGATGTCGTCGGTGGCGCAGGCCATCAGGGGGAGGTCGCTGCGTCCGCGCAGCCCGTGCCGGGCCGCCAGTTCGGCGACCTCGTCGCTCGCCGCACCGCGAATGATGATCGACCAGTGCGGAGTCTGCCGGCTGACCTCGGTCGCCAACCCGTCGATGGCCGCGAGATCCGGCTCAGTGGCCGTCTCGAGGACCCCGTTGAGCGCCGGAACGCTGGCGTGGGTGAGCCCCGCGCGAGCGGTGCCCCGCTCGGCGTACCAGCCCTTCGGCGTCACCCGGCAGAGGAGTTCGATCGCGTCGAAGTACGCCGTCGCCATCTGGTCGGCGGTGGTGCTCATGTCTGGTTCCCCCCGGAACGCTCGCTCGCCCTCGCCCAGCAACCTAGCCACCGGTCGGGTTGGTGAGCACCTTCGAGAGGCCCAGGTCACCCCGCAGCGGCACCGCACCGGCAGGAGGGCGTCGTCGAACGATCAGGAATCGAGAAGCTCGCGAGCGCCACCCGGCCTAGCCTTTCCCCAGGCAGTCGGCAGCGCGCCGGGCCAGACGACGAGAGGAAGCCCGAGAATGTCCGCGAAGACCACCACGACCGGGTCCGACGGCTTCAGCGCCGAGGAGCGCGCCGCGATGAAGGATCGCGCCGACGAGCTGCGCGCCGAGGGCAGGAAGGGTGCCAAGAAGGCGGACGGGCTGCAGGCGGTCCTCGACCGGATCGCGCAGATGGAGCCGGAGGACCGCGCGCTCGCCGAGCGGGTGCACGTGACGGTGACCGCCGCCGCCCCGGGTCTGACGCCGAAGACCTGGTACGGGATGCCCGCCTACGCGAACGAGGACGGCAAGATCGTCGTCTTCTTCCAGGACTCCGGCAAGTTCAACTACCGGTACTCGACAGTGGGCTTCCAGGACCCGGCCAACCTCGACGACGGGGATTTCTGGCCGGTGGCGTACGCGTTGCAGCAGTGGAGCCCGACCGTGGAGAAGAAGCTCACCGAGCTGGTGCGGACAGCGGTCTCTTGACCGACGCCTGCCCTCTCGTCGGCTCGCTCACGGTGCGATGATCGAGGGCCGGAGCCGACGGAGACAGGTGGTGCGGACGATGCGGTGTGGGCCGGCGGCGGTACGACGAGTCCCCCGATGACCGGCCGGGCCGGCGAGGTGTTCGACACGGGTCGGACGGTGTCCGACATCGACTCGCTGCTCGCCGCGGACCTGCCCACGGGCGGCGTGCCGGTCAGCGAGGGGGAGCCGGTCACCGGCGAGTGGACCGGCACCCGGGGCGAGGGTTTTCGGATCGCCCCGCTCTGGGAGAGCGACGCCCTGACGGGTGTGTACGGCGCCGAATGGAACCAGGCAGAGGAGGCCGCCGAGGCGAACCTGGCCCTCGTCGTAGCGGAGTTGACCCAGAGGTGGGGCGCGCACCGCACTGTCTCCATGCGGGTGCCGCTGTTTCGGGACCAGGCCGGTGAACCCATGCCGGTGCTGTTCCAGTCGCTCTGTGACCTGGACTGCTACGGCGACCTGACCGTGTGGGGGCCGACGGTGACCGAGGGGCGGTGGGTCGCGGTCTCGGTCAACCAGTGTGACGGCGACGCTCCCATGATCATGACAGCGGTCGTCAGTCAACTACCAATCATCGAACTGTCGGACTGACCTGCCCGGTGACCCACGGCCCGAGCGCGGGGCTGTCATGTGACATTGCACTCGGCTCCTATGGTTCGGGCATGTCGATCACAGACCAGGCGCTGGCCATCGAGGCGGCCGAAGCTGGAGCCGCAGTCGTGGGCTCCCGGTACGGCTCAGAACTGACGCGCGTCATGAAGACCGCCGGCGACTTCGCCACCGCCGCCGACGTCGAGGCCGAGCACGCCATCATCGACGTCCTGCGCGCGGCGCGTCCGGACGACGCCGTGGTGGCCGAGGAGAGCGGGCGCACGGGTGCCGGCGACAACGGGCGCACCTGGCTGGTCGACCCGCTGTGCGGGACGTTGAACTTCGCCGCGCGGACCATGCTGGCCTCGGTCAACATCGCCCTGCGGGTCGGGCCGGACGTCACAGTGGCGGCGTCGGTGGACCCGTTCGCTGATGAGGTGTTCTGGACCGACGGCACCGCCGCGTACGTCCGGGGCGCGGGGACGGACGAGCGACTCGTCCCGTCGGCCGAGTCGACGCTTGTCGACCTGAACCTCGACCCGCCCTTTCCCAGTCGGGGCGTCTTCCTGGCCGCCCGCCTGCTCGCCGACGAGGGCTTCGTCGAACAGTTCCGGCCCCGGGTGGTCTCCACCAGCCTGGCCGTGGCCTGGGTCGCCGCCGGCCGCCGCGCCGCGTATGTGACGGACCGCCACGACCTGCGCAACAGCGTCCACTTCGCGGCCGGGATCGCGCTCTGCGAGGCGGCTGGCTGCGTGGTCACCGGGCTCGACGGCCAGCCCCTGCACGCCGGTGGGAACGGTCTCGTGGTGGCCGCGGACGAGCGGACGCACGCCGCCCTGCTGACGCTCATCCGGAAACAGGGCCCGCCATCGACCCGGTCTTGACATGAAGTGCGGTTGAGGTTCTAGCGTCCCTGGATGATCACGTCCGGGCCGCCGCGCCCGCACGTGCGTCGGCCGAACGCCACCGTCGAAGGGAAACCGATGTTCCTGTCCCGCCTTCTCCGCCCACGCACCGTCGCGAGCGCGCACTGCGACCTCCCCTGCGGCGTCTACGACCCGGCGCAGGCCCGCATCGAGGCCGAGTCCATCAAGGCGATCTCCGAGAAGTACCAGGCCAGCGACGACCCGGAGTTTCGCACCCGCGCGCTGCTCATCAAGGAGCAGCGCGCCGAGCTGGTGAAGCACCACCTCTGGGTGTTGTGGACCGACTACTTCAAGCAGCCGCACTTCGAGAGGTACCCCCAGCTGCATGGCCTCTTCAACGAGGCGACGAAGCTGGCAGGTGCCGGCGGCGCGAAGGGCGCCGCGGACCCGGCGGTCGCCGAGCAGCTCCTCGGCAGGATCGAGGAGATCGCAAAGATCTTCTGGGAGACCAAGCAGAGCTGATCAGCCGGCACCGGGTGGCACCGGCCACCCGGTGCGGCGTACCGCGTTCGGGAGGAACCGCATGACGTCGCGCACCGACCTCGTCGAAGATCTGATGAGCCGTTTTCCACACGTGCCGCGGGAGGCGGTCCTCAAGGAGGACCTGCTGCGGGGCGGGCTCGCCTTCGACGACGCGGCACTGACCGACAACGAGCACGGCGACGTGAAGCCGAAGTCGTACTTCATCTTCTCCTTCGATCACCGGACGTTGCCCGAGTTGGGGACGGCGGCGCTGCGCCGGCCACCGGAGGAGATCGTGCTCACCGGGGGTCCGTACGAGCTGCGTCGCACCGTCGTCTCGGTCCGCACCAACCCCAGCTCGCCGTACCGCGTCGGCACCGACAGCGACGGTCGACTGCGCCTGTTCCTGGACGGGCGGCCGATCGCCGATGTCGGGCTGCCCCCCATGCCGGCGTACTACCGTCACACGCTCGCCAACGGCAAGTCGGTGATGGAGGTCGCCCCGACGATCCAGTGGGGCTATCTCATCTACCTGACCGCGTTCCGGGTCTGCCAGTACTTCGGCGCCAAGGAGGAGTGCCAGTACTGCGACATCAACCACAACTGGCGGCAGCACAAGCAGGCCGGCCGGCCCTACACCGGGGTCAAGCCCGTCGACGAGGTCCTTGAAGCCCTGGAGATCATCAACCGACACGACGTCGATCGCGCGTCGCAGGCGTACACGCTGACCGGTGGCAGCATCACCTCGCAGGTCAACGGGCTGGCCGAGGCCGACTTCTACGGCCAGTACGCGCAGGCGATCGAGGAGCGGTTTCCGGGACGGTGGATCGGCAAGGTGGTGGCCCAGGCGCTCCCCCGAGCCGATGTGCAGCGGTTCCACGACTACGGGATCCGCATCTACCACCCCAACTACGAGGTGTGGGACAAGCGGCTGTTCGAGTTGTACTGCCCGGGCAAGGAGCGGTACGTCGGTCGGGAGGAGTGGCACCGGCGCATTCTCGACTCGGCCGAGGTGTTCGGCCCGCGCAACGTGATCCCGAACTTCGTGGCGGGCGTCGAGATGGCCGCCCCGCACGGCTTCACCAGCGTCGACGAGGCGATCGCCTCCACCACCGAGGGGCTCGACTACTTCATGTCCCGGGGGATCACGCCCCGTTTCACCACCTGGTGCCCGGAGCCCACCACACCGCTGGGCCGGACGAACCCGCAGGGCGCCCCGCTCGAATACCACGTCCGCCTGCTGGAGGCCTACCGGGCGACGATGGACGCCCACGGCCTGTCCAGTCCGCCCGGGTACGGCCCCGCCGGGCCCGGGCGAGCGGTCTTCTCGGTCAGCTCCTTCATGGACACTCTGCCGTCCACGGATTCGTGACGGCGCGCTCGGCCGCCTCGCCCACGGCGATCCGCCGAGGAGCGGTATACCTCAGAGGCAGATTCACACCCCTGAGGTATACCGCTCAGCACCGCATCCGCCCCCGGCGAAGGTGACCGACGGCGACCGCCGTGTTGAAACAGGTTCTAGCTGGCGTACGTCTCGAACTCACCGACCCGTGGCGTACCGCTGGAACTGTTGATCTTGAAGTTGACCTTGCTCATCGCGGTGGCCGGGAAGGTGATCGACCCCGCCCCACTGCCGGAGGCCAGGACGGCTCCGTTGTCGTTGTTGATCAGCTGCCAGGACCCGATGGAGCCCTGGGTACCGGACGGCTCGCGGATCACCACCCGGGACACCTGGGTCGCGGAGCCCCACTTGATCGAGATCGTGCCGGTCGAGCCGGCCGGCGACCACCAGGTGCTCAGGTTGCCGTCACGCACATTGCCGTAGCTGGTTCCGCTGGCCTTGCTGGAGCCGTCGGCGCCGGCGCCCAGGCTGAGGTTGGTCCCGCCGGTGGGCGGTGGCGTGGTGGGTGGGGGCGTGGTGGGCGGCGGCGTCGTGGGCGGGGGCGTGGTCGGCGGCGGGGTGGTCGGCGGCGGGGTCTGCGGCGTGCAACTGCCGTCGGACACCTTCAGGCCCGTGTTGGCACCGACCGTCTGACGAACGACGTCCGGCACACAGCTCGCCCCGTCGAGACGGTACGAATACGGGATGCTGACAGTGGTGTTGGAGGTCGGGTTCGGTCCGGCGGGGTAGTTCTCGCTGCCCGGGCTGGACCAGGTCACGTTGTTGAAGACGTTGCCGGCGACCTGCCAGTAGCCGCGCTCGTTGGTGTAGAAGGTGCCCAGGACGTCCTTGGAGTCGCGGAAGTAGTTGTTCTCCACCTTGGCCCTGGCCCCCGCCCGGGAGTTGATCCCCGACTCGTGCAGGCTCACGTAGTGGTTGTTGTAGATGTGGGCGACCCCGCCACGCAGCAGCGGCGTGCGGGAGTCGATGTTCTCGTAGAGGTTGTGGTGGTACGTGATGAAGCCGTTCGAGAGGTCGCTCTCGCTGGACCCTACGAGGCCGCCCCGACCGGAGTTGCGCAGGACGCTGTACGACAGCGTCACGTACTGGGTGTTGTCCTTCATGTCGAAGAGGCCGTCGTACCCCTCGGACTCCCCGCCCGAGGCCTCCAGGGTGACGTGATCGACCCAGACGTTGCGGACCGTGCTCTCCATGCCGATGGCGTCCCCACCGTTGGAGGTGGGCGAGCCCGACTTCTTGACGTTCCGCACCGTCACGTTCTGGATGATGATGTTGCTGGAGTCGCGGATGTGGATGCCGAGCTGGTCGAAGACGGCGCTGCCGACCCCGATGATGGTGACGTTGCTGATCTGCTTGAGCTCGATCACGCCCGCCGCGGTGTTGCAGCTCGACCCCGACACCTTGCTGGTGTTGCCGTGATTGATGGTCCCGCTCACCTCGATGGTGATCGGGGTGCTGCTGCTGGGCCGACCGCACAGAGCAGCGTGGATCGCCGTGCCCGTGGTGGCCCGCACCGTCTGCCCGCCCGCGCCGCCGGTGGTCCCGCCGTTCTGGGTGGCGTAGCCGGTGGCGCTGCCGACCGCCGCCGAAGCCTGCGGGGTCGGTAGGGCCACCCCGACCGCGATCACCACGGCCACCGCGGCCAGCACCGCCTGACGTCGCAACACGACTGGTCGTCTCATGTCGCCTCACCTTCGCATTCGTCTCGTTCCAGGTTTCGACTCGACGGACATCGCGACCACACCTGCCGACGGACAACATTCCAGATTGATGGCACTCAATCGCACAGATTTCATCGAGATCGCTCGCGCCCTGGTAGAAGCAGGGTTGTGCCGTGCGAGCGGAGTGCGCCCGGTGCCATCGCTCACACGACCGAAATGGAACATCGATGTAACGCAATCGTAGGAAAGCGGTTTCCGGAAAGGCAATAGCTGACGCTTGCAGGTTTGTTGCAGTGCTCGCGGGAGGGGTCGACCGCGCGGTCAGAGCGGTCCGGGCCGCCGGCGGGCGCGGGTTCCCGGCTCGTTGCGCGTTCGGTATTGACACCGCCGGGTCCGCAATCGATGCTCTGCTAAATCAGTTTAGCGACCGACTCGCTCCGACCCGTCCCACTCCCGGTCCCCCGGCGGGATCGCTGACTGAGCGCACCACCCCCGAGAAAGGACCCCCATGAGACTGCGAAAAGGACTGATCCCGCTCGCCGCCACCCTCGTCCTGGCCGGCGCCTCCGGCACGGCATACGGCAGCGCGGGCGGCGGCCCGGGCAGCACTGACGGAATCCGCAGCATCACCCCGATCACCACCGTCTACACCTACGGCCAGAAGGTCTCGGCGGTGGCGATCGAGTACGCCGCCACTGTCAACCCGCGCACCCTCGACACCGGCACGTTCTCGGTCACCGACACCATCTACAACTTCCGCTTCAACCCGATCGAGGACCTGCCGAAGCTCGCCGACCGGACCGTCACCCACACCTACACCAACGGAACACCCGGCACCCGCGCCGACCACCGATCGGCGCCGGGCCGGTACGTGATCGTCGAACTGAACCCCGTCGACACCGGCGGCTCGACGGTCATCGTCTCCAAGTGCCCGACCTTCCTCTGCACCGTGAAGGTCAATCCCGAGCTGCCGACCCGGGTCGTGCAACGCAAGGACGTGCACGGCCAGCCCGGCCGCGGGGCCGGCAAGGGGCCGGTGCTCGCCCGGGCCACCCCGCGCGCATCCCGTCCCGTCACCGAGAAGCCGGTCAACCAACTGGTCGACGAGTTCACCTACGGCTCGTTCCTGAGCGGCGGAATGGTGTTGCCGTACCACTACCACCTGCCGAAGAACTACCAGCCGGGCCGCAAGTACCCACTGATGGTCGTCCTGCCCGGCCACGGCATGGGCTGGGACGGCGACAACCTCGGCGTCCAACTCGCCGCCGACATCCCGGCGACCGCGTGGCTCCAACCGCAGTGGACCGGCACCGCCGAGGACGTCATCGTCCTGGCGCCCCAGCACCAGCGGGTCGGTGGAGTCGCCGAGGCGGACCTGCTGGTCAAGCTGCTCGACCAGTTCGTCGGCCAGTTCGCGGTGGACACCCGTCGGGTGTACGCGACCACTGTGTCGTACGGCTCGCAGTTGCTCTGGGAGGCGTTCGCCAAGCGTCCCGACCTGTTCGCCGGCGGGTTGGTGACCGGCGGTTTCCCGGTCAACGCCACCCAGGCGACCGCCATCGCGGCGGCCGAGGTGCCGGTGTGGGTCACGCACGGCGAGCACGACCACCTACTCAACGTCTCGGGCGCGCGCAACTCCACGGCCCTGCTGCGGCAGGCGTACGCCGCCCGGGGCAAGACGCCCGAGCAGACCGCCGATCTGGTGCGCTACACCGAGTACGCCGACGCCGCGTTCTCGGTACCGGACTACCACGCGGCGTTCGGGCCGACCTACGAGGACGCCAGCATCCTGCGCTGGCTGCTAGGCCAGTCCAAGCCCTGAGGCCGGGGCCGGGGCCGGGCGATGCCCTCGCCGCGATCCGGCTGCCCCACCCCGGTGATCATGAAGTTGTTGCCACCGTCCACGGCGTGGACGGTGGCAACAACTTCATGATCGACCGAGGCGACGCCCAGGGGGCGGAACCCGGGGAGGGTCAGTCCTGGAGACAGGTTCGGAGGGCGGCGGTGAGCAGATTGGCGCGCTCGTCGCCCATCCCGCGCATCTGGTTGACCACGTAGCCGAAGCCCACCTGATGCTCGGCGTCGGCGAAGGCCAGGTTGCCGCCCGCGCCGTCGTGGCCGAAGCTGAGCTCACCCAGCAGGGGCCGGGCCGGTGGCGAGTGCAGCAGGAAGCCGGTGCCCCAGCGCTGCCCGGTGTCCGGCGGGCCGTGCCGCTGCTGACCACGCGAGCGAACCACCACCGCGTCGTCCACCGACGCCGCCGTGAGCAGCGGCCCACCCTGGAGTTCCGACACACAGGCGGCGTAGAGGCGCGCGAGGCCCTCGGCGGTGCTCACCGCGCCCGCGCCGGGAACACCGGCGGCCCGGATGGCGTCGTCGTTGAAGCTGACCAGGCCGTCCGCGTCGGCGGGAAAGGCGAAAGCGCCACCCATGGTGATGCCCCGTTCGGCGACCGGGTCCACGAACGGGTCCGGGTCCGGAGGCGGTGCCACGCCCCAGGCGACGGTGTCACTCTCGGCGGCCGGGAGCCCCAGCCAGGTACGCAGGCCGAGCGGGCCCGCGACGGTGTCGGCGAAGAACGCGCCGGGTAGTTGGCCGGTGATGCGGTGGATCACCTCTCCGACCAGCCAGCCGTAGGTCATCGAGTGGTACCCGTGCGCCGTGCCCGGCTCCCACAGCGGGGCCTGCGCCTCGATCGCCTTGATGACCGGATCCCACGCCAGCACCTCGTCGAGGGTCAGCGGTCGGTCCACCGCGGGCAGACCTGCCTGGTGCGTGAGCAGCCAGCGCACCGGGATGTCCGCCTTGCCGTGCTGTCCGAACTCCGGCCAGTAGCGCGTCACGGGAGCGTCGAGGTCGAGCCGGCCCTGCTGGGCCAGCAGGTAGGCGCAGATCGCCAGGATCCCCTTGGTGCAGGAGAAGACGACGACCGGCGTGTGCGCGTCCCAGGGCCGCCCGGTACGGGTGTCGGCCACCCCGCCGTACAGGTCGACGACCTTGCGGCCCCGCACGTAGACGGTGACCGCGGCGCCGACCTCTCCCCGGGAGGTGAAGTTGTCGCGGAAGACGTCGGCGACGCGTCCGAAGCGATCGTCGACGTCGCCGTGGATCTGCGGCTCTGTGACCACTGCCTACCCCTTCACTGACCCTTGGATCAGGGCCTTGATGAACTGTCGCTGGAAGATCAGGAACACGATGAGGGTCGGGGTGAGGATCAGCAGCGACCCGGCGCACAGCAGCACCAGATCGGTGCCCCACTGGCCCTGGAACGCTCCGAGCGCCCCGGCCATGGTGCGTTTGGTCGCGTCGTCCACGAGGACGATGGCGAGCAGGAACTGGTTCCACGTCCAGAGGAACATCAGGATGGTCAGCGAGGCGATCGCCGGCCGGGCGAGCGGCACCTGGACCCGCCAGAACAACTGCCACGTGCTGCTGCCGTCCACCCGGGCCGCCTCGGACAACTCGACCGGCACGTTGGTGAAGTGTGCCCGCATCCAGAACACCGCGAACGGCATGTAGAGCCCGATCAGCGGCAGGATGATGGCCCAGCGGGTGTTGAGCAGGCCGAGGTCCTGCATCTGGTAGTAGAGCGGCGTGACCACGGCCTCGAACGGCAGGGTCAGACCCAGCAGGAAGAGACCGAAGACGAGCCGACCACCGGGGACGCGCAGCTGACCGAGCCCGAAGCCGGCCATGGTCGCGATGAGCACCGACACCGGTACGACACCGGCCACGATGAGCAGGCTGGAGCGGAGCAGGGCGCCCATGTTCGCGGCGGTGAAGGCGTCGGCGAAGTTGCCCCACTGCGGGTCGGACGGCCACTCGAGCCCGCTGGGCACTGTGCCCCGGGGCTGCAACGCCGCCGAGAGCATGCTCACGAACGGCAGCAGGGTGACGACGATCAGGGCGATCAGGAAGACCCGGCCGGTCAACTGTTCGCGACGGCTCAAGTTCACTGCTTGTCCCCTCGGCTCAGGCGCTGGATCGGCAGCACACACACCAGCACGAGCAGCATGAGTACGACGGCGAGCGCCGAGGCGAGCCCCACCTGCCGCTGCGAGAAGGCCAGCCGGTAGATCTCCAGGCCCGGCACCGTGGTCTGGAGACCGGGGCCGCCGCTGGTGGAGATGTAGACGATGTCGAAGCTCGCCAGCGCCGCGATGATCGTCACGGTGAGGCAGACGCCGATCTCCTGACGCAGGCTGGGCAGGGTCACGGCGAGGAACTCACGGACCGGACCGGCACCGTCGAGGCGGGCCGCCTCGTACAGCGCCGGGTCGATCTTGCTCATGCCGGTGACCAGCAGGATCGTGCAGAGGCCGAGCAGGACCCAGGCCCCGATGACGCCGACGGCTGGCAGCGCCGTGTCGAAGTCGCCGAGCCAGGCGCGGGCGACGCCACCCAGTCCGACCGCACGCAGCGCCTGGTTGACCAGACCGTTCGACGAGAGCAGCCAGCTCCACGCGATGCCCGCCGCCACCAGGGGGATGACCTGCGGCAGGAACAGGATGGTCCGGACGACGGTGCCGAACACGCCGGTGGTGATCCGGCGGACCATGCTCGCCACCAACAGCCCCAGCGCGACGGGGATGAAGCTGAAGAAGACGATCAGGACGATCGCGTTGCCGATGATTTTGAGCAGGTCGCTGTCGGTGAACACGGTGAGGTAGTTGTCCAGGCCCACCCAGCGGGCCACCCCGATGCCGTTCCAGTCGTAGAGCGAGTACTGGAGCGTCAGGACGAGCGGGCGCAGGACGAACACCGCGTACATCACCAGGGCGGGCAGGACGTACAACCAGCCGGTCCCGGCCGCGCGGGCCCACCGGAATCGGTGGGCCCGCGCGGGGGTGGGGCGGGCGCGACGATCGTCGCGCCCGGTTGGTGCGCTGCCGAGGGCAGACGTCATCGGGACAGTTCCTTCTGGTACTCGGCCTGGACCGCCTTCACGTACCCCTCGGGCGTCTGCTGACCGGCGATCAGCTTCTGCATCTCCGGCGTGATCGCGGCGGCGAAGATGCCGCCGGTCGCGTTCGCGGTGAAGTCCACAGCGCCGTTCTCCGCGCCGAGCTGCTGTGACGCCTTCAGGGTCTCGGCCAGCACGGTGTTCGGGGCGGCGCTCGGCACCGGCAGGTCACTCGGGCCGCCGGGGCTGGAACCGCCGACGGTCACCGAGATCTCGCGGGCCTTGGCGTTGGTGTGCACCCAGTTCAGGAAGTACGCGGCGGCGTCCGGGTTCTTGGCCTTGGCGGAGACACCGAAGGTGTTGGGGGCGGACATCGCCACGTGCTTTCCACCGGCGGACTCGGTGGGGAAGAGGAAGAAGCCCACGTTGCCGGGCATCGACTTGTCGAGGTTGGCCGACTCCCAGTCGCCGTTGAACATGAACAGGCCGTTGCCCTTCTGGAACTCCCCCACCATGCCGGCATAGTCCAGGGCGTTGGCGTCCTTGGTGAAGTAGCCGGCCTGGGCCCACTTCTGAATGGTCTGGGTGGCCTTCAGGGCGGCCGGGGTGTCGAACGTGGCCCCCGGCTTCTGGAAGATCCAGTCGGCGACCTGGGTCGGGTCGCCGAACTGGTTCTGCAGCGCCTGGTGCGGGAAGTTGATGCCCGCGGTGTTCTTGTTGAACTGCATGATCGGCTGGACCCCGCCGGTCTTCGCCTTGGCCAGCAGTTCCTCGAACTCCGCGACGGTGGCCGGCGGCTGGGTCATGCCGATCTGAGTGGCCAGCTTCTTGTTGTAGAAGACGCCGGTGACGCTGTAGCCGAGTCCCATCCCGTACAGCGAGCCGGTGCCCCGGGTGTTCTCGCCGACGCGCAGCTGCATGAGCTGCGAGGCGGGGAACTTGTCCCAGCCGTACGCGGTGAAGTACGGGTCGAGGTTCTTGAGCAGGTCGTCCTTGACCAGGTCGACCATGGTCGGGAGCCGGATGATGTCGGGCGAGTTGTCCGACGCCATCACCCGCGGCGCGTTCTCCACGATCACAGTGAACTGGTCCTCGCGGACGTTGAACTTGACGTTCGAGTGCTGCTTGGAGAACTCGTCGGCCAACGCCTTGGCCAGCGGGAAGCCGGTCTCCGCGTACATCTCCAGGGTGATCGGGTCGGCGCCCAGCTCCGTCTTGACGGCGGCGTCGGACTTCTGGGTCGACGACCGGTCCTCGCCCGGCGCGCTGCAGGCCGTCGCGGTCATCCCGACGGCCAGCAGCGAGGCGAGGAGCACAGTTCTCCGTCGCGAAAACTTTGTCAGCAATTCTGCCATTTCATGACTCCTCGACATCTCCACGCGTCGCGCGACCCATGGCCACGCGACGGCTCCACCGGGACCACCGCGACCCGGCGGAGGCCACGACACGTACGTCGTGACCTGTCGCGCGGGCGCGGCACCCGTACCGTCAGCACAAAAGGAACCGGCACGGCCACCGAAGGCGCCTCTGGATGCACCAGAAGTGGTCGCTAAACTGATTTAGCAGAGCATGCGCGCGGCACGGGAAGCTGTCAAGGACAACTTGGCAACGGTGCGGAAACGTCGGGTTCACACCACACCCGACGTGACCGGCGCTCGATTCCGGACGGCGACGCAGCATGATGGGCAGGAGCGGCGCCCGTGGCACCGCGCCTGATTCGGAGGACTGATGGGCCGCAACAGAGCAACACTCGCCGACGTCGCGCGGATGGCCGGGCTGTCCAAGACCGCCGCGTCGATGGTGCTCAACGGCAGGGAGGGCACCCGACTCTCGGCCGAGGCGCACCAGCGGGTGTTCGCCGCCGCCGAGGAACTCGGCTACCGACCCAACCTGGCCGCGCGCAGCCTGCGCACCCGCAAGACGGCCACCATCGCGTTCGTCTCCGACATCGTGGCGACCACCCGGTTCGCCGGCGACCTCATCCGCGGCGCCCTCGACGCGGCCCGCGAACGGGACCACGTCCTGCTCATCACCGAGACGCAGGGCGACGCCACCTTCGAGCAGTACGCCATCGAGGCCGTCCTGGACCGGCAGGTCGACGGGGTTATCTACGCGGCGATGGCGACCAGACGGCTGACGGTGCCCGCCGCCATCCTCGGCGGTCCGGTGGTGCTGCTCAACGCCACCAGCCCCGACGGCCTGCCCAGCGTTGTCCCCGACGACGAGGGGGCCGGGCGCTCCGTCGCCACCGCCCTGCTGGAGCTCGGCCACCGCGACGCGATCGCGCTGATCGGCCGCAACCGGCTCAAGGAGGACGACCCCGAGGTCTCGCTCGCCGCCCGCGCCCGCCTGCACGGCATCCGGCAGACGCTGGACGAGGCGAAGGTCGGCCTCCTGGCCGAGTGTTTCTGCACCGAGTGGTTGCCCGAGCACGGGTACGCGGCCACGCGTAGCCTGCTCAGCAAGCCGGAGCGACCCAGCGCGATCATCTGCATGAACGACCGGCTGGCCTTCGGCGCGTACCAGGCACTCGGCGAGGCGGGGCTGACCGTCCCGGAGGACATCTCGGTCATCTCGTTCGACGACGACCCGATCGCCGCCTGGTTGCGTCCGAGCCTGGCCACCACTGCGCTGCCGCACGAACAGATGGGACGTCGAGCGGTCGAACTGCTCCTGGACGGGGGTGCCGTCGAGCCCTCACTGGTGCCGATGCCCCTGCGTCGACGCCGGTCCCTCGCGCCTCCGGCCGGCTGAGCAACGGCCCTCCGATCCGTACCAACGAGCTGGCCCTGGCCGACGCTAAAACGGTTTAGTGCTAGGTTTCCGACCATGCTTCGTCTACCCGACCACTGGGTGTGGGACAGCTGGTACGCGCGGGACGACAACGGCCTCTGGCACGTGTTCTTCCTGCGCGCGTCCCGCGCCCTGCACGACCCGCACCGCCGCCACCGCCGGGCCACCATCGGCCACGCCGTCTCGGCGGACCTGCGCTCGTGGCGCCTGGTCGCCGACGCCGTGGTCCCCTCCGACGCACCCGGCTGGGACGACCTGGCGACCTGGACGGGCTGCACGGTCCGCGGGCCGGACGGACGGTGGTACCTGTTCTACACCGGCGTCGGTCGCGCCGAGGACGGGCTCGTCCAACGCATCGGACTGGCCGTCTCCGAGGACCTCATGACGTGGCACCGGCACGGCACCGAGCCGATCGTCCAGGCCGACCCCACCTGGTACGAGCTGCTGGACAAGGAGCTGTGGTACGAGCAGGCGTGGCGTGACCCCTGGGTCTTCCCCGACCCCGACGGCGAGGGTTGGCACATGCTGATCACCGCCCGCGCCAACACCGGTCCGGCGAACACCCGTGGCGTCGTCGGCCACGCCACCTCCACCGACCTCGTCACCTGGACCGTCGCGCCGCCGCTGTCGACTCCGGCCGGCTTCGGTCACCTGGAGGTGCCCCAGGTCGCGGTGCTCGACGGGCAGCCGCTGCTGCTCTTCTCCACCGACGCCACCGGCAGCGCCCGGCGCGACGACCACCGGATCTGGGTGGCACCCGGCGAGACCACCCTCGGGCCGTGGGACATCGCGTCCGCCCAGCCGTTCACCCACCCGCACCTGTACGCACCACGGCTGGTCCCCGGACCCGCCGACGACTGGTCCCTCATCGGTTTCCTCGACCACGTCGACGGAACATTCGTCGGGGAACTCACCGATCCCATCCCGGTCCGCTACGGCTCCTCCACCGGGCTGACCGTTGTAGAAGAGCGGTAACCGGACAGATCCGGGCCGAGGCGTCTCGCCCCGGCCCGGACCTGTCGGTGTCGTGCTACTGGATCAGCTGCGCAGCTGCCACTGCTGGTTGGTGCCGCCGGAGCAGGCCCAGAGGATCAGCTTCGTGCCGTTCGCCGTCGCGGCTGCGTTGGCGTCCAGGCAGAGACCCGACTGGACTCCCGTGATCGTGCCGTTGGCGTTGACGTTCCACTGCTGGTTGACACCACCGTTGCAGTCCCAGATCACCACCTTCGTGCCGTTGACGGTGCCCTGGCCGGAGGCGTCCAGGCACTTGGTGCCGTAGACCATGAGCTGCCGGCTGGCGGTATGCGTCCACCGCTGGTTGGCGACGTTACTGATGCAGTCCCAGATCTGAGCCTGCGTGCCGTTGGTCGTGCTGGAGTTGCCGATCTCGGCACAGCGGCCCGACTGGGCGCCCACGATCTGCACGTTCGTCGGGTTGGTGCTGCCACCGCTCTGCACGCCGGCCGTGTTGATCACGGTCTGCGCGCCCGACGGCCAGTTGCCGTTGCTGACCGTGACGTTGCCGTTGACGACGTTGCCGCGGTCACCGTTCGTCACGTTCGTGCCGCTGCTGGTCGACCAGTTGTTGGTGACCGTGAAGTTGCCCATGTTCTCGGCGTAGTAGTAGTTGGCGGTCGCCCAGGTGCCGGTGGAGGAGAACACGTTGTTACGGGCGGTGTAGTAGCGCGAGCCCTCGTCGAAGTAGAGCCCGAACCAGCCGTTGGTCCGCAGGCAGTAGTTCTCGGCGATCAATCCGCCCGGGTTCGCCGACAGCGAGTAGATGCACCCGCCGTCGGTCATCTGCTGCATGACGTCGTGCACGTAGTTGCCGATGACCTGGTTGTTGGCAGCGGTGGTCGCCGTGGAGTACCGCGGCTGGTAGTTGTACAGGCCCCGGTTCGCGTAGTGCTGGCTGCCGCCGGCGTCGTTGGCGCCCCAGCCGTAGCCGACCGACAGGCCGGTGTACGGCATGTTGTACACCTCGTTGTGCGAGACCAGCGAGGTGTTCACGTAGGTCGTCAGGATCGAGACGACGCCCCGGTACTCCAGACCGAGATCGTGCACCTTGTTGTTGCTGATGGTGACGTTGCGGTTGACCATCCGCTGGTCACTGGGGTGGTGGGCGTCGGCGCGTACGCCGCCGACCACGACGCCACCGGCGGAGTTGCGGGCGATCTCGGAGCGGGTGACGGTGATGTTGTTGGCCCCCAGGCCGACGCCGCTGGCGTGGGCGTTGGCGTCGTTGCCGATGCCGATGGCCGTCTGCCCGAGGTTGACGAACTGGGAGTCACTGAAGCTGATGGTGTTGGCGGCGGAGACCTGCACCGCGGCCGGCATCTGCGCCCAGCTCGGGCGGGTGGCCTCGAACAGCTGGCAACCCTCCTGGCAGGAGGTCAGCGCGTCCGACGGGCGGGCCCAGGAACCGACGATGTGCGCGCCGGTCTGCTGGTCGGCGAAGCCGTTGCTGCTGCTCGGGCCGAGCCAGCTGGTGCCGGTGAAGGTGATCCCGCTGAACGAGATGTGGTGCGCGGGCGCGTCGTAGGTGCCGCCGACGTTCACCAGGGACTGCAACTGCGGCAGCTCCACGCTGACCGAGCTCATGTTCTGTCCGCTGAGCGGGATGTAGTTGAGCTGGCCGTTACTCGGGTTGAGATACCACTCCCCCGCCGAGTCCAGGAACTCGTACGCGTTGGCCAGGTAGAACGGGCCTGCCCGGTGGGGACGGGACAGCGTGTCGAACCCGAAGGTGTTGTTGTTCCACGCCGGCTGCTGCATCGTCAGGAAGTTTCCGCTGATGCTCTGCACCGGCGAGTACCGGTCGGTGAACGAGCCGACGCTCTCCACCTCGACCCGGTTCTGGTTGCCGAGGTTGTTCAGGTAGTTCAGCGCACTGTTGGTGAACCGCATGCCGGACGTGGTGAAGGTGAAGTCGGAGCGGTTCACGGCGGTGCGTGCCCGGGTGGCGACGGCCCCGTTGACGTAGAGCTGACGGGAGTCGAGCCCGGCGCCGACGTTGGCCCGCCAGATGTTCTTTCCCGAGTCGACGAGCGACCAGCCGGTGACCGCCCGGGCACCGGTGATCGTCGGACGCGCGCCGGAGGCCGCCCGCCAGATCACCTGATAGCCGTTGTTGCCCGAGTCGGCCGCGGTGAACCGCAGCGGCGACGAGAGCCGGTACGCGCCGTTGGCCAACTCCACGACGATGTCACCGGACATCGCGCTGTTGATCGCCCGTACCGCGGTCTGGGCGGCGGTCAGCGAACACGGTTGGCTGGCGGAACACGCGGTGCCGGTGCCGGAGGGCGACGCGTAGAGGGTGGTGGTGGCCGCGGAGGCCGGGGACGCCGAGGCGGTTACCGCGACCAGCGCGGTCACCGCTGTCGCGGCGGCGCCGGCCAGCAGTCGGCGCAGCGACGAAGGGGACGAGGACATGAGACGGTGCTCCTGACATGAGAACGGGGTGGGGTGGCGGAGCGGCCTCGACCAGCGCGGGGGTGACGGGTCGGGCAGTTATCCGAGGATCTCCCGGAGATAGCGCAGGCCGTCCGTGGCGAGACGGTCCTGCGAGGGGGCCAACGGACGCCAGATCGCCGCGGCGGTGGCGATGGTTTCGTTCTCCGCGGTGAACGACTCGATGCAGATCGAGCCCTGGTAACCGGTGTCCCGCAGGACGGTGAAGAACCGGGGCCAGTCGAAGTGGTCGGCACCCGGAGCGCCCCGGTTGGTGCCGCTGACCTGGACGTGCTTGATGTGCCGGCCGGCGACGGCGAGGGCCGCGTAGGGGTCGGCCTCCTCGATGTTCATGTGGTAGGTATCGATCATGATGCCGACGTTCGGCGGTAGCCCGTCGATCAATTCGATCGTCTGCTCGATCGTGTTGACGACGCTCGTCTCGTAGCGGTTCAACGCCTCGACACCGATGCTCACGCCCCACTCACCGGCCTGCTCGGCCACCGGTGCCAGGGCCCGCCGGAAATCCGCGTAGCAGGCCGCGCGGGCCGTTGGCGACATCCGCCAGGTGCGGCCGACCGAGGCGTACACGGGGCCGCCGACGCATCCAGCGCCGACGGCCGCCGCGTTCTCCACACAATTCATCAGGTACGCCACCGTCGACTCGACGACCGCTGGCGCGGCGTCCACCAGGTCCCGTCCGGGCGGGGTGACCGCGCAGACGCCGGCGGCGACGAGACCGTGCTCGGCCAGCAGGTCCCGGGTGCGGACCGGATCCCAGTCACCGGGCTGCTCGATCGGCAACTCGACCGCGTCGAAGCCGAACGACGCGATCCGCGGGATCAGCTCGGCCAGGGCCTTGTCGTCGACCGGCGAGGCCCACACCCAGGGGTTGACGCCGATGGCGTACATCGGTTCCTACTTCCAGCGCTGCGGGTAGCCGGGCAGGTCGGTGCAGCCGCACATCGCGTAGTGCAGCGGCGGCATGCTCGGGTCGAGGTACTTGTCGAGGTTGTCCTGCGTGACGGTCGGCTGTGGCAGCTTCCACGGGCTGGACACCTGCTTGCCGTCGAGGATCTGCAGCACCGCCAGGATCGGCGTCCGCCACTGGTAGGTCGGGTAGGTCGGTGCGATCGCGGCGAGGTTCTTGTCCTTCCAGATCTTCAGGAAGTCGAGCTGGTCCTCGCCGTTCATCGGCGGAACGGGCTTGCCCGCGTCCTGGAACGCCTCGACCGCCGCGACGGCCGTCGCTCCGGCGTCCATCCAGACACCGTCGATCGTGCCGTACCGCTGGATGTAGTCGTCGACGATCTTCTTGGTCTTGGCCGGGTCACCGTCGGTGAACTCGACGCCCACGACGTCGACCTTCGCCTTGTCGAACGCCACCTTCGCCGCCGACCAGCGGGTCTCCAGGACGTCCACGCCCGGCAGGATCCGCAGGGCGAGGACCTTGCCACCGGGCTTCATCTTCTGGCTGACGAACTCGGCGCCGACGTGGCCGAACCCGTAGCCGCCGATGGGGTTGATGAACGTCACCGGGCACTTCGTGTTGACACCGCGGTCGAAGACGACGACCGGCAGCCCCGCCTTGCAGGCGGCCTCGACGGCCGGGGTGAGCGTGGCGGTGGTGTTCGGCGAGACGATGAGCGCGTCGCAGCCCTTGCCGAGCAGATCGTTGATGTCAGCGATCTGCTTCTGGTCCTTGCCCTCGGCGTCGACGTGCACGAACTCCTTGATGCGACTCTTCTGCGCCTCGACCTCGGCCTGCATGGTCTTGAACCCGACCTGCCGCCAGGGGTTGTTCAGCGCCGCGTTCGAGAAGCAGATCTTGTGCGGGCCGTTCTTCTTGAACTTGGCGGTGTCGACCATCGTGGGGTTGAGCACCTGCTCCCACGGCTTGTCGGCCGGGCCCGTCGGCGCCGCGTCGAGCAGCGCCAACTCGGCGTCGTAGTCGGCCTGCACGAAGAACTTCGACTGGTCTCCGGTGCCGGAACCAGTGGCGGCGGACGCGCTTCCCGACGGGCTCGCGGCCGGCTCGTCGGTGGCACAGGCGGCAAGGGACAGCAGGGTGACAGCGGCAATGGCCGCCATGGAACGTCGCACTATGGTTTCCCCTTTATCTCGACGAAGAACGGGTTGCCGAGACCGCCACGGCGAGCAGAATGATCGCGCCCTGGACGGTCGACCTGAGGGCGCCGGAGACGCCGTAGAAATTCATGAGGGCGAACAGCAGTTCGAGGGTCAGCGCGCCGAGCATCGCCCCGACGACCGCGCCGCGACCTCCGCCGAGCGCCACTCCACCAAGGACGACAGCGGTGATCGCACCGAACTCCAGGCCCGCGCCGGCCTGGAACGACACGCCGCTGTAGCCGCCTAGGAGGATGGCCGCCACCGCCGCCGCGAGCCCGCTGAGGATGAAGGCGAAGGTCCGGGTACGCCAGACGCGTACGCCGCTGAGCTCGGCGGTGCGCGGGTTGTCGCCGACGGCGACCAGCGTCCGGCCGAAGTCCGAGCGCATCAGCAGCACGGCCGCCACCGCCAGGACCACCAGGACCAACAGCGCGTACGGCACGCGGCCCAGCACCGGCACGTCCTCGAAGGCCCGCCGGCCGAACCGTCGGAACTCCTCGGAGAGCCCACCCTTCGGTGCGCCGTCGGACCACAGGTAGACAGCGCCGACGAGGATCAGGAACATGCCGAGTGTGGTGATGAACGACGGCACCCGCAGCCGTGTCGTGATCAGGCCGTTGACCAGCCCGACCAGTGCGCCGAAGGCGAGCAGGAGCAGCACCACCGGCCAGGTACGCGCCGGGTCGCTGTCGATCAGCCGGGCGGCCACCACCACCTGGGCGGTGACCAGGGAACCGACCGACAGGTCGAATTCGCCGGACACGATCACGAAGTACTGGCCGGCGGCGAGCAGGATGATCGGGGCCGAACGGCCGAGGAAGGACATCAGCGACTGCGGGGCCAGGAAGTCGGGCTGACGAATGCCGACGAGCACCAACAGCACCGCGAGGATCGCGAGGATCGGCAGGACGCCACCGGGACGCATCCGCGGCAGACGCAGTGGCAGGGAACGGGGCTGGACGGTCTGCATGGCTAGGCCGCCTTTCGCATGGCCCGGCGGGCGTAGACGGCGACCGCGGCGATGATGATGACGCCCCGGATCACCTGCTTGAAGAAGGCGTCGACCTCGAGCTGGTTGAAGATGGCGTCGATGCTGGCCAGCAGCAGCACCCCGCCGACCGTGCCGATGACGCCGCCGCGCCCACCGGCGAGGGCGGTTCCGCCGATCACCACCGCGGCGATCGACTCCAGGTCGTAGAGGCCCTCGGTGCCGACCCGGGGGGCGCCCGAGCCGAGCCGACTGGCGAGGTAGATGCCGGCCAGCCCCGCGCACATCGAACACAGGACGTGGGCGGTGACGAGAACCCGGTCGTTGCGGACGCCGGAGAGTCGTGCCACCTCCGGGTCCCCGCCGACGGCGACCAGGTGGTGACCGAAGCGGGTCCGCGACAGCGCGAACCAGGCCGCCGCGGTGACCGCTATCAACAGCAGGAACGACACCGGCACCGGCCCGACCCGCTGATAGCCGAGCGCCTGCACGAGCGAGGGTGCGGTGGTGCCGGCCGGGCCGTCGTAGCCGTTGTCGAGATAACCCTTGAGCAGCAACCCGACGCCCAGGGTCGCGATGAACGCGTTGACCCGGAACCTGGTGACGAGGAGCCCGTTGAGCAACCCGACACCGGCGCTGACGACGAGCACCAGGCCGATCGCCGGCAGCACCGCGCCGTCGCTGCCGTTCATCGTCTCGGCCGCGACGAGGGTGCTGAGACTGATCACGTACGCCACCGAGAGGTCGAGCGAGCCCCCCAGGATGACAAGGGTCTGGCCCACCGCGACCAGCCCGAGGCCGGCCGCGACATGCAGCAGACTCACTGTCGTGGACTGGTTGAAGAGCTGACCACCGTCGAGCAGGACGACCAGCCAGCCGATCGTCAGGGTCAGGGTCAGGGCCACGAACACGCCCGGTACGGAACGCCGGGCCGGCAGCAGCGACAGAGCGCTCATGCGGCAACCTCACGTGTCGTGCCGACCGCCAGCGCGACGACCTCCTCCTCGGTCGCGCCGGCGGGCAGTTCACCCGCGACGTGGCCGTCCCGCATGACGACGATCCGGTCACTCATTCCCAGCAGCTCCGGTAGATCGGACGAGATCATCAGCACGGCCGCGCCATCCCGGGCGAGGCGGCGGACGAGATCGTGGATGGCTGATTTCGCGCCCACGTCGATGCCCCGGGTCGGCTCGTCGAAGAGCAGGATCCGCGGGTTGAGCGCGAGCCACCGGGCCAGCACGACCTTCTGCTGGTTGCCCCCGGACAGGAAACGGATCTCCTGGTCGTCGCCGGCGCCACGGATCTCCACGGCGGCCAGCAACTCGCGTACCCGGGCGGTCCTCGCCGCCCGGCCGGACCGGGCGGCGAAGACGGCCCGGCTGGCGAGCAGCGCGTTGTCCAGCACCGACTGCCGGGGGACGATCCCCTCGCCCTTGCGGTCCTCGGTGACGTAGGCGATGCCGGCCCGCATGGCGGTCCGGGGTGAGCGCAGTCGGACCGGCCGGTCGTCGAGTGTGATGTCGCCGGTCGTGAACGGCGACACCCCGAAGAGCGCGCGGGCCAGCGCCGAGCGCCCGGAACCCTGGAGGCCGCCGATGCCGAGCACCTCGCCGGCGCGCAACTGGAGGTTGATGTCCCGCAGCTTCCGGTTGCCCGCGTCGCGAAGGTTGAGCCGCACCGGGCCCCGGTCCTCGGGGGCGGCCCGGTCCGGGTAGTAGCTGGACAGTTCCCGGCCGACCATGTGCCGTACCAACTCGTCGGCGGTGGTGGCAGCGGTGTCCACTGTGGTTACCCGACGGCCGTCCTTGAGCACTGTGATCCGCCCGGACAGGTCGAAGACCTCGGCGAGCCGGTGCGAGACGTACAGCAGCCCGATGCCCCGCTCCTGGAGTCGGCGCACCAGCCCGTAGAGCAGCTCGACCTCGTGGTCGGCCAGCGCGGCGGTCGGTTCGTCCATGATGAGCAGCCGCGCGTCCAGGGCGAGCGCCTTGGCGATCTCGACGACCTGCTGCTGCGCGACGCCCAGCTGCCCCACCCGGGCGTCGGCCGGCAATGTGGTCTCACCGATCGAGGCGAGCAGCCGCGTGGTGCGGTCGATCATCCCCCGACGGTCGACGAGCCCGCGTCGGACCGGCTCGTGCCCCAGGTAGACGTTCTCCGCGACGGTGCGCTCCGGGAGCAGGTTGAATTCCTGGTGGATGATGCCGATGCCGGCCCGCTGCGCGTCGCGCGGGCCACGGAACGTACGCGTCGCACCGGCGAACTCGACAGTGCCCCCGTCCGGGGCGTGCCCGCCCGAGACGATCTTCATGAGGGTCGACTTCCCGGCACCGTTCTCACCGACCACGGCGTGCACCTCGCCCGGCGCGACATCGAGGTCGACACCGTCGAGAACGCGGACTCCGAGGAAGGACTTGCCGATGCCCCGGAGGGTGAGAAGCGGCGCCGGCGGCGGATCTGACATCCCGAAAGCCCTCACAGACAGTAGTCATAGACACGTTTAGATGCCACACTACGGCGGCTTTGAGGCACTGAACAACAAGCTTTCGTGGCCACAACCACGACTTACGTTCTTGCGGTGCAAACATTCCCTTGACATCGACGAAACATCACACGTATGAAGATAGATGTTTGGATGCGGGTCCGCAATCCTCGATCAAGACTGACTGCCAGGTCGGGCCAGGATCGACAGGCGGCACCGCAGCGAGGAAGCCGGGCACGGACGCCGTCCACCGGGCAGGACGTCGGACGTTACCTTGTGGATTGACAGTCATCGATCTCTAGCTCATCCTGACCTCGTGGACCCCGGGACGAGAACCACAGCCACGATCACGCTGTGTGACGTCTCGCAGGTCTGACTGCCGTTGCGGCGAACGGCATGAGGCAGACAAGCGCGCCCGCGTCCCCTCCCGTGTCCAGGGTCAACCTGACGCGTCGGAGGGCCCGTGGTCGCAATCCCTACGCCCGCCCAACCTAGGAGACGGCATGCGTCGTAACACATTGCTCATCTCGGTGATCGCCGGCTTGTTACTGGCGCTCGGACTCGCTCCACCCGCGTCGGCGGCCCCGGCCTTCCGCGCCCTGGTGTTCAGCAAGACCACCGGCTACCGCCACGACTCGATTCCCGCTGGGATCAGCATGATCCAGCAGCAGGCGGCGGCGAACAACTTCGAGGTGGTGGCCACTGAGGACTCAAGCGTCTTCACCGCCAGCAACCTGGCCACCTTCGACGTGATCGTCATGCTCCAGACCTCCGGCATGGTCTGGACCTCGGCGGCGCAGCGCCAGGCGGTGGAGGGCTACCTCGCCAGCGGCAAGGGCATCGTGGGCATCCACAACGCCCTCGACATGGGCATCGAGAGCGAATACCCGTGGTGGGACCAGACCATCAACGGTGGCGCCCACATGCCCGAGCACTCCCCCGGCGTGCTCCAGGGCACCGCCATCGTCGCCGACAAGAAGCACCCGTCGACGGCCAGCCTGCCGGATCGGTGGACCCGCAGCGAAGAGTGGTACAACTTCGACGCCAACCCGCGCGGCAACGTGCACGTGCTGGTGACCGCCGACGAGCGCACGTACAACCCGGGATCCCGGGCAATGGGCCCGGACCATCCGATCTCCTGGTGCCGCAACACCAATGGCGGGCGAGTGTGGGCCACCGCGATGGGCCACGCGATCGGCTCCTACAGCGAGGCGAACTTCCAGAATCACGTGCTCGGTGGCATCAAGTGGGCGGCCGGTAACGCCGCCGGTGACTGCGGCGGCACCGTCTGGGGCAACTTCGAGAAGCGCACCCTCGACGACAACACCGTCGACCCGATGGCGCTGGGTGTGGCACCGGACGGCCGGGTCTTCTACGTCCAGCGCGGCGGCCAGGTGAAGATCTTCAAGCCCTCCACCAACAGCACCGTCACCGCTGGCACCCTCAGCGTCTACACCGGCGGTGAGGACGGCCTGACCGGCATGGCGCTGGACCCCAACTTCGCCACCAACGGCTACATCTACCTCTACCACTCGCCGGCCAGCAGCAGCACCGACGTCAACCGGGTCTCCCGCTACACGGTCAGCGGTGACACACTGAACACGTCGAGCGGTGTGACGATCATCGACATCCCGGCGTACCGGGACCGCACGTTCCCCGAGCCCGGCCACACCGGCGGGTACATCAAGTTCGGACCGGACGGCAACCTCTTCATCGGCACCGGCGACGACACACCGCCGAATCTGGACCCGAACTGGCAGGGCTACGCCCCGCTGGACTGGCGGTCGGGCAAGTCCAACCTGGACGCCGCCCGCAGCGCCGGCAACACCAACGACCTGCGCGGCAAGCTGCTGCGCATCCGGCCCTCGGCCAGCGGTGGCTACACCATCCCGTCGGGCAACCTCTACCCCCAGGGCACCGCGCAGACCAAGCCCGAGGTCTACGCGATGGGCTTCCGCAACCCGTTCCGCTTCTCCATCGACCCGGCCAACGGCTGGGTCTACCTGGCCGACTACGGCCCGGACCGGAACCCGCCCACCACCAACCGCGGGCCCGAGGGCCTGGTCGAGCTGAACGTCATCAAGCAGGCCGGCAACTACGGCTGGCCGTTCTGCCACGGCGACAACCAGCCCTACGCGCCGTTCAACCCGGACACCGGCGTCGTCGGCTCCAAGTTCAACTGCAGCTCGCCGGTCAACAACTCGCCTAACAACACCGGTCTGACCAGCCTGAAGCCGGTCGTCGCACCCAATATCTGGTACGGCTACGGCACCTCGCCGACCTTCACAGAGTTGGGCTCCGGCGGCTCGGCGCCGATGGGTGGACCGATCTACCGGTACGACGCGTCGAACCCCTCCGCGACGAAGTTCCCGCCCTACTACGACGGTGTGCACTTCTTCTACGAGTGGGCGCGCAACTACGTCAAGGAGGTGCACTTCGACTCCTCCTCGGCGGTCACCCGCACCAACCCGTTCCTGCCCAACGTGCGGTTCAACAAGCCGATGGACATGGAGTTCGGCAAGGACGGCTCGCTCTACATGCTGGAGTGGGGCACCAACTTCGGCGGCGGCAACAGCGACTCCGGGCTCTACCGGATCGACTACAACCAGGGCGGCCGGTCACCGATCGTCAAGGCCACCGGCACGCCCACCAGCGGCAGCGCGCCGCTGACCGTCCAGTTCAGCAGCGCCGGCACGTCCGACCCGGACGGCAACGCGCTGAGCTACCTGTGGACGTTCGGCGACGGCACCACCTCGACGGCGGCCAACCCGTCGAAGGTGTACACCTCCAACGGCAACTACACCGCCCAGTTGAAGGTCACCAACAGCGCCGGCAAGACCGGCTTCGCCAACGTTCCGATTACCGTCGGCAACAGCGCCCCGGTGGTCACCATCACCACACCGGGCAACGGCGGCATGCTGACCTTCGGTGACAAGGTGTCGTACCAGATCACAGTGACCGATCCGGACGGGGGAACCGTCGACTGCTCGAAGGTGTTCCTCAACCCGGCGCTGGGTCACGACGACCACGCCCACGAGACCACCGAGTACCCGGGCTGCTCGGGCACCATCTCCACCGACCTGCTCGGTGGGCACCCCGACGGCGCCAACCTGTTCTACGTGCTGAACGCGCGGTACACCGACAACGGCGGCTCGGGCGGCGGGTCCCCGCTCACCGGCACCGCACAGGCGATCCTGCAACCGAAGCACAAGCAGTCCGAGTACTTCAGCAGCCAGTCCGGCATCCGGGTGGTCGACCAGGCGGCCGCGGAGAGCACCAAGCGCGTCGGTGACATCTCCAGCAACGACTGGATCGCGTTCAACCCGATGAACCTGTCGGGGATCTCGACGGTCAGCTACCGGCTGTCGTCGCCGTCCGGCGGCGGCTCGATCGAGCTGCGGGCCGACTCGCCGACCGGCACGCTGCTGGCCACCACCACGGTGCCCAGCACGGGTGGCTGGGACAACTACCAGTCCACGACACCGGTGAGCGTCGCCGCCCTCGGCGGCACGCACACGCTCTACATGGTGTTCAAGAACAGCAACAACTCGTTCGATCTGGACGCGCACACCTTCGGCGGCAACGGCGTCGGGACACCCGGCACCGGCACCGGCACCGGCCTGGCCGGCAAGACCTACACGGTCACGGCGCAGCACAGCAACAAGCTGTTGGACGTCAGCGGTGTCTCCACCGCCGACGGCGCCCAGATCACCCAGTGGGCGTCCACCGGTGGCAACAACCAGAAGTGGCAGGCCGTCGACGCCGGTAACGGCGCGCTCTACCTCAAGGCGGTGCACAGCGGCAAGTGCGTCGAGGTCGTCGGCAGCTCGACCACGGCGGGTGCCTTCCTCCAGCAGGCCACCTGCAACAACGGCAACCAGCAGAAGTTCACCGCCACCGCGACGGGCACCTCCGGCGTGTACACGGTGAAGAGTGTGCTGAGCGGGCTCTGCCTGGACGTCAACGGCGCTTCCACGGCCGACGGCGCCCGGGTGTTGCAGTGGACCTGCAGCAACGCGGCGAACCAGCAGTGGCGGTTCACCGCGCTCTGACCCTGCGGCTGTCGCGGTAACAGATGACGTCCCGGTCGGGACCGGTATCCGAGTAACGGAGCCGGTCCCGGCCGGGACGTCGTCGTCGATCAGGCAGGCAGACCGGGCGTCACGGCGAGCAGCCCGGCCGCCGCCAGGGCGCCCCACAGCTCCTCGGGTACGACGACATCGGAGCGTCGTACCGTCTCGGTCACCTGCGCCTCGGTGCGGACGCCGACCACCGTCGACACCACGGCCGGGTGCTGGCGGACGAAGGCGAGCGCCGCCTGCGGCAGTGTCACCCCGTACGTCTCGCAGACGGTGGCGATCCGCCGCGCCCGCTCGATCAACTCCGCCGGGGCCTGCTCGTAGTTGTAGACGGCGTCGGCCGGCGGCCGGTCGCGCGACAGCAGCCCCGAGTTGTAGACGCCGGCGATGACGACGCCCACCCCCCGGCTCTCGGCGGCCGGCAGCAGGTCGGCGGCGGCGCCCTGTTCGAGCAGGGTGTACCGCCCGGCGCACATCATCACGTCGACGTCGGTCTCCCGGACGAACCGGGCCAGCATCGCCGACTGGTTCATTCCGGCGCCGATCGCGCCCACGACGCCCTGGTCGCGCAGGTCGATCAGGGCGGGTACGGCCTCGTGCGCTGCCTGCTCCCAGTGGTCGTCCGGGTCGTGCAGGTAGACGACGTCGATCCGGTCCAGCCCGGTCCGCTCCAGGCTGGCCTCGATGGAGCGCAGCACGCCGTCGCGGCTGAAGTCCCACACCCGCCGGTGGGTGGCGGGCACGTCGAACCCGTCGGAGTCCCGCAGGTGCGCGTCCTCAGGCGACGGCACCAGAAGTCGCCCGACCTTCGTCGACACCACGTACTCGTCGCGCGGCCGTTGGCGCAACGCGACGCCGAGGCGGCGTTCGGACAGCCCGAGACCGTAGTGCGGCGCGGTGTCGAAGTACCGGACGCCCGCCTCCCAAGCGGCGTCGACCGCCGAGGCGAACTCCTCGTCTGTTGTCGTCCGGTACAGGTTGCCCCCCTGGGCCGCGCCGAAGCCCAGCTCGGTGAGCCGTAGCTGCGGGCGGCGCGGCAGTGAACGCGCGATCATGAGGGCTCCAACCCGTAGACGCGGCGTGCCGTCCCACCCCAGACCGACGCCTGGTCGGCCCCGTTCCGGCCCTCCAGCAACTCGGCCAGGGTGTCGACCCACCGCTGGTACGAACTGGCGAGCAGGCAGACCGGCCAGTCCGAGCCGAACATCAGTCGCTCCGGCCCGAACGCGTCGAGGGCGTCCTCGACGGCGGGTCGAAGGTCAGCCGGCGTCCAGTGCGAGTGTGGCACCTCGGTCACCAGCCCGGAGAGCTTCGCCGTCGTGTTGGGCGAGGCCGCCAACGACCGCAGGTCCCGGCTCCACTCGACCATCTCTGGACTGCCGAGCGCGGGCTTGCCGAGGTGGTCGAGGACGAAGCTGACCTCGGGCAGGTCGCGCGTGAGACGCGCGGCCATGGGGAGTTGGTGTTGGCGTACCAGCAGGTCGAAGACGAGGCCGGCGGCGCCCACCGCCGCGATCCCCCGACGGACGTCGGGACGGTCCAGGTAGGCCGGGTCGGTCTCGGACTGCACGAGGTGGCGGATGCCGACGAGGCGTTCCCCGCCTCGGGCTGCCCGCAGACCGTCGAGGTGCTCCGCGACGTCGGCCGCGGTCAGGTCCACCCAGCCGACGACCCCACGGACCAGGGTGTCCTCGGCGGCCACTCCCAGCAGGTCGACCGTCTCCGTGTCGGAGGCGATGGACTGCACCACCACTGTCGCTGTGACCCCGGCCGCCCGGGCCGGCGGCGCGAGATCGGCGGGTTCGAAGTCGGCGTCGATGGCCGCCATGGTCACCGGGTCGATCCACGGCTGCGGGTGCCGCGCCCGGACCCAGAGGTGGTGGTGTGCGTCGACGATCCCGGCCTGCCCGGGCTCCTGCGCGCCCGTCATCGGCCCAACCAGCCGCCGTCGACGGGCAGCACCACGCCGTTGACGTAGTCCGACGCTGTCGACGCCAGGAACACGGTGGCACCGCCGAGATCGTCGGCCCGGCCCCACCGCCCGGCCGGAATCCGGCCGAGGATCGCCTGGTTGCGGTCGGCGTCGTCGCGCAGCGCCTGGGTGTTGTCGGTGGCGATGTAGCCGGGCGCGATGGCGTTGACGTTCACCCCGTGGGCCGCCCACTCGTTCGCCAGCGCCTTGGTGAGGCCGGCCACGCCCGACTTCGAGGCGGCGTAACCGGGGACGGTGATGCCGCCCTGGAAACTCAACAGCGACGCGGTGAAGATGATCTTTCCTCGGCCGCGCTCGACCATCGTCCGGCCGATCTCCCGGCTGAGGATGAACTGGCTGCTGAGGTTGACCTCGATCACGTGGTCCCACATCTCGTCCGGGTGCTCGGCGGCCGGGGTCCGGGCGATCGTGCCACCGTTGTTCACCAGGATGTCGACCGGCCCGAGAGCGGTGATGTCGCTCGCCAAGCGGTGCACCGCCGCCCGGTCGCCGAGGTCCGCCCGCAGCCCCGTGAACCGGCGGCCGGTCGCGCGCACCCGGCGTTCGACCTCGCTGCCCTCCGCTTCGAGCTGGGCGGAGACCCCCACGATGTCGGCGCCGGCCAGGGCCAGGGCCTCGGCCATGGCGAGGCCGATACCGCGCCGCGCCCCGGTCACGACGGCGGTCTGGCCGGACAGGTCGAACAACGCCGTCACTGGTTTCCCTCCCGCACATCGAGCAGCACCTTCATGACGCCGCCACCCTCCAGCGCCTCGAAGGCCGCGCTGGCCGCCTCGACCGGCTCGACCCGGGAGATCAGCCGCTGCGCCGGGATGGCACCCGAGGCGACCAATCGGATCGCCTCCACCATGTCGTCGCGCTGATACAGCCGGGCACCCAGGAGTTCCAGCTCACGCCAGAAGAACCGGTGCAGGTTGACCTCGCGGGGCTGAGGATGGATCGCCACCATGACCAGCCGCCCACGGGTGGTCAGGACGTCGACAGCAGTGGTGACGCCGGCCGGTGCGCCGGACACCTCGAAGGCGATGTCGGCGCCCGCGCCATCGGTACGGTCGTTGACCAGCGCCACGACGTCGGTCGCTCGCGGGTCGACGGCCTCGGTTCCGACCCCCTCCGCCACCTCGCGTCGGAACGGGTCCGGCTCGACGAGGAGCACCCGCGCGCCACGGCCCCGGGCGACGGTGGCGATGAGGACGCCGACCGGCCCACCACCGACCACGACGACCTGGTCGTCGGCGGTCACGTTCCCCCGGCGTACGTCGTGCACGGCGACCGCCACCGGCTCGACGAGCGCCGCGTGGTCGAGGGGCAACTCGTCGGGAAGCGGCAGGACCAGTTCCACCGGCACCGTCCAGGAGGACTGCATGGCACCCGGTGAGTCGATGCCGAGGAAGTTCATCGCGTGGCAGACGTGTGAGTTGCCCCGCTGGCAGGCGGCGCAGCGCCCGCAGGGCCGGGTCGGCATCACGGTGACGGCCTGACCGATGTTCCAGCCGTTCACGCCGTCACCGACGGCCGCGATCCGCCCGGACATCTCGTGCCCGATGATCGCGGAGTCACCAACCCGGGCGTCCATGTCCCCGTGGTAGATGTGCAGATCCGTACCGCAGATGCCGGTGTAGGCCACCTCGATCCGTACCTGGCCGGGGCCCGGTGGCTCCGGGTCGCGGTTCTCGATTCCGAGGTGTCGCGCTCCCCGGTAGACGACTGCCTTCATCGTTCCTCCGTCTCGACGGTCGGTACGTCGGTCGTGCCGACCGGGCATGGGCGTGGGTGCATCGCCGTCGCGATGCACCCACGCCCTTCCTTCTCTGGTGCTCAGCTCAGTGCCGTACGGTCGGCGACACCTCGTTGCGGGAGTTCAGCGACACGACAGGCACCTGGCGGGTGGGGATCACCCCGTCGACTCCGGCCAGCAGCCGTCGTCCGGCCCGCTCCGGCCGGACGTTGGGGCTGTCGGCCGTCTGCGCCTGCGGGCGGCGGTTGACCGCCCGGATCCGCTCCTCGTCCACCCGGACACCGAGACCGGGTGCGTCGCCGAGGATGAAGGCGCCATCCTCGACGTGCAGGTCGATGGAGACACCAACGGGTGTGTGCAGGTCCTGCAACTCGCTGGTCAGGTGGTTCGGCACCGAGGTCGCGGCGTGCAGCAGCCCGACGGGGCTGTTGCCGATCGGGCTGACCGGCAGGTCGTGGGCATGGGCCAGGGCGGACGCCCGCAGGAAGTGGGTGACCCCCCAGACGGCCGCCATCTGGACGATGTCGACAGCACCTGCGGCGATCAGCGGACGGTACTGTTCGAGCCCGGTCAGGTTCTCACCGGTGGCGACCGACGCGGACACGCCTCGGCTGACCGCGGCGAGACCCTCGGCGTCCCAGCGCCGGACCGGCTCCTCGATCCAGATGAGGTCCAGGGTGCGTTCCAGCTCGCAGACGTGTCGGACGGCCTGCTTGCGGGTCCACGCCTCGTTGACGTCGAGCATCAGGCCGGGCCGCCGGCCGTGCCCAGCCTCGGTCAGAACCTCTCTGACCAGGCTGAGGCGGTGTCGATCGCGCTCGATGTCGAGGCCGCCCTTGAGCTTTGCCGCCCGAAGGCCGTGGCTCGCGTAGACCTCGTACTCGGCCACGAGCTCGTCGTCGGTGAGCCCGATGTCCAGGCCGGAGGCGTAGGCGGTGACCCGCCGGTCCCGTCCGCCCAGCAGTCGCCACAGCGGCTCGCCGGCGGCCTGCGCCTTGATGTCCCACAGCGCGGTGTCCAGAGCGCCGATGGTGCCGAACACCGGGCCGGCGTGGCCGGCCTTGAAGGTGTGCCGCAACATGCGGTCGTACAGGGACGTCACGGCACGGGGGTCTTCGCCCTCGATGGCTGGGAAGATCCGCTCGATCTCGACGTGCGGCCCGAGGCCGACGCCCGTGATGCCCTCGTCGGTGTCGACGAGGACGATCGAGACCGGGACCACCCCGTCGGAAAACACGCCGTTGGCGTCGCCGACGGGGCGCCCCCATTCCTGGACCGTGGTGAGCGTCCGATATCCCGTGATCCGCATGTCAACCCTTCGTGGAACCGGCGGCGACGCCGTCGGCAATTTGGCGCTGGAGGAACAGGTAGACCAATAGGACGGGTATGGCGGCGATCAGCACCCCGGACGCGAAGGTGGGGATGTTGTCGCTGTACTGCCCTCGCAACGAGGTCACCCCGATCATGAGCGTCCGGTTCTCGGCCGAAGGCATCATCACCAACGCCATGAGGACGTCGTTCCAGCAGAACAGGGCGTTGAGGATGCCGACCGACAGCAGCGCCGGGGTGCCCAGTGGCAGCATGATCCGGCGATAAACGCCGTACACGGTGTTGCCGTCGATCCGGGCGGCGTCGACGATCTCCGGTGGGATGCCCTTGTAGTAGCTCGTCATCAGGAAGACGGTGAAGGGCAGGAACTGGGCCACGTAGACGAGGATCAGACCCGGGTACGTGTCGATCAGCGCGGTGTCGGCCATGATCCGGGCAAGCGGCACCATGATCACCTGGAACGGGATGAAGAGCCCCGCGAGGCAGCCCAGGAACAACGCCGACGAGCCACGGAACCGCAACTGGCTCAGCGCGAAGCCGGCCATCGACCCGAGCAGGAGCAGCAGCAGCACCGACGACGTCACCACGACCAGCGAGTTGACGAAGTAGCGGCCCATTCCGACGCTGGTCCACGCCGTGCTGATGTTCTCCCATTGCAGGGTGCTGGTCAGGCCGAACCGGTCCAGGATGTAGTCCCGGCGGGTCTTCAACGCGACGTTCGCGGTGAAGAGCAGGGGGTAGATCGTCGCCACCGCGAGCAGTGACATCGGGATGGCGATCATCCACCGTCCCAGTCGGACGCGGGACATCAGTCCACCTTTCCCGATCGTTCGAGCAGTTTGATCTGCAACATTCCCACCACGAGCATGATCGCGAAGAGGATCGTGGACGCGGCGGACGCGAGAGCCGGGCGGTTCATCTGGCCCTGCTGGATCCAGATGTAGTACTCCGGCAGGTATGTCGAGCCCTCCGGGCCGCCGCTGGTCATCACGAAGAGCAGCCCGAACATCGAGGTCAGCATCCCGATCATCGTGGTCACGAAGACGAACTGGATGGTCCGGGCGAGGCTCGGGATGATCACGTGCCAGACGACCTGGCGCAGCGAGGCGCCGTCCACCCGGGCGGCGTCGAGCAGCGCGGCGTCCAGCGTGGCGAAGCCGGCGAGGAACACCACCAGCGCCATCCCGAAGGTGGCCCAGATGTGCACGCCCACCACCATGAACATCGCGACGTCCGGGTTGCCGAGCCAGTCCACCGGACCGACACCGATCGACCCGAGCACGGCGTTCAGGGGGCCGTCGAAGGCGAGCAGCAGGTTGAAGATCGCCCCGACGATGACCGGCGAGAGCACCGCCGGAAAGAAGTAGACGCTGCGGTAGAAGCGGTGGCCCGGCACTCGGAGGAAGATGAACGTGGCGAGGAGACCGGGGATCGCCACCGCCACCGGAAGCAGCAACACCAGCAGGCCGACGTTGCCCAGCGCGGTGCGGAACAACGGATCAGCGAACAGTTCCTGGTAGTTGCCGAACCCGACCGCTTCTCCGTTGCGGTCACCGTCGCCGGTGAAGGAGAAGTTGACCCCGAGGATCAGCGGGTAGAGCCGCATCGCCACGATGATCAGGACGGCCGGAGCGACCAGGATGTAGGGGGCGTAGCGCTCGGCCCCCAGGCCGCCACGGGTGCGACGGGGACGGGTGCCACCGCGGTGCGCGGGGGAGATGGCCGCCGGGCCGCCGGCCCGCCCGGCCGAAGCCAGGCGGACCGACGGTTGCGTGTTTCCGATCGGCACGAGGTCAGCCCGCCTGGTCGGAAGCGGCCAACTGCTTCACCACCTCGTCGACGGTGATCGAACCGCTGAGCAGCTGCTGGGAGAGGCGCCCCATCAGGTCGATCGTCTTCGAGTCGAGCGCGACGTGCAGAGCCGGCTTGCCGGTCTTCAGCTCGGCGACGATCGTGGAGGCAGCCGGGCCGGCCTGCGAGACGTCGATCGTGATGTCGGCGGCGATCGCGCCGGCGTCAGCGTAGAACGCCTTCAACGCGTCGGCCGAGGTCAGGGAGCGCACCAGGTCGGCGGCCACCTTCGGGTCCTTCGTCCACTTGGCCACGGCGTAGCCGATGCCACCGTCGTACGGCAGGCTCGGGGTGGTGCCGGCGGTGACGACCGGGGCCTTCATGACGCCGAGCTTCTCCGCGGTGAGGAACTCGTTGAAGGACTTCCAGTGCCCGACGTCGGACATGAGGCCCATGACGTGGGCGGCCTTGCCGGACTGGAAGGCTGCGAAGGAGTCGTTGAACATCGCGGTCGAGTTGGCCCCGTCCGTGTTCATCTTCTTGACTCCGGTCTCCTTCCAGAGCTCGAAGATCCGCTTCACGTTGGGCGAGGTCCAGTCGCGCTTGCCGGTGATCCAGGCGTCGTACTCCGCGGCGGTGAGGGTCACCGACCCCATGCTGGAGAGCCAGAACTGGATGCCGACGCCTTCCTTGTTGCCGAGGGCGAAGCACTTGGAGCCGGCCTTGGCGATGGCGGCGCAGTCCGCGACGAACTTGTCCCAGGTGGCGGCCGGGCTGGCCGGGTCGAGGCCGGCCTTCCGGTAGATCTCCTTGTTGTAGTAGATCGGGTAGCCCTGCAGCGTCACCGGGCTGCCGTAGACCTTGCCGTCCTTGGTGAACGCGTCCCATCCGGCCAGCCGCTGCTTGTCCTCGGCGACGTAGTCGGTGATCGGCACCAACGCGTCCACCCGGTCGCGGATCTGGCCACCGCCGTTGAACATCATGACGTCGGGGCCCTTGCCGGACTGGATCGCCGCGCCGAGCAGGGTGTAGTACTGGTCGAACGGCTGCGCGACGAACTCGACCTCGACGTCGGCGTGCTTCTTCTTGAAGTCGGCCTTCGCCTTGTCCAGATAGGATTTGGCGAACGGTTCGCCGGATTTCCAGTCCCACACGACCAACTTGCCATCGGAGCTGGTCGATTTGCCCGAATCGCTAGCACTTCCACAACCGGCCAGGGCCAGGCCCACAACGAGGACGGCCGACCATATTGCGCGCTGTCTCATCAGTTGTCACCTCTATATGGGGGGTGGCCGGCGGGTGCCCCGCTAGCCAAATGTTGACCGGAAGGTAACTCGTATGACGTGTTACGTCAACGGTCGGCCGTACACTGATCCGGACGTCGTGCCACGGCGAGCCATCGGAGGGGGACATGACGCCACCGCAGGAAACGGCCCTGAACAGCCCGGGGACCCCGGCATGGGTGCGTCGGCCGACCAACCTCGCCAGGGCGGTCACCGCCGAACTGGTGGAGCGCATTGTCCTCGGCGTACACCCGTCCGGGTCGTCCCTACCCCCCGAGCCGATCCTCTGCGAGACCTTCGGCGTGAGCCGGACCGTCGTCCGGGAAGCAGTGAAGATCCTTCAGGAGAAGGGGCTGGTGCAGGTTCGCCAGGGCGCCGGCACCATGGTGACCCCACCGGCACACTGGGACATGCTCGACGAGCTGGTCCTCGCGGCGACCATCGCGGTGGACGACAGCCTCGCCATCCTTGATGACCTGGTCGTCACCCGGCGGGTGCTGGAGTCCGACATGGCGAACGTCGCCGCCCGCCACGCCGACGCCGAGACCGTCGATCGACTGCGGGCCCTGGTGGACCGGATGGACGAACTCGTCGACGACCACGTCACCTACCACGACCACGACCGGGCCTTCCACGACACGATCATGCAGGCATCCGGCAACCGCATCGCTCGGGGCGTCGTACGCGCGCTGGAGAGCCAGGTCATCAACACCGCCCGCTACATGGGCCGGACCGAGCGGGCGCTGTGCGTGGCGTCCAACCAGGGTCACCGACGCATCTACGAGCGCATCGCCGCCCACGACTCCAACGGCGCCGCCGAGGCGATGTTCACCCACATCACCGAGGCCTGGCTGGTCCGCCGCAGTGGCTCGGGGAGCCCCGACCGCCTCGAACGCTGATCGTCACGGGCAACGGACGGCGCCCGCCCCCGAGGAACGGGAGCAGGCGCCGCCAGCTGAGGCCGACAAGAGTCACGAGAACTGGGCGAAGAACCTCCAGATCTCACCCTTGGTCCAGGTCGTGATGCCACTCTCGGCGTAGGTGCCGTCCACCGGGCCGGGCATGTGGCCGTTGTCGTACGCGGCCCACTGCACCGGGTACCCGGACCTGCAGCCGGAGTAGACGGTGGTGATGTGGGTGCGGCTGCCGCCGGCCGGCTCGCGCGGGCTCTGCGCGGTGCAACCGTTGTTACGAACGAAGGTGTCGCGCAGCGCCCTGCCCTGGGAGATGTTCAGGACGTTGTCAGTGATGCCGTGCAGCCCGAAGTACGCGATCGGCTGCGTACCGCCGCTGCACCCGCTGATCTGCGCGCCGGAGATGACCGCGACTGCCCGGAAGACGTTGGCTCGGGCGCAGGCGACGGCGTAGCTCATGCCGCCACCCCAACTGAAGCCGAGCGCGAACCGCTGCCTCGGGTTGACGCAGAGGCTGCTCTCGATCCGGCTGATCATGTCGTCGACGAAGGTGATGTCCTCACCGCCGGAGTTGCCCCAGCCGTTGCCGAACCCCTGGGGCGCCACCAGGATGGCGCTGTTGTTCGACTGCTCCTGCTGCCCGTAGTAGGACCAGGCGGTCCCGCTGGTGCCGCCGGAGGAGATCTCCTGCATGGTGCCGCCCCGCCAGTGGAAGGCGAAGATCAGCCGATAGGGGTTGCTGTTGTTGTAGTTGGCGGGCACCCGGAGGATGAAGGTCCGGCTCTTGCCGTTGCTCTGGATCGTGTGCGTGCCGCTGGCCAGCGTCGGTGCCTTGCCGCACCCGCTACCACCCGTGGGTGGAGGGGTGGTGCCACCGCCGACGGCGACGAGTTGCCACTGCTGGTTGGTGCCGCCCCAGTCGGCGTACTGGACGATGTTTCCGCCGTCGGCGGTGGAAGAGCCCTGCACCTCGACCGCCTTGTTGCTGTTGCGGTTGATCAGCCGAACGTAGCCGCCGTCCGAGTCGGCCAGCCGGAACTGCTGGTTCGTCCCGTTGAGGTCGGACCACTGCACGATCGCGCCGCCGTCAGCGGTGGAGAAACCACTGACGTCGAGCACCTTGCCCGAGAGCCGCGACTTGATCCGGTAGTAGCCACCCCCGGAGTCCACGAACTGCCACTGCTGGTTGAGGCCGTTGTTGCGCGTCCACTGGCTGATCCGCGCCCCGTCGTTGGTGGCCGAGGCGTAAAGGTCCAGCGCCTTGCCGCTGTTGCGGTTCACCAGCACGTAGGAGGCGTTGGTGTCCACTGTGGCTGCCGCCGCGGGCGCCGCGTTGACCGCGACGAGTGCGCTGGCTGCCATGGCCGCGGCCGCCGCCGCGGCCAACCCTGAACGCCAGCGAGATCTGTGCCGAGAGGCGGGACGAGCCTCTACGAGGGCTTTCATGGTCCACTCCTTCGATCGGGGTCACCCACGAGCGGGAGCGCCCGCGCGTGCCGTGGCGTGCGTACCGGCGTCCTGGTGGTGGCGTCAGCACGTCTGGGGTGTTGTGTGCGGGGAACCCGCGGGCAACGGCGCACGTCGATGGCGATGCCACGATCCGGGCTTCGTGGCAGGCCGCGCCGAACTGCGCGGTACGACGTCCTGGCTCCCGGTGGCCGGGTGACCCGCGGGGTGAAAATTAGCGGGTGATACGTCATACGTCAAACGATTGCCATCGATCTGCGCGATCATGCCAAGCGGCGACCTGACGGTTACGGCGGCCCGCCCCCGGATGGGGCGGGCCGCCACTCGTCACACCTCGCCGGGGGCGGGCGCCGGCCGGATCCCGAGCAGCCGGCAGCTCCCGCTCCCCCGGTCGATGGCGCCGGTCGTCAGCCGATCCGGACCAGTTGCCACTGCTGGTTGTTGCCGCCCCAGTCGGCGTACTGGACGATGTTTCCGCCGTCGGCGGTGGAAGAACCCTGCACCTCGACCGCCTTGTTGCTGTTGCGGTTGATCAGACGTACGTAGCCGTCGGCCGAGTTCGCGAGTCGGAACTGCTGGTTCGTCCCGTTGAGGTCGGACCACTGCACGATCGCGCCGCCGTCAGCGGTGGAGAAGCCGCTGACGTCGAGCACCTTGCTGGAGTTGCGGGACTTCACCCGGTAGTAGCCACTGCCCGAGTCGACGAACTGCCACTGCTGGTTGACGCCGTTGTTGCGCGTCCACTGGCTGATCCGCGCCCCGTCGTTGGTGGCCGAGGCGTACACGTCCAGCGCCTTGCCGCTGTTGCGGTTCAACAACACGTACCAGGCGCTGGTGTCCACGCCGGAGCCCGGCGGGGGCGTGGTGGGCGGGGTCGAGCCGCCGTTGAGGGCGTCCAGGACGGCGGTGTACGCGGCCTTCTTGTTGCCGTTGCAGTCGAACAGCAGCGCGTTGTCCGAGCCACGCCACGAGTCACAGTCCCGTACACCCCAGGTGGTGATGCCGGTGCAGCGCGAGACGGCCAGGCAGGCGCGCGTGACAGCGCCGTAGATGTTGGCCTGGTTGCCGCCGGTCATCACGTCCAGCTCGGTGATCTGGACGTCCACGCCGAGGTCGGCGAACCGCTGGAGGTTGGCCTGGTAGTCACCGGCCAGCGAGGTGCCCAGGTGCGACTGGAAACCCACGCAGTCGATCGGCACGCCACGGGACTTGAAGTCCCGCACCATGTTGTAGATGCCGGTCGACTTCGCGTTGACCCCGTCGGTGTTGTAGTCGTTGTAACACAACTTCGCACCCGGATCCGCCGCCCGCGCCGCCCGGAAGGCCGCCTCGATCCAGTCGTTGCCGGTGCGCTGCATGTTGGAGTCACGCCGCCCACCCGAACCACCGTCGGCGAACGCCTCGTTCACCACGTCCCAGGCGTAGATCTTCCCCCGGTAGTGCGTGGCGACCTGGGTGACGTGGTTGATCATCGCGTTGCGCAACGCGCTGCCCGACATGCCCTGCGCCCAGCCCGGCTGCTGCGCGTGCCACAACAGGGTGTGACCCCGCACGCTCATGCCGTTGGCCTGCGCGTGACTGACCAGGCGGTCACCACTGGAGTAGGTGAAGGTGCCCTGCTGCGGCTCGGTGGAGCTCCACTTCATCTCGTTCTCGGCCACGACACTGTTGAACTCACGGTTCAAAATCGTCGTGTATGCGCTGGTCGACAGCTTGCCGACGGCGACAGCCGCGCCGAAGTAGCGGCCCTTCTCGGCGGCGGCCGCCTTCAGGGTCGTGCCGGCACCGGATGCGGGGGTCAGCGCCACCGTCATACCGGTGGTGAGGGCGACGGCCATGGTCGCCGCCGCCAGCATCGTTCTCATGGGTTTCATGGCGTTCCTTTTCAGTGGTTGCATCGGTGGTGGTGATGTGCCACTTCGCTCGGAACAGCTGATCGGGGCGGTCCTCCTGGCCGCCCGGCATCAGCACGCACAGTCCGAGAGGGCTGTCGCCGGCGCCTGCCGGGTCCCGAGGTGACGTCCGCATGCCCTTGCGGACGTCGTGATCGGTGGGCCGATCGGTACGGCTCGCCCGGTGAGCCGAGACAGCGATCGTCCTCTATATCGAGAGTGAGCGATAACATGCCGTTCGTCAAGACGTAACGGGCCGTTCACGCCGATCTCCCGGAACGCCGCGTTTCGCCCGGTACCAAACGCCCTGGGTGACAGTGCTCAACCGCCGCGCGACCAGCGGACGAGTCTCACCACCGAGCCAAGGAGACCGCTTCAGAGGGCAATCCTGTTATCGCTCACAGTCGTCACCCGACAGCAACTGCCCAACGGCTCACGAACACCCGGTGGCCGTGGCACTCGCAGACGGCTGCGCCGGGTCGGCATCGGCGCGTATGCCGGCGACGAGGTCGGCGGTGGTGTGCGCCTCGATGCCGGGCTGCGCGGCGTCGGCGAACCGCTCGACGACCGCCCGGACGTGTCGTTCGGCGGGTGCGGCGAGGCCGTCGTAGACGGCCTCGAACAGCTCCCGCGCCGGCTGCCTGAGCCACTCCCGTGGAAGGAGTTCCACCGGCAGCTGCGGGTCGAGGACGGGGAAACGTCGGAAGGTGTCCATGACCTCGGTCCGGGCCCGCACCGCCGCGGCACCGTCGACCTGCCCGGACGCCACGGCGGGCAACAGTGGCGTCCAACGACGCAGGAACGCGTCGTAGCTCCGGCTGATCGCCTCGATGTCCCAGGCCTCGATCGGCGCACGGTGAATGGTCGAGGCGAGCGCGGTCTGCCGCCCACGAAACACCGTTACCGCGCCGAGGGTGAGCTGGTCGAGCTGGGCCCGAGCCGCGGGGGTCAGCTTCTGCGGCGAGATCCACAGCCCGTCGTACAGCGGCGCGTAACCGAGCCACCGAAGTTGCGCCCGCAGCGCCCGGCGCTGCGTACTGCGGTCCTGCGGCAGCGAGAAGGCGACGATCGTCCAGCTACCGTCCCACCGGCCCGTCGAGGTGGTGGAGGCGAGAATCCAGTGCCCTCCGGCGGAGAGATTGGCGGCGGCTGCGCGGCTGAGCCGGTAGGAGCTGCGTCGCCCCAGTCGACTGCCCTCCAACACGCCACGGCGGGCCAACCGGCTGATCGCGGTCCGCGCTCCGGCCGTCGTCACGCCGGTCTCGGCGAGCAACGCGACGATGGCGGCGGACGGCAGGGCGACCCGGGTCCGCAGCGTGTAGTCGGCCAACAGGGTCACCGCGACGCCCTGCGGTGAGTTGCCGACCTGCCGGCGGGGCAGCCGGAGTGGGCGGTCGCCGTCGTCCGGATAGATCTCGTCGATGTCGAAGAGGCTTGCCACAGGCGCTCCGTGCTCCTCGGGGACGGTATGACGACTGTAGACGGACGGGCGTGACCCACCACAAATCGAGATTTCTCGATTGACACTTGTTGGTCCGGGGGGAACACTAATTGCCACGCGACGCCATCCGAAGCCGGGCTGGGCGAACCACAGGTAGCGGGCAACGTGCGATCACCGCGGGAGTCGGGCAGACCCGCAACCGGATCGCACGACCAATCCAGCCTGCACAGGCAATCGAAGGAGTCGTGCGGTGAAAATCAGAAGGAAACTGCTACTCACGCTGGCCGCGTCACTGGTCGCGGCCGGCCTGGTGGCCCCCACGGTCGGGCCCGCGTACGCGGCGTCACTGACCGAGGTGACCAGCTTCGGCGACAACCCGGGCCGGATGCGCATGCACGTCTACGTGCCGGACAACCGCCCCGCCCGGCCGGCGGTCGTGGTGGCGATGCACGGCTGCGGCGGGTCCGGCCCCGGGTTCTACTCCGGAAGCGAGTTCGCCAGCCAGGCCGACCGGTACGGATACATCGTGATCTACCCGTCCGCGACCCAGCAGGCCGGCTTCGGCAACTGCTTCGACACCTGGTCGGACGCCGCCAAGCGGCGTGGTGGGGGCAGCGACCCGGTGTCGATCATCAGCATGATCCGGTACGTGCAACAGCAGTACTCGGCCGACCCGGAGCGGGTCTACGCCACCGGCAGCTCATCCGGCGGCATGATGACGAACCACATGCTGGCCCTCTATCCCGACGTGTTCAAGGCCGGCGCCGCGTTCATGGGCGTGCCGTACAACTGCTTCGCCAACGCGGCGGACTACCCGCCCGGCAGCAGCCAGTGCACCGGCGGGAACATGAACCGGACTCCCCAGCAGTGGGGTGACGCGGTGCGCCAGGCATACCCCGGCTACTCGGGGCCACGGCCGCGGGTGCAGCTGTGGCACGGCACCAGCGACACGCTCGTGCCGTACTCGCTGTTGCAGGAGACGATCGAGCAGTGGACCAACGTGTTCGGGCTGAGCCAGACACCCACCTCCACCGACACGCCCCAGGCCAACTGGAACCGGCGCCGGTACGCCGACAGCAGCGGCACCGTCCAGGTCGAGGCGTACAGCATCCAGGGTGCCGGGCACAGCCTGCCCTCCGGAGGGATGGCCGCGTCCGCCATCGCGTTCTTCGGACTGACAAACACCACGACCCCGCCCCCGACCACCCCGCCCCCGACCACCCCGCCGCCCACCACCCCGCCCCCGACCACGCCGCCGCCGGCCTCCGGCGCCTGCCGGGTGACGGTCGCCATCAACGCCTGGAACACCGGTCTGACCGAGAACATCACCGTCACGAACACCAGCACCAGCGCCGTCAACGGCTGGTCCGTGGTCTTCACCCTGCCCAGCGGTCAGACCATCACCTCAGGCTGGAACGCCACCTACTCGCCCAACTCGGGGCAGGTGACAGCCCGCAACGTCGCCTACAACGGCGGCATCCCCGCCAACGGCTCGGTGAGCTTCGGCTTCCAGGCCAACCACAGCGGTAACAACGCCCGACCGTCCTCGTTCACCCTCAACGGCGCGGCCTGCACCGTCGCCTGAGACCAGGTCGACGTCCACGCGACCGTGCGCCGGTCACCACGAGGTGGTGACCGGCGCACGACTCGTACCGCGTGGTCAGGATCAGCGGTAACCGGCGGTCACCACGCTGGCCTGCACGGCGTTCTCGACCGCGTCGGACGGATAGCCGGCGACCATCGCCCCCTCGTAGAAGGTGCCGGCGCTCAGGTTGGCACCGCCGTCGGGCTTGCAGCAGTCACCACCGCTGCCCAGGATGATCGCGCCCTGCTTCTTCATCGGGCTGTATCCGGGCGGGAGCGAGCCGTCGTACAGCGTGTAGAGGCTGCCGGCCTGCGCGTCGCTGCCCTTGATGGCGAAGCGGGTGGTGCCGTTGTTCTTCAGCGTCGCGGTGACGAACTTGCTGGCGAACGAGCGTTGGTTCGGGTTCCAGGAGCTGCTGCCGCCCGGGAAGAGACCCCACTCCAGGTCCGCCTGCACCCACGGGCCACTGCCCGAGCAGCCGCCGAACCAGCACTGCTTGCTGAAGTTGATGGCGTCCATCGCCCCGGCGGCGTCGGCCTTGCGGGTGGTCTCACTGTTGCCGTAGTCGAAGCAGCATCCGCTGTTGACGTGGGTGCCGCTGGTGACCATGTACATGCCCTCGGGCGCCGCGCCGGTCGGCACTCCGGTGAGGTGCCCGTCGCGCCAGTAGCTGTTGCCCGGGTTGATGTAGAGCGAGTACGCCTTCGCGCCACCCACGGTCAGCGACTCCGAGGTGGCGATCGCCGGCTTGCTCTGCGGGGAGCCCGGAACGACGCTCGACCCCTGGTACCAGAGGTCGTTGCCGCGCCCGGACTGGTCGAAGACCACTGTGATCACGCAGGTCGTGCCGGTGCAGAACGAGTCCTGCGTCGCCGCGTTGGCGGTGCCGCCGGTGCCCGTGAGCCCGATGTTGCGGGTCGTGTTGTCCGACGAGCGTCGGACCTGGTAGAGGTTGCCGGCGTACGCCTCGTAGAGCGCCCGCGTGGTGCTGTGCGCCGCGATGCACGGGGTGCCGCCGGAGGCGTAGATGTCGCACGGGCGCGCGCCGGTCGGTGGGTTGGTCGGCGGCGGGGTCGTGGTGGTCGGCGAGGCCCACTGCTGGTTGGCGCCGCCGTTGCAGGCCCAGAGGATGATCTTGGTGCCGTTGGCGGTGCCGGCGGCGTTGGCGTCGAGGCACAGCCCGGACTGCACGCCGGTGATGGTGCCGTTGCTGTTGACGTTCCACTGCTGGTTGTTCTGACCGTTGCAGTCCCAGATGATCGCCTGGGTGCCGTTGGTGGTGCCTCGGCCGGAGGCGTCCAGGCACTTGTTGCCGTACACCTGGATCTGCTTGCTCGACGTCCACGTCCAGGTCTGGCCGGCGGCGCCGTTGCAGTCCCAGAGTTGTGTCTGGGTGCCGTTCGTGGTGCTGGAGTTGGGCACTTCGAGGCAGCGGCCGGACGGCGTGCCGACGATGGGGGTGCTCTGCCCGGGCGGGATGGTGGCCGCCGCGGCGGCCCTGGCGGCGAAGGGCGAACTGGCGGGGGTGGCGCCGACGCCGATGCCGACGACGACGAGCACCCCGGCCAGCGCACCGGCCAGGAGGGTCAGACGTCGGACGCGTTGGCGTTTCGGGATGAGGTCGCGGGCTGTTCCTGACCCACTGCGGGACGGGGTTCGCACGAGGTGGCTCCTCGGAGTCGTGGAAGCGCGGGAGATCGTCGACGCGCCACGGGTGGGTGGTGGCGATGGCGAATCGCTGCGAATGGTAGGACCTTTGTTTAATTCATGTCAATGAATGTGATGTCCGGTGACGCGCTGACTGCCAGGGCCGACAGCCAGCGCGTCACCTGCCCCCGGGACGACTACCGCCCCAGGAGCCGCCAGGTCTGGTTCAACGGGCTGCCCTGGTTCACCGCCCTGCAGGTCCACTGGTGGACCAGCGCGCCGGCCGCCGTGGAGACCGCGTTGACATCGACGCACTTGCCACTGTGCCGGGCGACGAGTTGGTAGTCGTGCGAGTCGTTACCCGAGTAGGTCACCTTGCGCAGAGCAAACTGCTGGTTGGAACTGTTGAGGCAGGTCCACTGGTGCACCGCCGCGCCGTCGGCGGTGGACACACCGCTGACGTCGAGGCACTTGCCACTCTGCTGGTTGACCACGGTGTAGGTGTTGGCCACGCCAGCGACCGGGACGAAGTTCCAGAGCTGCTGGTCACCGCCGTCGCAGTAGTTCTGCTGTTGGACGTTGCCGTCGGCGGTGCTCAGCCCGGCGTTGTTCAAACACTGCTGCGAGTGCTGGGCCACCGCCACTGACTGGAAGCCACCGTCCGAGGGGGGCAGCAGCGTGACGGTGTACGTGTCGGTCTGGTTGGTGTACGGCACGGTCACCGTGGCGTTGTTGTTGGACACCCCGACCACGCTGTTCGAGACAGTGACCGGACCCGCCACGGCACCGCCACCGTTGTGCGGGATGCGTTGGGTGACGACCCGGACCTGGTTGTTCTGCACGATGCCGCTGGTGGTGTCCAGGCGTTGCAGGTTGACGGTCAGGTTCCCGGTGGTACGACCAGCGCCGACCAGCACCTTCGCCACTCCGGCCGTCTTCGTGGCGTACGCGTCGTACGACTGGCTGGGGGTCACCGCGACGATCTCCCCGACCTGGGAGGCGTAGTAGCGGTAGTTCCACCACTCCCCCTTGGGCTGGTGCTGCCCGGCCGAGTTACGGATCAGCAGGTTGCCGAGGTCGTTGTGCAGGCTGCCGCCGCTGGCCCAGTTCGCCCGCAGGCCGTCGGCCCGGGCCCGTTCCAGGCGCGCGATGTACCAGGCGCCGTCGGCCGGGTTCTGCTCGTCGGGCGCGCCGTACTCGTTGATCTGGTACGGGCGGGGGTGGGCGATGCCGCGCGGGTCGAGGGTGGCGTTGGCGGCGGCGACGTTGGCGACCGGGTCACCGGGCAGCGAGTGCCAGCTGATGATGTCCGGCACCGTGTTCGTCGAGCGGACGAAGTCGAGGTACTGGTTCCAGAAGGTGTGGTTGGTCGACGGTACGCAGGCGCAGCTCGGCCCGACGATGAGCTGGCTGGGGAACTCCGCCCGGATGCGCTGGTAGGTGCGCCGCCACAGCTCCAGGTACTGGGAGATTGGCCGGTTCCAGAAGATGGTGATGTTCGGTTCGTTCCAGATGTCCCACTGCACCGACAGCCCGGACGCCCGGACGTCGCTGATCAGGCGGGTCAGGAAGTTGTCGTAGTCGGTCCAGTTGCCGTTGTCACCGGGGAAGCGGGAGATCCCGGCGCCGTCGGCACCCCAGAGGTCGTGCGGCAGGATGATGAACTTCCCGCCGAGGGCTGTGGTGCGACGTGCCTGGGCGAGCGTGGAGTTCCAGCGACGGTCGTAGGTGCCGCCGACCCAACCACTGCCCGGCAACTGCGCGCCACCGGCGCGCATGTACTGGAACTTGACGTCCCGGTAGAAGTGGTCGGCCGGACCGCTGGCGTTCTCGGTCATGCCGTAGATCCAGCCGGAGGCGCGGTAGGTCGGCGCACCGTTCGTGGTGGCGAAGTTGACGCTGATCGACTCGTCGGCGGCCTGGGCGGGGGACGGGACGACGGTGACGGCGGCAGCGGCGGCGAGCAGGCCGACGACGAGTCGGGCCACGGACACGCGGGCTCGTCGTGACCGGCCGGGGGACGGGGTTTTCACGGGCGGCTCCTTGGTGGGGCGCGGGGGACGCTCTCCGGAGGGCAGCGCTTGCGAATCGATTCGCACGGATCGTAGGACCGGGGACTGAACGATGTCAATGAAGTGACGCCCCGGTGAAGACCATGTTTCTCAGCGATCTCTCTGACGCGCCCAACTGACCCTTGACCCCCGGGCATGGCCAGACCTATCTTCGGGCGAACCGATTCGTCGAATCGGTTCGCCTCATGGTTGGGCTGCTCCAACCCGCGACGATCAACCGACAAACCCCACCTGACGATCGATTGAAGTGAGGCACCACATGACCGGATTCAGTCGTCGGCGGCGCCTGGCCGCCGTCGCCGTGATAGCTCTCGCCGCAGTGACGGGCAGCGCCTGCTCGTCGTCCGCCGACGGCCCCGCGGACAGCGGCGGCGCCTACCTCGTCTGGGACCCGTATCCACAGTTCACCGACGACTCCGAGTGGGTGGCGCTGCTCAAGAAGTGCGGCACCGACGCGGGGGTGACGGTCGAGCGGACCGGATACGACACCACCGACCTGACCAACAAGGCGCTGCTCGCCGCCCAGCAGGGAAACTCACCGGACGCCCTGATCGTCGACAACCCGGTCATCTCCACCCTGGCCGAAGCCGGTGCGCTCACCACCACCGACGACAACAAGCTCGACGTCTCGGCCATGGAGAAGAATCTGCTCGGCGCCGGCCAGAGCGACGGCAAGACCTACGGGGTGCCGATCGGGGCGAACACCCTCGCCCTCTACTACAACAAGGATCTGCTCACCGCCGCCGGCGTCGATCCGGCCGCCATCAAGGACTGGGCCTCACTGACCGCGGCACTGACCAAGGTGAAGGCCAAGGGGAAGAAGGGCATCACCTTCTCCGCGATCGGCACCGAGGAGGGCAGCTTCCAGTTCCTGCCCTGGTTCTGGGGCTCGGGCGCCCAACTGACGAGTCTGGATTCACCGCAGGCGGTTTCCGCGCTGACGCTCTGGACCGACTGGCTCAAGCAGGGCCACGCCCCGAACTCCATCATCAACAACACCCAGACCACGAGTTGGCAGGAGTTCGCCACCGGCGACTACGCGTTCGCCGAGAACGGCACCTGGCAGCTGGCCAACGCGGAGAAGCTCGGCTTCTCGTACGGCACGATCCCGATCCCGGCCAGCGCGGGCGGCCCGGCCCCGGCGCCCACCGGCGGTGAGTTCGTCTCCATTCCGGTGCAGAAGAAGACCGGCCGGTACGCGACGTCGCAGAAGCTCGTGACCTGCCTGACCAACGCCGACAACCTCCTCACCACGGACACCACGCTCTCCTACGTCGCACCCGTCGCCGCTGTGCAGGAACGACAGGCCACAGCGGACCCCAAGCTCAAGGTCTGGGTGGAGGCGGTCCGGGCAGCCAAGGGCCGCACGGGTGACAACCTCGGCACCAAGTACCCGAAGATCTCCGAGGCGCTGTGGACCGCTGTGCAGTCGGCCCTCAGCGGCGGGAAGTCGCCACAGGAGGCCCTGGCCGCCGCACAGACCGCCGCCACCTCCAGGTAAGTGATCCGAACCGACACCATGCCCTCCACGACCGAGACCACTGCCGTACGAGACCAGGATGGGGCGGCGACCGCCGCCCCATCCGGGCCTCCCCCGTCCCGTGCCCGTCGGCCCAACCGATGGATGGCGTGGGGCTTCCTGGCACCCGTGACGATCTACCTGGCGGCCTTCTACGCCTACCCGCTCTACCGCAATGTCGAGTTGAGCCTGCGCGAGTACACAGTCCGCTCGTTCGTGCAGGGCGGGGCGCCCTTCGCCGGCCTCGACAACTACCGGACGGTCCTGACCGACCCGGCCTTCGGGCCGACGCTGACCCACACGGTGGTCTTCACGGCGGCCTCGCTCGCCTTCCAGTTCACCATCGGCATGGCCCTGGCCCTCTTCTTCCACCAGCACTTCCCGCTGTCGCGCACGCTGCGGGCGCTGATCCTCGTACCGTGGCTGCTGCCACTGATCGTCTCGGCGTCGACCTGGTCGTGGCTGCTCAACAGCGACTCGGGGCTGGTCAACGCGGCGCTCGGCGTCGTCGGGATCGACCCGGTCAACTGGCTCACCTCGCCGGGCTGGTCACTCACCTCGGTGATCATCGCAAACGTCTGGATCGGCATCCCGTTCAACCTGGTGGTGCTCTACAGCGGCCTGCAGGCGATCCCGACCGAGATGTACGAGGCGTCCGCGCTCGACGGCGCGACGGGGTGGCAGCGTTTCTGGGGGATCACCTTCCCGCTGCTGCGTCCCGTCTCCCTGATCACGCTGCTGCTGGGGCTGATCTACACGCTGAAGGTCTTCGACATCATCTGGATCATGACGAAGGGCGGTCCGACCGGCTCCTCGGCAACGCTGGCCACCTGGTCGTACCGGCTCGGCTTCGGCAACCTGCTGCCCGATTTCGGCCCGGGCGCGGCCATCGGGAACCTGCTCATCGTGCTGGCTCTGATCGCCGGCCTGGTCTACATCCGGATCGAGCGGAGGCAGCAGCTGCGATGACCACCTCGACGCCTCGGGCCTGGTGGAAGACCGGCGTCGGCCTGGTGCTGACCGGGCTGATGCTCTTCCCCGTCTACTGGATGATCAATGTGTCCTTCACCCGGGACCAGGACATGCGGGCCAGTCCCCCGCACCTGTTCCCCGTCAACGGCACCCTGGACGGCTACCGGGCGGTGCTCGACCAGCAACTGCCGTACCTCGGCATCAGCTTTCTGGTCGGTCTCGGCACTGTGGTGCTGACCGTGGCGCTGGCGGCCCCCGCCGGCTACGCGCTGGCGAAGCTTCGGCCACCCGGCGGCCCGGCGCTGAGTTTCCTGCTGCTGATCGCGCAGATGATCCCGGGGATCATCATGGCGATGGGTTTCTACGCCATCTACCTCACCCTCGGCGTCCTCAACACGCTGCCCGGCCTGATCCTGGCCGACACGACGCTCGCGGTGCCGTTCGCTGTCCTGATCTTCACGGCCTTCATGTCCGGCATCCCCGACGAGCTGCTCCAGGCCGCCGTGGTCGACGGCGCCGGACGGCTACGGACCTTCTGGTCGGTCGTGCTGCCGGTCAGCCGCAACTCGATCGTCACTGTGTCGCTCTTCGCGTTCCTGTGGTCCTGGTCGGACTTCATCTTCGCCTCGACCCTGGCCGGAGGCGGCGACTACCAGCCGATCACCCTCGGCATCTACCACTACATCGGCAACAACAACCAGCAGTGGAACGCCATCATGGCCACCGCCGTCGTCGCCTCGATCCCCGCCGCCGTCCTGCTGATCCTGGCCCAGCGGTACGTCTCGATGGGCGTGACCGCCGGCGCCGTCAAGGACTGACCAACCGCCGCGGTCCAGGACAGACCACCCGCACCACAGAAAGGCACCCGCCACCCATGACCGTCGCCCCGTCCGGTCCGGAGTTCGGAATCCAGGACATCCCGTTCAGCTACCGCGGATCCTGGTTCAACATCTCCCCGGTGGTAGCCGAGAAGACGTACGCCGACGACCTGCACCTGGTCTCCCACCAGACCGGGATGCACCCCGTGCTGCGACTCACCCCCACTGTCGCCGGCGCCACTGTCGTCGCCACGCCCGCACTGCTGACCTGGCGCAACGGGGCCGACCGGATCGAGGCCGTCTACGACGGGCCGGACACCCTGCGGATCCGGGGCCACCGGCTCGGCCTGCGGGTGGCCGCCGCCGCGCACACCCTCACCCCCTTCAGCGGCACCTACCTGTACGCCGACCCGGTCGACGGATCACATGTGTTCACCTCGTACGAGACCGGTCGCCGCTACCGGGTCACGGTGCTCTCCGGCGCTCCGCTGCGGACCCGGGGTGCGCAGGCGCTCGGCACGGCCGACCGCTCCCTTGACCTTTCCGGCGACCAGCCGTGGGAGATCGCGATCGAGGAGTACGCCACCGCCCGCCGCCCGTACGCCGGATCCGTCGCCTTCGAGCAGTTGCGCCGCGACCGGTTCGCGGAGTTCACCGCGTTCGTCGACGCGATCGCGCCCTGGCGCGGCCCGGAGACCCCGGCCGCCGAGCTGGCCGCGTACGTCCTGTGGTCGGCCACTGTCGCCCCGGCCGGCTTCGTCACCCGGCCGGCCGTCCTGATGTCCAAGCACTGGATGGACAAGGTGTGGAGCTGGGACCACTGCTTCAACGCGATCGCCCTGGCGGCCGGCGAGCCGGAGCTGGCCTGGCACCAGTTCCAGTTGCCCTTCGACCACCAGGACGAGACCGGCGCGCTCCCCGACTCGGTCACCCATTCCGAGGTCCTGCACAACTACGTGAAGCCCCCCATCCACGGCTGGGCCCTCCGTCACCTGCGCCGACGCCTTCCCCAGCCGCCGAGTCGGCTGGCGCTGGCGCAGACGTACGACCGGCTCGCCCGCTGGACCGAGTTCTGGCTGGACGCGCGGCGGGCTCCCGGCCACGACCTGCCGCACTATCAGCACGGCAACGACAGCGGTTGGGACAACGCCACCACCTTCGACGAGAACCGGGTCCTGGAGACGGCCGACCTCGCCGCGTTCCTGGTCTCGCAGCTTCGCTGCCTCGCCGACCTCGCCACCGAGCTGGGTGAGCCCGCCGACCGCTGGTGGCAGGAGGCCGACCGGATCCACGGGGCCATGCTGCGCGACCTGTGGGACGGCGAACGCTTCCACGCCCGGGACCCTCACACCGGGCACCGGCGAGCCAGCCGGAGCCTGCTCGACCTGATGCCCGTCGCGCTCGGGGCCGACCTCCCGGCCCCGGTCGCCGCCGCACTGGCGCGCGGCGTCGAGACCCACCTGACCACGCACGGTCTGGCCACCGAGCCGACGGACTCGGCCCACTACCTCGCCGACGGCTACTGGCGGGGCCCGATCTGGGCGCCCTCCACCGTCCTCGTCGAGGACGGCCTGCGCCGGGCCGGGCAGACCAGGATCGCCGACGACATCAGTCGGCGGTTCCTCGCGCTGTGTGAGAAGTCCGGCTTCGCGGAGAACTTCGACGCCGAGACCGGCACCGGGCTGCGGGACCGCGCCTACACCTGGACCGCCAGCAGCTATCTCATCCTCGCCGCCGCCCAGGAGGAGCGGCGGGTCAGGGGCGGGTAACCGGTCGGATCAGCGGCCCCGGACCGGGCCGGTGCTGGAACGCAACGAGATGGGCGGGCTGTACAGGCGGTGTCGTGGCACGGCACCGGGAGCCGCGATGATCTCCAGAAGCAGCGACACCGCCTCGGCGCCCATCTCGACCATCGGCACGTCGGCGGCGGTCAGCGGCGGGCGGAAATCCTCCGCCCAGTGCTGCGCGGCGACTCCGGTGACGGAGAAGTCGCGTGGCACGGACAGCCCGGCGCCGGTCAACGCCCGCTGCATTCCGGGCAGTGCGGCCTCGTTGATGGTGGCCACCGCCGTGACCTCCGGGTGCGTCGCGAGCAGTTGCTCCATACACGCCTCGCCGGAGGCGGTGTCGTCGCCGCTGCAGACCTCCACGCCGGTCAACCCCCGCTCGGCCGCCGCAGTACGGAAGCCGGTCAGCGCGCGATGACTGGGGCCGTACCCGGCGGCCACCAACTCGGCGGACCGGTTCACTAGTGCCACGTGCCGGTGCCCCAGGTCGGCCAGGTGCTGCACGCACCGGGCGATCAGCCCGGCGTAGTCGATGTCGATCCAGCTCATCCCGTGCGGCTCGGCGGTCCGCCCGATGGTGACGAACGGCAGCCCGGCCTTGGTCAGCCGGGTCACCCGGTCATCCGCCAACCGGATCTCCATGAGGACCACGCCGTCCACCCGGCGCCCGGTGACGATCCGCTCGAACGACCGGTCATGGTCGCCACCGGAGGGGGACAGCAGCACGTCGAGGTCGTGGCGGGCGGCGGCTTCGACGACGCTGGCGACGAAGCCGAGCTGCATGTCGGTCAACCGCTGGCTCGCCGGCGGGATGACCAGCCCGAGGGTGCGGGTGCGCCCCTCCTTGAGAGCGCGGGCGCTGGCGTTCGGCCGGTAGTCCAACTCGTCGATGACCGACTGGATCCGTTGCCGGGTCGCCGCCGACACGCTGCGTTTTCCGCTGAGCACGTAGGAAACGGTGCTGCGGGACACCCCCGCCCGGCGAGCGATCTCCCCGATGTTCATCAATCGCCCTCGAATCGACTTTTGCCCCGACACGGGGACGCACCTTGCTCCGCTGACCAGCATATCCGTCCTCAGGCTCATCGATCGATGACCAACGTGTGCCAACTAGCGTCAATAGATGGACGACCATTAATGTCACAGGTATGACGTGTGACGTCAATTCCATCGCCGCACCCCACCCCACCACGCACCCCGAAAGGATCCGATGAACGTGCAGAGAAAGCTGGGTCGCCTGATGGCCGCCGCCGGGACCCTGTTCGTCCTCGTCCTCGTCGTCGGCGCCGGCGCCTACGTGGTCTCGGACGCCCCTGGCGTCGCCCACGCCGCCGGCACCGGTCCATGTGACATCTACGCCTCCGGCGGCACGCCGTGCGTGGCCGCGCACAGCACCACCCGCGCGCTGTACGGCGCGTACAACGGCCCGCTCTACCAGGTCCGACGATCGTCGGACAACACCACCCGCGACGTCGGCGTGCTCAGCGAGGGCGGCTACGCCAACGCCGCCACCCAGGACACGTTCTGCGCCAACACCAACTGCGTCATCACGATCATCTACGACCAGTCCGGCCGCAACAACCGCCTCACCCAGGCGCCCCCCGGCGGCTTCGCCGGCCCCGCCCCCGGCGGTTGGGACAACCTCGCCGACGCGAAGGCGGCCCCGGTCACCGTCGGCGGGCAGAAGGCGTACGGCGTCTACATCGCCCCCGGCACCGGCTACCGCAACAACAACACCAACGGTGTCGCGACCGGCGACCAGCCCGAGGGCATCTACGCGGTCGTCGACGGCACGCACTACAACCAGTGGTGCTGCTTCGACTACGGCAACGCGCAGACCAACAGCCTCGCCGACGAACGCGCCATCATGGAGACCGTCTACTTCGGCGCCAACAAGCAGTGGGGCTACGGGGCCGGGGCCGGCCCCTGGATCATGGCCGACCTGGAGTGGGGGCTGTTCTCCGGCATCAACGCGGGCTACAACAACATCGCGTCGATCAACCACCGTTTCGTCACCGCCATGGTCAAGGGCGAGCCGAACCACTGGGCGATCCGGGGCGGCAACGCCCAGTCGGGCAGCCTGACGACCTACTTCGACGGGCCACGCCCCAACGGCTACCACCCGATGAAGAAGGAGGGCGCCATCCTGCTCGGCATCGGTGGTGACAACAGCATCACCGGTCGCGGCACCTTCTTCGAGGGCGTACTGACCTCCGGCTACCCGACGGCGGCCACCGAGAACGCCGTCCAGGCCAACATCAACGCCGCCGCCTACGCGCCGACCGGCGGCGGCAACCCGCAACAGAACGTCCAGGTCGTGGGCGGGCAGTCCAGCCGCTGCATCGACGTGCCGAACGCCAGCACCACGAACGGCACCCAGGTCCAGCTCTGGGACTGCATCAGCAACAGCACCGCGCAGCGCTGGACCTACACCGCTGGCAAACAACTCCAGGTGTACGGCAACAAGTGCCTGGACGCCTCCGGCCGAGGCACCACCAACGGCACCCAGGCGATCATCTGGGACTGCAACGGCCAGAACAACCAGCAGTGGAACGTCAACAGCAACGGCACCATCACCAGTGTGCTGTCCGGGCTGTGCCTCGACGCCAACGCCGCCGGCACCGCCAACGGCACCAAGATCATCCTCTGGGCCTGCAACGGCGGCACCAACCAGCAGTGGTCCACCCGTAGCTGACCCACCGCACGATTGATCGGCAGTGCCGCCTCCGCACCACCGCCGGGGGCGGCACTACCGACGACCTAGTCGCGCCGGATCACCCCCGTCACCTCGTCCAGGGCCGCGATCTCCCGCCGGACGCCCGCGCCCCAGGTGGCGTAACTCGGGTCGGTCTCGTCGGGCACCCGCGGGTAGCGGACCTCGTACGCGTCCCCGAGGTCCCGGCTCAGGCTGTCGACCAGCTTGTCGTCCCACTCGTCATCCGTGTGCTGGTGGCGCGACACCTGCACCAGCCCTGCGGGTTCGTGCGCGGCGAACCACCAACAGAGCTGACAGCCGATCAGGTGGACGGCTCTGCCAGCCGCTCCAGCCGCGCCAGACCATCCCAGCCACGCTCGCGCATCAGATCCAGCAGTCGCTGCACCCGCGGGTCCGCCTCGACGGCCAGCGCGTCCAGAAGGTCGAACGGTAGATCGTCCTGCGCCACCTCACCGAGGTCGATCTCGCCGGAGCGGTAGGCCTGCTCGGCGAGGCTCGCCAGGATGTCGGCGGCCTCCACCAGAGACGCGTCGTCGCTGGTGTCGCTGTCGAAGATCTCCGACAGGATCCGATAGAGCCGAATGAGTTGCGGGTCGTCGAGCTGCGCGATCTTGCTGGGCATCCATTCGCGGACCCGATCGGGCCAGCGGGCCGACATCAGGATCCAGCTGTCCCGCTCACCCGACACCACCCGCTCGGAGACGCCGATGTCCCGGAGCCGGTCGAGGTAGGCGGTCACCTCCGGCGCGAGCGCCAGACGATCCCCGGCGGCGAGTTGCGCGATCTGCCTCCGGCTGGTCTCCAGTCGTGCGATCTCGTCGCCCAGTTGCCTGTCGATCTCCTCGACCGCGGCCGCGAAGGTCGACGCGTCGGCCTCCAGCATCTGACCGATCTGGGACAGCGGCACGCCGGCGTTGGCGAGAATCCGGATCCTGATGAGGGACACCACCGCCCCTGCGCTGTACCGCCGGTAGCCCGAGGCGTCCCGCTCGGGCTCCGGCAGCAGGCCGATCTGGTGGTAGTGCCGTACCGCCCGCACCGTGACGCCGGCGTACGCCGCGAGTTGACTGATCGTCAGCATGTCCTGATCCTGCCCCTCGAGTCGCTCGGCCCCCCTCGAATCGCGCTCAGGAGATCTTGCGACGGTAGGTCAGGTTGGCGAAGAGGTAGGCCACCACGAGGATGCCGACGCACCAGGCGAGGGCGGTCCAGATGCCCGATCCGACCGGCTTCTGCGCGAAGAGGTCGCGGATCGCGTTGACAATGGCGGTCACCGGCTGGTGCTCCGCGAAGGCGCGCACCGGGCCGGGCATCGACGCGGTGGGCACGAAGGCCGAGCTGACGAACGGCAGGAAGACCAGGGGGTACGAGAAGGCGCTCGCGCCGTCCACCGACTGGGCGGTCAGGCCGGGAATGATGGCGATCCAGGTCAGCGCCAGGGTGAACAGCACCAGGATGCCGGCCACGGCGAGCCACCCCAGCACGCTCGTCCCGGTGCGGAAGCCCATGAGCAGGGCGACGAGGACGACGACGACCAACGAGATCAGGTTGGCGACCAGTGAGGTCAGCACGTGCGCCCAGAGCACCGAGGATCGTGCGATCGGCATGGACTGGAACCGTTCGAAGATGCCGCCCTGCATGTCCAGGAAGAGCCGGAAGGCGGTGTACGAGATGCCCGAGGCGATCGTGATGAGCAGGATGCCGGGGAGCAGATAGTTCACGTACGAGTCGGAGCCGGTCTCGATCGCGCCGCCGAAGACGTAGACGAACAGCAGCATGAAGGCGATCGGCATGACGGCGGTCGTGATGATGGTGTCCGGGCTGCGGGCGATGTGGCGCAGTGAGCGTCCCAGCAGGACTGTGGTGTCGCCGAGGAAGTGCCTGTTCATCGTTGTTCCTTCTCAGTCTTGGCGCCAACGAGGGTGAGGAAGACGTCCTCGAGGGTCGGTTGCTTCTCGACGTACTCGATCTCGGCGGGTGGCAGGAGCTGCTTGAGCTCGTCGAGGGTGCCGTTCACGATGATTCGTCCCTCGTGGAGGATCGCGATCCGGTCGGCGAGTTGTTCGGCCTCGTCCAGGTACTGGGTGGTGAGCAGCACCGTCGTGCCGCCACGGGCGAGTTCCTTGATCGCCTGCCACACCTCGATACGCGCCTCCGGGTCCAGCCCCGTCGTCGGCTCGTCGAGGAAGATGACCGGCGGGTTCCCGATCAGGCTCATCGCGATGTCGAGACGGCGACGCATGCCGCCGGAGTACGTCCGCACCCTCCGGGCGCCCGCTTCGGTCAGCGAGAAGCGCCTCAGCAGGTCGTCCGCTATCGCACCGGGCTCCTTGAGGTGCCGCAGCCGGGCGACCAGGATCAGGTTCTCCCGCCCGGTGAGGATCTCGTCGACCGCCGCGAACTGCCCGGTGAGACTGATCGACTGCCGTACCTCGGCGGCCTGGGTCGTCACGTCGAAGCCGGCGACCCGGGCTGTCCCGCCGTCGGCCCGCAGGAGCGTGGCCAGGATCCTCACGACTGTGGTCTTGCCGGCACCGTTCGAGCCGAGCAGGGCGAAGATGCTGCCCCGCGCGACGTCGATGTCGACGCCACGCAGCACATTGAGCTGCTTGAACGACTTCTCCAGACCAAGCACGTGGATCGCGGCCTGCTCGGTCTGAGCTGTTGTGTGCGAATTGCTCATGGCGGCAGCATGGAGGGTTGACGCAGCGTCAAGGTCAAGCCCGATGGCCCGGCGACGCGCGGGCGACCCTGACTCTTAACTCCGATGTCACCACCCGATCCCACTGGTGACGTGTCGCTGTCCACCCGAAGGAGTTGGCTGCCAGTCGTCGCACTTGCCTGGACCAGGAGTTGATCCACGTGCCTTCGTCTCGTCGTACCTTCCTCGCCAGCGGCGCCGCCGCCGGTGTCGGCCTTGCGGTCGCGGGCGGCCTGCCGTCCCTGGCCCAGGCCAGCCCGGCCCGGCCGCACCCGCCGGTGAAGCCCGGTAACGTGCCCTTCCCGCCGCTCGTGGACGACCCCAAGGGAATCCTGGCCCTGCCCAAGGGCTTCAGCTACACCATCGTCACCCGGACCGGTGTGACCCGGCTCGACCGCGGCCAGGGCCCCACCCCGTCGGACCACGACGGCATGGCCGTCTACGACGCCGGCCACGGTCGGTACACCCTGATCCAGAACCACGAGATCGACCCGGGCGCCGAGTTCGGCGTACCGCATGTCAAGGGAACGGTCTACGACGCGGGTGCCGTCGACGCCGGCGGTTGCACCGTGATCAGGACCGACCTAGCGGGCCGCAACCTGGGTGAGTTTGTGGCGCTCTCCGGCACCATCTCCAACTGCGCCGGCGGGCCGACCCCCTGGGGCACCTGGCTCACCTGTGAGGAGACCGAGGACCGGGCCGGTGACAAGTGGGAAGAGGGCGGCCGGTCCGGCGTCTACCAGAAGGACCACGGCTACGTCTTCGAGGTGTGGGCCGACGGCAGCGCGGACCCGCGGCCGATCAAGTGTCTGGGCCGCTACTCCCACGAGGCGCTGGCCGTCGACAAGGACCGCACTCGGATCTACCTCTCCGAGGACGCCGACGAGCCCAACGGCCTCTTCTACCGCTGGACGGCGCCACACGGCGTCAAGGTCGGTCCGGGCGTGCTCACCCGCCTCGCACCGAACGCGGGTGTCCTCGCCGCGATGCAGATCATCATGGATGACGGTTCGGTGCTGCCGGACGTCGCGTACCTGACCTCCGCGCAGTTGGGCCGCCCCTTCCCGGTCCGGTGGATCGAGGTGCCGGACCGCGACGCGCGCACCAGGTCGGTACGCGAGCAGTTCGCCGACGGCCAGGTCACCCGCGGACGCAAGTTCGAGGGCGTGTGGGCCACCGACGAGGGCGTGTACGTGGTCAACTCCTACGCCTGGGACGAGGGTGACCTGCCGGCCGACGCGGCACCGCACGACGGAATGGTCTGGTTCTACAACTACCAGAACCAGACCATCCAGCTGGTGACGTACTTCCCGCACCAGACCGCCTCCGAGGAGGGTGCGCCGGTCAAGTACACCGACCTCACCTTCGACGGCCCGGACAACGTGACCGTCACCCCGTGGGGAAGCCTCGTGCTCGCCGAGGACGGCACGGGCGCCTCACACGTGCTCAGCACGATCCCGGGTGGGCCCACCTACCCGATCGCCCGTAACCAGCTCAACGACTCGGAGTTCTGCGGGCCGACCTTCAGCGCGGACGGCAAGGTGCTCTTCGTCAACATGCAGGACCCGGGCCTCACCCTGGCCATCACCGGTCCGTGGGAGAAGTACCTGGGCTGACCGAGCTCGAACGCGGGGGCCGGGCGACCCGCCCGGCCCCCAGCAGGCTCGGCCGCGCTCAGGAGACGCGCGGCGGGCGGCACTAGTCGAGGCAGAACTCGTTGCCCTCGACGTCCTGCATGTTGAGGCACGACTCGTTCTCGCCGTCGGCGAGCAACAACTGCCCGCGTACCGCGCCGAGCGGGATCAGCCGCGCGCATTCGGCCTCGATGGCGGCCAGGCGCTCCTCGCCCACCAGCCCGGTGCCGACCCGCACGTCGAGGTGCACCCGGTTCTTGACGACCTTGCCCTCGGGCACCCGCTGGAAGTACAGGCGCGGGCCCACACCCGACGGGTCACTGCACGCGAACCAGGAACCCTGCTCGGAATTGACATCCTCCCAGGTGGCGAACCCTTCCGGGGCCGGCGGCGGGACGTACCCCAGCACCTCACACCAGAAGAGGCCGACGCGCACCGGCTCGGCGCAGTCGAATGTCACTTGTACCTGCTTGACCGACATCCGTTCACCTTATGAGTCGCGCTGCCGCCGCTGTCCGCTCACCCCAGTCGCCAGGGGGCGCATCACACCCGGGGCGCCGACGACGTCATACGCGCGACGACCACGGCGCCACGAACCCCGCAGACGTCAGTGCGTGGTGTGCGTTCTCGGTGTCGCCGCCGCGCCCGAGCGCTTGACCAGGACCGCTCCGCCAGCGACGAAGATGACGCCGAGGATCACCCCGACGAGGTTGCTCTGGGCCAGGCTGGAGACGACCGCCAGCACGCCCACGACGATCGCCAGTACGCCGAGGATCCGCATGGGGTACCGACCGACAGACTTCACTTGTTCACTCGTCATGGTTGCGTTGTGCCCAGCGCGCCGATCGCGCAAACGGCGGTGATCGATGACCGGCCGTAGGTGCTCACTCCACCTTGGTGAGAAGTGGTTTCCCCTTCTCGACGACGTACGTGGCCAGTTCGACAGCGATACCGTCGCCAACGTTACGGGCCTGGTGGTGCACACCGTACGGGACCGTGAGCGCGTCGCCCGGATTGCACACCATGGGCGGCTGCCCGTCCAGCCGGTACTCGAGCGTTCCCTGTAGAACGCAGATGATTTCCTCGCCGGGGTGGAAATGCTTGAACGGAGGCGAATCCGGAGTGAACTCGACCCGAGTCTGAATGACCTCCCGCCCCGGGATGCTGAGGTCGTGCCGTTGCAGATCGATCCGCCACAGCCCTGGTGCTGACTCCACCGCTGTGGGGCTGATCCCCGCAGGTCGATCCTTGGTGCTCATGACGGCCTCCTGTGAGCCGTCGGGCCGACGGCCATTACTCGGACTGGTGCATCCCAGTCGAGAATAGGTAGCCGCGGGCGATCAGGGGCGGGGATGCCGACACGGGGCGGCAGCCGAGTTCACCGACGGGGCAGCAGCCCTCGTTCGGACATGTGCGCGCGCAACGTCTCGGCATCCTCGGGGGACATCAGCCAGCGGGGGATCACGGTCGCCGGCATTCGGCCGACGTACACGACCCAGAAATCTCCGGCCTCGCGCACCTGGGCAACCCCGTCCCAGGCGATGCCGCCGGACTCCGAGCCGCTGCGCATCATGATGTTGTCTTCGGTGATGTCGTAGGCGCCCTCGACGGCGTAGTTACCGGAACGGCGTCGGGCGCGGGCCAGCACCCACGGCCGGTACAGCATCGACAGCACGCCGCCCACTACCAGCGCGGTCCACAGCGGGGAACTCCGCTCGCCCCACCCGAGCCCTCGCGAGACGACGAGACCGATGACCCCGACCGCCGTCAGGACCGCCCCGATGTAGCCGAATCTGCGTAGCCGGACGTTGCCGAGCGCCGCGGCCACCCGGCTCGGGTAGGCGGGATCGGCGGGGACGTCGAAACGGATGTGCACGCCAGAACGATAGTGCCTCCGCCCGCCCGGGAAAGCGCCTTGCCCCGCCTCACCTGACAAGCCTCGGCGATCCGGGTGCGGCAGTCTGATCAGAGTCAACCAGAAATTGACACCTTTCACTGCGACAGTGATAGTGACTGCATACAGCTCCCATCGGAGCGCCTGTAGGGACCGCGGCCGGGCGGTCGCCGGCGCTGAATGAGCGGGCAGTGGCGACCGGGGGCACGGCCGCCACGCGGGCCGCGACGCGCACACGTCGACCAGACCCGTGGCCAGCGCTGACCACCTCTCGTCGGGGCGCGAGTGACACACCCGCCGCCGCAGGGAGCGCCACCGTGACTGTTCCTGGAGGATTCAATGAGAAGGCGAGCAAAGATCTACGCGGGACTGGCGGCCGCCGTCGTCCCGGTCACCTCGGTGATCATGGCGCTCAGTGGGGCACCGGCGTCCGCCGCCATCGGCGGTTCCGGCCCCTACCCGGCCGACTACGAAACCTCGGCGACCCTGGCCAACCACACCATCTTCCGGCCGCAGACCCTCCCCTCCGAACGCCTGCCCATCGTCGTGTGGGGCAACGGCGGCTGCTCGGCCAACGGGCTCTCCCAGGGCAACTTCCTCCGCGAGATCGCCTCCCACGGCTTCCTCGCCATCGCCAACGGCGCCCCGAACGGATCCGGCTCCACCAACTCCCAGATGCTCACCCAGTCCATCGACTGGGCGGTCGCGGAGAACTCCCGGCAGGGCAGCAAGTACTACAACAAGATCGACACGAGCAAGGTCGCTGTCGCGGGCTTCTCCTGCGGAGGCCTGGAGGCGTACGCCGTCTCGAACGACCCGCGCGTCACCACGACCGGCATCTTCAGCAGTGGTCTGCTCAACGACGCCGACGACTACCAGCTCAGGAGGCTGACCAAGCCGATCGCCTACTTCGTCGGCGGGCCCAGCGACATCGCCTACCCGAACGCCATGGACGACTGGGGCAAGCTGCCCGCCGGCCTGCCCGCCTTCATGGGCAACCTGAACGTCGGGCACGGCGGCACCTACGACCAGGCCAACGGCGGCGAGTTCGGCCGGGTGGCGACCCTCTACTTCAAGTGGCGCCTGAAGGGCGACACCACCGCCGGCCGCACCTTCGTCGGCACCGACTGCGGTCTGTGCCGCACTCAGTGGACCGTCCAGCAGAAGAACCTGACGCTCGACGACGGCACGCCACCCACCACGCCCCCGCCCACCACGCCACCCACCACGCCCCCGCCCACCACGCCGCCGCCCACGACGCCGCCGCCGACCGGCACGCCTGGCTGCACCGCTGTCTTCGCTGTCCAGGACCAGTGGAACGGCGGCTTCGTCGCCAACGTCAGCGTCACCGCGGGGAACGCCCCACTGACCGGCTGGCGGGTCACCCTCACCCTGCCGAGCGGCGCGTCGGTCAGCTCGCTCTGGAACGGGGTCAGCAGCGGCACCAGCGGGACCATCACGGTCGCCAACCAGAGCTACAACGGGCGACTGGCCGCAGGTCAGGCCGCCAGTTTCGGCTTCCAGGGCACCGGCAGCGGCAGCGGAACCACAGCGAGTTGCGCCGGAAGCTGACGCCCCGGCCACGTCGAGTCGTTCGGCGGGCCGGTGCCCCGGCACCGGCCCGCCGAGCCCCGGCGGATAGGGAAGACTGGCGCGCATGGCTGATCTGAGCGATGCGAAGGCCGCGCTGCACCACTACCTCCGGGGCAACCGCGAAGACCTCATCTGGAAGCTCGACGGGCTCAGCGAACGGGAGGTCAGGCTGCCCCGCACGGCGACCGGAAACAACCTGCTGGGCGTGGCCAAGCACTGCCTCAACGTCGAGGCCGGCTACTTCGGGCCCACCTTCGGCCGCGAGTTCCCGACGCCCGACGAGCTGGTCCCGCTGGCGGCGTTCGACGAGGACCCGCAGGCCGACTGGTACGCCCGTGAGGACGAGACGAAGGACGGGCTGATCGACCTGTACCGCCGGGTCGGGGCGTTCGCCGACCAGACGATCGAGCAGCTGCCGCTCGACGCGCCGGGGCAGGTGCCGTGGTGGCAGCCAGGTCGGCAGGACGTGACGCTACAGCGGATCATCATCCACGTGACCTGCGACCTCGCCCGCCACGCCGGGCACGCCGACATCATGCGCGAACAGCACGACACGGTGGTCGGCCTCGGGCGGAACAACAGCAACATCCCCGACGACTACGACTGGCCGGCGTATGTCAGCAAGCTGACGAAGCTTGCCGACCAGTTCGGGTGATCGGCAAAGCTGTCGGCGTGCGAGACGACCTCGACCAGATCGAAGCGGCCTTCCGGGGCACACCCCTGGCCGGCCTGCCGATCGGGCACGGCCCGTCGGGCGCCATCCTCGTCGCCGACGTCGACCCCGACCGTCTGCACGAGGTCTGGCAGGCTGCTGAGGCGCTGGTCCCGGTCATCGGACGCCGGCCCGTCATGGTCACCGACGACTTCGACGACGCGCTGACGATCCGGTCCGAGCCCGAGCAGGGTCCGTCGGAGTCGCAGCTGCGCACGTTCGTCGAGGCGGCGGCGTCTTCCGAACCCTGGCTGACCTACCGCCACTACAGCGAGGACCAACACGTCGACGAGGACGAGATCGGGTTCTACGCGCGTGGCACGACCGGCGTCGACCTGACCGACCTGGTGCCGGACGTGGTGCTGCCGACACCAGTCTCGGTGCTGGAGCGGGCGCTGTACGACCGGCTGCTCGCCGACGTCGACCTGCACGCCGAGGTGCTTGACAACGTGCGGCTCGTGACGCAGACCGAGTACTGGTACACGCCGGACAGCGTCCTGCTCATGTTGCTGCCCACCAGCGACGTCCGCGGCTCGGCGTACTGGGTGGACTTCTACGGTGCGCTCACCCAGGAGGATCAGCAGCAACTCGCCGAGGTGCTGGCGCAGTGGCGGCACCGGTGGAACGCCCGCCTGGTCGCATCGTGGGGCACCATGCTCCAGTTTCACGTGGGTCGTCGCCCGACGCCGGGCGACGAGGCGTGGGCTGCCGCCGGTCAACTCAAGGCGCTCGCTCCGAACCTCGAACTGAGCCGATGGGAGGTCGCCGTCGCCCTGCCGGCCGGTGACGCCTGGTTCGTCCACAACCGACCCTGACCGACACGGTCCCCACGCAGTTCAGCCCTCGGCGACCTGCGCAACCGTGACGGTACGAGAGACTTCCCGGATCAGATCGAGCGGTTCCTCGGTCCAGTGGGAGGCGAGGACGAGCTCCCGGGCCGGGTCGACCCACAGCAGGTGTCGTCCGCCATTGCCCCGGGCACTGCGGCCGGTCGACGGGGCTCCCGGCCAGGGCACCTGCTCATCGTTGAGCCACCACAGATAGCCGTACTCCCGTTTCACCGGGCACGGGTCCCAGGACTGGTCGACCCATTCGGCGCTGAGCAGCCGGGTCCCCGCATGGGTCCCGCGGTCCAGGAAGAGCTGCCCGATCAGGGCCAGGTCCCGGGCCGGGACGATCAGTCCCCCGCCCCAGTGCGCGCCGCCGGAGACCACCTCGACCCGGCGACCGTCGAGATCGACGACACTCGTCCGGTACCCGTGCCACGACCACCGGTCCGAGGCGCCCACCGGGTCCATGACCCGCTCCCGCAGCACCTCCGGCAGCGCCCTGCGCAACAGCAGCGTCAGCGCGTACGCGAGCAGGTTCATCCGTACGTCGTTGTACGCCCACCCCTGGCCCGGGGGTGTGCCGTGCACCTCGGTCCGCTCGCGGAAGCTCTGCGCGTCGACGCTCGTCGGCTTACCCCACAGCTCGCCCTCCCACTGGCTCGACTGCTGCAGCAGATGACGCCAGGTGATCTGCTCGTTGTGCGGCCCCCGGAACTCGGGAACGTCGACGACCTGGTGCACCGGTTGGTCCGGCACCAGCAGCCCGTCGTCGAAGGCCAGGCCGGCCACCACCGACACGACCGACTTGGTGACGCTGAACGCCATCTCCGGGACGTCCGGGTCGCCCCAGGCCGCGACCTCCCGACCGCCGACCCGGACGACACCACTGGCCCCACTGGCGGCACGCAGCGGGCCGACGACCTCACGGTGGCTCGCGTCGGCGACCTGTGCGGCCAGGTAGGTCTCGATGTCGGCGGCGTCTCTGGTCCACCGGGCACCGAACTCCTGGAGGGTCCGCTCCAGCCGTTGCTGATCCACCGCCACATCACCCATGCCCAGCAGTGTCCAACACCCCCGCCGCCGGCCGGGCGAGCCGTGACCAGCCACATAGGATCGGGCGACCTCGTACGCCGGAGATGAGGAGCGTCCCCGTGACCCTGCTGGAACGTCTGCACCTGGCCGGTATGCGCGAGGTCGTCGCTGTACGGCCGGTGACCGGCGGGCTCGCGGCTCTCGCGGGCATCGCCACCCGCCGGGATGCCCCGCCGGTGTTCGTCAAGGCGTTCGCCGACCCGCCGGCCGACGACGTCTTCATCGCCGAGGCCGAAGGGCTGGCCGCACTGCGCGACCTGGGCGGCGTGGCGACACCCGAGGTGATCCTGGCGGATCGGGACGTACTGGTGTTGTCGGTGTTGAGCGAGAGGCCACGCAGCGAGGCCTTCTGGGAGCAGTTCGCACACCTGCTCGCCCGCCTGCACCTGAGCACGACCCATCCCCGTTTCGGCTGGCACCGCGACAACTGGCTGGGCCGTCGCCGTCAGGTCAACACGTGGAACGACGACGGCTTCGCCTTCTTCGCCGAGCACCGGCTGCTGCGTTGGCTCGACGAGCCCCGCGTCGAGGCCGCGCTCGACGCGGAGGACCGGTCGGCGCTGGAACGGCTCTGCGACCGGCTGCCGGACCTGCTGCCGGAGCGTCCGGCGTGCCTGACGCACGGCGACCTGTGGACACAGAACGTGCTGGCCCTTACGGACGGAGAGCCTGCGCTGATCGACCCGGCCGTGTCGTACCTGTGGGCCGAGGTCGACCTCGCGCACGTGTGGTCCACCTCACCTCCGCCCGAGGCACGACGGATGTTCGACGTCTACGCGGAGCTGACCTCGCTCGACGCCGACTGGGAGGCCCGGATGCCGGTCATCCAGCTGCGACAACACCTCGCCGTGCTGGCCCAGTTCGACGACGACTGGGGCGCGGCCGACCAGATCCGCGCCGTCCTGGCCCCGTTCCGGACGCGATCCTGACCCGGAGGGCCGGCCGCCGAGCGCGGCGGATGGCCCGGCCAGGTGATCCGTTCCACGGCCGCCGAGACCCGCGAGCGGAGCGGGGCCGGGCCCTCGATTACGGTGACCCCCTGGAACGGGAGGTGGATCATGGCACCGGAGGTGTCGCCGCGAAGGGCCAGGGCTGTGCTGGTCACGCTCTCCCTCGCCGCGTTCGCGTTCATCACGACCGAGCTGCTGCCCGTCGGTCTGATGACCCGCATGGCACCCGATCTGGACCGGTCCCGCTCACAGGTGGGTCTGCTGGTCAGTGGGTACGCCGTGGTGGTGGTGCTGGCGTCCGTGCCGCTGACCCGACTGACTCAGCGCGTCCCCCGGCGGCACCTGCTCGGCGTCACGATGCTCCTGTTCGCCGTCGCGAACGCCGCCGCCGCGCTCGCGCCGACGTACGCCGTGCTGGCCGGCTCCCGCCTGGTCACCGCCCTCGCCCAGGCGCTGTTCTGGTCCGTCGCCACGGCGACCGTGATCGGGCCGTTCCCGGTCGCGGTGCGCGGTCGGGCGGTGGCGCTGTTCGCGACCGGAGCGACGCTCGCCCCGGTGCTCGGCGTACCCTTCGGCACCTGGATCGGGCAGCAAGCCGGCTGGCGCGCGGCGTTCGCGGTGCTGGCCGGGATCGGTGTGGCGATCGCCGCCGCGGTGCTGCTCCTTCTCCCCTCCTATCCCCCGGCCGCCGGCGGCGCCGCCCGGGGCAGCGCACCGGACGGGCGGCGCTTCGCCGTCCTGCTGATCGCCACCGCCCTCGGCATCGGCGGCTTCATGACCCTGCAGACCTACGTGACACCGTTCCTGCTCGACGTCAGCGGCTTCGCCGACGCGGTGCTGGCACCGTTGCTGTTCGTCTCCGGCGCGGCCGGCGTCGTCGGCACCCTGGTCGCGGCCCGGACCCTGGACACCCGACCGGTCGCTTCGCTGCTGACGCCGCTGGCCATCGGCACGGCCTCGCTGCTCGGGCTCTACGGGCTCGGCGAGCTCAAGCCGGGCGTGGTCGCGCTGCTCGCCGGGATCGGTCTCGCGTACGCGGCCTTCGGCTCCGCCGTGCAGAACCGGATGCTGCAACTGGCCCCGGGCAGCACCGACATCGCGTCGGCCGGGGTCAGCACCGCCTTCAACGCCGGCATCGCTGGCGGATCACTGCTCGGCGGTGCCCTCCTGCCCACCTCGGGGGCACTACCGCTGGCGCTCGCCGGCGGGCTGCTGACGCTGGCCGCCCTCACGTTGCTCGCCGCGGACGCGCGTCGCCACCACACCGCACCCGCCAGCCGCGGCTCCGACCTCAATGGACAGAATACCTAGAGCGCTGGCCGACCTGCGGTGGTCCCCGGCATCGCCCGGCGACGTTGTCGCGCGGGTGATCGGCGGGAGAGCAGGTATCCGGTCCCCGCTGCGGCGAGGCCGGCAAGCCCGGCCACCACGAAACCGCCCGCCGGCACGGTGAGGTCGATCGCCACGCCGACGAGCGGGGATCCGAGCGCGAAACCGGCGCTCTGCGCCGAGGACTGCAGACCCGTCACCTCGCCGCGCACACCGGGCGGCGCCAGGCGGCTCACCGCGTCGGCCACCGAGCCGAGGGTCGGCGCGGTGAGGAGGCCGCTTCCCACGACGGCCACGCACAGCCAGGGCCAGTCGTGGGCCAGTCCGGCGGGAATCGTCACGAGCCCGAGCAGGGCGAGCAGCAGCCAGGTGGGCAGCGGCCGGGTCAGCGCGCCGTAGACCAGCCCGCCGATGACCGACGACACGCCGAACACCACGACGACCACGGCGGCCCAGGACACCTGACCCGCCTCCCGCAGCGTGGCGACGATGGCGAGATCGATGCCGCTGAGCAGCGTCGTCGTCCCGAACGCCATCGTCAGCGCGGCGATCATCCTCGCGCTCAGCCACTGCCGCCGTGGGGGTCGTTCCGCGGCGGCGGCCTCCGCCTCGTCCCGGGCGTGCATCGGTGGGTTGAGCACGGCGATGCCGACGCCGCCGGCCAGGATCGCGGCGCCGACCCCCCAGGCCACCACGTCGGGGGACACCGTCGCCGCTCCCAGGATCACCACCGCCGGCCCCACGATGTACGACAGTTCGCCCTGCACGGCTTCCAGCGCGAACGCGGCCCGGCGCTGCTCCGACGTCGTCATCGCGGCGATCGCCTGCCTGCTCACGGCCTGGGCCGGCACCATCAGCAGGCCCGCCACGAAGCTGGCGACCAGCAGGAACCCGTACGGCAGGACCGGCACGCCCAGCCAGAACACGACCTGCGCGCCGGCGGTCACCAGTAGGACGGGACGCAGGCCCCGCGAATCGATCATGCGGCCGAGCAGCGGCCCACCCAGTGCCACTCCGCCGGTCAGCGCCGCCGCGACCCCACCCGCTGCCGCGTAGCTCAGCTCCAGGCCGAGGACGACGAAAAGGGTCAGCGCCATCACGTCGGCGGTTATCGCGGTACGGGCGAGCAGTGAGACGCCCAGCAGCGGTGCCATCCCTGGCACGGCGAGCACCTGCCGGTAACCGGTCACCCGTCTGACGCTAGCCCCGCCCACACGCCATAAGAAGACGTCATCTTGTTGAGGCTGGCATAATGAATCCTTATGGCAAGGGACCTGGAGACCGCGTTGCTGCGGTCGTTCGTCGCCGCCGTACGGGAAGGCAGCATCAGCCGTGCCGCGACCGCGCTCGGGCAGACCCAGCCCGGCCTCAGCCAACAGCTGCGCAAGCTGGAAACCGTCGTCGGTCGACCGCTGCTGCACCGGTCGTCGTCCGGTGTCTCACCGACCCGTGCGGGCGAAGAGATCCTGCCGTACGCCGAACGCATCCTCGCGCTCTCCGCACAGGCACTCGCCGAGACCGGCCGGGCGCTCACCGGCCACTGTGGCGTCGGGTTGCTCGAAGACCTCGCCGCGTCCCACCTTCCGCAGGCCCTCGCCGACCTCGCCCGGCTGCATCCCGGCGCGACGCTGGAGGTGCTCAGCTGCTCCAACGCCGCCATGCGGGAGGCGTACGACGCGGGACGCGTCCAACTCGTGCTCGACGCGGTACCGGACATTCCCGGACCGCCCCGCTGGACGGTGCGCGCCCCGCTGGTCTGGGCGACCGGGCAGGGTGTGGACGTGGCCGCCGACCCGCTGCCGGTGGTGCTCTTCTCCAACCCGTGCTCCTGGCGTACGTCAGTGCTGGACGCCCTGGAGCGTGCCGATCGGCGTTGGCGGGTGGCCTTCGAGAGCAACAGCCTGGTCGGGGTGCTCGCCGCGGTACGGGCCGGGCTGGGCGTGGCGGCGCTCATGCCCGCGAACCTCGAACCGGCCATGATCTGCCGGGACACCGATGCCCTGCCCGTCCTGCCGGACGTCGAGTTCGGTCTCGCCCGGCACCCCCGCACCGATGGTGATCCGCTGATCGACGCCGTGGAGACCGTGCTCCGTCGCCTCGTCTGAGCACGCGTCTGGGGGGTCACCCACTCGCCCCGCTGACGACCGCCATCATGATCAGGGTGCGTCGCCGACGCTGACTCGTCAGCGCGAAACAGGCGGTGAGCACCACCAGCTCCAGCTCGGCCCACTCACCGGTGACGTCGACGCGGATCGGCCCGCCGCGTCGACCGGGGAGGCGTACCGCGAGGCGGTGCCCGTCGCGTACCAGTTCACCGCCGCAGCGACCGGGCACCCAGTGGGCCACCCCGCCGGGCCCTGGCACGTGCGACCGGCGCGGGTCGAGCCGCACCGGCACGCCGTGCTCGCCCTGGGCGGTGAACCCGATGCGTCGGCGGTCGGTCGGTGCGACAGTCCAGCGGCCCGTGCCGGTGCGGATCTCGCCGCACCGCCAGGTCCAGCCGGTACGCAGCGAAGCGCGCGCCCCGGAGTCGAGGACGAAGGCCCCGCCCTGTTTGCGTACGGTCAGCGTGGTCATCGGCTCGCCCTGTCCGGGCGCGACCGGGGCAGGCCGAGGATGAGGATGACGCCGACGCTCACGTGCAGCAGCGCGAGGGTCGCCTTCGCTCCCCCGCCGACGCCACTCGGCGGCCCGAGCACGAGTGACAGCAGCAGGACGGCGACCGCGATCGAGGTCCACCAGACGCGGGAGCGGTTGGTGCGGCGTTCCAGCACCGCGAGCAGCGCCCAGCCGACCAGTGCCGCGACGGCGGTGGCCACGATGACCGCTGCCACCGTGATCTGTCGGGTCGAGTTCGCCGACCTGACCGCCAGGTCGACGCCGGCCGTCGAGCGCAGGAGCGCGAACTCGACCACCGCCACCACGATCGCGCCGGCCGTCACCGCGGCCCGTCCCAGGAGAAGGTTGTTCGTCATGGCCTGAGTCTGTGGACCGGGCCGGGCCGGACGCGTCGGTCCAGACGCCGCGGCGGGTACGTCCACTGGCGGCCCGGCGTACTACCAAAGGAGGTGGTCCTGCCTGCCGCGAGCCCAGTAGCGTGCGCCATGTGGATGCGGCGACGTGCGAGGTCAGGCCGCCGCGGACGTGGCGTTCCGTCCCGGTGGTCGTGACGACCGTGGCGATCGGCGTCCTCGTCGCGACCATGCTGTGGTCCGCCACCCGCTCCAGCTCCGCCGGCCTGGTCGGCCTCGACGTCGCGCTGGCGGTGGCCTCCCTGGCCCTCGTCCCCGTGGTCGTCCGCCGCCCGCAGGTCGGTGGCGTGCTGGCCGGCCTGCTCGTCGCGCTGTCTCCGGTGGCCACGCCGGTGGCCAGCTTCGCGGTGCTGTTCATCGCGCGCAACCGGCCGTTTCGGCAAGCGGCGGCGGTGGCGGCGGTCGGCGTGGCGGGCGAGGCGGTGCAGGCGCTCTGGCGGCCGGTGCCCAGCCTTCCGTACGGGTGGCGGCTGGTGCTGATGACGATCGCCTACGCGGCCCTGCTCGGCTGGGGCACCTGGGCGCAGGCCCGCAACGCCCTGCTGGCAGCGCTGCGCGACCGGGCCCGACGGGCCGAGCGGGAGCAGGAACGACGGGTCGACGAGGCGCGGGCGGCGGAGCGCAACCGGATCGCGCGGGAGATGCACGACGTGCTGGCCCACCGGCTGTCCCTGCTGGCGGCGGCCGCCGGCGCGATGGAGTACCGGCCGGACGCGCCGCCGGAGCGGCTCAGCGCCGCCGCCGGGGTGATCAGGGCCAGCGCACACCACGCCCTCGACGAGCTGCGCGAGGTCATCACCCTGCTGCGCAGCGACGACACCGAGTCGCCGACCGACGCGCCACCCGGGCAGACCCTCGCCGACCTGCCGCGCCTGGTCGACGAGGCGCGGGCGGCCGGGCAACAGATCGAGGTCGACGACCCGTTCGGCCCGCCGGTCGAGATCCCCCCGACTGTTGGCCGCACCGCGTACCGCATCGCGCAGGAGGCACTGACGAACGCCCGCAAACACGCCGCCGGTCAGCCGGTCCGGCTGGTGCTCGGCGGCGCGCCCGGCTCCGGGCTGAGCATCGCGGTGAGCAACCCGACCACGCCCGACAACGGTGCCGCCGGTAGCGCCGGTACCGGCCTGATCGGCCTCGCCGAGCGGGCTGCGCTCGCCGGCGGTCGGGTCGCCCACCACGTCGACGCCGGAGGTCGGTTCCACCTCACCGCGTGGCTGCCGTGGCCGAGGTGACGGCTCCGATCCGGGTCGTCATCGTCGACGACGATCCTCTCGTACGGGGAATGCTCACGCTGATGCTCGACGGCGCCGACGGGATCGTCGTGGTGGGCGAGGCCGCCGACGGCGCGACGGCGATCACGGCGGTGGATCGGCACCTGCCCGACGTGGTGCTGATGGACATCAGGATGCCCGGCGTCAACGGCATCACCGCCACCGAGCGCCTGCGCCGCCGCCACCGGCCACCCGAGATCATCGTGCTCACCACGTTCGACACCGACGAGCACGTGCTGCGGGCGCTCCGAGCCGGAGCGAGCGGCTTCCTGCTCAAGGACACCCCGCCCGAGCAGATCAGCCAGGCGGTTCGCTCGGTGGCGGCCGGCAACCCGATGCTGTCGCCGGGCGTGACGCGCCGCCTCATGCAGCGGGTCGCGTCGGGGGCCGAGTCCTACGAGCAGGCGCACGAGCGGTTGGCCCTGCTCACGCCCCGGGAACGCGACGTCGTGCTGGCCATCGCGCAGGGGCGCTCCAACGCCGAGATCGCCAGCGAGCTGCTGATGAGTGTGACGACCGTGAAGGCGCACGTCTCGCACATCCTGACCAAGCTGGACCTCGACAACCGCACCCAGATCGCCCTGCTCGCCCACGACGGTCGGCTCCTCTGACGGGGAGCCGGGGTCAGGCCAGCACCGCTGGCAGCACGAGCAATGCGAAACGGATCACCCGCCCGGAGAGGCAGGCGACGGCGAACTCCCAGCGTCGAAGGCCCGCGGTGCCGGCGGCGAGGCTGACGACGGCCAGCGGTGGAACTCCGACCGCGGCGGAGGCCAGCACGGTCGGCAGGGCCGTGCGGCGGCGGGAGAGCCAGCGTCGGATCGGCTCGGTCCACCGCGCGGCCCGAGTCGCCGCGCGACCTGACTTCGCCCGCTTCGCGATCTTCAGGGCCAGCCGCCCCGACCCACGACGCGCCGACTCGAACAGCAGCAGCTTGCCGGCGGTCTGCCCGAGTGCCAGGGCGAGCACGGCGACGAGAGCGTGGCCGCCCCGCTGCCCGGCGACCACGGCGTAGGCCTCGGCGTTGACGATCGGGACGAGCGCCGACGCGACACCGTAGCCGAGCGCCACCACGGCCTCGACGAGGCTGCTCATGCCCGGCCGTCCCGTTCGAGCAGCCGGACCACCGCGGCGACCGACCACAGCTTGACCGCCACGACGGCGACGGCCACGCCCAGCGCGAGCAGGTACTGCCCGAACGCGATGGCGCCGATGACGCCGGCGGTATTGGCGACCTTGGCCAGCGGCGACCAGTTCAACGCCCACACCCGCCGGTCGACCAGGTGGAAGTAGTTGGGACTGCGCACCGGCCAGCACAGGAACGCCAGCGACAGCATGGTGTCCAGCACCAGGAACGAGAGCAGGAAGACCACTGCCACGACCGCGATGTCCGGCACGAGGGACACCAGGCCGACGCAGAGTACGGCGGTGCACGCCCGGTCGCTCACGATGTCGAAGACGGCCCCCGCCCGGGTCTCCTGGCCGAGTCGGCGGGCAGCCCAGCCGTCGAGGACGTCACCGAGCCAGTAGATACCGTACGATACCGCCATCAATGCCACCGACCCGGAGACGAGGGCCACGATCCCGACGGTGACAGCGGCGACCGTGCGAACGGCGGTGATGTAGTTGGGAACCGTGCGAAGCGGGCCGACGGTCATGGCAGCGCGGGAGTCGACGAGAGTCACCTCCGCAGAGTCGTCCGGCGAGCGTTCTCGCGGAACGTTCCGCAGTGCCGTTCTGGTTCCGAGGGCGGTACCGAAGTGCCGGCCGATCCGGTACCCGGGTACTGGCCGGTCCTCCGGCCCGTCACGGAGACTGTGCTGGTGCTGACTGGAATCCGCGAACGGCTGCGCGACCCCGGGCGGGTGCGCCGGCTCGCGTACGCTGCGGCGGCTTTGATCATCGCGGCCGTGGTCACCACCGTCGAGGACGGCGTGTCCGTGCCGGCGGGCTGGGCGTGGCTGGTGCTGCCGGTCGGCCTCGGGGCCACCGCGCTGCGCCCCCGCTACCGCACCCTGGTCTTCGCGGTCTGCGCGGGTTTCGTGGCGATCGTGAGCACCGGAGAGTCGGTGCAGCTGGGCCTCGCGGCAGCCGGCCTGGTGTTCGTCTCGGTCTGCGAGGACCCGGCCCGACACCCATGGCTGGGGTGGGTGGTTGGCCTGATCGGCGCGGCCGGCGCCCTCACCATCGCGCTGCTCAACGAGCGAGGGGTGTACGAGCAGCCGCTCTTCTTCGTGACGGCCGGCTACCTCCTGGCCGTCCTGTTCCGATCGTGGTCACGTGGCTTCGTCCTGACTCAGGAGACAGGCGAGCTACGCGAGGAGGCGGCCTGGCGCGAGCAGCGTGCCAACCTGGCCCGCGAGCTGCATGACGTGGTCGGCCACCACGTCACCGCGATGGTGGTGCAGGCCGAGGCGGGCCAGCTCAGTGACGATCCGGGGGCGGCGTTGCGGGCGATCGCGGGTAGTGGCCGCACCGCACTGAGCGAGCTCGACACGCTCGTCGTGCACCTGCGCGATCCCACCGCATCGATAGCGGTGAGCGCGCCGCCGCGCCTGTCCGACATCGACGAGCTCCTCGCCCAGCCGCTGCGCCAACAGGGCGTGACGGTGCGGGTCGAGCTGGACCCCGACCCGGGCCTCGACGAGATCGGTGTGTTGACGGCCTACCGCATCGCCCAGGAGGCCCTCACCAACATCTCCCGGCACGCGAGAGCCACGGCGGCCTGGGTCGAGCTGATCCGGGTCGGCGACCATGTTCGCCTGCGGGTCAGCGACGACGGCATCGGCCCACCCCGCGCAGCCACGAAAGGCTCGGGTCTGCTCGGCATCTCCGAACGCGTCTCCGCGCGCGGCGGGAGCTGGGAGCTGAGCCAGCGCCCCGGCGGAGGCACAGTGGTGCAGGCCAATCTGCCGGTGGTGAACCCGTGATCCGCGTCGCGGTCGCCGACGACCAGGAACTGGTCCGGGACGGCTTCAGCCTGATCCTGCGATCTCAAGCCGACATCCAGGTCGCGGCCGAGGCGGCCGACGGCCGGCAGCTCCTCGACGCGGTGCGGCGCGACTCCCGCATCGACGTCGCCCTCGTCGACATCCGCATGCCGGTACTCGACGGCCTGCAAGCCACCCGCGAGCTGGCCAGAATCCCACACTCGCCGGCCGTCATCGTCGTCACCACCTTCGACGACGACGCCTACGTCCTGGACGCCATCGCCGCCGGCGCACGCGGATTCCTGCTCAAGCGGTCCAGCGCGCGCGACCTCATCGCCGCGGTGCGCACCGTCGCGGCCGGCGAGGCGGTCCTCTCCGCCGAGGTCACCGGCGCCGTACTCGACCGGGTCCGCGCCACCGGGCCGGCCACCCAGGTGGAGTTGGCGGCCTACCAGCTGACCGCTCGGGAGACCGACGTGCTCGCCCTGATCGGCGCCGGGCTCAACAACAACGAGATCGCCGAACGCCTCTACCTGTCCATGAGTACCGTGAAGACCCACGTGACAAACGTGCTGGCCAAGACCGGCAGCCGCGATCGTGTAGGAGCCGCCATCCTGGCGATCCAGGCCGGCCTCACACCGTGACTCAGGAGCCGGCGGGTGCCAGCCGGCTTCCCGGGCTGGCCTGCCAACCTCCGAAGAGCGTTCGCGCCACGAATGCGATGAAGAGGGCCGACGCGATGGTCAACACCACGGCCACCGGAGCGACGTGCTCCGCCTGCCACTCGACATCACCAGCGGTGATGGTCGCCTGATCGATGCCGACGATGTCGATCCCCGGCAGCAGCGACGCCGGGTACCACAACGGCGCGTAGGAATACGGCAGGCCGGCACCAGCGTCGAGCGTCCAGTAACCGGCCCCGTCGTAGATCAACGCACTGTCGACGACGACCGCCACGTCGCAGGCGACCAGGGCCGCGACGCACAGCAGCACGGTGGCGCTCCTGACGCGCCCTGACCTCGCCAGCCTGCTCGACAGGAATGCGCCCGTGCCGAGCAGCGCCGCCCACACGATGCCGGTGAGCGCCTCGATCGGCAGGTACTCGACACGCAGGCCGTGCGCGAACAGCACAAGGAGGAGCACCGTCAGGATCCACAGCGAACCGATCCGCACGGTCACCGACCAGATCGAACCCATGTCGCGAACCTACCGTGAACCGGCTCGGCTCATGGCCCCACAAACCCTGCCCGGCCACACCGCGGCCAGCCGTCGGGATCAGCCTTGGCGGCGTTACCCGAAGCGGTCACCGGCTGAGGGTCGTAGGGTTCCGGTATGGCACAACGACTCGTGAGCGTATGGCAACCGTTCTTCCTTGCTAGCGAGAGTCAGGGCGCGGCCATCGACGCCGCGACGGAGTTGGAGAGCCTCGGCTACTCCCGAATCTGGTTCTCCGGTGGGTTCGGCGAGAACGTCGCCCCCCGCTTCCGGGAGATCCTGGACGGGACCACGCGCATCGGGGTCGCGACCGGGATCCTCAGCATCTGGCACTCGTCGCCAGCCGAGGCGGCGGCGTTCGCCAAGGACGCGGAGCAGGCGCACCCCGGCCGGTTCCTGCTCGGTCTCGGCGCCAGCCACGCGGTGGTGGTGGAAAGTGGCGGCACCGACTATCGCAAGCCGTACTCACGAATGGTCGATTACCTCGACGGCCTCGACGCGGCCGGGCTTACGCCCGAGCGGCGCATCCTGGCGGCACTGGGCCCGCGGATGCTCGAACTCTCCCGCGACCGCTCGATCGGGGCGCACCCGTACTTCGTCCCTGTCGAGCACACCGCCGAAGCCCGGGCGGCGATCGGGCCCGACCGGCTGCTCGCTCCCGAGGTCGCCGTGGTCCTCGACGCGGACGCCACCACCGCGCGTGCCACCGCCCGCCAGTACACGAGCGGATACCTCGCGCTGCCGAACTACACCAACAACCTGCGGCGGTTCGGCTGGACCGACGAGGACTTCGCCGACGGCGGCAGTGACCGCCTCGTCGACGCCCTGATCCCGTGGGGCACCGTCGAAGAGGTGGTGGCCGGGTTGGAGAAGCACTACCAGGCCGGCGCGGACGAGGTGGCGATCCAGGTGCTCAACGGAGGCGACGACAAGGCGTTCCCCGCCGACGCGTTCCGCGCCCTCGGCGCGGCCCTGATCTGACCTCCGCAACCCCGGCGGCACGATCGGGGCATGCCTGTGGTGGAGGCGCCGCGACACCACTCAGGCTCACCCGACGAGGTCGAGGCCGGTCAGGTCGGCCGACAGCGCCCAGAGCCGGGCCGCTTCGCCGCTGTCGGTAGGGCTGCCATCGGTGGTGCGACAGTCCACGCAGTAGTCGCCGCCCTTCGCGTCGAGATGGGGTGACGTGGCGGCCCACACCTGGGTCGCCGCGCCCTGCTCGACCGTCTTGAACAGGCCGGGCGCGGGAGTACCCTCCGCGTCCATCCAGCCGGCGGCGACCATTTCCTCGACCGCGAGGTGTCGTTGCAGAGGGGTGAGGATCCAGCCGGGGTTCACAGAGAAGGCGCGGACGCCGTGCGTCGCGCCGAGCATGTCGAGGTGGCGGGCGAACAGGATGTTCGCGAGCTTGGACTGGGTGTACGCCTCCCACTTGTCGTAGCCGCGTGCGAACTGCACGTCGTCCCACCGGATCCGCCACGCCGGGTCGCGCCCGGAGGCCACCGAGACGACACGAGCCGCCCTGGCGGTGGTGAGTGCGGGCCACAGCAGGTTCACCAGCGCGTAGTGGCCTAGGTGGTTGATCGCGAAATGCGCCTCCCAGCCGGGCCCCACCCGCGTCTCGGGACAGGCCATGACTCCGGCATCCGCGATCAGGATGTCCAGAGCGGGGTGATCACGCAGGAACCGTTCGGCGAACGCGTGGACGGAAGCGAGGTCGGCCAGATCGAGCTGGTCGACCTCGACCCCGGCAACATCGGCGAGTGCCCGCCGCGCCGCGTCGGGCCGGCGAGCGGGGACGACGACCCGAGCCCCGGCCTGGGTGAGCGCGCGGGTCGTGGCGAGACCGAGGCCGGAGTAACCACCCGTGACGAGGGCGGTCCTGCCGGTGAGGTGGATTCCGGTGAGGACGTCAGCAGTAGTGCTGTGGGCACCGAACATGGTGGAGGTCATGCCGCGGACGCTAGGTGCTAGACCGAGGTCTAGGTCAATGGCTACGGTCGAGGCCATGGCGGACGGCGGCCTCAGCATCGGGCAGGTGGCCCAGCGCACCGGGTTGACTGTGCACACTCTGCGGCTCTACGAGCGTGCGGGCCTGTTGGCCAGCGACGTGCGCCGTGACGGGTCAGGCAGGCGCGTCTACAGCGCCTGGGACGTCGAGTGGCTGACGAACTGTGTGAAGTTCCGGGCCTCCGGGATGCCGCTCACGACGATCGGCCGCCTGGCCCAACTCGTCCGCGAGGGCAGCGGCAACGAGACCGAACGGCTCGAGCTGCTCCGCGAACACCAGCGCCACGTCACCGAGCAGCTCACCCAACTGCAGGACTGCCTCGACCTCATCGACGCCAAGGTGGCCGGCTACGAACGGCACCTCACCGCCGGCGCCTCAGGTGATCCGTGGCACGAGCAGCCCCATCCCGCGACGGGAGGATGAATGCGTGATCGGTGACCGGTGGGGCGTGACCCGGAACGAGACGACGCGGTCCTATCCCTGCGACGACTTCGTCGTCTCACCCGCTCTCCAGGCATGGCGGGGAGTGTCGGTATCGGCGCCCCCCGCAGCGGTGTGGCCGTGGGTGGCCCAAGTGAGGCTTGCCCCGTACTCGTATGACTGGCTCGACAACCTGGGCCGCCGCTCACCTCGCGAGTTGCAGGGCCTACCCGAGCCTCACGTCGGAGAGGCGTTCACCACTGCGGGTGGACGGAAGCTGGGGAGGATCGTCTCGGTCGACCCCGGCAGGCAGCTCACGAGCACCATCATGGGCGCCTTCATGTCCTACGTCCTGGTGCCCTGGGAGCGGAACACCACGCGTCTGCTCCTCAAAGTCGTCATGCAGACGCCCCGCTGGGCCGCACCCGGGCTGTCCGTCGGCGACCTGATCATGGCGCGGCGGCAGTTACTGAACCTGAAGCAACTCGCCGAGCGCAGCCGGCACCGGTGAACGCCGGACCAGATCAGGCCGTCGGTCGGGCGTCAGGTTGCGGTGTCTGGTCGGTGGGTAACACCTGAATGTCGGGCACATGGGTACGCTGCACCAGCGGTGGCCTCAGCCAACCCCTTCCGGGCAGTGGTGGCCACCCGCACCGACCGGTGACACGTCCCCGTATTCGCAGACGAGAGGCGAACCCCCCACCATGACCGCGGTACCAGGCCAACGGTCTACTGCCGCTGCGCGTCCGGCCGCTGCCGAGCAAGCAGCGGAGGAGGACCTGCGGACGCTGTTCGGGCAGTCCATCGCCGTCTTCGCCTCGCTGGCCGGGCCAGAGCACCTGCTGGAGACGGCGAACCCGGCGTTCCTCGCCACCATCGGCGAAGAGCGGGCCCGGATCGGGGTCGCGCTCGCCGAACTGATGCCTGAACTGGCCGGTCAGGGATTCATCGCGCTCCTGGACCAGGTCCTCCGCACGGGCGAGCCGTACACCGGCCGTGACGTCCGGGTGGTGCTGGGCAGCGGCCCGCAGGCGCGGGAGGCGTTCTTCGACTTCACCTACGAGCCGCGCCGGGGCGCCGACGGCACCGTGACCGGCATCCGTGTGCTGGGCGTGGAAACCACGCAGGTCAAGCATGCCCAACGGCTGATGGCCGAACACCGCGCCCTGTTGGAGCAGATCGCCCGCCAGGCGCCCCTGACCGAGGTGCTCGACGGGATGGCCCGCTGCATCGAGAACCTCGCACCGCAGGAGGTGCTCGTCTCCGTGCTGCTCGCCGATCCCGACGCCCGACACCTGCGCCACGGCGCCGCGCCGAGCCTGCCGGACTTCTACAACCAGGCCATCGACGGCATCGCGACCGGCGAAGGTGTCGGTTCGTGCGGCACCGCCGCCCACCGGCGGGAACCGGTGATCGTCACCGACATCGCCACCGACCCGTTCTGGGACGACTTCCGGGGGCTGGCCGACCAGGCCGGGTTGGCGGCCTGCTGGTCCACGCCGATCCTGGCCCGCGACGGCGGCCTGCTGGGCACCTTCGCGATGTATCACCGCACCCCACGCGTCCCGCAGGACACCGACATCGCCCTCACCCGGCTCTTCGCCGGCACGGCAGCCCTGGCCATCGAACGCCACCACATCGAGCAGGCGAAACTCGCCGCCGAGGCACGCGCCAAGTCCGCCAGTGACGAGCTGGCCAAGGTGCTGCGCGTGGAGCGGGAACTGCGCGCCGAGGCTGAGCAGCGCGCCGCCGTAGCGGCTGAACTCGCCACCCAGATGCGCGCCGCCGCGGCCGCGCAGGCTGCCGCGCCGCACCCCGAGCACTGCCAGCTCGGCGGCGCCGCCGGGTGCACGGCGCCAGCCGAGGTCAAGGTCGCCGATTCGTGGGGTGACGCGGCGTGGGGCTGCCCCGCCCACGTCGAGGAGGCCATCCTCAACGTGCGGTCGGTGTTCATCGCCAGCGAGGAACTCGGCGGCCTGACCGCCTACCTCAACCGCTGATGGTTCCCGACGCCGCGATCGGGTTCGGCTACAAGCTTGAGTGGCTCGCCGTCCGTGACCGGGACGCCGATACCGTCGCTGCCGCGCTGAACCTCAGCCGTCCCACTCCCGCCACCTGGCGTGGTGCGGTCACCGCTGCGTATGACGACCACGGCCAGTGGCTGCTCACGCCGCCGCTTGACCGGTGGACGCTCGCCGTTTCGAGAGACGTTTGTGCCCCCGAAGACGACCGATTCGCCGTTTGGCTGGCGGCGCTGAGCCGGCTGCTCGGTGAGGTGCAGTACTTCGGCACTCATCGCGTCGTTGAATATCACGGGTGGGGGCGCGCCCGGGGTGGCGTGGTGGAGCGAGCATTCGCCTACCTCGGCGAGCGCGGCGAGGCACTGTTCGACGTCGGCGAACGCACGCTGGAGGAGCAGGCGCTCGGAGTCGGGTTAGCCCCTGACGAGGACGAACCGTGGGACGACGACGATGACGAGACTTCGCCGTGGCCGGATGAGGAAACAGTGCTCACACTCGCTGGTCAGTGGAGCATCGACCCACGGACACTGGACAGCGCTGTTGTTCCCGGGCATCCGTGGATCGCGTCAGCTCGATCGAGATAGCCGGAGAGCGACGAACCAACCCGAGGCAGACCCTCCGTTCCGACCGGCTTTCGCGCGTACCCCTTGTCACCCAGCAGGAGACGCAGCTCGCGCGTCTCGACCTGCCTCACCAGGGGTGGCCCGCCGAACAGCTAGGGCCGCCACTCCTTGCGGTAGTCGGGATGCTCGTTGTACGACTGGCCAGGCTGTCGACCAGGTCGAGCATCGGCAGGTGGCTGTCGAGGAGCGCTTCGCGATCGTGGCGGTGGCCAGGAGCCGTGGCCGCACGTCCGACGGGGTCAGGGCGTCCACCGTACGCCCGGGTTCACCCGCCCCGACCAGTCGAAGACCGCCATGTTGTCCCACTGATTTCCGGTGCCGTTGATGTTGGCCGGGTCCCAGCCGTTGCCGCGGACGGCGTACCAGGTCGGCTCCCAGTAGAAGACGCCGATGGCCCCCGCGTTGCGGGCGGTGTTCTGCACCCAGTCGAACTCCTGGGCCTGCCCGGACCAGGTCGCGCTGATGCCGTCACAGGTCGCGTCGCCGATGGCGTTCGGCTCGCTGTCCGCGTTGTTCCGGGTGAAGGGGTACGCGGTCTCCACGATCACCACCGGCTTGCCGTAGCGCCCACGCAGGTCGACGATGTTGTTGTAGAGGTTCGCCAGGCTGCCGTGCCACATGCAGTAGTACGACTGCGCGGTGATGTCCCACTGCACACCCTGCGCTCGGATGCCGTCGTAGAACCATCGGGCGTTGGCGTTGCTGTCGGCGTTGGCGGTATGGATCATCACCGGGATGCCGCTGCCGCACGCCTTCGTCGCGTTGTAGCCCTGCTTCAGCAGGCCGGCCAGCGGGGCGAAGTCGTTGTTGACGACCTTGCCCTCGTTCCACAGCATCCCGACGTTGATCTCGTTGCCGATCTGCACACTGTCCGGCAGGGTGCCCTGCCCCCGCAGGCTGGAACAGACGTCGTAGGTGAAGGCGTAGACGTCGGTACGCAGTTGGCTGAGGCTGTGGCCGACCCAGGCGGCCGGCTTGTACTGCTTTCCCGGGTCGGCCCAGGTGTCGGAGTAGTGGAAGTCGATGAGCACCTTGAGGCCCTTCGCCCTGGCCGCCCTCGCCTGACCCAGCACCGCGCTCTTGTTGTTGTAGCCGCTGACCGGGTTGTTCCAGACGCGCAGCCGGACGTAGTTGACGCCGACGGACTTCAAGATGTCCAGTGGGTCGCGGGCGACGCCACCGGCGTCGTAGTACCTGGCGCCCAGATCCAGGCTGCGCTGCAACGAGGAGACGTCGGCACCCCGCATGGTGAGCGTGCTCGCGGCGGAGGCGGGCGCGGGCGCGCCGCCGAGCGTGCTGGCGACGCCGAGGACGCCGACTGCGACGGCCGCGAGCAGCGCCCTGGCACGGCGGTGGTGGGGTGTGGCCGAATGTGTGTTCACGAGACTCCTTCAGCCCACCGTGCAGGGAGCGCCGTTCAGCGCGAAGCCGGTCGGCGGCGCGTCACTGACGCCCCACCGCCCCTGCACGCCGAAGGTCGCAGAGCCGTTTGGCGCGAGGACGCGGTTCCAGTCGACGTTGCGAGCGGTCACGACGGCCCCGGTCTGGCCGATCGTGGCGTTCCACCCCGAGGTGACCTGCTGGTCCCCCGGGAAGCTGAAAGTGACGATCCAGCCGTCGATCGGGGCCGTCCCGGCGTTGTGGACTGTCGCAGTGGCCACGAAACCGCCCTGCCACTCGGACTGGTTCCGGTAGGTCACCCGGCAGGTCGAGGGCGGCGGAGTGGTCGTCGTCGTGGGCAGGGTGACAGTGTTGGACGCGATCGACACGTTGCCTACCGCGTCCCGGGCCCGCACGTAGTACAGGTTGCGCAGCGGCACCGACGCAGGTAGCGGCGCCGTGTACGTGGTACCCGGCACGGTGGCGACCAGTTGCGACGTGAACCAGCCGTCGAACCGGTAGACGTTGTAGCCGAGCACGCCGACGTTGTCCGTCGACGGCGACCAGGACAACGTGCCGGTCGAGGCGGTCACCTCGCCGACTGTCAGGTTCTGCGGCGCGCTCGGCGGGGTGGTGTCCGGGCCGGTGTCCGTCACCGGGGTGACCACTGTCAGCGCATTCGACCAGTTCGAGCGTTGCCCGAGGCTGTCCCGGGCGATCAATCGGAACGTGTACTGCTGGCCCGCCCCAAGGTAGCTGGTGATCGTGGTGCTGGTGACGGCCCCGACGCTGGCGCTGAAGACGATGTCGCCGAACTCCTGGTAGTACGTGATGTCGTACCCGGCGATGGCGCAGCAGCCTGACGTGGCGGCCGTCCAGGTGAGCGTGACCGACGCGCTGCGGACCTCGCTGGCGGTCAGGTTCGTGGGGGCACTCGGCGGAACGGGCGAGGTGCTCGGCGTACTGGACGGCGCAGTCGGCGGTGGCGGGGCGGTCCCGGCCGGCGCTGCGACCGACACCGCGGCCCCACCGGGCGCCGGGGCGATCGCCGGGTACGCGGCGGGCGTCATGGTGCCGGCGTCGGCTGCCGGCGCGGCGCTCAGAGCGCTGGCGAGCACCGCCGTCGACAGCACGACGGCGGCCAGCAGACCCGGCCGCGGACGGCCGATCAGCGAGGACGAGGGAGCACCTGTCACACGTCGACGATGCAGCAACAGATCGATGATCGCCAACGTGTCTCACGCCTCGGCCGCTGATCAACCCGGCGCATTGCGGGCCATAGCCACTCCTCTCCCCCATCGCCGGGAGCGTGTCGCTCCGGCGCGGTGTGGCCGTACGTCGGCGACGATCCACTGTGTCCCTACCGACGCCATTGATTGCGGTCGAGCGATTCGCTGGGAGCGATACCAGTGGGGCAAAATCCAATGCTTCCGATCGCTACACTCGCCGCAACGCCGGCACCGCCCGCAGAGCCGAGCCCGCGCCAATCCCGATCGAATGGAGACGCCTGTGACCCGCGACAAGGCGGCACCCCCCGGCATCGACCCCAACATTCCCAGCGTTGCCCGGGTCTATGACTTCTTCCTGGGCGGCAAGGACAACTTCGAGGTCGACCGGAAGGTCGCCGAGCACGCCCTGCGGATCACACCGGACGGACCGGCAGCCGGCCAGGCGAACCGGGCCTTCCTGCGTCGAGTGATTCGGTTCCTGGTCACCGAGGCGGGCATCGATCAGTTCCTCGACATCGGATCGGGGCTGCCCACCCAGGGCAACGTGCACGAGGTCGCCACCGAGCAGAACCCGAAGGCTCAGGTCGTCTATGTGGACAACGACCCGATAGTCCTGACGCACGGGCGGGCCCTGCTCGCCGCGGAGGGCACCGCGACGGTGATCCAGGCGGACATCCGGGAGCCGCAGGAGATCCTCAACCACCCTGACGTACGCCGGTTCCTCGACTTCGACCGGCCGATCGGCCTGCTGCTCTTCGCCATCCTGCATCACCTCGGCGACGACGAGGACCCGAAGGCGGTGGCGGCCGCGTTGATCGACGCCCTGCCCTCCGGCAGCTACGTGGCGATCTCGCACTTCCGCGACCCGGGTGAGCGAGACCCGGAGGGCTCCCGCAAGGCCCGCGAGGTCGAGCGGGTCTTCAACGAATCGCTCGGCACCGGCCGCTGGCGCACCGACGAGGAGATCCTCTCGTTCGCCGATGGGCTGACGGTGCTGGAGCCGGGTCTGGTGCCGCTGGCCGAGTGGCGCCCAGAGCCGGACGCACCGACTACGGTGCAGACCGACACCTATCACACGTTCGTCGGGCTCCTCGCCCACAAACCGTAGGCGCCGTCTTCTGGTGAGCACGTCGGCGGGGGCGCCCCCGCCGACGTGCTCACGTGTCAGATCTGAACGTGGTTGTACCGACCCTGCCTACGGCGCGGGTTCCAGGACGACGACTGGGATCTGGCGGGTCGTCTTCCGCTCATAGTCGGCGAAGCCCGGATACGCGACCTTCTGCGCGCTCCAGATCCGTTCCCGTTCGTCTCCGGCGGCAACTCTGGCGACCAACTCGATCTTGTCCGTGCCGATCTCCGCTTGGACCTTCGGGTTGGCCAGCAGGTTGTAGTACCAGTCCGGATTGCTGGGCGCGCCGCCCTTGGAGGCGAACACGGCATAGCCGCCGTCCACCGTCTGGTACATCATCGGGCTCAGGCGAGGCTGGCCGCTCTTGGCACCGACCGTGTGCAACAGCAGCAGCGGAGCGCCGGCGAACTGACCGCCGACCTGCCCGCCGTTGGCGCGAAACTCCGCGATGATCTTGTCGTTCCAGTCACTCATGAATTCTCCCCGCGTCCGCGCACCGGCTCCGTCGACACATTGTGGCAGCCGCAATCGGTGCACGACATTGCGACGGTGTGCCAACAAGGCCGGCGGCGACGATGCGTACGGCCCGGCCGCGGCGCCGCCCGACGAATGGATGGATGGACGGCCGTCCAGGGCCCGTCGGCGATCAACGGAGCTTGTCCGGGTCGAGGATCATGTCGATGGCGACGATGCGTTCGTCGTGGATGGTGAAGCCGACGACGGCGACGGGCCGGCCGCGCCGGTCACGGGCGACGACCCCGGCGACTCCACCTATCAACGCGGGGGCGCAGAGACGCGCGAACCGTGGCCCGGCGTCGGCCGCGCGGGTGGCCACGGCACGGGCACCGGTGAGCACGGCCGGTGCGAGCCGTGCACGGCGTCCGTGCTCGGCGCGGAACACCACGTCGGGGTCCAGCAGGCTGAGCAGGGCGTCGAAGTCGCCGGCGCGGGCGGCGGCCAGAAACGCGTCGACGACGCGTCGCTGGGCAGGCAGGCCAGCCCGGGGTTGCGGAGCGCCATCGCGTAGTCGCCGCCGGGCTCGGCTGGCAAGCTGCCTGGTGGCGGCCGGTGTACGTCCCACAACGGCGGCCACCTCCTCGAACGGCATGCCGAACATGTCGTGCAGAACAACCGCGAGCCGTTCGGCGGGCTCGAGGCTGTCGAGCACCACGAGCAGCGCGATGCCGACCGCGTCGGTGTGCAGGCTGGCTTGCTCCGGATCCCCGTACTCACTGACCAGCGGCTCCCAGGTCGCGCTCAACTGCTCGCGGCGCGCATGCCGGGCCCGCAGCATGTCGATGCACACCCGCCCGACGAGCGTGGTCAGCCACGCCGCGGGGTTGGTGATCGCGGTCGGATCGGCGCGCGTCGTTCGCAGCCACGCCTCCTGCAGCGCGTCGTCGACCTCAGCCTGCGAGCCCAGCAGTCGATAGGCGACGGCCCGCAGATGCGGGCGGTGCTGCGCCAACTGCTCGGCGAACCACTGCTGGTCGTCCATGTGTCCCTATTTCCCGAACGCTTCCCGCCGCAGCATCGCCAACAGCGTCGGAGTGTCCTTGTCGGTGGTGACGGCCACGGTCCGCCTGACCCAGGCGGTGTCGGTGGCCTGGGCCAGGAGACAGGCCGCCAGGTCGGCGCGGCTGGTGAAGATACCGTCAGAGCGACTCTCGGTCAGCCGGTAGCGGGTGACGCTGTCGCTGTCGAACAGCCCTGACGGGCGCACGATCGTCCAGTCGAGGTTGCTGTCCCGCACCAACTTCTCCATGCGCCGCATGTCGTCGTAGGTGGACTTGCCGATCGTGGCGGTGACCAGCGGCTGGATGACGCGGTTGAGCAGGAACCCGCCATCGGCATGGTGATGCGGCTCGGTGGCGCTGGAACTGACAACGACGAGCCGCCGCACACCCTCGCGGCGCATCGCCTCCAGGACAGCCGCGGTGCTTTGGCTGTAGAGCCTCACCGGTCGCCGAGTGAACGGCGTTCCGAGCGTCGACAGCACCACGGCGGCACCACTCAGCGGGACCTCCAGGGTGGCATCGGAGGCCACCACCTCCAGGCCAGGGCCTCTGACCGGGAACGACTGCGGCTGCCGGGTCACCGCCCGTACATCATGGCCGGCGTCGAGCGCCTGCCGTACCAGGCGACGGCCTGTGCCTCCGTTCGCACCGAGAACAACGATAAGCATCCGGTTTGCTCCCTTCCGAGGTGGCTTCGAAAGGATCGTCGATCGTCGCGGTTGGTTTGTGACAAACCACAGGCCAGGTCGGCGGGGACACCCAACCACTCGGTCGATCAGCCACGGAGCCGACGACCAGGTGGCGTTGCCTCACGGCCGCCGACAGCCCTGATCGGCGTCAGCTGTGTCCGGCTACTCGCGCCGTCAGCGTCGCCCTCGCCGCCCCGGACAGCACGGCAAGCACTTAAGGCCTCTGACCAGGCATTCTTGGTGTATGGACCGTCCGATGAACAACCCCCTGGAGGTACCACGATGTTCACCACAAAGTTCTGGAAGGCCACCGCCGAGCGGGCGGTGAAGAGCGCCGCGCAGGGTTTGCTGCTCTACTGGGGCGCTGACGTCGTGTTCAACGCGTGGCAGGCGGACTGGGCAGCGGCCGGTGGGATCGCGTCCGGTGCGGCGGTGCTGTCGGTGCTCACCTCATTGGTGAGTGCGAAGGTGTCGGGAGAGGGCGACTCGCCCAGCCTCGTCGGCGCCGAGCAGTAGCCCCAATCGGCTGCCAACGGTGCGTCCCCGCTGGCTTCGGTCGGCGGGGGCGTCTCACTCGCTGAGGTGGTCAGCCGGGCCGACCGTCAGTCGTCGAAGCGGAAGACAGCACGGTCGGCTCGTGCAGCAGGGTCGACAGGTCGCCAAGGCTGGCGAACGCACGTCCGCCCCAACTCGGGTCGGTGTCGTTGTGCTCAGTCGTACGAAGCACGGTCATGCCGACCGCTGCCGCGCCGGCCAGTTCGCCGTCTGCGCCGTCACCGACGAAGACGCACTCAGCCGGCGCGACGCCCAGGCGCTCAGCGGCGATGCGGTAGATCGCCGGGTCGGGCTTGGCAAGCCCGACTTCGCACGAGAAGACCGCGACGTCGAAGCGGCGGGCGAGCGGGCTCTGCGGCCATGCCTCGGCGGTCTCGGAGGTGGCGTTGCTGATGAGGGCCAGTGGATGCCCGCCGTCGCGCAGCACGTCGAGCACGTCCAGGGTGGCGGTCGAGACAGCGCCCAACACCCGGCGCGCGAGGGCACGGCGATGTTCACCGGCCCGTGCTACCTGTTCGTCGGTTGGCGTGCCGCCAAGGCGTCCGGCAAGGATGCGGACGGTTTCCTCCACCTCCCACCGGACCAGCCGGTCACGCCAGCTGGCGTGATAGGCGGCGACCAGCGCGGCCGGAGCCACCCCGACCACGAGCGCCATCTCGCCCACGACCCGGTCACGCTCGTCATCGGCACCGTGAACCAGGGTATGGAAGAGGTCGAAGATCACCGGCCGAGACATTTCAGCATCCTACTGAGGGTGGTTGGTGCTGGTGTCGGACCAGCAACCTCCCGATGTACGAGACATCGGCCACCGGGTGCGGACGGCTACCGACCGGCGCGCAGCTCAGCAAGGACCTGCGCGGCCTCGGCGCGGACCTGTGCCGGGCAGCCCCAGTAGTCGTAGATGCCACCGCGCTCGCTGTTGTGACCACAGATGACGAACACGCCGGTGCCCAGCCGGCGTTGAACTCGGTGGCCAGCCATCCGACGAACCCGCTGTTGTCCACGTCGGGCGGGAAGTGCACCGAGAACACCGCGAAGCGCTCACCATCGGTCCCGGCACCCGGTGCCAGCCAGGACCAGCGGTCCTCGTCGCGCACCACGGCCAGCAGGTCAGCCGTCAAGGCCGGTGGCTGGGTGAGCGGCGCCTCGAAGAACGACCACTCACCATCGAACATGACCAGCTCGGCGGCCGCGATGACCCGCCGCAACCGCTGCGCGGTCTCGTCACTGGACTCCTGGCTGACACTGACCATGCGCCGATCTTGCCCGATGACGCCAGCCAACGCAGTCGCCCTCCACACACCGCCGCCGACCAGCCCATCGGCTCATCTGATCCGCGACCCGGTAGTGCTGCGGCGCTCAGGTTCTAGAGGCTCGGCGGTCGGGCTACGACCAGTTCGGTGTCCGGGTCGTGATCCACCGGCGAAGGGCCTGCGACGATCAGGGTGGCTCGGAGCCACGGCTGTTCTCGCAGCATGAAGGGCAGTTCCTCCCGCAGCCAACTCGCCACGTGTTCTCGCTGTTCGGAAGAGTTCCCGTCGCGATCGACCAACAGGCGCTCCTGTTCGTCAAGATCGCCCTGTAGGTATATCGAGGCGTCCAGCCACGGGGCGACTTCCTCCCGGATAATGCCGGTGCCCTCGACCCACACGAAGTCGAGGTCGGCGGGGACGATGATCGATCCGGCACGATCGTGACTGGTCCAGGCGTCGGGACGGAAGTCCACCGGTTCCCCCCGGTGCAGGGGTCGCAGGACGTTCTCGGTGAGTATGCCGCCCCAGTCGAAATAGGCGTGGTTCCAGGCCACGTCGTCGGTGTGCACGATGGCCGAGCTGGGTTCCACCTGACGCAGCCTCCCAGCCAGGGTCGTCTTGCCTGCGCCACCCCGGCCGTCGATGGCGATCACCCGCGGACGCCCGCGGACGTGTGGTGATGCGTCGCGTAACTGCTGAACGGCGTCGAACACGGTCACGACCTGCCAGCCACCGGCTTCGACCTCACCAGGATGTAGGCGCATCGACAGCACGTACCCCCAACGCCTGCCGGTGATGCGACTCGCCCCCGGCCATCCCGACGCTCCTGTACGGGTCAAGGGGTGCGGGCGGCGACACCGGCCGATACGGCGGCATTGGAATGAGGACAGCAACCGTCGGCGGCCTGTACCGCGATGCGCCCGCCGCTATCCTCGCAGCAGGCAGAGCATGTTCAGCGGTCTCCCTCGTCGTCCCCGTAGACGTCCAGCCACAGGCCACCCGGCAACTTGAGCAACCGATGGAGAAGGTCGCGGTCAAGTTCCACGGCATGTTCCGTGGCGTGGGAGCCCACGTAGCAGAACCAGTTCGCCTGGTAGCCCGCTTCGACGAGCTGCCATAGCCGGTCCGCCACAGGCCCCAGAATGTCGAGCAGGCCCTCCAACGGCTCGGCAAGTTCGACGTCGCTCTCAGGACTTTCCGCACTACTGAGCAGCCAGCCGCACTCCTTGTGCGTCGCCGCACTTTTGGCGCCGACCGGTGTGCCCGCCTCGAACGAGACGCTCGGTTGGATGCCCAGAAGCTGCGTCACATGCGCGGCGGTACGGTCCCCGGCACCAAGAAGGCGATAGGTCGCCATGGTCCTCATGGATCCCACTGTCCGCGATCGCCGTTGGGGATTGGCCTGGTGGTTCCGTCCAGAAGCTCGATCAGTTTGCGGCGGGTGTCGGTGGTGTCGGGATGGTCGGTGCCCAGCACCCGTTCGCAAACCGGCAGCAGCGCGGCGAATTGGGCCCGGGAGCCTTCGGGGTCGCCCGCTTTCCCCGTCCAAGAGGCAAGTTCGTGCTGGCTGCCCAGCGTGTCCGGGTGTTCCGGACCTTGGACGCGTGCGCGGACGGGGACGAGTGCGGCGAACAGATCTCGTGCCGCGGCGGCGTCGCCCGCGTATCCGATCCAGAGGGCAAGGCAATGGCGGGTGGCCAGGGTGTTGGGATGTTCCGGGCCCAGGACGTGCTCGCGGGTGGGCAGCAGCGCGGCAAATCGATCGCGAGCAGCGGCGGCATCGCCCGCGTATCCGATCCAGCGCGCCAGGTGATGTTGGGCGTGCAGGCAATCCGGGTGCTCCCCACCGAGTGTCCGGCGGAAACTGTCGGCCACGCCGATGAGCAGGTCGCGGGCCGCCTTGGCGTCGCCCGACCAGCCGGTCCACTGGGCCAGCCGATGCCGGGTGGCCAGCGTGTCCGGGTGTTCGTCGCCCAGTACCCGTTCCCGGACCGGTAGCAGCGCGGCGAACTGATCGCGGGCAGCGGCTGCGTCGCCGGCCCAGCCAGTCCATTGAGCGAGGCCCTGCCACGACGCGAGGGTGGCCGGATGTTCTGGGCCGAGGATGCGCCTCTGGACGGGCAGCAGTGCCGCGTACTGATCACGGGCCGCCACGATGTCGCCGGTCTCTCCGGTCCAGCGGGCCAGCTGGTTGCGGGTGTCAAGGGTGTCCGGGTGGTCGGCGCCCAGCGCCCGTTCCTGAGCGGACAACAGCGCGGCGAACTGATCGCGGGCGGCCACCGGATCGCCGGCGAATCCGGTTGTGTATGCCAGGCGGTACCGGATGGTGAGGGTGTCGGGATGGTGTGCGCCCTGCTCCCGTTCCCGGATGGACCGCAGGGCGCTCAGGTGGTCGAGGGCTACGGCGTACAGCCCGGTGGCATTGAGGTGACGGGCGGCGTCTTCGGCAATGCGAGCGGCACGGATGATCAGGTCGGTGTCGGTGGTGCGGGCTGCCTGGTTCAGCAGGTGGAAGGCATGCGGGGCAGCGGCCTGCCACTGTGGCCAGTGCCCGGAGTCGTCCGGGTCGCCGTCGGCGAATCCGGCCAGCAGTGTGACCGCCAGGCTCAACTGAGCCACCGGATCAGCGGCGGCGCGGATGAGCGGATGGATGCGCAGGCTCGCCGTGTCCTGCTCGCCATCCTCGACTGTGATCAGGCCAAGTGTGGTCAGGGCGCGCAGCAACTCCTGCGTATCGCGGGGATTCAACGGTGATCCCAGCAGCCCGGTCGGAATCGGCGCGTCGGCGAAGGTTGCGAGGAGCCACAACAGCGACCGGGCGTCAGGCAGGCCACGACTGTCGAGCAGGTCGAGCGACATTTCCCAGGTACGGCTTACGGCCTCGCCGATGGTGAGCCCGCCGAGCTGATCGATCGCGGCCTGATAGGCCGCGAAGGTGGTCGCGATGCCGGGTAGCCGCAATTGCTGTGCGTCGGCCAGGGCGCGGCCGGCCAGACCGAGAGCCAGCGGCAGGCCGCCGAGACGCTGGGACAGTGCGACGGCCTCCCGTACGCCACCCGCGCGGTTCCCGGCATGTTCGAGCAGTACGGCCGCACCGTCGGAGGAGGACAGCATCGGGATCGGGTGCATTCGGCACCAGGTGGAGTTCCACACCTCGGGGTCGCCGTCGCGAGTTGTAATCAGTACAAAGCCCCGACGGTTCGGCACCGGCCGGACCCACCCCCGAGCGGACGTGACCGGCTCACCGTCCAGTCCCAGCAACCGGGTGTCGTCGGCGTTGTCGATGACCAGCAGCCAGCGTCCGGGAACGGCGGACAGGAGCCTCCAGAGCAGATCCGGAGCGCCGGTGAGCCCGGACCAGGCTCGCTGAATGTCGTGATCGGAGGCGCCGAGATCGGCGACGAGCTGCCGCATGCCGGTCTGCAGGGCGGTGGCGTTCGCCGCCGAGACCCACCAGACTTTTCCCTTACGATCGGCGAATCGCCTGGCCACCAGCTGAGCCACGGTGCTCTTGCCCGCACCGCCCATGCCGTGCAGCACCCGTACCCGCGCCGCCGGCTGGTACCACCCGCGATTGAGCCCGGTGAGCTCGCCGACCAGTTCGTCACGGCCCCGCGTGAACGCGGCTGGCTCCGGCACGGCAAGCGAGATCATCCCTGGTGTTCCCGGGGGTGCCACGGTCGGCGCTACGCCTCGGGCCGGCTGCTGTCGGCGCAGCGCCAAGGCGCCGAGAACAACCTGGGCCATCCCGAACGCCAACCCAGCTACCGCGATGAACCCACCGGTCCAACCCGCCTGCCCGTTGGCCTGCGCCCGGGTTGTGGTGAAGAGCCAGTAGCCACCCGTCGCCAGAAAGACCGCACCACTGACGAGAAAGATCCACCGCATCCATCGACGGGCTCGTGTCACGCGTGGATGGTAGCGGGCAGGCTGCCTGCGGCTCGGCACAGCGCGAGGACCCTTCTGTCGCTGGGCCAACGACTTCCAGAACCAGCGACAGCCGAACTGACGTAGCCGCCCGGGCCTGCCCCGAGGACCACCAGATCGATCTGTTCGGTCACCTCGTTCATGGTCGAGGCCCGTTCAGCCAGTCCGCGAGGAGGGGGATCGTGTCCCCGAGGGTGTCGACACGGTGGTGGGCGCCGGTCAGTTCGCCGGCAGGGTGTGTGGTGCGGACGGCGACGACCGTCATGCCAGCGAGCCGGGCTGCTTCGATTCCGGCGGGAGCGTCCTCGATCACAAGGCAGTTCGCTGCGGGGGTGCCGAGAAGGTACGCCGCGCGCAGATAGCCCTCGGGGCTCGGCTTGCCGCGCCGGACCTGGCTGCTGTCAACCAGGACGGGAGGATCCGGCAGGCCGCCAGCACGCAGCCGCTGCTTCACGGTCGGCGTTCGACCCGACGTGACCACACCCCACGGGTAACCATCGAGCAGCCTCAACACGGCGGCGGCGTCGGGGTAGACGGGGAAGGCGTCGCCTTCGGCGGCCATGATTTCTCGAACGAGCCGGTACTCGGCGTCAACGTCGAGGTGCGGGGCCACCACCGCGATGGTGTCGACGGGCCGGCGGCCGTGGGTATGGGACCAGACCAGGTCCGGGTCGAGGTGGCGCAGCGTCGCCCATCGACTCCAGATCCGCCGGTATGCCGGATAGGAGTCGACCAGCACGCCGTCGACATCGAACAACACCGCAGATGGAATGGACATCACGTCGCCTGGCTCTGCAGCAGGTCGACGGTGGCGGCGGCCTGACCGGCGATGTCGTGGAGCAGTCGGGCAGCGGGCAGGACGTCGTGGACGAGGCTCACGGACTGACCCGCGTACAGGGCCATGGCTGCCAGGTCACCGGTCATCCCGGGCATCGGAATCAGGTCCTCGTATCGAGGTCGGCTCTCGCCGGACGCGTCGATGGCGACGACATCACCCTCGCCGGGTCGCAGTGGGGCGGGCGGCGAGCCGGCCGCCTGCCAACGCTGAAGGGTCGTGTTGCGTAGCGCGCGATGCGTGGCGTTCGGCCATCCGCCGTCGAAGCAGACGGTGTGTACGGTGTCCGCTCCGGTGGCCGCGATCAGGTGCTGCCGGTACACCTCGTGGGTGGCGGCTTCGGCAGCGGCCAGGAAGCGGGTGCCCAGCATGGCGCCCTGGGCGCCGAGAGCGAGCACCGCCGCGACGCCACGCCCGTCCGCGATGCCTCCCGCAGCCACCACCGGCACCGGCCCGACCGCGTCGACGATCGCCGGCACCAGGGACATCGTGGTCGTGCCGCCGCGGACGTGACCACCTGCCTCCCAGCCTTGGGCCACGACGACGTCCACCCCGGCCGTGACAGCCTGCACGGCCTCGGCGATGTCACCGATCGTGTGCAGGTGCAGCGCGCCGGCCCGGTGAATCCGGCCGTGCACCGGCGACGGGTCGCCCCAGAAGGTGGAAATGATCCGCAGCTTCTCCTGCAGGCACACGGTGAGCAGATCGTCCACCGGGAAGTCGAGAACCAGGTTTGCCCCGAACGGCCGGGTGGTGAGCTCCCGGGTACGCAGGATGCTCCGCCGTGCCTGATCGGGGGTCTGCCACGTCAACGCCAGCATGCCAAGACCACCGGCCTCGGACACCGCCGCCGCCAGTTCCGGTACCGCCGCGGAACCAACGGGCGCCTGAATGATTGGCAGATCGATGCCCAACCGGTCACACAACGCAGTGCGCAATCGCTTCACGAAGCAGCCCCGATCGCTTCGGAAATCGAACCAGTACGTCGGACGGTACTGTATCGAATATCGAAGCATCAAGAGGAGCGGCGCAGGCGATGACGGCACCCAGGCCGGGCAAGCCGGTACGCGGATCGAGTACCGGACGACCCCTCATGGCCGCCCTCGACCTGTTCGGGCGTCGCTGGAACCTGCGCATCATCTGGGAGTTGCAGCATGGGCCGGTCGGCTTCCGCGCGCTCCAGCAGCGCTGCGACAACATGTCATCCAGCGTTCTGCGGCAGCGGCTGACCGAACTGCTCGACGCCCACCTCGTCGCTCAGCAGGCGGACACGGCCTATGCGCTCACCGACCTCGGCCGTGGCGCCTACCAGGCCTTGCGCCCGCTCGTTCGCTGGTCCGACGCATGGTCCTCGACGTTGAGCGTGGACGACAAGGCCTGAACCTGCGAAACGTCTGCCCTGGCGCTCCGGAAGCGAAATCGCTACCGTGCTTCTGAATCCGAAGCATTGGAGTCTGGTCATGGCTCGCATCCCACCAGTGGCGGTGGTGAACGCCTGTACCCGCTACGGGGAAGGCGGTAGCCCCACCACAGTCGTGATCGACGATGCCATGCTCATCGACGCCGAACGGCACGCGATCGCCCTGAGGGCCGGCACCTCCCACACCGCGTTCATCGACACCACCACGGCGGACGCACCCAGGGTGCGGTTCTTCACCAGCACCGGAGAGCTCCCGAACTGCGGGCACGGCACCATCGCCGCGCAGGCCGTCCTGCTGGACCGCAGCGGCGCAACGGAGCACCACGGCCGCCAGCGCAGCGGAGGCCGCACCTTCGCCACAACCGCCATCCGGCGCCATGACGGCATTGAGGTCTGGTTCGACCAGGGCGTCATCGCCTTGTCGGACCATGCCGACGCGACTGGCGGTGACATCATCGCGGCCCTCGGCCTGGAACGAGCAGACATCGCCGCCGACCTACGGGTCGCGTCGCCCGGCATGCCACGACTCCTCGTTCCCGTCCGGGATCGCCGCACACTGCTGTCCATGCAGCCCGACTTCGATCGGCTGGCAACCGAGTGTCGGCTACTGGGGTATCTCGGCTGCTTCACCTACGCGTTGCCCCCGACCGCAGGAACGGGCGCAGCCCGGATGTTCGCCCCAGCGATCGGCGTCGACGAGGACATCGCAAACGCCAACAGTGTCGGCTGCCTCGCCGCTCACCTGCTCGACACATCAGGCAACAGCGCGATCGAAATCCACCAGGGCGACACGCACCAAAGCCCATCATCGGTCTTCGCCAGCGCGACACACACCGCAGACGGCATCGTCGCGAGAATCGGCGGAATCGTTGACCTCGGCCCGCCGTAGCACCACCGTCCATCTACGCGCCGGCCGCCGACCACGGTCGGCGAACTGCTGTTCAACTTCCGGGACTGAACACCAATAGCCTGAGACAAGGAACGTTCAGCTTGCCCGGCGTGACCGGTCCCGAGTCAAGCGCAAGAAGATGCGCAGCCCGATGGCCACAAGCACGACCACGGCTGGAATCGCCAGAAGAGTCCAGGGCCTTCCGAGCATGTTGACGGTCCCGAGAAGGGCCACGGCAAGACCCTCCCACAGCAACTCTCGCCCGCTGAGGACTTCTCTGGGAGGCGGCTGCGGGCCATAGCGTCGTTCCGACCGCAGGCGCCGTGCTGCTTGTAGCGTGAACAGCACGCCAAAACCGAGGCAGACCGGACCCGCTAGTAAGTCCAGCACGCTCGGCACGACGCCTCCAAGGGTTTCTCGGTCGCCAGGGCGCAGCATCAGGACGGAAGATCGATCTTCTCATCACCCTCGACTCTCCGCTGCCCGCAAGGCGATCATCAGCACCCACGTCGCCGCGATCCACATTGACCGGATCACGCCGCAATCGCTCGGCAATCCTGGTGTGGCGGGCCGCGGCTACACTGACGCCTCCAAAACCCCTGCTCGGCAACGGAGAGGGAGGCCCGATGGTCAATCCGCTGTTGGACGCCGAGGATGCGCGGGAACGCCTGGAGGCATGGCAGGCCAATGCCTTGCGTCGGGCCGCCGACGCGCAGGCCGCCGCTGCCGGCTTGCGCGCGCTGCGGGTCACAGCCAGCGACGCCCACGGGATCGTCGAGGTCACTGTCGACTCCACGGGGGCGATGGCCGACGTCCGACTCTCCGCGCGGGTGCAGCGCGTGAGCCTGGAGCAGACGCAGCAGGCGATCATGGGCGCCTATCGCAACGCGCGGGTCAAGCTCGCCGAGGCCGCCGCCGAGGTCGTGCGGGAGACGGTCGGCGCCGACTCGGCGACCGGCCGGGCCCTGCTGGCCGGATTCCGGACCGCCGACACCGAGGACGAAGAGGGGCGATACTGATGCACGGGGGGTTCGAGGTCGACGTCGAGGCGCTGCGCGCGCACGCGACGGCCATGTCGGCCATTCACGACCGCTTCGCCGCCGTCATGGCCGCGAGCGCCACCATTTTCCAGGCCGATGATGCCTACGGGCAGCTCTGCCAGTTCTTGCCACCCATCCTGGAGGGACGCCACCGGGACCAGGACAAGGGCGTGGGGATGCTTGCCGAGAACATCGAGCTGCTCGCCGCGGGAATCAAGAAGAACGCCGACGCCTACCAGCGGGCCGAGGAGTCGACCACCGACGGCTTCAACTCCTTCCACTCCGCGACCTGAGCCGGCCCGGCGCCCTCTCATGACCAACCCACTGGTCGCCACGACCGCCGACATCGCTTCGACAAGCGCCGCGCACCGCGACGGCTGGACCGGCCTGCCGCTCGCCGACGACTACATGGGCATCAAGGACGCCATCGACTCCGGCAGCTGGATCGACGGCTCAGTCGCGGGCTTGGGTGCCGCTCTCGACGGGGCGTCCATCGCCATCGACCCGTTCAGCACGCTCCTGTCGATGGGCATCGAGTGGGCCATCGAGCAGGTCGAGCCACTGAAGCAGGCCCTCGACTGGCTCGCCGGTGATCCCGAGACCATCGAGACGCACGCCTTGACCTGGGACAACATGGCCAGTGAGCTGTTCTCCATCGCCGAGGACCTCAAGGCGCGGCTGGTCGGCGACCTCGACGGATGGCAGGGCGCCGCCGCCGACGCCTACCGCGACATCCTGACCATCAACATCGACGTCGCCGGGATCTTCGCGGGTACGGCCGCCGGCATGGGTGCCGCAACCCGCGGCGCGGGAATCCTGGTGCAGACGGTGCGGGAGGTCGTGCGCGCCTTCATCTCCGACTGCATCGCCAAGGTCGTGGTGTGGCTGGCCGAGGTGGTCTTCTCTCTCGGCTTCGCCACACCGCTGGTCGCCTCCCAGCTCGCAATCGCCGTCGTCCGCTGGACCGGCCGCATCTTCGGCTGGCTGATGGGCCTGATCACCAGCCTCTCCAGCCTTCGCGCACTCCTCGACGTCTAGGCGGCCCTCGATGCGACAACTCATGGCGGCTCTGCGGACCACCGCCGTCCTGGTGGTCCTGTTCGCTGTGGCGGGTCTCCACAAGCACCCCTCAGGCCCCACCCCACCCCATGGCGGTGGCGGCGACGGCCCCAACCGTCCCAAGTTCAACCCGGGATTGATGCCCAAGCGCGTGGGACCAGCCCAGCAGCACGGCATCAAGCGCGCCGGGGAGGGCCGCCCGAAGGACGCCGACACATCCGAGCCCGAGGCGCCCAAGAGGACCAACCCTTGGGACGACCCCGACTTCGCCGACGCCAGGTACGACATGCGCCGCTTCGGCGAGATGGGCGACGGGGCGTTGGACAAGATCTGGGACGGCGACGGGAAGGGTAATGGCGACCACAAGCCCTCGTCCACCGAGCCCGGCAAGACGCTCTTCCCGCCCGGCACCACCAAGGAGCAGGTCGAGGGCTGGTTCAAGAGCATCGCCACCGACCCCGACAGCCGCCCTCAGCCACGTCCTGGCGGCGACGGCTGGGTCGTCACCGGCACCCGCGACGGCATCACCTGCGTCGTTACCCTGGACAAGGACGGCAGCATCTCCGGCGGCCACCCCCTCAGCGGCGAGGGCGTCACCACCAACCTGCCGGCCAAGCGGCCGACCTAGCCACCGAACTTACGGGAGACCCATGGAAGTCAACGAATACTACTGGTACAGCGGCCAAATCAGCGCCCAGCTCGCGCCCAGGATCAGCCCGACGTACCGGCCGATCGTCCTGAACGCCGCCGGCGCCGGGGCTTGGGACCTGGCGATCACGACGCTCGTCGGCGCCCTGTGGGAGGAGGACGTTGTGATCACCACGGCGGAGAAGGACGCGCTGCGGAAGCTCATGGAGTACCTCCAGGAACCTCTGACGCGCGTGGAGCAGATCCGGACCTCGGACTGACGGCCGAAGCGTAGATCTCACCCCTCGAACCCTGCACCGTGTCGACCAGCTGGCGTCCCAGACCTGGCCCGATCTCGGCGCGGGCATGTCGATGGCGACTTTCACCGAACGGTAAATCTCGGGATCTCCCGTCGGCGGTCGCTGCGATCGTCCGAAAGGCACTGGCCGGCCAGCGCCGATTCCACATGGTCCCAGCCGGCACCGCCGTCGGGCCCGCCCGCTGGCGTGGCGATACGTCATTGCCGTACGACAGCGGAAAGGCCACCTCCCAAAACTGGGAAGCGGCCTTTGACCTTCTAAGACTGAGAGTGGGCGATGCTGGTATCGAACCAGCGACCTCTTCGGTGTGAACGAAGCGCTCTCCCACTGAGCTAATCGCCCTCAGCGCCACTGACTCTACCCGATCGTGGAACCCGACCGGAAATCCGGGGTCAGTGCGTCGCCAGGTACTGCATCGCCTCGGCGACCACGTCGATGCCGAGGCTGTACTTGAGGGACAGCCAGACAACAGTGGCCACGAAGACCAGGCCGACGGAGCCGAGCACGATTCGCACCAGCAGCGACTGTCTCGTAACCCAGCGTGTCCAGCCGTGGACGTGGCGACGGGTGAAGCCGAGCAGCCGTCGAGCCCAGTGGTATTCGACGGCCCAGATGCCCAGGCCGGCGATCACCAGCAGCCAGCCCGGCCCGGGGAGCGGGATGAGGGCGATGCCGATGGTCACCACGAGCGCCCCGGCGATCGCGATGAAGATCTTGAGTGCGATCCGCCCGGTGGGGTTGGCGCGGATGAGGTCGAGGGTCAGCGAGATCCGTTCACGCCAGCGAGGCCGACGCGGAGGATCCTGCACGGCGATTCCGCCACCACCAACGGCGGCGTCGTCACCGGCTGCAGCGTCGTCACCGCGACCAGCACCGGCGCCGCCACGCGACCGTCCGGCGTCGGACGCCGGCCGACCGGCCCGTTCGGGCTGCTCCATCGGCACTCCGTACCCCCGCTTTTCGGCTGCTCGGACCGCGACTTTCGGCGGGCCGGGTGCCGCCGCGGGATCCACTGAGGATTGCTTCGTCACCATTTCACCCCCCAGTGTCGCTCGGGCCCGTCACTGCAACGGCCGACTGGACGTTACCGGAGTAAGTCGACGACTGAGCCACCCGATACCGGGCGGGATCACACACTGGGCAGAACCGGAAATCCTACATGAATGCTCACATTCACGCGGCGTTTCCGTCCCCCTTCCCACCACTGGGTGAAGTCAGCGTATGGCGGAGCGTAGCCAGAGGTAGCACCTGAGTATGGGAAAAGCGGGACACGCGCGTTCCGCAGCGGTGCCGGGGGGAGAACGTCCATGAGTGTCATCCGACCGACGACCGTAGAGGTCGAGACGTCGCTAAGGCTCGTCGCACCTGACGCCACCGCCTTGCCGGTGCGTGCCAGTCTGCGTTACGACCCTGCTGACCCGTATGCGGTCCATGTCCTGTTCCATGCCGAATCGGCAGGGGGCGAGGCGGTGAGTTGGTCGTTCGCTCGCGAACTTCTGGTCACCGGCCTGGACGAGCCGGCCGGCATCGGGGACGTTCGGGTCTGGCCCTGGGCCACACCGCGCGGCGACTTCGTCGCGCTGGCCCTCTCGTCACCGGACGGCAACGCCCTCTTCGAGGTGCCGCGCAGCGTCCTGGTGCGTTTCCTTCGACGGACCTACGTCGTCGTCCCGCGCGGCCGTGAGGCCGAGCACCTGGACGTCGACACGGCGGTGAACCGGCTGCTCGCCGGTCGCTGACCGCCCGAACGGGCAACACCGGCCACACCGGGGCCGCGCGGATCTGCCGAGTCCGCGCGGCCCCGGCACACACACCCAGGGGGTACGCGGGCCCGCCCCGGGTCGGCCGGTGCTCAGCCGTGCGTGGTGATGCCGCCGTCGACGGGGATGACCGCTCCGGTCAGGTACGCGCCGGCGCGCGACGAGAGGTAGATGGCCGTGCCGGCCATGTCCTCGGGGCGCCCGATGCGGCCGAGCGGCACCTGCTGCTCGATGGCGGCCCGGCTCGCCGGGTCGTCGAGCGCGAACGCCATCATCTTGCTCTCGAACGGGCCGGGCGCTATCGCGTTGACGGTGATCTGCTCCCCGGCGAGTTGGTGGGCGAGGCTGCGGGTGAGCATGTGCACGGCGGCCTTGGTGGCCGAGTACGCGTACACCTCCATCATCGGCACCCGGATGCCGTCGATCGACCCGATGTTGATCACTCGGGCCGGGTCGTCGGCGCTGGCGGCGGCGCGCAGCGCCGGCAGCAGCGCGGTGGTGAGCCGGAAGACGGCCTTGACGTTGACCGCCCAGAGCTTGTCGAACGCGGCCTCGGGGTAGTCCTCCAGCGGTGCGCCCCAGGTCGCTCCGGCGTTGTTGACCAGCACGTCGAGGCGGCCGAAGCGCTCCCGCACGGCGGCGGCCAACGTTTCGGCACCGGCGTCGTCGCTGAGGTCGGCGGGGATGGCCTCGCAACGACCTTCGGCGGACAGGGTGGTGGCGACCGCCTCGCAGACGTCAGCCTTGCGGGACGAGATGATCACGTGGGCGCCGGCCCGGACGAAGCCCTGGGCGATCATCAGCCCGATCCCCCGCGAACCGCCCGTGACCAGGACCGTCTTACCTTCGACCGAGAACAGCTGCGTCATGCCCATCCCATCGCGAGTCGGCGGTTGCCGCCGGTCGGTCAGGTGACCGGCGGATACCGGGTGGACCGCGGACCGACGGCGCTACCGCCGGGTAACGTAGCCCGGCCGCCGGGACCGGGACAAGCCCGCGGCTTGCCGCGGATTCCGCGGCGAACGTCGATCGGGATGCGGTGACCTGCGGTTCGGGCTACCGTCGCAGGCGATGGTCTCCACCGATCCCTCCCCCGCGCCATCGATCGGAACGGCGTCTCCCGTCACCGACGAGATAGCCACGTTCGCGCTGGCCGATCTTGCCGGTGCCCCGGGCTGGCGTCGGCCGGTGATCGTCGAGCGGGAGCTTCTGATTCTCACCACGCGTGGGCACGGCGACGCGGAACTCGACTTTCACCTGCTGCCGTGCCGGCCCGGCACGCTGCTGCGGGTCCGCCCCGGCCAGGTGCTGCGCTGCGCCGGCCCCCAGTTCGACGCCACAGTGGTCGCCTGGGACGCCGAGGCGCTGCGCGGCTTCGACGTCGACCTGACCACGACCGCGACGTGGCGGCAGTTGGCAGGTGAGGACGAGGACGCGGTCATCAGCGAGGTGAGCCAGTTGGCGGTGGACTGCCGGCGGCACCCCGACAGTCCTACCGCCCGCGCGCTGCTCCGGCACCAACTGGCCGTACTGCTGCTGCGGCTGGCCGTGGCCCGCGACGACCGGTCGCCCGCCCGACCCGAGGACGAGACGTTCCGCAGGTTCCGCCGCGAGGTGGAGCACGGCTACCCGCAGACCCGGCGGGTGGAGGATTATGCGGCCGAGCTCGGCTGCTCGGTGCGGACCCTGACCCGAGCCTGCCTGGCCGTCACCGGTCGCAGCGCCAAGCAGGTCATCGACGAGCGGGTCGCGTTGCAGGCCAGCCGGTTACTGGCCGCGACGGATCAGCCGATCGCCCAGATCGGCCGGCGGCTCGGCTTCTCCGAACCTACGAACTTCGGCCGCTTCTTCACCCGCGAGGTCGGGGTCAGCCCCGGCGCGTTCCGGGCCTCCCGGGATCAGCCGGTGGCCGGCCGGGTGGTCCGGCCTCGACCACCGGCCGAGTCGACGGGCGTCAACAGCGGCTGGTTCCGCCCCGGCACCCTCGGCGAACCCGCCAACGGCGGGTACGCCACGAGACCCGGGCCGCCCGCCGGAGGGCTGGGCGGCACCGGCCGGGCATGATGGCACTGTGCAGATCTCCGCGCGCGGCGACTACGCGGTACGGGCGGCGTTGAGCCTCGCCACCGCGTACCCCTCGCTGCTGTCCACCCAGGCCATCGCCGCGGAGCAGGACATGCCCCGCAAGTTCCTGGAGGCGGTCCTGGCGGATCTGCGCCGGGCCGGCATCGTCCGCGCCCAACGCGGCGCCGAGGGCGGTTACACCCTCGCCCGCCCACCCCGCGAGGTGACCGTCGGCGCGGTGCTGCGCGCCGTCGAGGGCCCACTGGCCGGGGTACGCGGGCTGCGCCCCGAGGAGACCCGGTACGAGGGCTCGGCGGAGAACCTGCCCGGTCTGTGGGTGGCGGTCCGCGCCGCCGTGCGGCGGGTCGTCGACGAGGTGAGCCTCGCCGAGATCGTCAGCGGTCGACTGCCCGCGCACGTCCGCAAGCTCACCGCGCTGCCCGATGCGTGGGAGCCCCGCTGACGCCAGCAGCGGGTGCTGTCCTCAGCGGCCGAAGAGCTTGCGCAGCCAGGCGAGTTGTTCGAGCTGCTGGTGCGCCTCGCCACCTTCGTGGTCGTTGAACTCGTACACGCGCACCTCCTTGTCGCCCCCGTAGCGGTGGTAGGCGGCGAAGCAGGTCGAGGGCGGGCAGATCCGGTCCATCATGGCGATGGAGAACAGCGCGGGCGCGGTGGCCCTGGCCCCCAGCACCGCGCCATCCACGTACGACAACGTCCGGAACACCTGATCGCTGCGGTCGCGGTACAGCGCGAGATACTCGGCGACCTCGGTGTACGGCCCCTCGGTGGCGACCCGGACGCCGCGCGGGAGGTCGCAGAGGAAGGGAACGTCGGGCATGACCGCCGCCACGCCCGGGAAGAGTGCGGCCACCGCCAGCGAGAGGCCGCCACCCTGACTGATGCCGGTGACGGCGACCCGGGCAGCGTCGACGGCGGGATGCTCAGCGGCGGCCTGGGCGAACCGGACCGCGTCGGTGATCAACCTGCGGTAGTAGAAGTCGTCCGGGCTGGTGACGCCGCGGGTGAGGAAGCCCGGAACGGTTCCCGCCGGATACCGGTCCGAGTCGGCGGTGGCGCCGGGCGCAGCGCTCCAGCCCTGACCCCGGGTGTCCATGATGAGATGCGCGAAGCCCGCCGAGGCCCAGAACAGCTTCTCGTGGGGTAGGCCACGACCACGGCCGTACCCGAGGTACTCAACGACGCAGGGCAACGGCCCGGTGGCGTCCGCCGGCAGGTGCAGCCAGCCGTGCACGGGCTCACCGCCGAAGCCGGCGACGGTGACGGCGTAGCTGCGGATCTGGGTCAAACCCGTGTCCACCGGCTCGTACGTCGCCGCCGCGGTGTCGTCGGAGCGCAGCGTCCGCTCCCAGAAGGCGTCCAGGTCCTCCGGAACAGTCGGGTCGGGTTGGTACGCCCAGCACTCGGCGAGGGTGATATCGGTCAACGCCACAGGATGGCCTCCGCGACAGCAGGATTGTCAGTTGGTGCGGGGTGTCGCCCGGCTGTCCGTGCCGGACCGACGGGCAGTGGAGTGCGCTACCGGGCGCCAGCCATTGCTGACGTGAACCAGCCGGTGATGGTGGTGGGGTGGGTGATCGCCGTACCCACGACCACCGACCACGCCCCGGCCCGCAGCGCCTGGGCCGCGTGGGCCGGTGTGTGGATCCGACCCTCCGCGACCACCGGTACGTCGATCGCGGTGGAGAGCCGGGCCACCAGGTCCAGGTCGGGTCCGGGCTGCTTGCTGGTGTACGCGGTGTAGCCGGAGAGGGTGGTGCCGACCAGGTCGGCACCCGCCGCGGCGGCGGCGATCCCCTCGGCGAGGGTGGAGCAGTCCGCCATCACCAGAGCCCCGGTCAGCTGGTGGACGGCGGCGATGGTCTCGCCGAGGCTGCGACCGTCCGGGCGGGGCCGCGCGGTGCCGTCGAGCGCGACGACGTGCGCGCCGGCGCGGGCCACCGACAGCGCGTGCTCCAGCGTGGGGGTGATGAAGACGTCGTCGTCCCCGTCCTTCCACAGCCCGATCAGCGGCAGGTCGACCGCCTGCCGGATGGCCGCGATGTCCGCCAGACCCTGGGCGCGGATGCCGGCGGCGCCGCCCTGGGCGGCTGCGAGGGCCACCCGGCGCATCGTGTCCGGGCTGCGCATCGGCTCACCGGGGTACGCCTGGCAGGAAACCACCAGGCGGTGGCGGATCCCTTCGATCAACGCGTTCATGACATGTCCTTCCAGGCGAGTGCTGCGGCGCCGAGAAGCGGGGCGTCCGCGCCGAGGGTCGAGGCCAGCACCGGCACGTCGTCCAGGCTGGGCAGTGTCTCCCGCCGCGCGGCGTCGCGAAGTGCCTGCCACCAGGTGTCGCCGAGGCCGGCGACACCGCCGCCGATGACGACGACAGCGGGGTCAAGCATGTTGACCAGCCCGCCGACCGCCGAGCCGACGGCGGCCCCGCCCAGCAGGACCACCTCCCGGGCTGTGGCGTCACCGTCCGCCGCGCGGGCGGCCACTGTGCGCAGATCGCCGACCGGCTGACCGGTACGCCGCACGTACTCCTCGGTGAGGGCGGGCCCGGAGGCGATCGCCTCCAGGTGCCCCCGTCCGCCGCAGGTGCAGGGCAACTGCCCGGCGTACGGCGAGGGCTGGTGGCCGGCATGGCCGGCCACGGAGTGGGCGCCGGTGAGCACGGTGCCGTCGACGACGAACGAGGCACCGATACCGGTGCCGACCGCGATGAAGAGAACCGTCTGGTGGCCGACCGCCACGCCGTGTCGGGCCTCACCGAGGGCGTGCGCGTGCACGTCGTTGATGGCTGAGACGGGCAGGTCCAGCAGTGCCCGCAGTCGGCCGCTCAGGTCCGTGCCGGCCCAACCGGCCAGGGCGTCGGTGGCCGAAAGCACCCGACCCGTCCGGTGGTCGATCACCCCGGCGCTACCGACGCCGAGGGCACGGATGCGGGTTCCCGTCGCCCTCGCCCGCAGCCGACCGACAAGGTCGGCTGCGGTGTCGATGATGGCGGTCGCCCCGGCCCGGCCGGGGGTGGGGACGGTGATCTGGTCGACGACCTCGCCGTCGCGGGTCACGATGCCAGCGGCCGTCTTGGTGCCCCCGATGTCGAGCGCGGCTACCGCCACGTCGACAACCGAGGGCTTGGGTGCCTCGGACATGGCTAGAGCAGTCCCGCCAACTCCAGCTGGGCACGCACCCGGCTCGCCTCATCGGCGTCGAGCGGTCGCAGCGGAAGCGACACGGCGTTGCTGTCGATGACGCCGAGCAGGGCCAGTGCGGTCTTGAACGCGCCCACGCCCCGGGTCGCCCCTGCCGCCGTCGCCGGGTCGGCCGCGTCGACGATCCGGAACAACCGGGTCAGTCGGTCCTGCTCCGCGCGGGCGGTGTCCCAGTCGCCGGTCACGCAGGCCCGGTGGAGTCGCACGTAGCCCTCCGGGTCCACGTTGCCCAGGCCGGGGACGGAACCGGAGGCACCGGCGAGCATCATCGCGTCGACCACCACCTCGTGGCCGGTCAACAGGCTGAAGCCGGCGTTCGGCGCGCGTTCCGCGATGGACAGCACCAGTTGGCGGAAGGAGACGTCGTCACCGCTGGAGTCCTTGACGCCGGCGAGGACGCCCTCCGCGGCGAGTCGGCTCAGCAGGCCCGGCGACAGCTTGGTGTGCACGCAGACCGGAATGTCGTACGCCAGCAGCGGAAGCTCGACCGAAGCGGCGAGGGCCCGGAAGTGCCGCTCGACCTCGTGGGGGCCGACGATGGCGTAGAAGGGGGCGGTGGCCACCAGGCCGTCGACGCCCAGGCGCGTCGACGCGTCGGCCCGGTCGAGAACCCGGCGGGTGGTCGGCTCGATGCAGCCCGCGATGACGGGTACGGCCCCGCCGACGGTCTTCACGACGGTTTCGAGAGCCTGGTCCCGCTGACTGTCGGTGAGGAACACCGTCTCGCCGGAGCTGCCGAGGGCGAAGATGCCGTCGACGCCGGCGGTGAGCATCCGTTCGACGAGTCGCTCAAGGGAGGCGACGTCGACAGCGCCCTCCTCGGTCAGGGGGGTGACGACCGGCGGCACGACTCCGGCGAACCGCGGGGTTGGGGTGGTCACGCTGACTCCTCGACGTGTAGGGGGGTGGTGCGGCCGGTCGCGGCTCGGGCGAGTTCGACCAGCTCTGTGTTGCTGGATCCAGCAGGAACGGGGTGGTAGCACCGGAACTCGTGGGAGCCGGCACCGCCGTCGCCCGACCGGACCGGCGGCATCTCGATAGCGCAGCCGTCGGTCGCCTTCCAGCAGCGGGTGCGGAACGGGCATCCGGTCGGCGGTTTCGTGGCGAGTGGAACGGGGCCGACGAGCGGGATCGGGTCGAGTGGCGAGAGCAGCCCCGGCGTGGCGGAGAAGAGCGCACGGGTGTACGGGTGCTGTGCGACCTCGGGGAGCCCGGCGGCGGGTGTCTGCTCAACGATCCGGCCGAGGTACATGGTGACCACGCGGTCACTGATCCTCTTGACCGTCTGGATGTCGTGCGAGACGAAGACCATGGCCAGGTTCAGACGCTCCTTGAGGTCCAGGAGCAGGTTGAGGATCTGCGCCCGGACCGACACGTCGAGTGCGCTGGTGGGCTCGTCGGCGATGACCAGGCCCGGTTCCAGGGCCAGGGCACGCGCGATGGACACCCGCTGGCGTTGGCCGCCGGAGAGCTGGCTCGGCAGCACGTCGGCGACCGACCGGGGCAGCCCGACCAGCGCCATCAGCTCTCTGACACGCTCCTCGCGCTCCTTGCGGGTGCCGCGACGGTGCACGTCGAGCGGGTCGCGCAGGATGTCGCGGACCGGCATGCGCCGGTTCAGCGAGGTGGCCGGATCCTGGAAGATCATGCCGACGCCGGCGCCGATGTGCAGTCGACGTTCCGCCGCGTTCATCGACCAGACGTCCTTGCCGGCGAAGGCGACAGTGCCGCTGGTCGGCCGTTGCAGGCCCACCAGCACCTTGGCCATGGTGGACTTGCCGCAGCCGGACTCACCGACGACCCCGATGGTCTCGCCGGCACGCACGGTCAGGTCCGCGCCGGTGAGGGCGTACACCCGCTCGCGGTTGAACATGCCGCCGCCGCGGGTGCGGTGAACCACGTGCACGTCGCGCAGTTCGACGATCGAGTCGCGTGGGACTGACGCACTCATCGGGCCAGCTCCTCTTCCCTGACATTGATGGCCGGGTGGTGACAGGCGTACCGGTGAGCGGCATCGCCCTCCAACCGGGGCGTCTCCTCCCGGCAGACCTCGGTCGCCATGGGGCAGCGGTCGGCGAACCGGCAACCCGGCGGGAAGTCGGCCGGCGACGGCACCACGCCGCGGATCTGGGTGAGCCGATCCGCGCCGGTCTCCAGGGAGAGCACGGAGCCGAGGAGGCCTCGGGCGTAGTGGTGCGCGGGCGCCCCGACCACGTCGGCGGTGACACCGCTCTCGACGATCTGACCGCCGTACATCACCACGACGCGGTCCGCGACGTCGCTGACCAGCGCCAGGTCGTGGCTGACCAGGATCAACGCGAAGCCCAACTGGCCGCGCAGCCGCAGCAGCAGCTCCATGACCTGCGCCTGGACCGTGACGTCGAGCGCCGTGGTCGGCTCGTCGGCGATGATCAGGCGCGGGTCCCGGGACAGCGCCATCGCGATGACCACGCGCTGCCGCTGACCGCCGGAGAGCTCATGCGGGTACGCGGACAGGGTGCGCTTCGCGTCCAGGCCCACCAGTTCCATCAGCTCCTCGGCGGACCGGGTGCCGCCACGGCTGATCATCTGGGCGAGCTGGGGGCCGATGCGCAGTGAGGGGTTCAGAGCCGAGAGGGCATCCTGGTAGACCATCGCGATCTCGCGCCCCATGAGGGCACGGCGTCGTTTGGTGCTCACCGTCAGCAGGTCGGTACCCGCGAAGCGGACCTCGCCGCGGACCCGGGCGCCCTGCGGCAGCAGGCCCATCACGGCGAGGGCGGTCAGCGACTTACCGGAGCCGGACTCCCCCACCAGGCCGAGGACCTCGCCGGGGCGGATGTCGAAGGTCAGGTCGTCGACGATGTCGACGCCGCTGTGGCGTCCCTCGAACCCGATCGACAGGTTCCGGACCTCCAGGACGGGCTCCCCGTCCGGAAGGGGGCGGGCGCGCCCGCGCAGCCGCTGCGCGGCCTCGGCCAGGCCGGGCAGTTGCACCACCTCACCGGAGCCGGGCTGCGCCTCCTCCTGCGCGTCCCCGATCTTCGTGGTGGTGGCACGCCGCGCCGCCGGGGCGGCCCAGGCGTCGGACATCCCCTCGGAGAGCACGTTCAGGGCGAGCACGGTCAGCAGGATCAGCAGGCCGGGGAAGAACGTGGCCCACCAGCCACCGATCTGGACCATCTCCTTGCCGAAGGCGATGACCGAGCCCCACGAGGACGCCGCCTCCTGGGGTGCCAACCCGCCACCGATGAAGGAGAGGGACGCCTCGAAGACGATCGCGTCGGCCACCATGACGGTGACGAAGACGAGGATCGGTGCGGCGCAGTTGCGCAGGACGTGCCGCCAGAGAATGTGCGGTCGTCGGGCGCCGATGATCCGTTCGGCCGCGACGTAGTCCTCCCGGTACTGCGAGAGCACGTTCGCGCGCACGATACGGGCGATCGAGGGGACGAAGACGAAGCCGATCGCGACCACGAGGACCAGGAGGCTGTTCTTGCCGAAGGAGATGATCAGCAGCGCGGAGAGCACGATGGTGGGGAAGGCCATGACGACGTCGAGGCACCGCATCACGATCTCGTCGACGGCGGGCCGGCTGGTTCCCGCCAGCGCGCCTAGAATCGCGCCGACCACCAGGGCGATACCGGCGCTGCCGAAGCCCACGATCAACGAGCGTCGGGTGCCGGCGACCAGCCGCGAGAACACGTCGCGTCCGAGCTTGTCCAGGCCGAACCAGTAGTCGCCGTTCGGGCCGGTCAGCGCGGGACCGAGCCCGGCCTGCGCGGGGTCGTGCCGCAGGATCAGCGGCGCGAAGATGCCCACCACGACGATGAGCAGGACGAAGCTCAGTGCGATCCGGGCGGTGACATTGAGCCGTTTGAAGGCGATGCCGGGAGCCGACAGCCGGGCGGTGAGTGTTCGACGCATCAGTGGGCTCCCCGCAGTCGAGGGTTGGCGAAGAGGTAGAGGATGTCGACCACCAGGTTCACGAAGACGAAGCAGATGGCGATCGTCAGCACGGTCCCCTGCGCGAGGGCGGTGTCGTTCTGCTGCACCGCGCTCATGATCTGGGTGCCCATACCGGGCAGCGAGAAGATGGCCTCGATGACGACAGTGCCGCCCAGCATGTAGCCGATCCGCAGGCCCAGCACGGTGAGCGGGTTGACGAGCGCGTTGCGCAGCACGTTGCGTCCGACCACCACGCGAGGCGGCAGCCCGGCGCCGATCGCCGTCCGCACGTAGTCCTTGTCGAGTTCCTCGACCATCGACGTCCGCACGATTCGGGCCAGCGAGCAGCCGACCGGCACGGCGAGAGCCAGCGCTGGCATGGCGAGGGACTGCAACCAGAGGGAGAACGAGTCACCGGGGTTGACGTACCCGCCGGTCGGGAAGACGGGGCGGCGGACCGAGAACTCCTGGATGAGCAGGAGGGCCAGCCAGAACGACGGCATGGCGATACCGGCCATCGAGACGAAGCGGATGACCTGGTCGGGCCAGCGGTCCCGGTACAACGCCGCGGTGATTCCGAGGACCAACGCGATGACCAGCGCGCCGACGACCCCGAGGGCCGTCAGCTGGATCGTCAGCGGCAGCGCGGTGGCGATCTTGTCGGCGACCGGGACGGACGGCGGGAAGGTCACGCCGAGATCGCCCCGGACCAGGTCACCCAGGAAGTGCAGGTACCGCAGGGGCAGCGGGTCGTCGAGGCCGTTGGCGGCCTTGAACGCCGCCACCTGCGCGGGGTTCGCCTGGTCACCGAGGACGGACAGAGCGGGGTCGATCGGGGAGAACTGCATGATCACGAAGACGAAGATCGTGATGCCCAGCACCAGGGGTATCAGGGTCAGGAGTCGTCGCGCGACCAGGCTCAGAACGCTCAGCATGGTGTCTTTCTCTCGTCGAGGGCCGCCGGGACGTCCCGCCCAGCCCCAGGAACTGAGGGCCGGGCGGGACGCGGAGGGGCCAGGGTGGGGCCCCCGAGGTGGAGCTCAGCCCTTTCGGCTGGCGTCCAGGAAGTACAGGCCGGTGGTCGACGCACCCGAGAAGTCGGAGAGCTTCGCGGGGTCGTACGCGGTGACGACCTTGGTGTGCAGGATCGGGTACAGGGGGGCCTCGTCGGCCACCTTGTCCAGGGCCTGCTTCCACAGCGCCTTGCGGGCCGCCTCGTCGGAGGTCTGCGCCGCCTTGTCGAGCAGATCGGCCATGGCCTTGCGGTCCGCGGCGCTCCACCGGTAGCGCTGCCCCGGCCAGGTCTCGCCGTAGTAGAACCAGCGCATCAGCAGGTCGGTGTCGACGCCGAAGACGCTGGGGTCACCGGTGGCCATCAGCACCCGGAAGGTGTCCTTCGGAACGATGTCGCCGTAGATGGCCGAGGACGGCACCGTGTTGAGGCTGGCGGTGACGCCGATCTTCTTCCACTGCTCGATGACCAGCGGCGCGACATCCTTGACGACCGAGTTGTCAGTGGTGTCGAGCTGGAACGACAGGTTCGCGACACCGGCCTCCTGAAGCAGGCTCTTGGCCTTTTCCAGGTTGTAGTCGTAGACGGTGGCGGCCTTCTGGTAGTCCTTGTTGCCCTCGTCCAGGTAGCTCGTCGCCGGGCTGCCGTAGCCGTTGAGGGCGGTCTTGATGACCTCGTCCTTGTTGATCGCGTAGTGCAGCGCCTGGCGCACCCGCTTGTCGTTGAACGGCGCCGCCGAGGAGTTGAACATGAGGAAGACCTGGTTGAAGGCCTGCTTCACATCGACGGTGTACTTGTCCTTGAGCGAGTCGACGTTCAGGTACGGCACCGACTCGATGGCCTGGACCCGGCCGCCCTGCAGGTCCGACACCCGGGCGGAAGCCTCCGAGGTGGTGTTCCAGGTCATCGTCTCGACCTTGGCCGGACGCGGGCCGTTGTAGTTCGGATTCTTGCTGAGCTTGACACCCGACTCCTTGGACGCGCTGTCCAACTTGAACGGGCCGGAGCCGATGGGCGCCGTGTCAAAAGCCTTCGACGCGGCCGCGTCCGCGGTCTTCGCCTTCGGCAGGATCTTGATGACGGCGATCCGCTCCGCGAACAGGGCGAACGGGTACTTGAGCTTGAACTCGGCCGTCGTCGCGTCCTTGGCCGTCACCGAGTCGATGAACGACACGAACCCCTGCATCAGCGGCGGGGCCTTGGGGTCGGCCGGCTTCAGTACGCGGGTGAAGGACCAGGCGACGTCCTCGGCGGTGACGGGGGTGCCGTCGGAGAACTTGGCTCCGTCACGCACCGCCACGGTGTAGGTGAGCCCGTCTGCGCTGGCCACCGGGTCTTCCTTGGCAAGGGCGCGGTATGGTTCCCGGGTAACCGGGTCAAGATCGATCAGACCCTCGAAGGTGTGCTGGTTGACCGCCGTCGCCACCGCCGACGAGGCGTTTGCCGGGTCGAACCCGCTGGAGAGGGTGAACGCGAGGGTGGTCTCGATCGACGTCTTCCCCCCGCTTCCCTCGACGGCGTTGGTCGAGGCCGGGCCGCCGCTGCAGGCGACCAGTCCGAGAGCGAGGGTTGCCGCGGTGGACGCGACGGCCAACGAACGGAACCGGCGCGGGGGGCGGCGCCGACTCTCCCTTGGCTCAACGGTGGTGCTCACGTAGCTGCCTCCATAGGCTCTTCATGCGCTCGCGTTACCGCTCGCGCTGAGGGATTCGAAGATAATGGGGTCTGACGTCAGACATCTGATGCCGATAGGGTGAGAGTGTCAGATCCGTGAACGAAGGGCAAGTGGCAGATGACGACCATTGACGCATCCCCGCTACGCGGTGCGGAGCGCCCAGGTCCCCGCCGGCAGGAGGTGGGGGCCAAGATCAAGGAGTACATCCTCCGCAACCGCCTCAAGCCGGGAGACATTCTGCCCACCGAGGCGGAGCTGTGTGAGGCGGTGGGCGCGAGCCGATCAAGCGTCCGCGAGGCCGTCAAGATCCTCTCCGCCCTCGACATCGTCGAGGTGCGGCACGGCCACGGCACCTTCGTCGGCCGCATGTCCCTCGCCGCCCTCGTGGAGGGTCTGACCTTCCGCGGCCTCCTCAGCGGCGAGGAGGACCATCACGTGCTGGGACAGGTCGTCGACGTCCGGCAGACCCTCGAACAGGGGCTAGCGGCCCAGGTCATCGCCGTTCTCGGCAGCGAACACCAGGCCGCTCTCTCCGCGCTCGCCGACGAGATGGAGAGTCTGGCCGCCCAGGGCAAGGACTTCCTCGACGTCGACCGGACCTTCCACGTGAAGCTGCTGGAACCCCTCGGCAACGACCTGATTCTCCAACTGACCGAGGCGTTCTGGCAGGTACAGGCCATCGTCGCTCCGACGCTGCGCACCGAGCCGGAGGACCGGGTGATCACCGCCCACCGTCATCGGGCAATCGTGGACGCGATCGCGGCCGGCAACGTGGCCGGCCTGCAAGCCGCCATCGCCGACCACTACGCGCCCATCCGGGCGAGCATCGCCCGCGTCGTGCAGGCCTGAATCGCCACCGACATCGCCGTACTTCCGCGCATCGCGTTGTGGGCCGCCACCCACCCTGCCGATACCCGGGCTTCCGTGGACGAGGACCGTCCACTGTGTCAATTGATAAGGGCAATCCACTACCGGGCGAGAACATGGGCGAGGACCGCCACGCCCCCATCACGACCAGCGCGCTGCCGGCGGCCAGCAATACGGCACCGTCCGACTGACCCAGGTGGGTGGGCAGTCGGACGGTCCGGTACCGACGCCGACCGGACTCATCGTCGACGGCCGGGTCGGTAGGTGATCAGGGTGTCGATGTTGCCCAGCGGACAAATCCGGTTGAAGCTCCGGCGGCCCAGCTTAGAGGCGTCCGCCACCACGATCGTTCGCGCGGCGCTGGTCACCATCACGTGGTTGACAGCCGCCTCGCCGTCGTTGTGCGCGCTGGCGCCGTGCTGGTGGTCGATCGCGTCCACCCCGAGCACGACGACGTCCAGCGCCACGGACGCGAGCATCGTCTCCGCGATACGGCCGACCAACTCGTACGACCGCGGGCGGGCCGTCCCACCGGTGAGCACCACCCGGATGTGCGGCCGCACGATGAGTTCGTGGGCAATGTTCAGCGCGTTGGTCACCACAGTGTTCGCCGTCGTCTGCCCGTTCGGTTCGGTGCGCAGCGCGAGAGCCCGGCCCACTTCGGTCGTCGTGGTGCCCCCGTTGAGTCCCACCGTGCTTCCCGGCGGAATCAGCGCGACGGCGGCCGCAGCGATTCGCTGCTTCTCCGGTGCCTGCCGGACCGCCTTGTAGCGCAGCGGCAGGTCGTAGGACACGTTCGTGACGACCACGCCGCCCCGGGTGCGCGTCACCAACTGCTGGGTGGCGAGCTCGTCGAAGTCACGTCGGAGGGTCGCCGTGCTCACGCCCAGCTCGCCGGCGGTGGACTCGATGTCGAGCTGACCCTCGACCGCAACCAGTTCCAGGAGCCGGTGCCACCGCTCGCGCTGGTTCACGTATCACCCCGGTCGCTCGGCCCGCCCATGCGCCCATCCTTGATGCAACGTCCCTTACTGCCCCACGGCACCGCGTGCCCGGGCCCGGGGGGTGGACATCTCGCGTTGGCGAGCCGTGCTGGCGCTGGCGCTGACGCTGACGCTGGAGCCTCATACAAAAGCCGAGCGTCGATCTATTGACGACCCACCCGGAGCCCCCTTAGCGTCTTGGACGTCAGATATCCGACGTCTTATGCCCGGGTTCTCGTTCCTCACTCCCGTCCCCGGAAGGACATCCCCCGTGACTCCTGTCCGTGCACTACCGCGCCGAGTGACAGCAGTCCTGGCCGCCGTCCTCGGCGTGCTGGCGATCCTGCCCGCCACACCAGCCCACGCCGCCGCCCCCGCCGGTGTGAGCGCGACCGCCAGCTCCGACTGCACGACCGGCCGCCTCAACCTGCGGCTCACCAACGGCAGCACCACCGCGCAGACCTTCACCGTCACCTGGCCGGGCCGCACCAACTCCCCCTGGACCCGGACCGTCGCCGCCGGCAGCAGCAGCAGCGAGCTGTACTGGACCCTCCCGGCCGGCACGGCGTACACCCTGCGCACGACCACCCCGACCGGCCTGGACGACACCTCGGCCGGCATCTTCCACTGTGGCACCGGCATGTCAGCGGTCGCCAGCTACGACTGCACGGCCGGCCGGCTCCAGCTCGCGCTGGAGAACCGCACCACGACCGCCCGGGACTTCACAGCCACCTGGCCCGGCCGCACCGGGTCCCCCTGGACCCGCACCATCGCCGCCGGAGGCAACTACCTGCACTACTGGACCGTGGGCGCTGGCACCGCGTACACTCTGCGGGTCACCGCTCCCGGTTTCGACAGCACCCTGCGGGGCACCGCCGGATGCGGCCTGGCCGCCGGCACTCCACAGATGAACGCCACGACGGTCATCAGCACACAGTCCGTCATTCGTAACCTCAACGGGCCCAACGGCCGCTACGACGGCACCTCCGCCTCGGTCCGCATCCCGGGCATGGCCGTCACCAACAACGGCACGGTCATCGCCGTCGCCGACGCCCGGATCAACGGCTCGTACGACCTGGGTGGCGGCACCAACAACATCCAGATCGCGATGACCCGCAGCACCGACGGCGGCCGCACCTTCGACCAGCCGCGGATCATCCACGCCCCCGCCACCACCAGTGAGGGAGCGGGTGACCCCAGCCTGCTGGTGGACCGCAGGACCGGCACCGTCTACTGCTTCTACACCTACTCCCCCAAGCCGGGCATCAGCTTCTGGTCCGGCTCGTCCGGCCTCAACACGGCCAACGACCCGAACAGCCTGCACCTGCAATACATCACCAGCCGGGACAACGGCGCCACCTGGAGCGCCCCGGTGGAGCTGAACCCGACGATCAAGGTCGCGACCTGGCAGCAAACGTTCTTCTCCTCCGGGCACGGCATCCAGACCAGCACCGGACGCCTGATTCAGCCCTTCGTCTACCGGGACGGGGCGGGTCTCACCCAGACCGCCAACATCTACAGCGACGACAGCGGCGCGACGTGGAAGCGCGGCGGCCCCGCCGGCGGGAACATCAACGAGAGCAAGGCAATCGAACGCGGCACCGGGGCGATCGTGCAGAACATGCGGCACAACAGCACCCGTAGCCGGTTCTACTCCACGTCCACCGACGGCGCTGTCACGTTCGGCGCGGCCACGGCCAGCCCTCTGCTGACCGATCCGCTGTGCAACGCCGACGAGATCTCCTACCTGCGACCGTCGGAGGTGGGCACGAACGGCGCCCCGGTGCGCACCCGCACCGCCCTGTTCAGCAACAACGCGGCACCGTCCGCGCGTAACGACCTCACCGTCCGACTCTCCACCGACGACGGCGCCAGCTGGCCGGCGCGGGCACTGGTCAAGCCGGGCGCGGCGGGCTACTCCACGATGGCCGTCCTGAACGACGGCACGATCGGCAACCTGTACGAGGTCGGCAACACCGGAGGCATCTTCTTCTCCCGCTTCACCCTCGACTGGGTCAAGGGCGCCTGACCGGCAACCCCTCCGCCCCCGGTGCTGGCGCCACGCCGGCACCGGGGGCGGTCCCGTTCGGCACTCAGGCGTCGAGGGTGCGGATCACCTCCCCGGTGGCCAGCCGGGGCAGACGGGTCGGCCCGGTGTGCGGTCCCGGGTGCCCGAGGTTGAGCAGGAGCAGCACCTCGTGCCGACCGTCGGGGAAGAACGTCCGCTGGACGCCCGCGACGTCGAAGCCCGCCATCGGGCCGGCGGCGAGACCTGCCGCGCGGACACCGACGATCAGATAGCCGATCTGCAGGGTGGCGCTGAAACGGGCCTGCTCGACCCGCGCCCCCCGGTCCGTCAGCCAGTCCCGGGCCTGCGGGCGGTGGGGGTACAGCTCGGGCAGCCGCTCGTGGAAGTCCACGTCGGCGGTGAGGATCGCGGTCAGCGGGGCGCTGGCCGTCTTCGCCCGGTTGCTCGACGAGACGTACGGCAGCAGTCGCGCCCGGGACTCCGGCGAGCGCAGCAGCAGCACCCGCAGCGGCTGACCGTTGTACGCCGTCGGCCCGTACCGGATCAGGTCGTGGATAGCCGCGACCTGGGCGTCGGTGACCGGCTCGTCGGTGAACGTGTTGGCCGTGCGGGCTGCCCGGAACAGCAGGTCCTGGGCGGCCCGATCCAACGCGAGCAGGTCGGCCGTGGTGGCTGCGCTCACGCTGGCGCAGCCGTGGTGTAGCCGCCCCGGTGGTGGACCAGTGGCGGGCCGTCACCGCCGTCGCCGAGCGCCAGCGGCTCGGCGATCACCAGCGTGTGGTCGCCGGCCGGGACCCGGTGCACCACCCGGCAGAGCAGCCGGGCCAGCACCCCGTCGAGCAGCGGCACCCCGAACGGCCCGGACGTCCAGTCCGGGTACGCGGCGAACCGGTCGATGCCGCTGGTCGCGAAGACAGTGGCCGCCTCCCGCTGCCCGGCGCCCAGCAGGTGCACGGCGACGTGCTCGGCGCGGGCGAGCACCGGCCAACTCGACGACGCCACCCCGAGGCAGAACGAGACCAGCGGTGGGTCCAACGACACCGACGTGAACGAGGTCGCTGTGAAGCCCGCTCGGATGGGCGCGCCGATCCCACCCAGGCAGGCGGGGTCGGTGCCGCGGGCGACAGCGGTGACCACCGTGACGCTGCTGGCCTGCCGCCGCAGCAGAGCGCGGAACAGGTCCGGGTTCACCGGTCGCAGCTCGGCGATGTCCGCCGAGGGGCGCTCCACGGTGGTCATGCCGGCACCAGGGTCGACGCGGCGTACGCGCTGGCCGGTCGGGGCAGGCCGTAGTGCTCGCGCAGCGTCCGACCGGTGTACTCGGTGCGGAACAGCCCACGGGAGCGCAACACCGGCACCACGTGGTCGACGAAGTCGGCGAGCCCGCCGGGCAGGTGCGGCGGCATGATGTTGAACCCGTCGGCGGCGCCCTGGGTGAACCACAGCTCGATCTGGTCGGCGATCTGCTCCGGCGTGCCGGCGACGACCCGGTGACCCCGACCGCCGCCGAGTCGGCCGATCAGCTGGCGGATGGTGAGCTGTTCCCGGCGGGCCAGCTCGGTGACGAGTTGGTAGCGGCTCTGGTGGGCCTGCACGGTGCCGGCGGCCGGCAGCTCCGGCAGCGGCCCGTCCAGCGGCAGGCCGGTCAGGTCGATGCCGAGCATCCCGGAGAGCTGGGCGAGGGCGTAGTCGGGGACGATCAGCTCCTCCAGCTCGGCGGCGAGCGCCAGCGCCTCGGCCTCGGTGCCGCCGAGCACCGGCGCGATGCCGGGCAGGACCTTGACCAGGTCCGGGTCCCGACCGGCGGCGGTGACCTGTCGGCGCAGCTCGGCGTAGAAGCTCTGCCCGTCGGCGAGGGTCTGCTGCGCGGTGAAGACCGCCTCGGCGTAGCGGGCGGCGAAGGCGATGCCGTCCGGCGACGAGCCGGCCTGCACCAGCAGCGGTCGGCCCTGCGGCCCCCGGGGGATGTTCAGCGGGCCGCGGACCTGGAACTCCGGCCCGCGGTGCGCCACCTCGTGCACCCGGTCGGTGTCGGCGAACACCCCGGCGTCGGTGTCGAAGACCAGCGCGTCGTCCTCCCAGCTGTCCCAGAGCTTGATCGCCACGTCGACGAACTCGGCGGCCCGCCGGTAACGGTCGGCGTGTTCGGGGTGGCTCTCCCGGTTGAAGTTGACCGCCTCCCGCTCCTGTGCGGAGGTGACGATGTTCCAGCCGGCGCGACCGCCGCTGAGGTGGTCCAGCGAGGCGAACTTGCGGGCCACGTGGAACGGCTCGTTGTAGGTGGTGGAGACCGTCGCGATGAGACCGATGTGTTCGGTCACCGCGGCGAGCGACGCGAGGAGGGTCAGCGGTTCGAAGACGGCCTGGATGTTGTGTCGGGGGTTCGGCCCGACCGAGAGACCGTCGGCGAGGAAGAGCGAGTCGAGGGTGCCGCGTTCGGCGATCCGGGCCAGCTCCTGGAAGTGGCGTACGTCGGTGACCCGACGCGGGTCGGTGCGGGGGTGCCGCCAGGCGGCCTCGTGGTGGCCGACGCCCATCAGGAACGCGTTGAGGTGCAGGGTGCGGGTCATTGGTGTCCGTCCTATCCGGCAGAGACGTCGACGCGCCAGGTGGAGAAGCGACGTTCGAGGGCGACGAGGAGCTGGTTGACGACCAGGCCGATGGCGGAGATCGTGATGATCCCGGAGTACATGTCGGCGATCGCGAAGTTGTACTGCGCGTAGTTGATGAGGTAGCCGAGCCCGGCCTTCGCGCCGACCATCTCGGCCGCGACAAGCACCAGGATCGAGTACGCCCCGGCCAGTCGGACGCCGGTGAAGATGGTCGGCACCGCGGCCGGCAGGATCACCTTCTGGAACAGCCGCAGGTGGTTGAGCCCCATCGAGCGCGCCGACCGGATCAGCAGCGGATCGACGCCCTTCACCCCGGCGATGGTGTTCAGCAGGATCGGCCAGGAGCACGCGTACAGCACCAGGGCGATCTTGGAGGTCTCCCCCAGGCCGAGGATGAGCACGAACACCGGCAGCAGGGCCAGCGCGGCGGTGTTGCGGAACACCTCCAGCAGCGGACTGAGCAGCTCGGCGAGCGGCCGGTACCAGCCGATCAGCAGCCCGAGCGGGATGGCGGTGAGCACCGCCAGGCCGAGCCCGGCCAACGACCGGGTGAGGCTCGCACCCACGTGCTCGGCGAGCTGCCCGCTGCGCAGCAACTCCCACCAGGCCACCAGCACCTCCGACAGCGGCGGCAGGAAGACCCGGTCCACCAGCCCGAGCCGCGGTGCGCCCTCCCAGATCGCGGCCAGCGCGAGAATCGCGACGCTGCGGTGCAGCGCCTTTCCACCCACGCCGAGCAGCCGACCGGCAAGGCCACCCGCACCGGGTCCGGCGGCGGCCACCGCGTCCGGCTCGGCCGTCGGGGCCGCCAGCCGGGTGGGACGTTCGGCGATGTCAACCAACACGGGCCTCCTCGGTGTGGGCCGCCGCCGGCGCCGCGCGCCGCGCGTCCGCTCCGGCGACGACGGGAGTACGAGCACCAACTGTTCCGGTGTGGGCGGTGCGGCTGCCGGTGGCGCTCTCGGCTGCCTGGGCGGCCCGCACCTCGTCACGCAGCAGGGTCCAGATCTGGTGGCGGTGGTGGCGGAACGCGTCGGTGGAGCGCACGTCCTCGACCGCGTCCCGGTCGCCGAGGTCGATGTCGATGACCTGTTTGAGCCGCCCGGGCCGGGACGTCAGCACCGCCACCCGCTGACCCAGGTAGACGGCCTCGTCGATGCCGTGGGTGATGAACACGATGGTCTTGCCGGTGCGGGCCCAGATGCGCACCAGTTCGTCCTGCAACGAGTCGCGGGTCTGCGCGTCCAGGGCGGCGAACGGCTCGTCCATCAGCAGCACGTCCGGGTCGTACGCGAGGCTGCGGGCGATGGCCACCCGCTGCTTCATCCCGCCGGACAGCTCGTGCGGGTAGCGGTCGGCGAAGCCGCGCAGGCCCACCAGGTCGAGGTGGTGCTCGATCAGGGCGGCGCGATCGGCGCGGGGCACCCCCTTGGCCTCCAGGCCGAACGCGACGTTGCCGGCGGCGGTGCGCCAGGGCAGCAGCGCGTACTGCTGGAAGACGATGCCCCGGTCCAGGCCGGGACCGGTGACGGGCCGACCGTCGACGAGCACCCGTCCCGCGGTCGGCTCGGTGAGCCCGCCGAGCAGGTCGAGCAACGTGGACTTGCCGCAGCCGCTGGGGCCGACGACTACCAGGAACTCGCCGGGGCGTACCCCGAGGGTGACCTCGTCCAGCGCGGTGACCGCGCCGGCGCCACCACGCCGGCTGGCGCGGACCGGGAAGGTCTTGCTCACGCGATTAAAGAGGATCTTGTCGGTGCTCACGCGTTCCCCCCGTCCACGAAGGGGTTGAACCGGTTGGTGTAGATGTCGCCGGGCTTCGGACGGTCGCCCTTGAGCTCGCCCTCGGCGGCGAGCCAGTCGATCCAGGTGCCGAACTCCTGCTCGCCGATCACGCCGCCACGGCCGGCGACGCCACTGCTCTTCCAGTACGCGACCAGCGACGGGTCCTCGTTGCGGCCACGCTTGCCGATGATGTCCCGCATCCGGGCGACCACTGTCTCCCGGGGTTGGGTGCGGGCCCACTCGATGGCCTTGCCTACCCCGGTGACGAACGCCTTGACGGTCTCCGGGTTGCGCTTGATGAAGTCGTCGCGGAAGACGTAGGTGCCGCCGCTGAAGGCGCCGAGCAGCTCGTAGTCGGTGAAGATGGTGCGGATGCCGCCACCGGCGACCGCCTTGTCCCGGATCACCCCGCCGAGCACCGCGACGTCGATCTGCCGCTGCCGCAGCGACTGCTCGGTGTTGACAGGTGGCAGGGCGACCAGCTCGACCTGCTTGATCTCGGCGGGGGTGAGCCCGCCACGGGCGAGCCAGGTCTTGAGCACGGCCTCGGCGTGCGCGCCGAGGGTGTTCATGCCGACCTTCTTGCCGATCAGGTCACGGGGGCCGCGGACCGGGCTGTCGTCGAGCACGTAGTAGCCCTGGAAGGTTTGCGCGTCCGAGCCGTAGTAGCTGATTACGGCGGTGATCGGGGCGTTGGCGGCGGCGAGCTTGACGATGGCGCCGTTGAACGCGCCGCCGAAGTCGCTCTGCCCGGTGGCCGTGGCCTGGATGTCCTGCGGACCGCCTGTGACGTTGCCGATCCAGTTGAGCTTGACGTCGCCGAGGTAGCCGAGGTCGGCGGCGAGTTCGGGGAGGGTGACCTGGCCGACCGAGCCCTGGTAGCGCAGCTCGCTGGCCTGGGCGCCGTCGGCTGCCGCGTCACCGCCGCAGCCGGCGGTGGCGGTGAGCACGACCAGCGCGGCAACGGCGGCGAGGGTACGCAGAATGGCACGACGGGGTGGGGACATGAGGAGTCTCCTGATCTGTCCACGATGGGAGCGGGGACGCCCGGATGAGGGCGTGCGGGCACGCTGCTCCGCGTTGAGCGGGCGGGCGGTGGGAGTGCGGCGCTGGAGCCGAGCCGGATGGACCGGTCAGCTCAACAGAGCGCGCTCGCGTGCCGGACCAGGTCGACGTGCACACGAGCGGTGAGGAGAAGCTCATCCCGCTGCGACATGACCCCATGCTGCCCGGGATCGGAACGAGCGGTCAACGGCCTTCCAGAAGATGAGACTTCTATCGCTGCCGATGTTACGAAGCGCCCCGGCCAGCGTTTACCGTGCTGCAACACCTATCTGTTGGATAGAGATTGCGATGCCCGCTGGGCGACTGTCCAGGACGGACGGCGAGAGGGTTTCAAAAGTCGCCGGTTCGGGAATGTTCGATCTCGACACGGCAGGGAACGGTGACGAGGGGAGACCTCCGATGGGCCTCATGTTTCGCAAGCGCAAGAAGTACGGTCCGATCATCCTGAACTTCACCGAGAATGGCTTCTCCTCGTGGAGCATCAAGATCGGTCGCTGGTCCTGGAACTCCAAGGCCCGTGCGCACCGGGTCGACCTGCCGGGTCCGCTCTCCTGGAAGCAGGACAAGTCCCGGTCGTAATCATCCCGGGAGTCGAGCGGGGTGCCGGTGATTCACCGGCACCCCGCTCGGCGTCTGCGCACCCCACCCCAGTCCCGGGGTTAGGGGGTTGCTCTGAGGGTTTCGTCGCCGGCCAGGCGGCCCGTTTCGCGGTCGCGGCTCAGGACGCCGGCGTCGAGCAGGGTGGTGAGGGCGCGGTTGGCGTCGGCGGCACGGTAGACGGTCGCGGTGAGGGTGTGCCGGCGTAGCTCGGTGACCTGCTGTGGCCCGCCCGCCCGCAGCTCGGCCAGCAACTCGTGGGCCAGCGGTTCGAGGTCGGGGTCGTCAACCACGTCGACAGTCGTGCCGGTCGGGTCGAGTGGGTCGCGGAAGCGCAGGTCGAACTGCACGCCGACCGCCCAGAGCGCGTCGCGCACCGCCTCCAGACTCCGGTCGGAGCGGCTGCCGAACGCGACGACATCGGCAGCCTCGCCGTCGGGCAGCACCGGCGCCACCTCGGCGACCAGGGGAAATCCGGCGGAGGCGAGCACGTCTCGGGCGCTGTCGCCGGTGTGCAGCAGCAGCTCACCGGTCCGGCCGTTGGCCGCGGCGGTGAGCACCTTCGGCGTCACCGCACCGGGCAGGTCCACGAAGGAGAACAGCGGCGCGCCGGCCGCCCCGGCGGCCTTCACCGCGACCGGCAGCCGGTAGGCGTCGCCGGGCAGCAGGTGCACGGTTACCTCGGCGGGCAACTCCGCCTCGATCGGGCCAAGCCGGGTCGGCAGCTCCGGCGCGCCGTCGGCCAGCACCAGCACCGTCACCTGCCGGCCGCGCACCTGGTCGCCGTGCCCGCCGACCAACCGGAGCGCGGCCTCGGCGGCTGCCGCGTCGACCCCGGCGAGCGCGACGGTGGCCCGCCGGGAGCGGTGCAGGGCTGCGGGCAGCCAGGTCGTCAACTGGCGAACCAGCAGCTCGCGGAGGAAATCAGTGGTCCGGTCGGTCGGCATCGGTCCGTTCTACCCTACGAGCGGTCAGACCGGGACGGAGATCCCCACCCCGCCCCGGGTCTGCCCGCCGTAACGCTGCCGCTCGGCGTTCAGGTCGAGCCGACCGATCTGCTTGCGGGCGGCCAGAGCGGTGTCGTCGAGCAGGTCGGCCGGGATCAGCCAGACCACCTCGAACTCCAGGCCGTCCGGGTCCTTGCCGTAGAGGCTCTTCGTCGTGCCGTGGTCGGAGGTGCCGGCCAGCGCGCCGGCCGCGGCGAGCCGCTCGGCGGTGGCGGCCAGCTCGTCGAGCGTGTCCACCTCCCAGGCGAGGTGGTAGAGGCCGACGGTGGACCGACCGGCGGTCGACCGACCGGCGCCCGCGCCGATCTCGAAGAGCCCGAGGTCGTGGTCGTTGGTGGAGTCGGAGGCCTGGAGGAAGGTGGCGCCCCGGAAGCCGTCCGGGGTCATCGCCACCGGGCGGAAGCCCAGCACGTCGCTGTAGAACGCGACGCTGCGGGCGAGGTCACTGACGTAGAGGACCGCGTGGTTGAGCCGGTGGATACCCATGACCCAAGACTAGCGCGGTTTAGTTGAACTTTCAACTATCGGGGGTATGATGGCGGTCATGACCCGCTGGTTGGACCCCGACGAGCAGAGCACCTGGCGCGCGTACCTCACCGCCTCCCGAGTGCTGATGGACACCCTCGACCGTGAGCTGCAACGCGACGCGGGCATGCCGCACGCGTACTACGAGATCCTGGTCCAGCTCTCCGAGGCCCCCGGTCGTCAACTGCGCATGAGCCAGTTGGCGCAGGCAGCGGGGTCGTCCCGCAGTCGGCTCTCGCACGCCGTGGCCCGACTCGAGGCCGCCGGCTGGGTGCGCCGCGAGGACTGCCCCACCGACCGGCGCGGGCAGATCGCGCTACTCACCGACGAGGGTTTCGCCACCCTCGCGGCCGCCGCACCCGGCCATGTCGAGGGGGTACGCCGACACCTGTTCGACGCGTTGAGCCCCGCCCAGGTCGATCAGCTCCGCCGGATCAGCGAGACCCTGGCCGAGCATATGACCGGATCCTGACCAATCGACACCGGCGCGGGTCTTGTACTTACCGTCGTCGAATGAGCACGATGGGGCGTGTCTTCCGGCTTCGGTGAACTGACTGATCAGGCGCACCACCTCGTGTCCTCCGGCGATCTTGCCGGCGCACAGCAACTGCTGTCCGACGCGCTCACCGACGCCGACCCCCGCCCGGCCAACGCCACGCCCGAGCTGGCCGAGGCGGCCAGCCTTCAGGCGCGGGTGCTGATCGCCCTCGGCGAGCCGCACTCGGCCCGGGGGTGGGCCGCCTTCGCGTACGCGGCCACCACCCGCCTGCACGGCCGCGCCGACCCGCGCACGGTGGCCGCGGCGGCGACTCTGGCCGCTGTGCTGCACCGGGTCGGCAGCCACTCCCGGGCGGCGCGGCTCTACCAGGAAGTCATCATCGAGCTGACCGCACAGGACGGCCCGGAGTCACTGCGGGTGCTCGCCGCGCACGCCGACCTGGCCACCGTCGAATACGCGCGGGGCCAGTGCGCTGTGGCCCGCGACCGCCTCCAGGACGCCTGGGAGCTGCACCGCGAGGTGTACGGCGACGGCCACCCCAGCGGCATCAAGATGCTGGCGCGGCTCGGGGCCATGCAGCGCGACTGCGGGCAGTTCGCCGAGGCACACGACAACCTGGCGCTCGCCCGCGAGCTGTGCCGGCAGCACCTGCCCGCCGACGACCCGCTGGCCACCCAGGTGGCGGCACTGGCCCGGGCGGCGGCCAATCCCGACCACGCCTGCGCCGACAACCCGCCCACAGCTCGGGACGCTCCGGTCGTGCCGGCCGCCCGCGTCCCACCGCACGACGACGGGCCAGCCGAATCCGGCTACCACCCGCAGGCAGCCGCGACCCACCACGCCGGGGCGGTGCCGAACCCCCGGCTGCCCTCCGACGAGGCGGTCGGATCGACGGGCAGCAGATGGTCGCCCGAACCGGCGGACGACCCCTCACCCCACCCCACCGACCCTCCGGTGCCCCCGTCGGTGGTTGGGTTGGCCGGCGGCACCGAGGAGCAGCCCGGGGTGTACCGGCTGCACCGCACCGCCGACCCGTACGGGTCACACGACCCGAACCCGCCGTCCGACCAGCACCAACCGTCCGACCCGTACGCCCGGCCCGACCCGTACGCCCGGCCCGACCCGTACTCGCAGGTCGAGCCGTACACGCCGTCGCGGCTTCTGCCGGTGCCCGTGCACCGCGCGCCGCCGGAGCGGCGCAACCGGCTGGTACCGGTGCTGGTGGCCGGTGTGGTCGTGGTGCTCCTCGGCGCGGCAGCGGTGATCGCCGGGGTGGCCCGCGTCGACGGCGACGACGAACCGACCCCGCCGCCGGCCAGCGCCTCCCCCACCGCCAGCGCGCCGGCCAGCACCGCGCCCGCCCCGGGCGGCACGGCACCCACGTCGGCTGCCGCCGCGGCCCCGCCCGGCACCCCACCCAGCGCGGTGACCCTGCGCGACACCCGGGACAGCATCGCGCTGAACTGGACCTACCCGGCTGGCGGCGAGGGCCCGGTGGTCATCGCGGGCGGTCGCACCGGCCAGGCCCACAACATCTTCGCGACGCTGCCCGCCGGCACCACCAGCTTCGTCATCTACGCGCTCAACCGCACGAACGACTTCTGCTTCACCGTCGCGGTCGCCTGGTCCACCGACACCGTGGCCCGTTCCAAGCAGGTCTGCACCCGCCGCCGCTGACCCGCCAGCCTCAGCCCCGCAAGCCACGCCCCGCAAACCACGCCCCGCCCGCCACGCCCCGCTCGCCACGCCCCGCCCGCCACGCCACGCCCGCCACACCCGCCACTGCCCTGCCCGCCACTGCCCCGCCGGCTATGCCCCGCAGACCTCACTCAGCGTGTTGGCTACCCGTTGGCGAACCCGCCGTGACACGCCGTCACACCCGACGCCCCGCCCACAACTCCGGCCCAGGCTTTGCTCTGCTTACCTATATGCACCACTTCGGATGAGCAGCTGAAACGTCGCGACTGCCGCTACAACACGCGTCGGCGATGATCACGTTGCGTAGCTGTCGCATCCGCGGGTGCAGAGCAAAGGGGCATCGGTGGGCGGTTGGGGGGAGGACGCCGTCACGGACCGTCTACCTGTGGCCGTCCTCGGCCGGCAACGCTGGCAGCAGCAGGCACACCCGTAGTCCTCGCTGCTCCGGCGCGTCGGTCAGGGTGATGCTGCCGCCCGCGCGTCGGACCAGCTCCCGGACGATGGCCAGCCCCAGGCCAGCGCCCCCGTCGTCGCGGGCCCGTCCGTCGTCCAGCCGGGTGAACCGGTCGAAGACCCGCTCCCGGTCCGCCACCGCGATCCCCGGGCCGTCGTCGGTCACCGTCACCAGGTGGTACGCCCCGACGCCGGGCCCGAGCCCCGCCCCCGCCGTCGACATCGCGCCGGTCAGCGACATCGCCTCCCCCAGCGACATCGCCTCGCCCAGCGACATCGCCTCGGCCGCGAGCACGACGCTGCCGTGCGCGTGCCGTACCGCGTTGTCGACCAGGTTGGCCAGCACGCGACGCAACTCCTCGACGGTGCCGATCGTCCAGAGCGGGCCCGTCGGCGGCGTCACCCGCACCGGCGGCGACGGGTAGCGGGCGGCAACCTCGGTCAGCAACGCGCCCAGCTCCACCGGGCCGGTCCCCCGGGTCGGCGGAGTCTCGTCCAGGCGGGCCAGCAGCAGGAGATCGTCGACCAGGCGGCTCAACCGCTCGGTGTCGGCGAGCAGGTTGGCCGTCACCGCCGTCCAGTCCGTCCGGTCGGCGAGGTGCTGGGCCACCTCCAGCTCCGTCCGAATGTTGGTCAACGGGCTGCGCAGCTCGTGCGCGGCGTCGGAGACGAAGGCCCGCTGCCGGACGCGGGCGGACTCCAGCCGGCCCAGCATGCCGTTGAGGGTGACCGCCAGACGGTGGATCTCGTCGGCCGACGCCGGCACCGGCAGCCGGCCGGCGCCGGCCCTCCCGGTGATCTCCTCGGCACCTCGACGTAACGCCTCGACCGGCCGCAGGGTCGCCCCCACCACCCGCCACGCCACCCCGGCCAGCACGGCCACCAGCAGCGGGAACGCCACCAGCAGGATGGTCCGGACCACGTGGGTGCTGTGCCGCACATCGGCCATCGAGCGGGCGACCAGCACGGTGAGCGGGTCGGCCGCGGTGCCGGCGGGTACGGCGACCACCCGGACCGGGCCGACGAGCCCGACCCGCTCGGCCGGCACCTCAAGCCGCTGCCGACCGTCGCGGTCCAGCCGCTCCGGGCGGACCATCGGCACCAGACGGTCGGCGTCGATCGAGGCCGCTCGAATTCGTCCCTGCCCGTCGACGACCTGCACGCGGACCTGCCCGCCGGCCACCGGCAGCGGGTCGGGCAGCGCGTCCTCGGCGGCGAGCAGGGCGACCGCGTCGGCGGTGCGGAACGCCTCGGTGTCGACAGTGCGCTGGAGCACGAAGCCGAGCGCGCCGAGCAACACCACCCCGCCCACAGCCAGCCCGATGGTGAGACCGACCACACCGATCGCCATGAGTCGCCCGCGCAGCCCGAGGACCGGCATCCAGCCGGGCCTGGCCCGACGGGTGGTGGCCGGGCCGTCGGCGGTCACGTCGCCAGCCGGTACCCGGCACCCCGGACCGTCTCCAGCCGATCCCGGCCGAGCTTGCGGCGCAGGTAGCCGACGTACACCTCGACGGCGTTCGGCGCGGTCTCCAGGCTGGCGTCCCAGACGTGGTCCAACAACTCGACCTTGGAGACGACCTGACCCGGCCGGCGCATCAGGTAGTCCAGCAACGCGAACTCCCGCGCGGTCAGCGCCACCTCGGTGTCCGCCCGGGTCACCCGTCGGCGGGCCGGATCCAACCGCAGGTCACCGACGGCGAGGACGGTCGGGCGCTCCGGCGCGCCCCGACGCAGCAGGGCCCGAAGCCGGGCCAGCAGCACCACGTACGAGAAGGGTTTGGTCAGGTAGTCGTCGGCGCCGCAGTCGAGGCCGTCGGCCTGGTCGTACTCGCCGTCCTTGGCGGAGAGCATCAGCACCGGCAGCCAGTGCTGTTCCGCGCGCAGCCGCCGGACCAGCTCGTACCCGGACAGGCCGGGCAGCATCACGTCGAGGATCATGGCGTCGTACCCGCCGTGCCGGGCCGCGTCCAGGCCTGCCGGGCCGGTCGTCGCCACGTCCACCGCGAACCCCTCCGCCTGGAGACCCCGTTGCAGGGCAGCCGCCAACCGGGCCTCGTCCTCCACCACCAGCACCCGCACAGCTCAAGGGTGCCACCCGGGTCAATCGGCGCGGTTCGGTGTCCTCAGCGCGTTCACAGCACGGACGAGGCAAGATGGCCGCAGGAGGTGCCACCATGTCCGTCCTGAGAAGCCGTCCCGTCCTTCGCTGGCTGGTTCCGGCCACCGCGGCCGTCGCCGTCATCGGCGGTGGCGCGGCGATCGGCACGTTCGCCGCCGAGGCCGAGCCGAGCCTGCCGCCCCGAACCGCCGCTCAGCTCCTGGTCGACCTGCAGACATCCCGGCTGGAGGGGTTGTCCGGGACCGTCGTGCAACGCGCCGACCTCGGCCTGCCGTCCCTCGTCGGGCTGGTTCCCGGCAACGAGCTGACCACCCTGCTGACCGGCACCCACACCCTGCGGGTGTGGTATTCCGGGCCGGACAAGCAGCGGGTCGCGCTGATGGACACGCTGGGCGAGCAGGACATCATCCGCAACGGCCAGGACCTGTGGACGTGGCAGAGCCGCAGCAACACCGCCACCCACCGCGCGCTGGGCGGCGACGCCGGAGCCTGGAAGCCCGCCCCGGAACCGGCAGCGAGCCTGCCGTCCACCCCGCAGCAGGCCGCCGACCTGGCGTTGAACGCGATCGACCCGAGCACCGAGGTCAGCGTGGGCCGGTCGGCGACCGTCGCCGGACAGGACGCGTACGAGTTGGTGCTCCAGCCGCGCGACCAGGCCTCCCTGGTGCACCAGCTGCGGATCGCCATCGACGCCAAGCAGCACGTGCCGCTGCGCTTCGAGGTGCTCGCGAAGGGCAGCGACCGGCCGGCGTTCGAGGTGGCCTTCACCCAGGTCGACTACCGCCGCCCGGACGCCGACCAGTTCCGCTTCAACCCGCCGCCCGGCGTGACTGTCGACGAGGAGAAGGCCGAGCGCCCGACGGGCAAGCCCGGTCAGGTCGAGCCGGCGGGTGACCCGCAGGTCCGCACTGTGGGTGACGGCTGGACGACAGTGCTGGTCGGCCGCCTCGACGGGGCCGATGCCGACCGGAAGCCCGCCCCGAAGCAGGCAACTCCCCCGGCCGGAGCCGGGCCGGACCTGGACGTGTCGAAGCTGCTCGGCGGGCTGCCGGCGGTCAGTGGTGACTGGGGCAGCGGTCGGCTCCTCACCAGCAAGCTGTTCAGCGTGCTGCTCACCGACGACGGCCGGGTGCTCGCCGGAGCGGTGACTCCGGAGCGGCTCTACGAGGCCGCGCGCGGCTGATCTCCGCGGTGTTCGCGCCGGGTCGACCTCACGGTCGGCCCGGCGCTTCGCTGTGGGTCAGCCCGGGTCAGGCGACGCCGAGGGCGCTGAGATACGCGTCGGCGAGGACCGCGTGGCCGGGCAGGTACGGGTGGACCCGGTCGTCGGCCCAACGCGTCGCCGGACTCACCGCCAGCACCCGGTCGAACGCCGCCTGGTTGGGCACGTGCACCGCGTCGAACTCGGTCGCCAGCCCCGCCATGACCGCCGCGTACCGGTCGGTGTCGGCGCGTTGCGGGACGCTCCGGTCGGGCTCGATGAAGAACGGGTCACCGAGGATCAGTCGGCAGCCGGTGGCGTCGACCGCCCGACGCAGCAGGTCGCGCAGCGTGCGCTCGTACTCCTCGATGCCGACGGCCTCATCGGGCCGGTCACCGTAGTGCCGCCAGATGTCGTTGATGCCGATCAGCACCGCGAGCCAGTCGGGGCGCTCGGCGATGGCGTCGTCGTCCCAGCGGGCGGCCAGGTCCCGCACCGTGTCGCCGCCCACACCCCGGTTGACCCATTCCAGCTCCAACTCCGGGTGCCGCGCGTCGACCAGGGCCCGCACGAGACTCACATATCCGCTGCCGTAGGGCGCGGCGACGTCACGTCGACCACAATCGGTGATGCTGTCCCCGATGAAGACCACCCGTTGGCCGGTCCGCAGGATCATCTGCCGTCACCTCGCGATCACCGGCGCGCCGGACCGTCCGGCTTGGTGAGAACCGGCGGAACGCGCTATCTTCAACAGTTCGAAGGCACAAAAAAGAACGGCTAAAAGCCGTTCCTGCAAAGGATTCTAATCTTTAGGGAGACGGCTTGTCAAGGCACTCCGGCGGTTCCGGCGAATTGCCGCTCGACGACGAGATCGGTCGCGAGCAGGAGTACGTCTCGATGCTCTACAACCGGCTGGACCAACTGCGTCAGCAGGCCGCCCACCGGCTCACCGCCGAGCTGCACAACACCGGCGGCCCCCTCCAGGACCGCTCGCAGCGCGACAGCTCGGTAGCGATGTACGCCGATCAGGTCGAGCAGTTCTCCGCCGTGGAGAACGGGCTCTGCTTCGGCCGTCTCGACGGCGACGACGACTCCCGCCGCTACATCGGCCGGATCGGCATCTTCGACACCAGTGGTGACTACGATCCGCTGCTGATGGACTGGCGGGCACCCGCCGCCCGGCCGTTCTACCTCGCCACCGCAGCGAACCCGCAGGGCGTACGCCGTCGCCGGCACCTGCGTACCCGGCAGCGCAAGGTGACCGGGTTCAACGACGAGGTGCTCGACATCGACACCGCCTCCCCCGGCGCCCACGAGGAGCTGACCGGTGAGGCATCGCTGCTCGCCGCGCTCAACGCGGGCCGTACCGGCCGGATGCGCGACATCGTCGAGACCATCCAGGCCGAGCAGGACGAGGTCATCCGCGCGGAACTGCCGGGCGTGATGGTGGTCCAGGGCGGCCCCGGCACCGGCAAGACCGCTGTCGCGCTGCACCGGGCGGCGTACCTGCTCTACACGCACCGGCGGGAACTCTCCAGCCGTGGCGTGCTGCTGGTCGGCCCGAACGCGACCTTCCTGCGCTACATCTCCCAGGTGCTGCCGACCCTGGCCGAGACCGGCGTGCTGCTGCGTACCCAGGGTGATCTCTTTCCCGGGGTGAGCGCCCAACGGACCGAGCCGGCCGAGACCGCGGCGCTCAAGGGCCGGGCGGTGCTGGCCGAGGTGTTGGCGCTGGCCGTACGGGATCGGCAGTGGGTGCCGGACGAGCCGTTGGAGATCGAGGTCGAGCGGGAGACGCTGACCCTCGACCCGGAGATCGTGCGCGCGGCCCGGGATCGGGTCCGCCGCGCCGACCGACCGCACAACCTGGCCCGCGCGCTGTTCGATGTGGAGATCGTGCACGCGCTCGCCGATGAGGTGGCCGAGCGGATCGGCGCCGACCCGCTCGGCGGGGACAACCTCCTCGACGAGGCGGACCGCGCCGAGATCCGTCGCGAGCTGCGCGAGGAGACGGAGATCCAGGCCGCCCTGGACCGGCTGTGGCCGGTGCTCACCCCGCAGCAACTGCTCGCCGATCTGTACGCCGACCCGGACCGGATCGCCGCCGCCGCGCCGATGCTCAGCGAGGACGAGCGGGCGCTGCTGCGCCGCGAGCGCGGTGGCTGGACGCCGGCCGACGTCCCGCTGCTGGACGAGGCCGCCGAACTGCTCGGCGAAGACGAACGCGCCGCCGCCGCCCGGCGGGACCGCATCCGGATGATGGAACGGGAGTACGCCGAGGGCGTGCTCGAAATCGCCAAGGGCTCCCGCTCGATCGACGTCGAGGACGAGGCCGAGGGCGGTGAGATCCTCGGCGTGACCGACCTGATCGACGCGGATCGACTGTTGGAGCGGCAGGAGGAGGCCGACCGGCTGACCACCGCGCAGCGGGCCGCCGCCGACCGCACCTGGGCGTTCGGCCACGTGATCGTGGACGAGGCGCAGGAGCTCTCGCCGATGGCCTGGCGGCTGCTGATGCGCCGCTGCCCGAGCCGGTCGATGACGATCGTCGGCGATGTGGCACAGACCGGCGCGCTGAGCGGCACGCCGTCGTGGGCGGACGCCCTCGCCCCGTACGTCGAGCAGCGGTGGCGGCTCACCGAGCTGACGGTCAGCTACCGCACGCCCGCCGAGATCATGGCGGTCGCCGCCGACGTACTGGCCGAGATCGACCCGGCACTGCGGCCGCCGCGCTCGGTGCGGGAGAGCGGCGTACCGCCGTGGGACCGGGCGGTCCCCGACGGTCGGTTGGCGGCGGAGCTGGTCGCCGAGGCCACCCGGGAGGCGGCCGGGCTGAGCGAGGGGCGGCTCGGGGTGCTCGTGCCGGCCGGCCTGGTGGCTGAGTTGGGGGCGGCGGTGACCGCTGCCCTGCCGGAGGCAGCCGTCGGCGAGCATCCGGAGCTGGAGAGCCGGGTGGTGGTGTTGACAGTCGCCCAGGCCAAGGGGTTGGAGTTCGACTCGGTGCTGGTGGTCGACCCGGACCGGATGGTGGCCGAGTCCCCCCGCGGACGCAGCGACCTCTACGTGGCCCTGACCCGCGCCACCCAACGCCTAGGCGTCCTCCGCCCCACCCCAACCCCCACCCCCGCCCGCTGAGTCGATCATGAGGTTGACGTGGACTGTGATCATCCACAGCCACGTCAACCTCATGATCACGCCGCCAAGGGGGGCGGTGGGTGGGTTAGTCGGTTGATTTGTCTCTGATGGACTTTGCTGGGGCGGTCGCCGACGTGGACTGGTCGCTGGTGCCGCCGCCCATCGGGGTGCTCAGGCCGCCGGTGGTGGCATCGCCGGTGGTCGTCGGTGCGACAGTGCCCGGATGTCGCTCCGGCTGCCGGGCCACCCGCCGTACGCTCGCCGGCCCGGCAGTGCCACCGGTGGTGGTCACCGCGCCCTGCCCGCCGACGGGGCCACCGTCGCGCAGTACCTGTGGGTCGATCCGTTCCTTCGCCGGGTCGAACGGGTCATCGCGCTGGATCTGACTGTCCACATCGGTGCGGGGCACCGTCACCTCGTCGAGGGCGCCCTTGCCGTACACACCGCCGGCGATCCGATCCTCGGCCTCGCGGGCGGCGTCCTGCCGCATGTCGTCCTCACGCACGTCCATCACCTCGCAGAAGCTGTGGAACTGACTGCGTGCCCGACCATCGGCCGACCAAACCCGGCGTGACCGGGAGGTCGTCCACGGCGGTTCACCGTCACGCCGTCCGCTGGCCGCCTGCCCGCAGCCCGAGATGTCCATGCTGTCCCGCGACCGGTGGGAGATGCCCGCCGGCAGGAGGGGATGACAGCGTGCGCACAGTACGCCGTACCGCCGTCGCGGCGCTGGTGGCCGCGACGGTGACGACCGGGCTCGCGGTGCCCGCTCAGGCGAAGCCACGACCGGACCGGACATTCGACGTGCAGGCCCACCGGGGCGGCCTCGGGCTACGGGTGGAGAACACCCTCGCCTCCTTCGGCAACGCCCTCCAGCTCGGGGTGAGCACCCTCGAACTGGACGTGCAGATCACCGAGGACGGTCAGGCCGTCGTCACCCACGACCGGAAGGTCACCGGCACCAAGTGCGTCGACACCGCTCCGGTGACGCCCGGCGACCCGGAGTTCCCGTACGTCGGGAAGTACATCAACACGCTCAGCCTGGCCCAGGTGCGTTCGCTCGACTGCGGGTCGAAGACGCTGTCGGACAAGCCCGGCCAGGTCGCCGTCCCCGGTGCCCGGATGCCGCTGCTGCGTGAGGTCTTCGCGTTGGTCAACCGCTACCGGGCCAAGGACGTGACGCTCAACGTCGAGACCAAGGTCGAGGCCGGCGCGCCGACCGAGACCGCCCCCCGCGAACAGTTCGTCCGGGTCACCGCGGGCGAGATCCGCGCCGCCGGGCTGCTCAAGCAGGTCATTATCCAGAGCTTCGACTGGGGCGCGCTCATGCGCATGCGTCAGGTCGAGCCGAAGCTGCCGCTGGTCGCGCTGACCAACTACGACTTCCTCCAGACCGGTCAGCCGGGCGCGTCGCCGTGGCTGGGCGGGCTGGACATCGACGACTTCGGCGGCGACCCGATCACAGCGATCCGCAGCTTCGGCGCCAGCGCCTTCTCGCCGGTGCACGGCATGCCGCAGAACGGCACTGTCACCGACCCGGGCTACACGCCGTACGTCACGAAGGAGATGGTCGCCCAGGCGCACCGCTACGGGATCAAGGTGATCCCGTGGACGGTCGACGACGTGCCGACCATGACCAAGCTGATCGACGACGGTGTGGACGGCCTCATCACCGACTACCCGGACCGGTTGCGGGGCGTGCTGGCCCAGCGCGGCTACCGGCTGCCGAAGGCGTACGCCGCGCCGTTCGACATCCAGGCGCACCGGGGCGGTCGGGCCACCCGGCCGGAGAACACCCTGCCGGCGTTCGCGAACGCGCTGTCCAACCGGGCGATCTCCACGCTGGAGCTGGACACCAACGTGACGGCCGACGGCAAGCTCGTGGTGCTGCACGACCGCACCGTCAACGGGTCGCACTGCGTCGACACCAAGCCGGTGCGCCGCGGTGACCCGACGTTCCCGTACGTGGGCAAGCCGGTGCACGAGTTGACCCTGGCGCAGCTCAAGACAGTGGACTGTGGCACGAAGACGCTGCCCGAGCTGCCCGCCCAGGTGCCGGCTCCCGGTGCCCGGATCCCCACCCTCGACGAGGTTTTCGCCCTGGTGAAGGCGAGTGGCCGTACCGACATCGGCATGAACATCGAGACGAAGATCAGCCCGGTGGTGAACGACACCGAGCCGTACCGCAGCTTCACCCGCAAGCTCGTCGACGCGATCCAGCGGGCCGGCTTCACCAGCCGGGCCACCATCCAGTCGTTCGACTGGCGCACCATCACGTACGCCCGGCAGCTCGACCGGCGGATCGGCACCGTCGGCCTGGTCTGGCAGTACGGCCCGGCCGAGTGCGCGACGCTCGCCGACGAGTGCTCGCTGGAGGCGGTCTACGGCAACCCGTCGGTGAAGAGCCCCTGGACCGGTGGGCTGGACTGGTGGAAGTACCAGGACCTCGGCAAGCTGACCCGGGCCGCGGGCGCTGGCACGGTCTCCGCCAACTGGCAGGTGCACGACCCGAAGCAGGGCACTGTCGCCTCGGCCGACTGGTACCTGCGGGAGAACCCGGCATACTTCCACGGACCGGACGTCCGGACCCTTCAGACGCGCGACAAACTGAAGGTGATCCCGTACACCGTCGATGACGCCACCGTGATGCAGCGGGTCATCGACCTGGGCGTGGACGGCATCATCACCGACGACCCGGGCCTTCTGGTGAGCGTGGCGATGCGCAACGGCCTGCGCTGACCTGCCGACCATCCGATCGCCGGCCGGATTTTTCCGGCCGGCGATCGGTGTTACCTGCTCCGGGGCCTCGGGTAGTCGGGGGTTGTCCCCGCCACGAAAGCGAACCGTGCCGTGGCCGAAACGCGGTAGCGGGGCGAGGGAATGCAGGTACGACTCATCGCATCCTGAGGAGGACCAGATGAGCACGCAGGCTGCTTCCACCCGGCCGATGAACCGGCCCATGAACGACCCGCAGAACCCCGCTCAGATGCGGGACATGCAGACCCAGCAGATGCCGGTCATGCATGACGGGCGCCGCAACGACATGCAGGCACCCGGTACGGAGACCAAGCAGGCGTTCAAGACCACCGAGTTCTGGATCTACCTGATCGCGGTGGCCGCCGTACTGGGCGCGTCGCAGGTCGTCGGGCAGAACTCCGCTGGGGTGGACATCTTCCGGGCCGACAACGCCTGGTTCCTGATCACCCTGCTGACGCTTGGCTACCTCGGTAGCCGGGGCCTGGCCAAGGCCGGCAGCAACCACCGCAGTAGCGAGGAGCGCAAGGCCCGGCACTGACCGGCCTTAGCTCACAGTGGCCTCCGGGAGACTCTCCCGGAGGCCACTGTCGTCGTGTGTGGACCCGTTACTCGTCGCCGCCGAAGTCGCCGAAGTCGCCCTCGAACGCGTCCTCCATCATCTCGCCGGCGATCATGCCGCCGGCGACACCGAGCGCCGCGCCGGCCACCACGCCACCCACGCCCATCCCGCCGCGGCCGTGACCGCGCCCGTGGCCGTGGCCGGGGCCGTATCCGTGGCTCGGGCCGTACTGGGAGCGCAGGCTGCCGTAGCGGGACGTGGTCTCGCGCAGCCAACCGTCGACGACCTGCGCCCAGTCCACCCGGTCAGCGTCGGTGTGCGCCACCTGGTAGCGGCCGAACGCGTCGTGCCCGGCGCTGAGGAACCCACCGCGCTTGTCGCACTCCAGGATGACCTCCACACCGCGCTGGCTGGTCACGAAGGTCAGCTCGACCTCGTTGATGGTGCTCGCGTACTGCGGGGAGGCGAAGAACTCGATCTCCTGGTAGAACGGCAGCGTCTGCTGCACGCCCCGGATGTGCCCACGCTCCAGGTCGGCGTGCTTGAACCGGAAGCCGAGCCGCTGGAACGCCTCCAGGATCCGCTCGTGCACCGGCAGCGGATGCACCGCCACCTGGTCCAGGTCGCTCTTGTCCACGGCGCGAGCGATCGCCAACTCGGTGCGCAGACCCATCGTCATGCCGTGCAGGCGCTGGCCGTACACGTCGGTGATCGGGGTCTCCCACGGCACCGGCAACTGGAACGGGATCGAGAGCTGCTGCTTCGGGGCGAGCTGGAGCGCACCGCTGACCGCCATGCGGTGGAACTCCATGGTGCCCGCGTACTCGGTGTCGTGTCCCTCGACCTCGACGCGGGTGACCAGGCCGATCACCACCTGCTCGATGGCTGCCTCAGCGTCGCCGCCGACGAGGTTGACCTGCCCGTCGAGGGTCAGGCCGGGCCGGGTGTTGGGGTTGGTCAGCACGGTGTCCACGCTGGGACCGCCCACACCGAACGCGCTCAACATCTTCTTGAAGACCATCGGAACTCCTGTGCGACGCCGACCGCTCCAGGTTGGAGTCGGACGTTGACTCGAACGGCACCCTATCCGGCACCCCTGTGAGGTGGCTGTGAAGCGCCACGCGATGGGTCGCCCCGCTGGCGGCGCTTGATCGATGTCCGCCTTTGTTCGGCGTCGGCGGGGAGCGGACGTCAGTTGGTGAGCCTTTGGAGCTGATGTCGCAGACGAATCAGGCGCTCGGCCACCCGCCTTACCCCGCCAGCCACCCGCCGACCCCTGTCGATCAAGAGGTTTCCGTCAACAATCACGCGCAGAATGACGCAAACCTCTTGATCACCAAATAGATCGACTCGGCTTCCTGGGAAGCGGGGTGGCCTGGCGACCGGGTTACCCCGGTTTGCAGGAAGCCGAGTCGATCAGGGCTGGGTGCGTGCGAACGCGCCGTCCTTCACCTCGGCGACGAACGCGGTCCATCGGTCGGCGCTGTAGACGAGGGTTGCCGCCGCGCGATCCTTGCTGTCGCGCACCGCCACCCGACCAGACCCGTCCAGCACCGGCCCCGCCTCGACACAGCTCCCACCGTTGCTGTCACTCTTGCTGCTGATGTGCCAGGCGACATCGGGAATGCTCTCGTTCATGACAATTCCTCCGCGATGCTCGTGATCAACTTCGTTGATTCGCTCTCGGTGAGCGATGAGTCCAGCAGACGACCATAGGCACGAACAAAGCGCTCAGCCTTCGGCCACTCCAGGTAGAGCCGCCCTCCCAGAGACTCCACGTAGGCCACCGCAGGATACGGCTCCGGCAGACGGAATATCCAGAACGTACCGTCGAGCCCCTGATGCAGGCCCACGTCGAACGGCATGACTCTGATTGCCACGTTGTTCATTCGCTGCGCCTGCGCCAGGTGGTGTAGCTGTCGCCCCCGCACCTCCGGCCCACCGACCATCCGACGCAGCGCACCCTCGTCGATCACCGCCGAGATCCTGAGTGGGCGCCGCCGCCTCAGGACCTCTTGACGGCTCATCCGAAGTTCCACCCAACGGTTGATCGTGCCTTCGGTAACTCCCGGCTCTGCTGCGTTACGAATCAAGGCCTCGGCGTACTCGCGGGTTTGAAGTAGCCCTGGAACCAGTGTGAGGTGGAAGCAGCAAACCTGCTCCGCGCGACCCTCCAACCAGGGATATTCGATGAAGGAGGCGTCCACGACGTCGCCGTAGTCCTCGTCCCACCGGTCGGTGCGCCATACCTCCTCGGCAAGTGCCAGGAGGCGGGCCCGCTCGGTTGCGTGGTGGAATCCGTAGAGATCCAGCAACGCGATCACATCACCCTTGCGAATCGGCCAGTCCGCGCGCTCGTACCGACCGAGCGCGGACATGTCTCGTTGCAGATGCTCGGCGACCAACTTGAGCGTCATCCCCCGCTCCTCCCGCAGGGTCCGCAATTGCTGACCCAGCCACTGCGCACGCAAGGTTCGGATGAACGGCTTGTGCGGCATGATCCACCTCTCAAATATGTTGGCGACGCCCACGCAGGAACCATTGCTCCAGTTCCGAGCCACTGGAAATGTGGCCTTCGGGTGAGGGTGATCACCGGCCCCCGGGGACGCCCGGTGCAAACACGGCAACCGCGGCTGTGCCAACAGCCGAGAAGGTAACGAGAGACGGCCTCGCGAGTGGCATCCGCATACCGGCTCTCGTCGGGTCTCAACTAGAGCGTCGGGATGTGCGAATCCCGGCTCCGAACCGACTTGAACGAATAACTACCACGGCAAAGGGCCCTTCGCGACCCTGACCCGCCCATTGGTCGACGACGCGCGAGGTGATGAATGACCCGAGGGACGATCTACGACGGCACGCTCCACGGCAGCGTCCGGCTGGCTCGGCTGCACCCGAGCCAGGTCCGCGACCGGCACTTCACCGTCGTCGGTTTCGGCCGGCGAGGCCTGGACCCCGGGGAGGTACGACGGTTCCTGCACCGCGTCGCGCTCGACCTTGCGACGTTGCACCACGATGTCGCTCGGCTCAGCGAGGAGAACGCCCGGGTGAAGCGGGCGCTGCGCGACTGGCAGAGCGCCTGGTCCGAGCGGGGTCAGCCGTGAGCCCGGGCTGGGAGCATCAGTACAGCGGGCTCTTCACGCCGTTGCCGCGGTTCGCCGTCGAGACGTACCCGCAGAGGCCTCGGCATGTGATCCACCTGCCGGTGGCGGTCACCGACCTGGCCGAGGCATTGGACCTGGCGCGGACGCTGGCCCGTTCGCTGGCCTCCACGCCGCAGGTCGACCTCGGCGGCACCACCGTCTCGGCCGAGGACGCGCAGCACGTACGACATTGGGTCTTCTGCGACCGGCTCATGCCCGGTCGCCGCCGCTGTGCTCGGCAGGCCGACCACGTCGGCGTCTGCCTGCCTGACGGCGGTTCACAGGTCGATCTACAGTCTGGGCGGTGAAGACGGGGAGACGGGCACGTCCAGCCGTGCTCGCTGCGGCACCCTGACCGTCGCGGCACCTTCACCGCGATCGAGGCTGTGCTCCCTTGTTCGGGTCCTGGGCTGGGGTGGGCGCCATGTAGTTGCTCTTCTCCGCCGAGGCGCATGGTCCGCGCTAGTCAGGTTCCACGATCACCAACTCGCCGACCTGTTCGCCGATCGTGGTGCGGGCCTCTGTGGGCAGCCCACGGTCGGTGATCAGCACGTCGGCGGCCTCCAGTGGGGCGATGGTGGCGATGCCGATCGTCTCCCACTTGGTGTGGTCGGCGAGCACCACGAGTCGACGCGCGGCACCGATCAGGCAGCGGTTGACCCCGGCCTCCAGCAGGTTGGGCGTGGTGAAGCCGGTCCGTGGGCTGAGGCCGTGCACACCGAGGAAGAGCAGGTCGACGTTGAGGGCGCTGATCGCCGCCTCGGCCACCGGCCCGGTCAGCGCGTCCGACGGGGTGCGGATGCCACCTGTCAGCACGACGGTCTGGTCGGCGCGCGGGTTCTGGTAGAGCGCGTCGGCCACCGGGATCGAGTTCGTCACCACTGTCAACCCGCGTACGTCGGAGAGGAGCGTGGCGAGCGCGGCGGTGGTGGTGCCCGCGGAGAGCGCGATGGCCATTCCCGGCTCCACCATTGTCGCCGCCCGCTCGGCGATGGCCCGCTTCTCCGCCTGCTGGCGGATCGACTTCGCGGCGAAGCCGGGTTCCTCGGCCGAGCCGGGTCCGGCGAGGGTCGCGCCGCCGTGAACCTTGTCCACCAGGCCCCGGTCGGCCAACACCTCCAGGTCGCGTCGGATCGTCATGTCGGAGACGCCGAACCGACTGACCAGGTGACTCACCCGCACCCCGCCACGTTGGCGGATCAGATCGAGGATGGCGGTCTGCCGTTGTTGGGCGAGCAACTCAGGGAACCTCCTTCACAGCGAAGGCATCCGCCCGATCCTCACGGACGACCGCCACCTCACCGGCCGGCAGTGCCAGCTCACCGGCGCAGTATCCCCCGGTCAACAGCTCGACGCCGCGCGCCGGTAGGCGTACCTCGGTGTCGGTGTGGTTGATCGCGAACAGCCAGGTCCGGTCGGCGTCGCGGCGGCGGACCACCTCGACGCCCGAGGGCGCCGACGCCGCCGGGCGGACGTCGGCCTCCGCGAGCAGCCGGGCCACCAACCGGTCGGTGGCCGGCTCGTCCAGCCGGGTGCCGACGTACCAGGCGGCGCCGTCGCCCACCCGGTGCCGGGTCAGCGCCGGCACGCCCGGCAAGGGCCCATCGGTGTACGAGGCGAGCACGTCGGCGCCGTCCGGGTGCACCCACTCGGTCCACACGTCGGCGGTGCTGCCGTCGTCGAGGTGGACCTGCTCACCCTCACGCAGCGGGAAGAACTCCTCGGTCCGGACGCCGAGCAACTCCCGGAACGCGCCCGGGTAGCCGCCCAGCCGGATGTGGTCGTCGACGTCGACGATGCCACTGAAGTAGGTGACGGCCGCCGTGCCACCGGCATCGACAAATCGGTGCAGCGCGGCGACGTCGGCGTCCCGGACGAGGTAGAGGGTCGGTACCAGGACCAGCCGGTAGCCGTTGAGGTCGGTCGACGGGTGGACGATGTCGGCCGTCACACCGGCACGCCAGAGCGAGCCGTAGAGGGCGTTCAGCCGGTCGGCGTAGGTGACGTCGGCGCTGGGGTGCGAATCCAGCTCGACACCCCACCACGCCTCCCAGTCGAACAGGATCGCCACGTCGGCGTCCACCCGGCTGCCGCGCACCTCGGCGAGGGCCTTGAGGTCCGCGCCGAGCTGGCAGACCTCGCGGAACACCTTGGTGTCCGGCCCGGCGTGCGGGACCAGCGCGGAGTGGAACTTCTCCGCCCCGGCCCGGGAGGCGCGCCACTGGAAGAAGAGCACCCCGTCGGCACCGCGGGCGACGTGCGCGAGGCTGTTGCGGCGCATCTGCCCGGGCAGCTTGGCAACGTTGCGGGGCTGCCAGTTGACAGCGCTGGTGGAGTGCTCCATCAGCAGCCACGGGTCGCCGCCGGCGACGCCCCGGGTGTGGTCGGCGGCGAGCGCCAGCCCGAGGTGCGCCTGCGGGTCGGCGGCGGTCAGGTAGTGGTCGTTGGAGACGAGGTCCACGTCGGACGCCCAGGAGTGGTAGTCCATGTGTTTGACGCCGAGGCCGATCATGAAGTTGGTGGTGATCGGCTGTCGGACCAGCGTCTGCAACACCTCCCGCTCGGCGCGCAGCTGGGCGCGCTGCTCGTCGGAGGAGAACCGCAGGAAGTCCAGCTGCTGCGTCGGGTTCGCGAAGGTCAGCGCGGCACGCGGCGGGTTGATCTCTGCCCAGTCGCCGTAGCGCTGACTCCAGAACGCCGTGCCCCAGGCATCGTTGAGCCGGTCCAGGTCGCCGTAGCGCTCGCGCAGCCAGACACGGAACGCCTCGGCGCTCACATCGCAGTAGCAGTGCACGTTGTGGCAGCCCAGCTCGTTGGAGACGTGCCACATGACCACGGCGGGGTGCTCGGCGTACCGGCCGGCGACCGCGCGTACCAGCTCCAGCGACCGCTCGCGGAACACCGGTGAACTGGGGCAGTACGCCTGCCGTCCCCCCGGCCAGAGGATCGCGCCGTCGGCCCGGCGGGGCAGCGTCTCCGGGTGCGCGTGGGCCAACCACGGCGGCGAGCTGGCCGTGGCGGTGGCCAGGTCGACCTGGATGCCACCGTCGTGCAGCAGATCCAGCACCCGGTCCAGCCAGCCGAACTCGAACCGCCCCGGGGTGGGCTCCAGCAACGCCCAGGAGAAGATGCCGACGGAGACCAGGTTGACCCCGGCCCGGCGCATCAGGTCGACGTCCTCGGACCAGGTTTCCTCGGGCCACTGCTCGGGGTTGTAGTCGCCGCCGAAATAGATGCTGTCACCCTGCCATCGCCGCATGACAGCTGAGGGTGCACCCGCCAGACCACCGAAGTCAACAGGTTCCAACATCGAGCTTCTTTCCAACGTTTACCAGGTAACGGCCGTGTCACGACTGGGTTATCAGAGGCGAACAGCCCTCTTGACAGCGCCCGACCGCAGGGTAACTTGAGGCCCCAATGGCCGATCGTGTTCGCCAATGTGGATTCTCGGTGGATCTCAGTCTGTGATCACGATGCTCGACCTGCCTTCACCACCCCTGAGGCCCTTGGGCGTAGCTCCTTCTCATCCGCAGGAGGCACAGATGTCCCGTCCCCAATCCCAAGCCGAGTACCTGGCTCGGCTCGTACCGCCCTCAGTCGCCGGCATCAACCGACGATCGTTGCTGGCCGGCGCGGCCGGTACGGGCGCGCTCCTCGGCACCGGCCTGCTCGCCGGCTGCGGCGACGACTCCGGCTCCGGGGGGTCCAGCAAGGACGTGTCGCTCGGCTCGAACCAGTCCGACCCGAAACCGAAGGACGTGATCGTCAAGGTCACCGACGGGTTCAAGACCTCGTCCGGGGTGCAGGTGGCGATCAATACGGTCGACCACAACACGTTCCAGGAGAACATCAACAATTACCTACAGGGCAAGCCGGACGACGTGTTCACCTGGTTCGCCGGCTACCGGATGCGCTTCTTCGCCCAGAAGGGCCTGGCCAGCGACATCAGTGACGTGTGGAGCAAGCTCTCCGGCTACTCCGACGCCTTCAAGAAGGCATCCACCGGCGACGACGGCAAACAGTACTTCGTACCCGGGACGTACTACCCGTGGGCGGTCTTCTACCGCAAGTCGGTGTGGCAGCAGCGCGGCTACCAGGTGCCCACCACCCTGGACCAGTTCACCGCGCTCGGCGCGCAGATGAAGAAGGACGGCCTCACCCCCATCGCCTTCGCCGACAAGGACGGTTGGCCGGCGATGGGCACCTTCGACATCCTCAACCTGCGCATCAACGGCTACCAGTTCCACATCGACCTGATGGCCGGCAAGGAGGCCTGGACGTCCGACAAGGTCAAGAAGGTCTTCGACACCTGGGCCGGCCTGCTTCCCCTGCACCAGCCGGACAGCCTCGGCCGCACCTGGCAGGAGGCGGCGCAGTCCCTGCAGCAGAAGAAGAGCGGCATGTACCTGCTCGGTCTCTTCGTCGGTCAGCAGTTCAGCAACGACGAGCAGGATGACCTCGACTTCTTCACCTTCCCCGAGATCGACCCGGCCATCGGCGCAAAGGCGCTGGACGCCCCGATCGACGGCTACATGATGGCCCGCAAGCCCAAGAACGAGGACAACGCGCGCAAGCTGCTGGAGTACCTGGGTGGCAAGGCCGCCGCGGACATCAACCTCAAGAACGACCCGGCCGTCCTCGTCGCCAACAGCGGCGCGGAGGTCGGCGGCTACACCGCGCTGCAGAAGAAGGCCGCCGAGCTGGTCGGCTCGGCCACCGAGATCGCCCAGTTCCTCGACCGGGACACCCGGCCGGACTTCGCCTCGACGGTGATCATCCCGGCGCTCCAGCAGTTCATCAAGAACCCCAAGGACATCGGCGGGCTCACCTCGTCCATCGAGAACCAGAAGAAGTCGATCTTCACTGACTGACGGCGGAAGGGGGAGGACATCGTGTCCGACCTGCCCCTGATCCAAGCGGATCACGCCGTGCCGCCGCCGGCCGCGACCACCTCCACGGGTGGTCGTCGCCGGCGGCTACGGCTCCTGTCCCGCACCGACCGCGTGGTCATCACGCTGATGGTGCTCGTCCCGCTGCTGATCGTCACCGGGTTCGTCTGGTTGCCGGCGGCAGCCACAGTGCTGCTCTCCGGCACCAACTGGGACGGCATCGGCCCACTCAACGAGATCGAGTTCGTCGGCGCCCGCAACTACAGCGACGTGGTGAACATCTACCCGCCGTTCGTGCCGGCGATCCAGCACAACCTGCTCTGGCTGGCGGCGCTGTTCGTGGTCGCCACCCCGTTCGGCATGTTCCTGGCCGTGCTGCTGGACAAGGAACTGCGCGGCAGCCGCTTCTACCAGACAGCGCTCTACCTGCCGGTGGTGCTCTCGCTGGCGCTGATCGGCTTCGTCTGGCAGCTGCTCTACTCCCGCGATCAGGGGCTGATCAACGCCGTCTTCGGCAGCAGCATCGACTGGTACGGCGACTCGAACGTCAACATCTGGGCGGTGATGGTCGCCTCCGGGTGGCGGCACGTCGGGTACATCATGCTGCTCTACCTGGCCGGCCTGAAGGGCGTCGATCCGTCGTTGCGCGAGGCCGCGGCGGTCGACGGCGCCTCGGAGCGCAGAACGTTCTTCCGCGTCGTGTTCCCGGTCATGCGGCCCATCAACATCATCGTGCTGGTGGTGACCGTGATCGAGTCGCTGCGCGCGTTCGACCTGGTCTGGGTGGTCAACAAGGGCCGCAACGGGTTGGAGCTGATCTCCGCGCTGGTCACCCAGAACGTGGTGGGTGAGGCGAGCCGGATCGGCTTCGGCTCGGCACTGGCAACGATCATGCTGGTCGTCTCGCTGGTCTTCATCACCATCTACCTGGCGACCGTGATGAGGGAGAACCGGCAATGAGCACCGCGACCGTCACCCGGCGTACCGAGGGCGGGGCCGACGCGCCGCCGCCCCGCCGCAAGCTGACCCCGTTACGGATCCTGCTGCACGGTTTCCTCATCGTCGTCTCGCTGGCCTGGCTCTTCCCGATCGCCTGGGCGGTGCTGACCTCGCTGCGCTCGTACGACTACACCGCCGCGAACGGCTACGTCTCGTTCGGCGGCTGGACCTTCGACAACTACGTCACCGCCTGGCGGACGGCGGAGTTCGGACAGCACTTCCTCAACTCGGTCTACATCACCGTGCCGGCGGTACTGCTGACTCTCTTCCTCGCGTCCTGCGTGGCGTTCGTCATCGCCCGGTTCAGTTGGAAGCTCAACCTCGTCCTGCTCGGGGTCTTCACCGCGGCCAACCTGCTGCCCCAGCAGGCGCTGCTCATCCCGCTGTTCCGGCTGTTCACCGAGGTGCCGCTGCCGGAGTTCATGAGCGACTCGGAGCTGCTCTACGACAGCTACTGGGGCCTGATCCTGATCAACGTGGCCTTCCAGTGCGGTTTCTGTGTCTTCGTGCTCAGCAACTACATGAAGGCGCTGCCCCGTGACCTGTACGAGGCGGCGATGGTCGACGGGGCGAGCATCTGGCGACAGTACTGGCAGGTCACCATGCCGCTGTGTCGGCCGGCCCTGGCCGCGCTGGCGACGCTGGAGGTGACCTGGATCTACAACGAGTTCTTCTGGGCCACCGTCCTCATGCGCACCGGCGACAAGTTCCCGGTGACCAGCTCGCTCAACAACCTGCGCGGTGAGTTCTTCACCGACAACAACCTGGTCTCGGCCGGCAGCGTGCTCGTCGCGATCCCCACCCTGGTGATCTTCTTTATGCTCCAGCGGCACTTCGTTCGGGGCCTGACCTTGGGAGCCTCCAAAGGATGACGATCCTGCACCTGCGCCGCGCGCGGACCAGCCTGGTGCTCGACGCGCGCGGCCCGGGGCTGCCCCGGGTCGTGCACTGGGGCGGCGACGTTGGCGACCTCGACGACGACGGCCTGCGCCAGCTCACCGACGCGACCGTACCGCCGGTGGTGCCGAGCAGCTTCGACGAGCCGACAGTGCTGTCCCTGCTGCCGGAGGCGAGCGCCGGCTGGAGCGGCCGACCGGGTCTGGCCGGGCACCGCGACGGACGAGACTGGTCCACCGCGTTCCGACTGGACGAGTTGGACGTGCACGACACCGGGCCGGGCGGGGCGCTGCTGACCGTGCGGGCGTCGGACCCGGCCGCCGGGCTGAGCCTGACCATCGAGATCACGCTCGACCCGTACGGCCTGCTGACCGTTCGGCACCGGCTGCGCAACGACGGCGACAGCGCGTACGAGCTGCGGGAGCTGACGCCGGTGCTGCCGGTGCCGGCGGTCGCCACCGAGCTGCTCGACCTGACCGGCCGATGGTGTCGGGAACGGTCCCCGCAGCGGCACCCGTGGCAGCACGGCACCTGGGTCCGCGAGGGCCGGCGCGGCCGTACCGGGCACGACGCCACTCTGCTGCTGGTGGCCGGGACCGCCGGGTTCGGCTTCGGCCATGGGGAGGTCTGGGCGGTGCACACCGCCTGGAGCGGCGACCACGTCACGTTCGCCGAACGTCGGCCCACCGGCGAGTCCACAGTGGGTGGCGGCGAGCTGCTGGCCCCCGGCGAGGTCCGGCTCGGCCCTGGCGAGTCGTACGAGACTCCCCTGCTCTACGCGGTCTGGTCCGACGCCGGGCTGGACGGGCTCAGCGACGTGCTGCACACCCACCTCCGGGCCCGCCCCGGGCACCCGCGCTCCCCCCGCCCGGTGACCCTCAACGTCTGGGAGGCGGTCTACTTCGACCACGACCTGGACCGGCTGCGGGCGCTCGCCGACCGGGCCGCGCAGATCGGCGTGGAGCGGTTCGTACTCGACGACGGTTGGTTCCGCGGCCGGCGCGACGACACCGCCGGGCTCGGCGACTGGTACGTCGACGAGGGGGTCTGGCCGGACGGCCTGCAACCGCTGATCGAGCACGTCACCGGCCAGGGCCTCCAGTTCGGCCTCTGGGTCGAGCCGGAGATGGTCAACCCCGACTCGGACCTGTTCCGCGCGCACCCCGACTGGGTGCTCGCCGCGCCGGGGCGCCTGCCGCTGGCCTGGCGTCACCAGCAGGTGCTCGACCTGGGTCGCCCCGAGGCGTACGACTACGTGCTGGAACGTCTCGACACGCTGCTCACCGACCACCCCGGCATCCGGTACCTCAAGTGGGACCAGAACCGGGACTTCACCGAGGCCGGGCACCACGGCCTCCCCGGGGTGCACGGGCAGACCCTGGCGGTCTACCGGCTCTTCGACGAGTTGCGCGATCGGCACCCGGGCGTCGAGATCGAGAGCTGCTCGTCCGGCGGAGCCCGGGTGGACCTCGCCATCCTGGCGCGTACCGACCGGGTCTGGGCCAGCGACTGCAACGACGCCCTGGAACGGCTCAGCATCCAACGCTGGACGGGGCTGCTGCTGCCACCGGAGCTGATCGGCACCCACATCGGCCCGGAACGCTCACACACCACCAACCGCGTACACGACCTGGGTTTCCGGGCGGCGACCGCGCTCTTCGGCCACCAGGGCATCGAGTGGGACATCGCCTCGATCAGCGCTGCCGAGCAGACCGAGCTGGCCGCCTGGGTGGCGCTGCACAAACGGCTGCGCCCGCTGCTGCACGCTGGTCGGGTGGTCCGGGTCGACCACCCGGATCCGGCCGTCTGGGCGCACGGCGTGGTCGCCCACGACAACACCCGAGCGGTGTACGCGGTGGCCCGGCTGACCACATCGGTGACGCAGGTGCCCGGCGCCGTGCGGCTGCCCGGCCTCGACCCCGGCCGGCGGTACCGGGTGCGACAGGTGTCGGGCGTACCGGGCCCGGCGAGCATCCACCTGTCCCCGCCCACCTGGCTGGCGGGTGGCCTCACTCTCAGCGGGGCGGCGCTGGCCCGGGTGGGTGTGCAACTGCCCGCCCTGCACCCGGAGCAGAGCCTGGTGCTGGAGGTCGACGCCGTCGGCTAGAAATTTCTTTGCTCGGGGTGTCGAGAACGGCGGGGCCGGCTTCTACCTCAGGGTGAGAGCACCGACGACGGTGCCCAGGCGTGAGGAGCCAACAATGAAGTACATGCTGCTGATGCAGTTCAGCGCCGCCGGGACCGACTTCCCGAGCATCGACACCTGGACGCAGGACGAGGTCCGGGCGCACATCGCGTTCATGGGCGAGGTCAACGCCAAGCTCACCGCCGCCGGTGAGTGGGTCGACGGGCAGGGTCTCGGCGGCCCGCAGCAGGCCCGGATCGTCCGCGCCGGTGAGGGCGGGGCACCGGTGGTCACCGAGGGGCCGTTCGCCGAGACCAAGGAGTTCCTGGCCGGCTTCTGGATCGTCGACTGCGAGAGCCCGCAGCGGGCCGTGGAGTTGGCCGCGCACATCTCCACGGCGCCCGGCCCCGGTGGTCGTCCGCTGAACATGCCGATCGAGGTGCACCCGGTGATGTCCGCCCCGGCACAGGAGCTGTGAGGGCTGAACACCGATCCCCGCATCGAGGACCTGCTGCGCGAGTTGGCGCCGCAGGTCCTCGGCGTGCTCAGCCGCCGCTTCGGTGACTTCGCCACCGCTGAGGACGCGGTGCAGGAGGCGCTGCTGGCCGCCGCGACCCAGTGGCCGACCGAGGGACTGCCGGCGAACCCCCGCGGCTGGCTGATCCAGGTCGGCTACCGGCGGATGATCGAGCTGGTCCGCGGTGAGCAGGCCCGACGCCGCCGGGAGGACCTGGTCGCCCGCCGGGATCCGGACGACCAGCGGTACGCGCCAGCCCCGGACGAGGAATTGACCGCCGAGCGGGACGACACGCTGGTGCTGCTCTTCCTCTGCTGTCACCCGGCGCTCGCGCCGACGTCGGCGGTGGCGCTGACCCTGCGCGCCGTCGGTGGGTTGAGCACCGCCGAGATCGCCCGCGCGTTCCTGGTGCCCGAGGCGACGATGGCGCAGCGGATCAGCCGGGCCAAGCACCGCATCCGGGTATCCGGGCTACCGTTCCGGATGCCCGAGCCGGCCGAGCGGGCGGACCGGTTGGTCGCCGTACGGCAGGTGCTCTACCTGGTCTTCACCGAGGGCCACACCAGCACCACCGGCCCGGACCTGCGTCGCGTCGACCTCGCGGCGGAGGCGATCCGGCTGACCCGCGCGCTGCACGAGCTGCTGCCGAACGACAGCGAATCAGCCGGGCTGCTGGCGTTGATGCTGCTCACCGAGGCCCGCGGACCGGCGCGGACCGGGCCCTCCGGCGAGCTGATCTCACTGGCCGATCAGGACCGCAGCCGATGGGACGCGACGGCGATCGCCGAAGGCGTCGCACTCGTCACCCGGGCCCTACCGCGCGGGCCGGTCGGTCCGTACCAGGTGCAGGCCGCCATCGCCGCCCTGCATGACGAGGCGCCGAGCACCGAGCAGACCGACTGGCCGCAGATCCTGGCGCTGTACGAGGTGCTGGAACGCTTGGCCGCCAGCCCTGTGGTGGCCCTCAACCGGGCCGTGGCAACTGCCATGGTGCACGGACCAGCCGCTGGCCTGGCTGCCCTCGACGCATTGACAGACGACCCGCAGTTGGCCGGACACCACCGGCTGGCCGCCGCCCGCGCCCACCTGCACGAGATGGCCGGTGACCAGGCCCGGGCGGTCGCCGACTATCGGATCGCCGCCGCCCGCACGAGCAGCCGCCCCGAGCAGCTCTATCTGACCATGCGAGCAGCCCGACTGGCCGCCCAGCCCGGGGCCACCGGGCGGGGACCTCGCCGGCACTAGCCTGGGTGGCGATGGGCTCATCGATCACGAAGGACCGAGGGGACGCATGGCGTACGTGCTGCTGGGGATCGCCATTCTCGCCGAGGTGGTGGCGACCAGCCTGATCAAGAGCACCGCCGGGTTCAGTCGGCTCTGGCCGACGGTGGCGTGCCTCGGCGGCTACGCGCTGGCGTTCCTCCTGCTGGCCCAGGCCGTCAAGGAGATCCCCGTCGGGGTGGCGTACGCCCTCTGGTCGGGTCTGGGCACTGCGGCCATCGTGGCGATCGGGGCGGTTTTCCTGGGTGAGTCGGTGGGGCTCGCCAAGCTCACCGGCATCGCACTGATCATCGCCGGGGTGGTCATCGTGAACCTCGCCGGGGAGCACTGACCGGGACGGTTTCCGGTGGCCGGGCCCGGTGCGGACCCGGCCACCGGTCCGACGGTCAGCTCGCCGTGCAGCTCACCGCCGGCAGGCTGTTGGTGCCGGTCCAACTGCCGAGGAAGCCGAAGCTGGCGCTGGCCCCGGCGGCCAGTCGCCCGTTGTAGTCCGTGTTGCGGGCGGTCACCGTGGTTCCGCTGCTGGTGAGCGCCACATTCCAGGACTGGGTGACGCGCTGGCCGTTGGCGAAGGTCCACCCGGCGGTCCAGCCGGTGATCGCCCTCGCGCCGGCGGTCACCCGTACCTCACCCTGGAAGCCGCCCTGCCACTGGGTCGTCACCGTGTACGTCGCCGTGCAGCCACCGCTGGGGGGCGGCGTGGTCGGCGGGGGCGTCGTCGGGGGTGGGGTGGTCGGCGGGGGCGTCGTCGGCGGTGGGGTGCCGCCGAAGACGGTGGCCTCGCGGGCGGTCTGCCGGATGCCGTTGACCCCGTTGAAGAGGCGCTGACCCCAGTCGGTCAGGCTCGCCGGATTGAAGTTGGTGGCCAGGTCGAGATACTCGACGCCGCCGCCGTTGCCGCTCCACGACCAGCCCAGCCAGCCGACCCCGTTGGCCTGGCTGTACGCGAGGATGGCGTCCTCGTCCGGGTTGCCGTCGGAGTGGTTGAAGCCGAACTCACCGACCACGATGGGCAGCCCCGCGGTGCGGAAGCGGCCCAGGTAGTCGCTGATCTCCGCAGCGGTGTCGAAGACCCCGTACATGTGGATGGAGAACACGGTGTTGCGGGCCGGGTCGGCGGCGAAGACCGACGCGGCGTTGTCGCGCATGGTGAACGACCAGTCCTGCCCCCAGTTCGGCGCGTCCACCATGATCGTGTGGGTCAACCCGCCGGCCCGCAGGCGCTTGATCGCGTTGGCGTTGTCGGTGGCCCACGAGCCGTAGTTCTGGTTGCCGTACGGCTCATTGCCGATGTTGACGATGACGTACCTCTCCTGGCCGGCGAGGACGTCGGCGAGGCTGAGCCAGTAGTCGACGGCGCGGTCGAGGGTGATCGCGCCGCTCTGCTCGCCGTACCCGGTGGTGTCGTGCACCTCCAGCACGCAGATCAGCCGGTTGGCCTTGCAGAGCGAGATGACGTTTGCGACATCGGCGTTGGTGTTGCGGGTCCACCGGTCGCCGCTGGAGAGCACCACCCGCACGGTGTTCGCGCCGAGCGCCTTGACGTCGGCGAACGAACTGGTCTGCTGCGGGTACCAGGTGTGCGCGTGGTTGACGCCGCGCATGATGAATTCGGCGCCGTTGGCGTCGTACAACTTGCCGCCAGCGACGGAGAACCCAGCCGCGGCGTGTGCCGGCTGGCCGAACGCCAGCACTGTGACGAGCAACGCGAGCAGTGTCGCGCCGGCGGCGGAGAGTCGAGTCTTCATGGCCTTCCTCAGGGAGGACCCCCGGTGCCCGACAGGGGTGGGGACGTGACGGGGAAGGCGGCTGCAGCCCGGCAGCCGCGCCCGGCTCCCGGCGCAGGCATCAGCGTAGGACGATGGATTGGTCCTCGCAACCGGTTCAGTTGACGGGCCCGCAGCCCGGACAGCCGCAACGGCCCACGCGGACGCAGGCCGTCACGGGGCGGTCATCCCCACCACAGGATGTGCGCCACACCCGGGTCTTAACCGGTTAAGAACGACGGTAGGCAGGCGGTCGGCTCCCGTCAAGCATCGCGGCAACCGAACCGGACGGGAGGGTTGACCGCCGTGCACCGGGGTATCCCGGGAACGATCCGTCAGTGAGAGGGGATACCAGGATGGTCAGCGTCGGCTACACCCTGATGAGCGAGCAGGCCGGGCCCAAGCAGCTGGTGGACCATGCGGTACGGGCCGAGGCGGCTGGCTTCGACCAACTGGTGGTGTCCGACCACTACTACCCGTGGCTGGACTCCCAGGGCCACTCCCCGTACGCCTGGTCGGTGCTCGGCGCTGTCGCCCACGCCACCTCCCGCGCGGAGCTGATGTCATTCGTGACCTGCCCGATCCGCCGCTACCACCCGGCCGTGGTGGCGCAGAAGGCCAGCACCATCGGCGCGCTCTCCGACGGCCGGTTCACCCTCGGCCTGGGTGCCGGGGAGAACCTGAACGAGCACGTGGTCGGCGGCTGGCCGCACGTGCAGCAGCGGCACGAGATGTTCGAGGAGGCGTTGCAGATCATCCGGCCGTTGCTCAACGGCGAGACGCTGACCTTCTCCGGCAACCACTTCGACGTGCCCGACGCCTACGTCTGGGACCGCCCGGAACGGCCGGTGCCGATGGCCGTCGCCGCGTCCGGTCGACAGTCCGCGACGTTGGCCGCCGAGTACGGCAACGGCCTCATCTCCACCGAACCCGACCGGCACATCATCGAGATGTACGACGACGCCGGGGGCGCCGGCCAGCCCCGCTACGGCCAGGTGGCCATCTGCTACGGCCCCGACGAGGCGGAGTGCCGCAAGATCGTGCACGACCAGTTCCGCTGGTTCGGAATGGGTTGGAAGGTCAACGCCGACCTGCCCGGCCCGGAGTCGTTCGCCGCCGCCACCCAGTTCGTCCGCGAGGAGGACGTCGCCGAGGGCATCTCCTGCGGCCCGGACGTGGACGCGCACGTCGAGGCGTTCCGCAAGTTCGTCGACGCCGGCTTCACGCACGTGGCGATCATCCAGGTGGGTGGGGAGACCCAGCCGATGTTCCTGGACTGGGCCCAGGAGCAGCTGCTGCCCCGGTTGCGCGAACTGTGAGCCAAGGCGCGGCACCCCGGCCGCCCGGGTCGACCCACCGCAGCGCCCTCGGCCGGTTCGGGCCGGCCGAGCTGCGGCTCGCCATGGCCGCGCCCCGGCCAGCCGCAGGACTCACCAGCGAGTGGCGACTCGTCGACGGACTGCGCACCCACACCCGCCGCAGCGCCGACCCGGGGACCGGCACGCCACCCGTGGTGCTGGTGCACGGCCTGGCCGTCTCGCACCGGTATCTCACCCCGCTGGCCGTCGCGCTCTCCACCACCCATCAGGTGTACGTGCCGGACCTGCCCGGCTTCGGGCTGACCGAACACCCCCGGGACGCGTACGACGTTCGCCGGCACGCGGAGCACCTGGCCGCCTGGCTGGCCGCGTACCAATTGCCTCCGGCCTGTCTGCTGGGGCACTCGTTCGGCGCGGAGGTGGTCGCCGCGGTCGCCGCGCGCCACCCCGACGCGGTACGCGCGCTGGCGTTGGCGGGACCGACGAGCGACCCGGCGGCCCGAACCCGACGGGGCCAGTTCGGTCGGTGGCTGGTGGACAGCCTCCGCGAAGCGCCACTCCAGGCCCCGATCCTGGTGCGGGACGTCTGGAACGCCCGGCCCTGGCGGGTCCTCGCCACGCTGTCGCACTCGGTGCACAACGCCGTCGAGGCGGACCTCGTCCGCGTCACCGCGCCGACCGTCGTCGTGGCCGGCGATCGCGACACGGTCGTACCGCAACGGTGGCGGGACGAGGCGACACGGCTGGTGCCGCAGGCGTCCCTGGTGGTCGTTCCCGGTGCCGCGCACAACGTGGTCACGACCGCTCCAACTGCCGTCGCTGACGCGATCCGGCACCTGCTCGCCCCTCATCCCGCACTCACGGACAGGTGACCATCATGCGCTTCGGCAACACGGAGATCCGCCCGCTCGGCGGTGGCCTCGGCTGCCTCCTGATGATCCTCTTCTCGATCGTGGCGTCGGTGGTGCTGACCGTCCTGTTGAATCTGGTGCTCTGAGCCCCGTACGTCTCAACGGCGCAGGCCCAGGGCGTTGAGCACCTCCCGGACGGCAAGCCGGGTCGGGTCGAGCACCGAACGGCGGGCCCAGCGGGCCGCGGGCGCGACGGTGGCCCGCCACACCGCCCTGATGCCCCGCGCCACCGGCACGACCGTCACCGACCAGACCCACCGGAATCCGGACAGCAGCGGGCGCAGCAGCAGTCGGTGGAGCAGTCGCAGCACCCGGCCGGCCGTCCGCCACGCACCGACCACTGCGGCGACGACCAGCCGACCGACGGGCGTGAGCACCGTGCCCAACCATCGCAGCGGCCACAGGACCAGGTACCTGGCGAGCCAGACCAGCACGCGCCCCAGGACCACGAGGGCCGGACGCAGCCCATGACGGGTCAACCAGACCAGCGCGGGCCAGATCACCGTGCGGACGACCCACACCAGCGGAAGCCACAGCAGGTGCCGGGCGCACCAGACCAGCGGAAGCCAGACCAGCCGGTGCAGCAGCCAGGCCAGGGGGGCCAGCAGCCAGCGGCGCAGGAACCGGCCGGCCGGGCGGAGCAGGTACCGGTGCAGCAGTCGGCCGGCAGCCACGATCAGCTCCCAGAGCAGGCGTACCGGCAGCACCACGACCAGCGCCACACCGCGCGCGACGGCCGCGACGAGCGGAGGCGCGACGGCGGCCGGCTGCGCCCTGCCCGAGACCGGCGGGTCGGCGGCCGGACGAGCCCTCGTCGGCGCGGCCCGGTGATCGTTCGGCGGACCTGGCAACGGCGAGCGGAGGGTGCGGCGGTCGGTCACGGTGGCACGGTAATCGGCCGGCGCCACGCCCTGGGTGGCACCGGCCGCGCGAGCCGACGGCGGCGTCAGCCGGGAGACAGCTCCAGCGTGGCGAGCAGCGGAAAGTGGTCCGAGGCGGTGGCCGCCACCCCGTCGCGGATCACCCGACAGTCGCGCACCCGCTGCGCCACCGCCGGACTGCCGAGCAGGTAGTCCAACCGCATCCCGGCGAACTCTGCCCCACCCAGCCCGGTGGGCACCGTGTAGCCGGCGGCCTCCGGCGCGTCGGCGTTGCCCGACGGCCAGAGGTCGACGAGACCGGCGGCGAGCAGCCGGGCGACCGCCCGGGTGTCCACCGTGTCGCCGGAGCGACGCAGGTGCCGCCGCCGGTAGAGGGTGGGCATACCGGCCAGCCGGTCGGTGTGGTCGACGGTCGGATCGAGCGAGTTGAGGTCACCGGTGATCAACGTCAACGGCCCCTGGTCGCGGCGCATCGCGGCGATCAACCAGTCCACCTCCATCCGCCGCCGACCCCCGGAGTACGGGTAGAGGTGGGTGCCCAGCACAGTGAACGGGCCGGCCGACGTGGCCACCACGACGCGGGCGGCGGCATGGTGGAACGGCCGACGCACCGGCCTCGCGTCGACGACCCGGTACGGCGGCCGGACCAGCACCGCCACCGGCTGCCCGAAGCAGGACCGGGCCAGGTGGGGAACCATCCCCACCCGGCCCGCCACGCCGGCCATCAACCCGTCCCTGTCGAAGCCTCGCAACTCCTGCAGGGCCAGCACGTCCGGTGCCTGCTCGTCGATGACCTGAACCACCTGATCCAGCCGGTCGAGGCCGCCGCGGTCCCGGCCGCCGGTGCGGATGTTCCAGGTCATCACCCGCAGCACGACGGCGCTCAGTCAGCTCTGCCGGCCCGCGCCAGCTCGTCGTCGAGGGTGTCCACGTCCTCCGACTCGATGGCCGGTTGGTTGCCTTCCTTCAGGTCCTCGTTCGGTCGGATCACCAGGTAGAGCAAGCCGATCCAGAGCGCGGAGAGCAGGATCGCGCCCATGAAGTCGGTGGGGTGGTGCATCCCCCGGTACATCCGGGAGGTGGCCACCCCGACCGGCATGATCACGGCCAGCGCCACGAAGATCCAACGCCACCACCGGTCGGTACGCGGGAACACGATGAGGGTGATCGCCAGCCAGACGCAGATCGTGGCCGCGATGTGCCCGGACGGGAACGACGAGGTGGGCATCTGCCCGTCCAGGTTCTCCACCGGCGGACGCGGCCGGTCCACCGCGCGGGCCGACGCGAGGAAGAGGGTCAACTCCCCCACCATCGCCAGCGCCACGAAGAGCACCGGGCGCCAGCGCCTCCACACCGCCAGCACCAGCGGGCAGAACACCAGCGAGATCAGCAGGATGGCATGGGTGTCACCGAACTTGCTCCACCACCAGCTGATGTCGGTCAGCACCTCGGTGTGCCGTTCGGCGAACCACTGCGGCACCTCCGTGTCGAGGGTGTCGAAGAAGGTGCCCTTGGCGTGGTAGCTGACGTACGTGCCGAAGCCGTACAGCGCGCCGAACACGATCACCCAGCCGACCAGCAGCTCGGCCACCGCCGAGCGGGGATGGGCCAGCACGTGTTCCTCGGCCGGGGCGGGGGCGATGTCGTGCCCCGCCTCCGGCTCCAGGCCCTCGGTCAGCGGCGGCACCGGCTTCCCCCGCTCCCGCCGCCACAGGCGGAAGGCGTACGCGGTGACGCCCAGCCAGGCGGCCCCGAGCAGCCAGGCGGCCAGCACGTCGGAGACGTAGTGCACGCCCAGCGCGATCCGGGTCAGCCCGACCAGCGCCACCAGCACACCGACGCCCACGATGGCCGGCTTGCGCCAGCGGGGTGCCATCGCCGGCAGGAACACCAGCAGCAGCGCTCCGTACGCGACGAACGAGCCGAGCGCGTGCCCGCTCGGGAAGCTGTTGCCGGGCGCGCTGGCGATCGGCACGTCCACCACCGGGCGGAGCCGGCCGACAAGCGTCTTCAGTGATGGGTCGAGGATCAGGCCACCGACCCCCGTGATGATCAGGTAAACGGCGAGTCGGGGCTGCCGCCGGATCAGCAGACCGACCACGGCGATGGTGACCAGCCAGATGAGGATCGGCCGGCCGCCCAGGTCCGTCACCGCCTGGAGCACGGTGACCAGCGCGTGGTGCGGGGCGACGAGCCCGTTGAACCACTCGGCGAGCCCGTGGTCGACGTCCTGCAACGGGCTCCACTGCACCCGGACGAGCAACAACAGCAGCCCGAAGGCCACCCCGGCACCGGTGACGGCCACCAGACCGGCAATGCTCCGTTCGGCGAAATGACCGACCGGACGGTGCGCCACCTCTTTGACCGCGGCCACCCCGCACCTCCCTTTCCTGTCTGGCGAGGCGCTTTACCCGATCTGCGTCCGTCGTACACGCAACAGCGCTAGAGCGCCGACATGTCCCCGGTGTCGTACAGCTCGGCGCGGTCCGGGTCGGGCTCCCACAGATCCGGTTGGGCGGGCTCCCGCACGCCAATGCGCAGCGCCTCCAGTTGCGCGGCGAAGGACAGCCCGCCGAAGAGCGCCATCCCGGTCAGGTTGGCCCAGAGCAGCAGCGCCATCATGCCGGTCAGGGCGCCGTAGGTCTGCCCGAAACCGTCACTGAACCGCACGTACGCGGCGAGCAGCAGGCTGGCAAGCCACCACAGCGCGGTGGCGATGCCGGCTCCGAAGAACAGCCAGGACAGGCCGGGCTGGTTGCGGCGCGGCGCTTGTCGGAACAGCACTGCGACGGCGACGACGGTCAGCCCGAGGCTCAGCGGGAAGCGGATCACGTCCCAGATGCCGTTGGCGAGCGCGCCCCACTCGTAGTGTTCGCGCACCGAGTCGCCGATCGCGCCGCCGCCGACCAGGATCAGGAAGCCGGCGAGGGCGGGCAGGCCGGCGGTGACGGCCAGCACGGCGGCCCGCAGGTATTTGCGCAACGCCGGGCGGTCCCGCTCGACGCCGTAGATGCGGTTGGCGCCCCGCTCGATCTGGGCCATCGTGGTGGTGAGCGCGAACAGGCCGGTGAGCAGACCGAGGGTGAGCGCCAGCTCACCGGCGTCCTCGACGCGTTCGCCCTCACCGAGCAGCTCGGAGACCACCTGCTCGCTCTGGCCGGGGGTGAGCGCCAGGACGGTGTCGGCGACCACCTGGCCGCCCTCCCGGACGCCCAGCTCGCTGATCAGCCCGGTGAGGGCGATCAGGAACGGCACCACGGCGAGACAGAGTTGCAGCGCGAAGGCCCGGGAGTGGCTGAACCCGTCGCCGTAGCGGAACCGGATGAACGCGTCCCGCAGCAGGTGCCAGCCGCCCTGCCGGCGCAGTGTGTGCCAGGCGTCGTCGGCGGACAGCTCCTCGTCGGCCATCAGCCGGGTCTCCGGCACGATCCGGGTGCTACTCACGGCGCGCTTCCTCGATCAGCTGCTCGCCCCGCTCCCCGGCACCTTGCGCGTCGACGGCCAGGTCGGGGGCGTCCTCGGGCTGGGGGACGCAGAGCCAGAGCGCCTGCGGCCGGACCTCGGCCTCGAGTTGCCGGCCAGGGGCGATGAGGTCACCGTCCAACTCCCGGGGGTGGGCCCGGTTGCTGGTGACCACCACGCGCTTGCCCCGGAACACCTCCAGCCGCGGCACCTGGCCGCTACGGCGGACGATCGCCCAGCCGAGCGCCAGCCAGTGCCGCAGATTGTTCGGAGTGAGCACGGCGACGTCGAGCCAGCCGTCGTCCGGCTCGGCCTCGGTCAGCAGTGTCACGCCACCCTGCAGCCGGCCGACGTTGGCGATCAGGACCGAACGGGCCCGGCGGCGCACCGGGGGCCGGTCGTCGATGCGGATCTGCACCCGCATCGGCCGGTCCCGTAGGTGGCGGGCGGCACCCATCACGTACGCCGGCCAGCCGATGCGGGCCTTGGTGGTCTCGTTGGTGGCTTCGAGCATCTGGGCGTCGAAGCCCATGCCGGCCATCACTGTGAAGTACTTGTCCTCGACTGCGCCGACGTCGAGCAGCCGTCGACCGCGTTCGACGGCGACCTGCAACCCGGCGGCCAGGTCGGTGGAGAGCCCCAGGTTGGCGGCGAGCAGGTTGCCGGTGCCCTGCGGCAGCACGGCGAGGGCGACGTCGGTGCCGACCAACCCGCTGACGCAGGACATCACGGTGCCGTCGCCCCCGCAGGCGAAGACCAGGTCGACGCCGGCCTTGACGGCCTGCTCGGTCTGGCCGCGACCCGGGTCGTCGACTGTCGTCTCGTACCACTGCGGCGCGGGCCAGCCGGCCGCGGTCAGGGCGTCGTCGACGGTACGACGCAACTCGTCGAGATCGTCGACCTTGACCGGGTTGACCACCACCGCGGAGCGCAGCCCGCCGTCGCCGCCCGAGGGCCGCCTGTCCTGTCCAGCATCCACGGCGTCAGTGTGCAGCACCCGGACGGCTTCAGCGACCCGGCGACCAGCGCGCGTCGGAAGTGCCACAGACAGGTTTCAACCCGGCCCCACCCGTCAGGCCGCTGCCCGCAGTGCGAGCTCCACCCGCCGGCGCAGATCGTCGAGGTCCACCCCGGACTCGGTGAGCACCAACGCCCCCAGCCCGTTGCCCTCCCGGAGCACCCCGAGCAGGATGTGCTCGGTGCCGATGTGTTTGTGTCGCAGTCGCAGAGCCTCCCGCAGGGACAGCTCCAGCGCCTTCTTCGAGCGGGGCGAGAACGGGCCGCCGAGGTAGCGCCTACGCCCCCAGCGGCGGCGCGGCGCCGGCACCGCCTCCCGTAGCGCGTCCGGGCCGAAGGACTGCTCGATGCGGGCCACGATCGCGGCCAGGTCGATGCCGATCTCCCGCAGGGCCGCCGCGTCCGCGTCGCCGAGGCCGGCGCCGCCGCTGACTGTGTGCCGGCGGACGCGTTCGCGCAGGTCGTCGGCGCGTACCCCGGCGTCGGCGAGCACCCGGCTGGCCAGCCCGGCGTCGTCGGCGAGCAGGGCGAGCAGCAGGTGCTCGGTGCCGACCGGGCGTTGGCCCTCGACCCGCGCCTCCTCCAGCGCCCGTCGCACCACGTCGCGTGCCCGGTCGGTGAACCGTTCGAACATCACGCCTCCCAGGATGAGTTGACCGCCGGTCGCCCGGCGTGCTTCTTGTGCACTGCCTGCCGGCTGACCTCGAGCGTGTCGGCGATCTCCTGCCAGGACCAGCCCTGCCGTCGGGCGTTGTCGACCTGGACCACCTCGAGCCGCTCGAGGAGCCGGCGTAGCGCGCGGACGGCGCGCAGCCCGACCCGGGGGTCGGTGCTGCCGGCTGCCGCCGCTAGTTCTGTGGCCTGGCTCATGCCGTCAACATACGTTGACAACTCCCTGCCTGTCAACCCTGGTTGACATGATCCGTTCGCGGTGACAGCAGCCTCCGCGCACATCCCGTACCAGCAACTGCCGTTGGACCAGGTCCGGCAGTGGGCGGCGACGAGATCGCCGACATGTTCCAGCGCTTCGAGGACAACACCGACTTCGTCGACGTCGACGCGCTGCACGCCACGTACCCCGACGTCGCCTGGCACCGCTACGCCGACTGGGCCCGCACCGTCGACTGGGACCGGGTCCTCTCCGGTCGGGCGAGCGGGCGATAACGCAACGACGCTACGCTGCCGTGCTCATCCGACTACCCTCGGTCAGGGACAGCTTGGTCGTGCCGGGCGCGACGCCCGGGAGGTGATATCGGATGGCCGCACCCGCCGACGCAGCGGTGCTGGTCGGCCTCGGGTCGGAACTCGACCTCCCGGTCGTCGAACAGGCCGCGCAGGAGGCCGCCGGACACGGCCGGCCACTGCACCTGCTGCACACCTTCGACTGGCGCGCGGCCTTCGCCGCGGACACCGTCGCCGCACCCCGCGACCGGGCCGAAAAACTGATCACCAGCGCCGCCCAACTCGCCCACCGGACCGAGCCAGGGCTGACCGTACGCGGCGAGATCGTCGAGAGCTCCGTGCTACCCACCCTCATCCGCCGCTCGGAGGTCGCCTTCCTGCTGGCCGTCGGCGACAGCGGCATGGCGGGCAGCGGTCAGTGCGTTCCGGCCGAGACGACAGCCGTGCAGTTGGCCGCCCGGGCCGGCTGCCCCCTGTTGGTGGTCCGGCGTGAGCCGCCACCGCAGGGCCCGGTGCTGGTCGGCGTCGACGGCTCGCCCAGCTCACACCTCGCCCTGCAGTGGGCCCTGAAGTGCGCGGCCCGCCGCGACGCCCGACTGCTGGCCCTGCGGGTGGTGGAGTACGACGAGGACACCGACGCGGTCGCCGAGCAGCTCAACGAGGCAATGGCCCGGCACGCCGGCCGCGACAACACCGTGCCGACCGAGTGTCGCGTGGTACGCGGCGACCCCGCCGACGTGCTGGTCGACACCTCCCGTAACGCGCAGGTGGCGCTGGTCGCCGCCCGCGGCGACGAGCCGGGGCGGGCCATGCTGGGCGCGGTCGCCCAGTCCCTGCTCTACCACTCCCCGGCCCCGGTGGTCGTCGTCCGCGGCCTGGCCGAGGCGCCGCTGACCGGGCCCGGTGCCCGCCCGGCGCGGGACCAACGGCCCTGACCCCGGGCGTCCGCACCGGCCAGGCTGGACGCCGGAGGCCCCACTCCTACCCGCGAGAGGCAGCATGATGGAGACCGCTCTCGACGTGCACCACGCCCTCACCGACGACGAGCTGCGCCGGCTGGACGCCTACTGGCGCGCCGCGAACTACCTCACCGTCGGGCAGATCTACCTGCTGGACAATCCGCTGCTGCGCGAGCCGCTGACCCCCGACGACATCAAACCCCGACTGCTCGGGCACTGGGGTACCAGCCCCGGCCTCAATCTGATCTACGCCCACCTCAACCGGGTGATCGTGGCGCGCGACCTCAACGCCATGCTGGTCACCGGCCCCGGCCACGGCGGCCCGGCCATCGTGGCCAACACCTGGCTGGAGGGCACCTGGTCGGAGCGCTACCACGACGTGGCGCGCGACGAGGCCGGGATGTCCCGGCTGTTCCGCCAGTTCTCCTTCCCGGGCGGCATCCCCAGCCATGTCGCGGCGGACGTGCCGGGTTCGATCCACGAGGGCGGCGAGCTGGGGTACGCGTTGAGCCACGCCTACGGCGCCGCGTTCGACCACCCGGACCTGCTGGTGGCCTGCGTGATCGGCGACGGCGAGGCGGAGACCGGGCCGCTGGCCGGCAGCTGGCTCTCCGACGTGTTCCTCAACCCGGCCCGTGACGGCGCGGTGCTGCCCATCCTGCACCTCAACGGTTACAAGATCGCCAACCCGACGGTGCTGTCCCGGATCCCCGAGGACGACCTGCTGGACCTCATGCGTGGATCGGGCTACCAGCCGTACGTGGTGGCCGGTGACGAACCCGCCCGGGTGCACCGGACCCTCGCCGCGACGTTGGACCGCGTGCTGAGCGAGATCGCCGAGATCCAGCGGAGGGCCCGCTCCGGAGGCGTCGTCGAACGCCCCCGCTGGCCGATGATCATTCTGCGGACGCCGAAGGGCTGGACCGGCCCGAGTGAGGTCGACGGCACCCAGGTGGAGGGCACCTACCGCGCCCACCAGGTGCCGCTGTCGGGCGTACGCGACAACCCGGCGCACCGGGCCGAGCTGGAGCGCTGGCTGCGCGGCTACCGGCCGGAGGAGCTGTTCGACGCGACCGGCGCGCCGGTGGAGGAGCTGCTGACGCTGCCGCCGCGCGGTGATCGGCGGATGAGCGCCAACCCGGTCACCAACGGCGGCGTGGTGCTGCGCGACCTGACCCTGCCCGACTTCCGCGACTACGGCGTGGAGGTTCCCGAACCGGGTACACCGCTCGCCGGCGCGACCGGGGTGCTCGGCCCGTGGATCCGCGACGTCATCAGCGCCAATCCGGAGACGTTCCGGCTGTTCGGCCCGGACGAGGTCGCGTCCAACCGGCTGGGTGCGGCGTTCGAGGTGACCGACCGGGCCTGGGTGGCCGCCACCGTGCCCGGCGACGACCACCTCTCCCCCGACGGGCGGGTCATGGAGGTGCTCTCCGAGCACCTGTGCCAGGGCTGGCTGGAGGGCTACCTGCTGACCGGCCGGCACGGCGTGTTCACCAGCTACGAGGCGTTCATCCACATCGTCGACTCGATGCTCAACCAGCACGCCAAGTGGCTGAAGGTGACCCGGGCCATCCCCTGGCGGCAGCCGATCGCCTCGCTGAACTACCTGCTCTCCAGCCACGTCTGGCGGCAGGACCACAACGGCTTCTCCCACCAGGACCCGGGCTTCATCGACCACGTCGTCAACAAGAAGGCTGAGGTGGTGCGGGTCTATCTGCCGCCGGACGCCAACACGTTGCTCGCCACGATGGACCACTGCCTGCGCAGCCGGCACTACATCAACGTGGTGGTGGCCGGTAAGCAGGCCGCCCCGAACTGGTTGACGATGACCGAGGCGATCCAGCACACCCGGCGTGGCCTGGGCATCTGGGAGTGGGCCAGCAACGACGGCGACACCGAACCGGACGTGGTGCTCGCCTGCTGCGGAGACGTGCCAACCCTGGAGACGTTGGCCGCCGCCGAACTGCTGCGCCAGCACCTGCCGAAATTGAAGGTGCGCCTGGTCAACGTGGTCGACCTGATGCGCCTCCAGCCGGACACCGAGCATCCACACGGCCTGACCGACAACGAGTTCGACACCATCTTCACCCAGGACCGGCCGATCATCTTCGCGTACCACGGTTATCCATGGCTGATCCACCGACTCACCTACCGCCGCACGAACCACGAGAACCTGCACGTGCGCGGTTACAAGGAGGAGGGCACCACCACCACCCCGTTCGACATGGTGATGCTCAACGACCTGGACCGCTTCCACCTGGTCATCGACGTGATCGACCGGGTGCCCGGGCTGGCCGCCAGCGCCGCGCACCTGCGCCAACGGATGGTCGACGCCCGGCAGGCGGCACGCGACTACACCCGCCAGTACGGCGAGGACGACCCCCAGGTCGCCGAATGGCGCTGGGTCCGCGAAACCGACCCGACCACCCCCTGAAGGAGGACGACGTGCGCAACGCGGAGATCCTGGTCGGCTATGACGGCTCCACCGACGCCTCGATGGCCCTGAACTGGGCCATCGACGAGGCGCGGCACAGCGGCCAGCCGGTGCGGCTGGCGTACGTCTTCGAATGGCTGACGGTGGCCAGTTGGGTCGGCCCGGGCGTGGCCCCCGGCGTGTGGCCTGACGACACCGCCCGCCGACAGGTCGACGACCTGGTGCGCAAGGCCGCGGCGGACGCCACAGCGGCAAACCCCGGGCTGACCATCACCGGCGAGGTGTACGACGGGCCGCCCGCGCTGGTGTTGCAGGAACGCTCGGCGGAGGCCGGGATGCTGGTGCTCGGCAGCCGGGGGCACGGCGGATTCGGTGGCCTGCTGGCCGGGTCGACGGCGGTCTCGGTCGCCGCGCACGCTCACTGCCCGGTCGTGGTGGTCCGGGACGGAGCCGACAAAGCCCTGGCCGGCCCGGTGGCGGTCGGCGTGGACGGCTCGGAACCGTCGCTGGTGGCGCTCGGCTTCGCGGCCGAACGGGCGGCACAGCGTCAGGTGCCGTTGCGCGTCCTGCACGCCTGGACACCGGGCCCCAACGCCGAGGCCGGGGTGCCCGACGAGCGGGCCGCCGTGGAGCAGGCGCTGGAGCCGTGGCGGCGGACGTTCGCCGAGCTGACCATCGCCGTCGATCTGGTCCCGACCAGCCCGGCGGCCATGCTGATCGAGGCGAGCCGGGACGCGCAGCTGGTGGTGGTCGGCAGCCGCGGCCGGGGCGGGCTGGCCGGAATGCTGCTCGGCTCGGTCAGCCAACAGCTCATCCAGCACGCCCACTGCCCGGTCGCCGTGGTCCGCGAACGCTGACATCCACCGGGCGGGGCCGCACCGGGATGCGCGACCTGGCCCGGGGTCACCGCCGGGCGGTCGTCGGGTCGGACGGGTCGAGGGAGAAGAACTCCTCCTCTTCCTGAGCCAGGTGCAGGCGCAGCACCGCGTCCAACCCGTAGAGGGTGGCCAGCAGGTCGGGAACCTGATCGGGGCGCGGCCGGCCGTCGGCGGTCTGGGCGAGTTGGGCGCCGAGCAGGTCCACCTGGCGGCGGATCTCCACGTGTGCCCGACTCATCGTCGACGTCGCTTCCTCGCTGCCCAGCGGGGCGGCCAGCGCGGGGTAGAGCTGTCGCTCCTCGGCAGTCACGTGCGGCACCACGCGTTCGGTCAACCGGCGGTGCGTCTCGCGTACCGCCGGCAGGCACCTCGGCGAGGCCGGGTCGGTGGCGACCAGGTCGGCGCTGTCCCGCAACCCGGCCAGCACGTCGCGGACCGCCTGATGTTCCGCCGCGTAGTGGGCGAGCAACTCCCGGGTGCGCGGCGGGACGTCGCGCCGGCGCAGCCCACCTCCCAGTGCCCGCAGCGCGTTGAGGATCACCAGCACGTCGATGCCCTCCTGAAGGAACGCGCCAGCGACCGGGGGCAGCCGCCCGGCCGCCGCCACGAGCATCGCCAGCACGGCCAACGCCATCCCGACGGTGGCGCTCTGCACGGCGATCCGCCGGGCGTACCGGGCGATCTCCACCGCGTCGGCGAGCCGGTCCAGCCGGTCCACGGTGAGCACCGCGTCGGCCACGTCCGCCGAGGCGCTCGCGCCGGTCGCACCCATCGCCACGCCGACGTGCGCCTCAGCCAGTGCAGGAGCGTCGTTGACCCCGTCGCCGACCATCACGGTGACCGCCCGGTCGGCTTCGGCCCGTACCCGGTTCACCTTCTCCTGCGGCGTGCAGTGGGCGAGTACGTCGTCCACGCCGACCGCCTCGGCGACCTGAGCGGCGGTGGCCGGCTGGTCACCGGTGACCATCACGATGCGCCGCAGCCCTGCCGCGCGCAGCCGGCGTACGGTTCGGCGGGCGTCGGGGCGCACCGGATCCTCCAGCAGGATCGCGCCGAGCACGCCACCCTCGTCGCTGACCCACACCGCGGACCAACCGGCCAGCTCGGTGCGGGCCCGCGCCCGGTCCGCCCAGTCGGGCAGCTCGCCGGTGAACTGGCCGACCTGGATCAGCCGCCCGTCGACCCGGCCGCTGACCCCCCGGCCCGGCTCCTCGGTGACCCCGGTCGGCTCGGTCAGCGCCAGCCCGCGCTCCCGGGCCTGCCGGACCAGCGCGGCGGCCAGCACGTGTGGGGAGAGCTGTTCGACCGAGGCGGCCAGCCGCAGCACCTCGTCCCGGTCTCCGCCCGGGGCGACCACCGTCTCCGCGGCGCGCGGGCGGCCGGCCGTCAGCGTGCCGGTCTTGTCCACCAGCAATGTCCGGGCCCGGCCGAGCAGTTCCAGCGCGCCACCGTCGCGGACCAGGACCCCGCGCCTTGCCACCCGGGACAGGCCGGACACGATCGCGATCGGGGTGGCCAGCAGCAGCGGGCAGGGGGTGGCGACCACCAGCACCGACACCGCCCGGACCACGTCGCCGGAGAGCAGCCACGCCAACCCGGCCAGAACCAGCGTGAACGGCACGAACGCGGCGGCGTACCGGTCCGCCAACCGGACCATCGGGGCCTTGTGGGCGGTGGCCTCCTCGGCCAGCCGGACGATTCCGGCGTAGGTGCTCTGTGCCGCGCTCTTCGTCGCCCGCATGCCGAACCCGGCTCCGGCGTTGACCACGCCGCTGGCCACCGCGTCACCGGCCGTCCGCTGGACCAGCCGCGACTCCCCGGTCACCACCGACTCGTCCAGGGTGGCCGCATCGTCGATGGTCCCGTCGACCGGCACCACGTCCCCCGGGCCGACCAGCAACCGGTCCTCCACCGCCACCTGGTCCAGCGGCACCACCTCGATCGCGCCGCCAGGCCCACGCCGACGTGCGGTACGCGGAGCGCGCTCCAGCAGGGCCCGCAGGTCGCGGGTCGCCCGGCGCTGCGCGTACGCCTCCAATGACCGTCCGGTCGCCACCATCACCGCGATCACCGCCCCGGCCAGGTACTCCCCGACCCCGAGCGCGCCGGCCAGGGCAAGCACGGCGATCACGTCCACGCCGAAGTGCCGGTGCCAGAACGCCCGCAACATCGACCAGACGGCGGGCAGCAGCGCGACCACCGTGACGGCCGCCCAGATCAGGTCGGCTGCGCCGGCCCGGCCGGCGATCCGCAGCACCGCACCCGCCAGCACTGCGGCGGTGAGCCCGACCAGCGGCGCCCACGCCCACCAGCGGCGGATACGGCGTCGGGCCGGCTGCTCCGGCACACACTCGGTCGCCTCCGTCCTCACCTGCGCATCGTCGCAGCACTGGGCCGCCACGGGCCGGACACGGGGCTTTCGCCAGCCAAGCGGCAATCATCTGCGGCGGACCGCACGATGCCCGGACGGGCGGCGGGTCGAGGCGATGGGCGTAACGACCCGGCGGGGTCGGGACCTGCGACCCCTGCGCGGACGGCACCGGATGCCACAGGATGAGGCGGCAACCCGGTACAGCACCGCGTCGTGAGGCACGATGAGCAGAGACGGAAAGGTCGTGACCATGAGTCAGGAAAGTCAGCTGACCACCGCGCTGGCGGAGGCCGCCGCCACAGCCGGCCACGCCCCCTCGGTGCACAACACCCAGCCGTGGCGTTGGCGGGTGCTGCCCGACGCGCTGGAGCTGCGCTCGGTCGCCGACCGACAGCTCGCCGCCAGCGATCCAGAGGGTCGACTGCTCGCGATCAGTTGCGGCACCGCCCTGCACCACGCCCGACTGGCGCTGGCCGCCGAAGGGTGGCGAGCCGTGGTGCAACGGCTGCCCGACCCGGCCGACAGCGAGCTACTGGCCCGGCTGACCGACCTCAGCCACACCACGGCCGACCCGGACGCCATGCGCATGGTGCAGTGCATGCAGGTCCGGCACACCGACCGGCGGCCGGTCAGCGACGAGCCGGTGCCGCCCACCGCGATCGAGGAGATTACCCGGGCGGTCACCGCCGAGGGTTGTCGGTTGCAGATCCTCGACCGCGACGAGATGTTGGAGCTGGCCGCCACCGCCGGGCACGCCGACACGGTCGAGGCCGAGGATCCGGAGCTGCGCGCCGAGCTGGCGTACTGGACCAGCCGGGCCGGCGAGGGCACCGGCCTGCCCGCCGAGGTGCTGCCCGAGCAGCCTGCGCAGACCACCGTGCCGGGCCGCGACTTCGGCCGCCCCGGCAGCCTCCCCGTGGGCCCGGGCCACGACCGGATGGCGGTGTACGCGATGCTGCACGGCGACGAGGACGAGCGGGACAGTTGGCTGCGCGCCGGCGAGGCGCTCTCCGCCGGTTGGCTGACCGCCACTCGGCTTGGCGTGTCCGTGGTGCCGCTCAGCGCGGTGGTGGAGGTGCCGGGCACCCGGCAGACCCTGCGTCAGATGCTCTCCGGGATCGGCTTCCCGTACATCGCGTTGCGGTTGGGCATCGCGGAACCGACGCAGGCGGGTCCGCCGCACACGCCGCGGCTGGCCACCGCGCAGGTGGTCGACACCTCCGCGGTCCGGGGCGAGCACGGTTGACGGTCTCGGCCAGAAAAGTCACCGGCGCTACCATCGCCCGGTGACCAGCAGCGCGCCGCAACCCCCTCGGGAATCGCCAGCGACCCCGTCGCTCGGGCTGAGCCCTCTGTCGCGGGTCCGCCTCGACGAGCTGTTGCAGGAGATGCTGGTCCGGGTCGGTGAGGTGATGACCAGCCGGGAGCGCCTGCGGGCCCTGCTCGACGCGGTGGTCGGCATCGGCACCAACCTGGATCTGCGCACCACCCTGCAACGCATCGTGCAGGCGGCCTGCGAGTTGGTCGGCGCCCGGTACGGCGCGCTCGGCGTGGTCGGCCCGGACCGGCTGCTGCACGACTTCATCGTCCACGGCATCACGCCCGAGCAGCACGAGCAGATCGGCGACCTGCCGCACGGGCGGGGCGTGCTCGGCCTGCTCATCGACGATCCCCGGCCGCTGCGGATGCCCGACATCACCCAGCACCCCCGCTCCTACGGGTTCCCGGCCAACCACCCGCCCATGCACAGCTTCCTGGGCGTGCCGGTCCTCATCCGCGACCAGATCTTCGGCAACCTCTACCTGGCGGAGAAGCAGGGCGGTGCCCAGTTCACCGAGGACGACGAGGAGATCGTCGTCGCGCTCGCCGCCGCCGCTGGCGTGGCCATCGAGAACGCCCGCCTGTACGCCCTGGCGCATCGGCGGGAACGCTGGCTCGCCGCCACCGCCGAGATCACCACGGTGCTGCTGGGCGAGGTACGCCGTACCGATGCGTTGGCGTTGGTCGCCCGCCGAGCCCGCGAGGTCGCCGAGGCCGAGCTGGCGCTGGTGCTGCTCTACGACAGCGACACCGAGCAGTTCTCCGTGGAGGTGGTCGACGGCGCCGACGAGCAGGCCCACGCGCTCGTCGGCGCGGTCCTGCCCGCCGCCGACACCAGCTTCGGCGCGGCGGTCGCCGAGGGCCGGCACGACCAGGTGGACGACCTGGCGCACGCCGCGCCGTGGCCGGCGCTGCTGCACACCGGCCCGGCGATGATCTCGCCACTCACCACCGCCGAGGCCCTGCATGGCGTGCTGATCGTGGCGCACCGGCCGGAGCGCGGCGGTGGCGCCAGCGAGGAGGACCTGACGCTGCTGGGCAGCTTCGCCGGGCAGGCCGCGCTGGCCATGGAACGGGCGCGCGCCCAGGAGGAACGGGAACTGCTGGTGGTTCTGGAGGACCGCGAGCGGATCGCCCGCGACCTGCACGACGTGGTGATCCAACGACTCTTCGCCACCGGCCTGCAACTCCAGAGCGCCGCCCCGATGGCCCGCCCGGAGGTGGCCAAGCGGATCAACGCGGCGGTCGACGATCTGGACGCCACCATCCGCGACATCCGCCGGACGATCTTCGAGCTGCGTACGCCGATGACCTCGGAGCTGCGCACCGAGATCCGGGCGGCGATCGAGGCTGCCGCGGAAGCGCTGGGCTTCAAGCCGCACCTGGAGCTTTCCGGGCCGGTGGACAGCGCCGTGCCGGACGCCATCCGCCCGGACCTCGCCGCTGTGCTGCGCGAGGCGCTGTCGAACGTGGTCCGCCACGCGCAGTGCACCCGCGTCGACGTCGCCGTACGCGTCGACTCCGGCCAGGTCACCGTGACGGTCACCGACAACGGGGTGGGCTGCGACCCGGCCGACGCCCGGGGTGGCCTGGTCAACCTGCGCGAACGTGCCAGCCGCCTCGACGGCACCTTCACGGTCACCGCGGCCGAGTCGCACGGCACCAAGGTGTGCTGGGCCGTGCCGCTGCGCGACTGAACTTTCGCGACCCGGGTCAGGGCGCCTTGCCGAGCAGACGCGTGGCCAGAACGGCGGCCTGCGTGCGGCGCTCCAGGCCCAGCTTGGCCAGCACGCTGGAGACGTAGTTCTTCACCGTCTTCTCCGCCAGGAACATCCGACCGGCGATCTCCCGGTTGGTCAGCCCCTCGGCCACGTACTCCAGGATCCGCCGCTCCTGCTCGGTGAGCGACTTCAGCTCGCGCGGCTGCTCGACGCCGTTGCGGATGCGCTCCAGCACCCGGGTGGTGATCGCCGGGTCGAGCAGCGACTGCCCAGCCGCGACGCGACGCACCGCGTCGACCAGGTCGGTGCCACGGATCTGCTTGAGCACATACCCGGCGGCACCGGCCATGATGGCCGCGAACAGCGCCTCGTCGTCCTCGTACGAGGTGAGGATCAGCCCCTTGATGGACGAGTCGACGGCGCGGACGTCGCGGCACACGTCGATGCCGTTGCCGTCCGGCAGCCGCGCGTCGAGGATCGCCACGTCGGGCCGCAGCGCCGGGATGCGGCGGGCCGCCTCCTGCGCCGAGCCGGACTCGCCGACCACCTCGATGTCGCCGCTGCTCTGCAACAGGTCGGCCAGGCCACGGCGGACGACCTCATGGTCGTCGAGGAGGAAAACCCGGATCATCCCTCGTTTCTACAGGTGCCGGGCGGCGGGTGCACGGGCCGAAGGTCCCGACCCGCCGGGCTCCGGGCCCTACGTCGTCCCGAATGGCGTCGGTGCGCGGCGCCCGGGCCGGGACCACCTCGGCCCGCAGAGGGACTCGACGTGGTCCCGGCCCGGGCGGTCGGGCCCGGTGGATCGGGACGTCTGGCACTGCTCGGCGCGCTCCCGGTGGGCGGACTGTAGGAGTGCGCCGGCCGTCGCGGCTCGACGACCGGACCACCGGAAGGGATCACCGCCATGGACATCGGCTACACCACAGATCAACTGCGGGCCGCCGCCGCAGACGCGGTCCGCGCGCCGTCGCTGCACAACACCCAGCCGTGGCGGCTACGGCTGCGCGACGGCGGTATCGAGGTGCTGGCCGATCCGACCCGGCGCCTGCCGGCAACCGATCCGAGCGGTTGGGGCGTACGGATCGCCTGCGGTGCCGCGCTGTTCAACCTGCGGGTCGCGCTGGCCGTGGCCGGCGTCCCGGCCCAGTTACGGCTGCGCCCCGACCCGGCCGAACCGGATCTGCTGGCTCGGCTGGTGCCGGACATCCCGCGCCGGCCCACACCCGCCGAGCAGAGCCTGCACGCGGCCATCCCCCGCCGGTTCAGCAACCGGTTGCCGTTCTGGCCAGACCCGGTGCCGTCCGACGCGCGGTGGCGCCTCGGTGAGGCGGCCCGCGCCGAGGGGTGCTGGCTGGAGATGCTGATCGGGGTGAGCGCGGTGACGGCATTCGGTGAGATCGCCCGCAGCGCCCACCGGGTCCTGGAGCGCGACCCGGCGTACCGCGCCGAGCGGGAACAGTGGCTGCGTCACGAGCCCACGCCGGACGGCGTACCGGCCGCGGCCGGCGGCCCCCAGTACGAGCCGCAGGACGTGCTGCCGACGCGCGGCTTCGGTGGGCGCGACCGGGCGCCGGGACGAGACTTCGAACCGGAGCCGCTGGTGGGAGTGCTCGGCTCGATCGGCAACACCGCCATCGACCAGGTCGTCGCCGGGCAGGCCCTGCAACGGGTGCTGCTCACCGCCATCGACTCGGGGTTGAGCGTGTCGATGCTGTCCCAGCCGATCGAGGTGCCCACCGCCCGGGAGCAGCTACGGGTGTCGCTGGGGCGGTTCGGCGCGCCGCAGATGGTGCTGCGCATCGGGTACGGCCAACCGGGCCGGCCGACCCCACGCCGGGGTGTCGACGAGGTGCTGGACCTGCCGGTGGCGCGTTCCTGACGCCAAGCAGCCAGCGGCTAGCGGTCATCAAAGATCCCCCGTGACAATGAAAACTAGTCGGCCGAACTGTAGGGATGCCTCACAGATTTTGTCTATGCCGATGACCGTGCGTTATGGCAAATGGGACGAGAGACCTTAATGATCGCTTAGTCTGCACCCGGGGTCACTGATTCCTGTACGGCGAGCACCGTCGCCTCCAGGGTCGGGTCCAACCCGATCGAGCTGCGGTGCGGTCGCCCGGCGCGCGGCGGAACCGCACCGACCTCGCGCAGCCACCGCCAGGTGTCGGCGACGGTCTCGGCCACCGGCCGGCAGGTCAATCCGGCAGCGAGGGCCCGGGTCACGTCCTGCTCCAGCAACCCCCGGTACGGGTGGCCACGCGGCAGCCAGATCGGCAGGTCGCTCCACGGCTGCACCCCGGCGGCGAGGATCGACGCCGGATCGGTCCACCGCAACCGGGCGTCGGCACCGGTGGCGGCAACGCACGCGTCGAGCAGCTCGCCCATCGTGGTCTGCGTCGGACGGCCGACCGCGTTGAACGTGCCGCCCACCTTCCGGGTGCCCGCGTCGAGCATCCACCCCGCCAGGTCGCGGACGTCGACGTACTGCACCGGCAGGTCGGCCGGGGCGGGGGCGAGCACGTCCCCGCCCCGCTCGATGCGCCGTAGCCACCAGGGCAGCCGGCCGATGTCCTCGCCCGGGCCCAGGATCAGGCCGGCCCGGGCGACCAGCGCACGCCCACCGAACACTTCCCGCACGGCGCGCTCGGCACCGGCCTTGAGCTGCGGGTAGTCGCCGTCGACGGAGCCCGGGTCGGCGTCCACCACCGGGGAGTCCTCGTGCAACCCCGCTGCGGCATGGTCGGTGTAGACCGAGCCGCTGGACACGTACACGTAGTAGCCGACCGTGTCGACCAGGGCGCGTGCGGCGTCGCCGGCGGCCCTCGGCGCACCGTCCCAGGTGTCCACAGCGACGTCCCACTCGCCGCCGGCGAGCGCGGCCAGACCGTCTGGCGCGGTGCGGTCACCCCGCAACCGGTGTACGCCGGACGGCACCGTGCCGTGCAGCCCCCGGTTGAACACCGTCACCGACCAGCCGCGGCGTACCGCCTCGGCGACGGTGGCCCCGCCCACGAATCCCGTACCACCCAGCACCAGCAGTCTCATGCGCTCCACCCTGCTGGCACCGGTCGGCGAAGGGCATCCCCGTTCGCCGGCAGCGGATCTGCCCGTGGCAGAACCGGACGGTGGTGTCTCCGTTCACCTGTTGTCGGTCGCCGGTCCGGCCAGCACGCTCCTGCGGCGCAGCAGCGCCGCGCGTGCCCGACGGGCCGCCCGCAGGTTCAGGGCCGCCACCGCGCCGAGCAGGAGCACAACGCCCAGCAGCGCCGGCTCCAGTTCGTGTCGCAGCAGGCTGATGATCAGCGCGCCAACGCTGAATGCCAGCCAGGCTCCGACGCCGAGCCAGCCGGCGACCACCCGATCCCGGGCGAACAGCGGAGTCCGTCGAGTCACGGCCCAACCACCGAACGCCGCCCAGCACAGGCCGATCGCCACCAGGACGGCGAAGGCCACGTTGGTGCGCGTCGGCAACCCGGGCTCGGTGGCCCAGAGCAGGCCGATCAGGGCGCTCGCGGTGAGACCGGTGAAGGCCAGGGCCAGGTAGCCGACCCGCCTGCGCAGCGACAACGGCGCGTCCAGTCGCGCCAGCACCTCTTCCGGAGTCATGCCTCGTACCCCTTCCGCACCAGCTCGTGACGTAACAACCTGCGGGCCCGGTTGAGCCGCGACTTGACAGTGCCGACGGGTACGCCGCAGATCAGCGCGCAGGCGTCCAGCGGCTGGTCCTCCAGGTAGAACAGCAGAAGCACCTCCCGTTCCCGGGCGGGGAGCGCCGCCAGCGCCCCGGCCAGCGTCTCCCGGTCGACGACCTCCTGCGCCTCGTCGCCGCCGGGCAGGTCGTCGATCGGTTCGGGCTCCGGGCGGGCGTACGCGTCCCGCAGCCGGTTCATCACCGCCCGCCGGGCGATGATGAACAGCCACGGGGTGAACCGGTCCGGCTGCCGCAACTTTGGCAACCCCTTGAAGACCGCCAACCAGATTTCCTGCACCACATCGTCGTCGGACCCACCGAGCATCCGCCCGACGTACCGTTCGACCGCCGGATGCCAGCCCTGCACCAGCTCGGCGAACGCCTCCCGTTCACCCAACTGGCAGCGGACCACCAGCAACTCATCGCTCATCGGCCCTCCTTCGCCTGTTCAGTCGGCGTGGAAGCCCGGCAGGTTCACGACCCGCCACAGCGAGAACCGGCCTCGGCGGGTGGAGGGTCGCGACGGTAGACCCCCGCCCAGAATGCAGGAAAGCCACCCCGGGCATGGTCAACGAAGCCGCCGATTGCGAAACTGCTTCAATCTGCCTCAGCACAACCCGGACGGAGCAGGGAATGTCCAGCACCCCGCTGTCCCTGCCGCAGCCCTCCGCGCGGGCACCCGAGTTCGGCCACGACGCGCTCATCGTCTGCGAGAACCTGGTGCGGATCTACCAGACCGGTTCGATCGAGGTGCAGGCACTGCAGGGACTGGACCTGGCCGTGGAGAGCGGCGAGCTGGTCGCCGTCGTCGGTGCCTCCGGCTCGGGCAAGTCGACACTGCTGTCCATTTTGGCCGGCATCGACGCCCCCACCGCCGGGCGGGTCCGGGTCGAGGAGTGGAATCTGCTGACGATGTCCCGCGCGGACCGGGTGGACTACCGACGGCACACCGTCGGGTTCGTACGGCAGCAGACGGCGAGCAACCTGATCCCCTACCTGACCGCACGGGAGATGGTGGACCTGCCGATGACGGCGGCCCGTACCCCGAAGCAGGAACGCCGGGAGCGCGCGGCCGAGCTGCTGGACAGCCTCGGTGTCGCCGACTGCGCCGATCGCCGCCCCGGGCAACTTTCCGGAGGGCAGCAGATGCGGGTCGCGATCGCGGTGGCACTGGCCAACCAGCCGCGGGTCCTGCTCGCCGACGAGCCGACCGGCGAGCTGGACGCCGCCACGTCCGCCGAGGTCTTCGGTGTGCTGCGCGACGTCAACCGGCGCTACGGCGTCACCGTCGTCGTGGTCACCCACGACCCGGAGGTCAGCGGCCAGGTCGAACGGACCGTCGCGATCCGGGACGGGCGCACCAGCAGCGAGGTGCTGCGCCGCACCACCACCGACGCGGAGGGCGACACGCACATGATCGCCGAGGAGTACGCCGTGATGGACCGGGCCGGGCGGGTCCAGGTGCCCCGCGAGTTCCGCCAGGCGCTGGCGCTGACCCGACGGGTCCGGCTGGCCCTGGAACCCGACCACATCACGATCCACCCCGACTCGGGAAGCGGCGAATGAGTAGCGAGCCGCTGCTGAGCGTGCGCGGCGTACACCGGCGCTTTCGCACCGGGCCGACCGTCGTGCACGCCCTGAACGGCGTGTCGCTCGACGTGACCGCCGGTTCGATGGTGGCGCTGGTCGGCCGGTCCGGCTCGGGCAAGACCACCCTGCTCAACGTCATCGGTGGCCTGGACCGCCCGGACGCCGGCACCGTGCACGTCGACGGCACCGACGTGACAGCACTCGACGAGGACGGCCTGTCCCGGCTGCGACGCGACAAGGTGTCGTACGTCTTCCAGAGCTTCGGGTTGATCCCGGTGCTGTCGGCAGCGGAGAACGTCGCGGCCCCGCTGCGGATGGCCCGCGTCGCCCCAACCGAGCGCGAGCGGCGGGTCGAGTTGCTGCTGGAGCTGATCGGCCTGGCCGACCACGCCCGGCAGCGGCCGGCCGAGCTGTCCGGCGGCCAGCAGCAGCGGGTGGCGATCGCCCGCGCGCTGGCCGCCTCACCCAAGCTCCTGCTCGCCGACGAGCCCACCGGGCAACTGGACGCCGAGACCGGCCTGTCGGTGATGGCGCTGCTGCGCGGGATAGTGGAATCCGAGGGCGTCACGGTACTGGTGTCGACCCACGACGCGGTGATGATGGCCCTGGCCGACCGGGTGATCCGCATCCACGACGGTCAGCTCGACGAACAGGCGGCCGGGCAGCCGTACGTACCCGTGCCGGACGCCGGGTGACGCGACGATGAGGTTGGTCAGCCGGCGCGCCCGCGCGCAGTGGCCGTTGCTGGCAGCCCTCCTCGGGGTCGTCACGATCGGCGCGACCCTGCTGGGCACCTGCACCCTGCTCGTCACCCGCACCGCCGAGCGGGCGCTGGAGGTCGCCATGGCCCGCGCCGCCCCCGCGGACGTCGACGTGACCGTCTACACCGGCACCGTCGAGGGCCGCGACACGCAGTCCGTCGCCGCCGACACCCGTACCGTGGTGGCCTCCACGCTCGCACCGATCCCGGTGACGACAACCGCGCGGGCGTCGACGGTGCTGCGGGCGCTGCCGCCCACGCTCGCCACGGGCACCACAGTCCCGCCGCAGGCCTACCTGTCGGGGCTGGACGACCTGCCGACCCGAGCCGAGCTGGTCACCGGGCGCTGGCCACAGCACCCGGGCGACGCGGTGCTGCTGGAGTCCACCGCACAACTGCTCGGCCTCACCCCCGGTCGCCGGGTACGCCTCGGCGCCGAACTGGCCCACGCGCCCGTCCCGGCCATCGACGTGACAGTCGTCGGTGTGGTGCGCCCCCTCGCGGGACGCGGCTGGGACCGTGACCCGCTGGCCGCGGCCGGCTCGGCCATCGGCTACCGGGACGGCCGCTTCATGCAGCCGGTCAACGCCTACGGCCCGTTCCTCGTCGACCTCGCCGACCTGGTCACCACCGGCGCCACAGTCGACCGGATGGAGGTCACCGCCCATCCGGACCTGTCCCGCAACAACCGCAGCAACCTGGAGACCGTGGCCGGGGCCGTCGACAACGCCGACCGCCGGTTGGCCGGCACGCTCGGCGAGCGCGTCCAGCTCGCACGGGTCGCCTCCGACCTGCCGCTGACCCTGCGGGCCGCCGACGACCAACGGCACGTCACCGCCGCCGTCGTGCTCGCCGTCGCCGTCCTCGGCGGTGTCCTGGCCGCGACAGCACTTGTCCTCGCGGGCCGGCTGACCGCGGGCATCCGCGCCGACGAGACCGCCCTGCGGGCCGCCCTGGGCGCCAGCCGTCGCCAACTCGCCGCCACCGCGACACTCGAGGCCGGGCTCGTCGCCGCCGTGGCCGTCGCGTTCGCGATACCTGCCTCGTCGGCCCTGCACGCCGGTCTGACCCACCTGCCACCTCTGGACGACGCCGGCCTGACCGTCCGGCCAGCCGTCTCCGGCGTCCAGGTCCTCGCGGTCGTCGGTGGCGCGCTGGTGCTCGCCGCCGTACTCACCGTCCTGGCGATCCGACCCGTCCCGGCGGCCGGCGAGCGACGTACCCGCCGCGAACTGCTGGCCCGATCCGGCGCCGACCTGCTGCTCGCGGTATTCGCCGCCGTCGGGTGGTGGCAGCTGTACGCGCAGCCCACCACCGCCAGCCCACGCGCCGACGCGGTCCGGGTGCTCGCGCCGGCACTGCTGCTCACCGCAGGTGCCGCCCTGGCTCTCCGGGTGGTACTCCCCGCCCTGCGCGGTGCCGACCGGCTGGCGTATCGCGCCCGCGGGCTGGCGCTTCCGCTGGCGGTCTCCGAGGCTGCCCGCCGGCCACAAGCGGTCGCCGCCGGTCTGCTCGTCGGGCTGGCCTGCGCGGCCGGCACCTTCGGCCTCGCCTTCGACAGCACGTGGCACCAGTCGCAACGCGACCAGGCCGCGCTCGCCGTCGGCACCGACCTGGCACTCACCCTCAGCACGGCGCCGGTGGCCGGAGACGGCGCCGTCGTCAGCGCGGCCACCACGGGGGCGGTGAGCCCGGCCCTCGACCGTGGCACCACTGTCGGTCAGTGGCTCGGCACCGCCGGCGACGCGCCGCGTCTGGTCGCCGTCGACACCACCCGCGCCGACGCGCTGCTGCGCGGGCGGCTCGACAGCGAGCGCGGATGGGCGGACGTCGGCGCCGCGCTGGCACCACGCACCCGGGTCACCGGCCTCGCCGTCCCGGCCGGTGCCCCGCTCGTCCTGAGCGGAACCGCCTCCGGCGGCACCCCGCTCGCCGTGACGCCCCAACTGCTGCTGCAGGACGCCACCGGCCTGCGCACATCCTGCACCGGTCCCCCCGTACCGCTCGACGGTCGGGAGGTTCGGCTGCCCGACTGCGCGTCCGCCGACGGACTGCGGCTCGTCGCTGTCGCCCTGCCAATCGCCGCCGACCCGGTCGGCGGACGCGTCGCCGTGGCCGTCACGCTCACCGTGCCACCCGCCAGCTCGGCGGACAGGTCCACCGACGGGTCGGACTGGACCGCCACGTCCGCGCCGCCGGTCCCGGGCAGGTTGGTCGACCCGACGGTCATGATGTCCGCCACGCCGACGGGAACCGCGCTGCGGATGGCAACGACAGTCGACCTCGCCGGCGCCGACGACGCCGCCCGGACCCTCGTCGCCACCGCCTTCCCGGACCCCGGCCCGGTGCCCGTCGCCGTCTCCGACCACTTCGCCAGCGAGGTCGGCGCCGATCGCGGCAGCAAACTCAGCGTCACGGTCGGCATCACGCCCGTCACGGTGGTCGTCACCGAGGTCATCCCGACCGTACCGTCCACCCCCGGTGCCGCCGCCGTGCTGGCCGATCTGGACACGCTGTCCCGCGCACGCGTCGTCACCGGCGACCTGACGTTCCCGGTCGACGCCTGGTGGGTCGGCCGCCCGACCGAACCCGGTGCCGCCGAGCGGGCCACCGCGCTGCACCTGGGCACCGTCGCGACCCGCGAGGCGGAGACCGCCCGTCTCACCGACGGCCCGCTGAGCGCCGGGCTGCCGGCAGCTCTCCGGCTCATCGTCCCGGCCGCCGCACTGCTGCTGCTCGCCGGCGTCGTCCTGCACGTCACCTGCGATCTGCAGGTCCGCGCCGTCGAGGTGGCGCGGCTGCGCGGCCTGGGGATGTCCCGGCGCGACATTCGGGCCGTGCTGCTCGGCCAACATGCCGGCGTACTGCTGCCCCTGCTCGCGGCCGGGACGGCCGTCGGCGCGCTCGCCACCCGCGTCGTCGCTCCCCTGCTGGTGCGCTCCGACACCGGCGCGGCGCCCGTCCCGGTCGCCCAACCACACTGGCCGTGGCCGGCCGAGACCGCACTGCTCGCCGTCCTGCTGGCCGGATGCGTGCTGGCGGTCGCCGTCGTGGTCACCGTCCAGGTCCGCCGGGCTGATGCCGCGCACCTGCGGGTGGCACCGTGAACCCGTGGCTGACCCGCCGGTGGCCGACGCCGCACTGGCCCAGCGTCCGCAGCCGTGGCCGCACCGACGTCGGGCCGCTGCTGCTCACCGCCGCCGTCATCGCGACCGTCACGCTGCTCGCCGGGGCCGTACCGCCGCTGCTCCGCGCCGCCGCCGACAACGCCGTCCAGGGCACGGTCCGCGACGCCGGCACCGACTCGAACGTCCTGGCACACGCCGACTGGGAACGCGACGACGGACCGACCGGTGGTCGGGTCCGGATGCCCAACCTCGCCGAGGCGGTCGACGCCTTCCTCGCCCGAACGACGTCAGCGCTCGGGCCCGACCTGGACGCCGCGCTGCTCCCACCCGTCGCCGTCGTCAACGGCCCGATCCTCAACATCACCGACGGCAGCTCCCCGCGTACCTTCCAGTTCACCTACCTGGCCGGTGACCTCGGCGGCCCGGACGTCACCTGGATCGCCGGCAGCCCGCCCGGTCCCGCCGTGTCCGACGAGTACGTCGAGGTCCCCTACGACGGACCCCCCTGGCCGGTGCAGATCGGCCTCTCCGAGGCGGACGCCGCCGCACTCGACCTCGACCCCGGCGACCGGATCACGGTCAAGGACGGCCAGGGTGGCGACAAGGACGTCCGGGTCAGCGGGATCTACCGACCCGCGGACAGCGCCGACCCGGCCTGGCGACTCGCCCCGGCACTGCTGCGCCCCGTACCCGGCGTCGACGGCGTCGGGACCACCCGGTTCAACGGCCTGCTGTCGCGCGACTCGCTACCGGACGCCCGGCTCGCCGTCGACGAGGACCAACTGCGACGCACCGTCCACTTCGCACCCGTTCCCGACGCGCTCACCTCGGACTCCACCACGGCGTTCGCCAGCCAGGTGGTCAAGCTCAAGGCGACCTCCGGCTCGTCGAGCGACCGCGACCAGTCCCTGAAGTGGGAATCGCAGCTCGACACCGTCCTGCGCGACGCCCGTACCCGCAACAACGCCGCTGCGGCACAGGCCGCCATCCTGCTCGCCGGGGTACTCACCGCCGCGGTGCTGGTCCTGCTGCTCGCCGCCGACCTGCTGGTCCGCCGCCGCACCCCGGTGCTGAGCGTCGCCCGGCAGCGTGGGGCGGCGCTCCCCGACCTCGGCGCGGAACTGGTCATCGAGTCCGCAGTGGTGTCCCTGTCGGCCGCCGCCGTCGGGCTCGCACTCGCACGCGCGGCCGCTCCGGGCGTCGCCTGGACCTGGGCCGTTCCCGTGGTCCTGGCCGGCGCCGTCGCCGGGCCGGCGTTCGGCACCCTCGCCGCCGCCCGCGCCAGCCGTGACCGACGCCAACCCGCCAACCCTGCCGCTCGGCGCTGGATCCGAGCCACCGGCCAGCTGCGCCGCGCCGCCGTGGAGGCCGCTGTCCTGATCGCCGCGATCGCCGCCTTCGTCACACTGCACCAGCGTGGGCTCGTGCCCGCCGCCTCCGACGGCGACACCGGTGAACTGACCGGCGACCTCATCCTGCCGGTCGGCGCCCTCTCCCTGGGCGCGCTCGTCGGCGCGCTCGTCCTGCTCCGGCTACTGCCCCTCGGGGCGCGGTTCGCGCTCCGACAGGCCCTGCGCTCACGCCGCCCCCTGGCCGTGTTCGGTGCCGCCCAGGCGACCACTACGGCCGGACGCGCGCTGCCCCTGCTGGTGCTGGTCAGCACCACGGCGCTCGCGTCGTTCGCGCTCATCCTCGGCGCCACCGTCACCCGGGGCCTGACCGACGGCGCGTGGAGCACCGTCGGCGCCGACGCCCGCCTCGACGTCGGCGCGGACGCCCAGACCGCCACGCCCGCACTCGCCGAGCGCATCGCCGCCGCACCCGGGGTGGGGCAGGTCGTCGTCGCGCAGGTGACCGACTCGGCACGCGTATTCGCCGAATCGACGCTGCTCACCCCACGCCTGGTCATCGTGGACGCCGCCGCGTTCCAGCACCTGCTGGCCACCACTCCGCTGCCCGACGCACCGGCGCTGGCGCGGCTCACGGCTCCCGGTCCGGGCCCCGGGGAGGTCCCGGCGCTGGTCCGCTCGAAATCCGGCGATCTGCGCACCGGCTCGCGGCTGCAACTCCCCCGCGAACGCGCCCCGGCGATCCGCCTCGCCACCGTCGGTACCGCTCCCTCCGTCGGCGGCGTCGACGACGTCGTCATCGTGGACGCCACGGCCCTTGCCCACGCCGGGCTGCCCGCCGTCGCGAACACCGTCTGGGTGACCGGTCCCGGCGCGGGGCGGGCCGTGTCGAACACCGGAGTCGCCTCCGACGTCGTGCTGCGTACGGACGTCCTGCGGGCGCAGCGGGTGGCTCCTTTGACGGCAGGGCTGATACGGCTGGCGTGGACAGCTACCGCGGTGCTGCTGGCGCTGGGGTTGCTCGGCCTCACGCTCGCCGCCGCCGCCGGTGCGTCGCAGCGGTGGCAGACCCTGACCCGGCTGCGGACCCTCGGCCTGCGGCCACGCGACGTCCGCTGGGTCGCCGCCGGCGAGTTGCTTCCGCCGGTCGTGGTCACCGCGCTGTGCGGCCCGCTACTCGGGGCCGTGCTCGCCCGCCTGGCGCTCGGCCCGCTCGACCTGCGGCTGCTCACCGGCCAGGCCGCCGACCCGGCGGCGGTCCTGCCGTGGTGGCTGCTGGGCCTGGTGAGCGTGGCGCTGCTGGCGGTGGCGGCCACCGTCGTACCCGTCGAGTCGGCGCTGCGGCGACGTGACCGGCTGAGTGAGGTACTCCGCGCCGGCGAATGACCGATTGTCACCCATGAAGAAAGAGGCCCGTCACCGGATATCCGGCAACGGGCCAACTGATCGCTCTGTGTGGATGGTGGGCGATACTGGGTTTGAACCAGTGACCTCTTCCGTGTCAGGGAAGCGCGCTCCCACTGCGCCAATCGCCCGTGGCAGCCCCGTAGGGCACATCGCGAGCGGACGACGGGATTCGAACCCGCGACCCTCACCTTGGCAAGGTGATGCGCTACCAGCTGCGCTACGTCCGCACGTCCCCGGCAAGCGCCGGCGACAGGTGAACTCTACCCGATGCCAAGATCGCTTGGAACGGCACCCTGGCCGGTCGCGGTTGCGTTGGTTCCGGCTGGGGTACTGAACGATCCGACAGCGCACCACACCCCCTAAGGAGGCTGTCGTGGGTATCGGCACCAGCATCTTCCTGATCGCGCTCGGCGCGATCCTCACCTTCGCACTGGACGCGAGCGTCGGCGGCATCAACCTCGACGTGGTCGGCTGGATCCTGATGGGCGCCGGCGTGCTCGGCCTGATCATGACCACGCTGATCTGGGGTCGCCGCCGCCAGGTCGTCACCACCACCGAGCAGCCGGTGGAGTACCGCCAGGTCGAGGAGCGGCGGGACATCGCCCCGCCGCTGTGACCCGAACAGGTCCACCGCTGGCAGAGCCGCCGGGTCCACCGCTGGCGGAGCCGCCAGACCACCGCTGGCGGAGCCGCCAGACCACTGCGTATCCGGGCCGGCCGCCGCACCGACGGCGGCCGGCCCGTCCGCAGACGGCCGTCCGCAGACGCCATCGCTGACGGGGCAGGAGAGACACGAGGCAGGCGAGGTGCCGGCCGCCGCCGGTGATGTCGTCCACAGTGCCTGTTTCCGCTGGCCGAGGGGGTTGCCGCCCCCGCGTTACGATCCAGATCATGGAGCCTCTCGACACGGTGTTGGCCGCGCACCGGGCGTACCTGCTCGGTTGGAACATCGGTGTCGCCGGCGGGCCGGACCTCCCGACCTACCGCAGTGACGTGCCGCACGCACCCCTCAACGGCGTCCTGCGGGTGGTCGGGCGCACACCGCAGGAAGCGCTCAGCGAGGCCCGGAGGCGCCTGCACGGCGTACCCCGGATCTGGTGGGTCGGTCCGGACAGCGACGCCGGCACCGCGGACGGCCTGGTCTCCCTCGGCGCGGCGCAGGTCGCCCGCATGCCGATCATGACCGTGGGGACCGGGGCGGTCGCGGAGGTGCCGACTCCGGCCGGTGTGCGGATCGCCGAGACCACCGACCTCGCCACGTTCGTCCCGGCCTATGCCCGGGTGTCCGGAATCCCAGCGGACGGTGTGGCGGCGACGATCGAACGGGAGAAGGCATTCACCGGAGAGGGCACAGTGCTGCGGCTGGCCGGCCGCCTCGATGACGGCCGGATCGTCGCGACGGCCGTCGCCTGGATCAGCCACGGTCTGGTCACCCTCTACTTCGTCGGCACCCAGCCGCAGCAGCGCCGCAGAGGCATCGGCGCGGCCATGACCAGGGCCGCCCTCGAACTGGCTGCCGAGCGGGGCGCCTGCACCGCCGCACTCACCTCGTCGGCCGTCGGTGAGACGGTATACCGCGGCCTCGGCTTCCGGCCGGTGGGCGAGTTCCGCCTGTTGACCTTTTGAACCGGCCCGCGCCGGCCGCCCTCCGCACCGCCTGCCGCCTGCCACCTGCCTGCCTGCCGCCTGCCTGCCTGCCCGCCGCCCGCCGCCCGCCGCCCGCCGCCCGCCGCCCGCCGCCCTGATCGTGCTGGATCCTGGATGTAGTGGCCTCATCGACGGTGCGATACCACTACATCCAGGATCCAGCACGATCTTGGGATGGTGCGGGCCGGTAGGCGATGGTTGCCGGCGAAACCATTGACTACGGCGGTCAGACAGCGTTGTCTTTCCTGTGGCACCTGGGGAAGGGGAACGATGGTCGACGATTTGTCCCTCGTATTCTGCGTGAGCGCTGACGTGTCGGTACGCGAGCGAATGGTGCGGCGACTCGACGGGCTCGGCACTCTGGTCATCTGCACCGACCTCGCCGAGTTGCAGGCGATGATCGGCCCGCCCATGGTCAACGGGCCGGCCTCACTGCTCAACCCTGCCGCGCCCGAAGCCACCGCCGCGCCCGCCCCCGCAGTCAAGGCCGCTGCCGCGCCGCGGGCCGCCGCCGCGCCCGCCCCTGCTGCGACCTCGGGACGAATCAGCCTGCGTGACCTTGAGATCTACCCGCTCGATCACCTGGTGACGTGGCGCGGAGAACGGCTGAGCCTGACCCGACTCGAGCGCAACCTGCTCACCCAACTCGCCACCGCACCGGTCGGAGTCTGGACGTACCAGCGGCTCTTCGAATCGGTCTGGGGCTGCGCGTTCCTCGGCGACACGTCGAGCCTGCACTCGGCCGTGAAGCGGTTACGTCGCAAACTGCACGCGGTCGACGACGGCCTGCGCGTGCACACCGTACGAGGCGTCGGCTACCGGCTCAGCGTCGACTGATGACGTGGCACCACAAGCGAAACGGCTCGTCACCGGAATTCCGGTAACGAGCCGTTCTCCTCTGGCGATGTCCATCAAGTGCTCGCCGAGGTCTTTCGTGATCGTCACCCGTAGGTGGATCCTGGGACCCTCGACCGAGGTGGGTCGAGGGTCCGCGACCGATTTGAATCACGAGCGAGCCGTGTGCGTTTCAGGGCGAGCGTCGGTGGCGGCCCCGGGAGTCGTTCGGCTCAGCAGGTCCGTGATCCATGTGCGGACACGGGCCGTGCGAATCCGAACGTTTGCCCGGGTCGGGGGCGGATGGACGAATCAGGACGTGGGCGGGTTGATCCGCAAGCCGATGCCAGGTCGGAGCACCGGTTGGCGGTAGACGTACTGGAGTGCGCGGGTGCCTTCGGCGTTCTCGATGCCGATGACAGCGCCGCCGCCCCTTTCCTGGAACGTGCCGTCGAGATCGGCATAGACAAACGAGTATCCGCCGGTCTCGTGGATTATCAGTTGGAAGGAGACCCGGGTCAGATCGTCAACGTGGGACCGGACGTTGTGCCATTCGATCACGTACTGGCGGTTTGACCCGGTGCCGCGGATCTCCGCACGCACGGCAGCGTCGTCGTCCACTATCCAGTCGTGCCAGAACGGATAGATGGTCGCGTCGGGCCCGTAGTAGCCGTCCGGCTCCGCAAGACGGTCGGGGTACGAGTGGGACTCGCCCGGATCAACGAAGCTCAGATAGCCGTTGATGTCCAGCCAGCCATTGGCGTACTGCTTCCCGTACAGGGTGGTCGGGAATGGCAGGGTGATCGGGATATAGACGTCGTCGCCCGCCAGCGGTAGTGCCGGTCCGGTGACCGGGGTGAGCACCATCGGCTGCTCGGCGATGGTGTATCCGGCACCGGCCGGGGTCGTCGTGGTCGGGAAGTCCACCGTTCTCTGGGTGTTCGAGCCGACGTTGACAGACTCGACGGAGGAGCCTTTGCAGCCACCCGCGTGCAGCGTGGCGGTGATCGCGTGCGTGCCAGCTGGCACGTCCTCGATCTGGTATGTGCCGTTGGGTGCCGTGGTCGCAGTCAGGCCCGCCGTGGTGACGGTCGCGCCCGGTACCGCGGCGCCCTGGCAGCTGACGACGCCGGAGACGACACCGGCGCCCGGAGGGCTGGGCCGGAACAGCACACCCTGACCGGATGTGAGCAGGGTGTCGTGGTGCAGGTACTGGAAGCCGATGGTGCCGGCACCGTTCTGGATCCCGACGGTGGCGCTGCCTCCCCGCTCGATCATGTTGGCTGGATCGATATCGGCGTAGGCGAAGGTCATGGTGCCGTCTTCGTCGAAGATCACTTCGAAGGATGCCCGCACCGTCTTGTCGCTGGAGTGGTGCACATTGCGCCACTCCACCACCCACTGCCGGTTCGGAGCCGTGCCCCGTGCGGCGGTGGCGACGGCGGCCGACTCGTCGACCACCCAGTCGTCCCATAGGACCGCTACCACGGGTTCCGGCTCATCATTTGGCCCCGGGGTCGGTATCGGTTGGCTTTGACGGAGGTCTCCGGGGTGCCGGAAGACGACGGCACCGCTCCAGGTGAGCCACACCGAGTTGTACGACTCACCGTAGATCTTGACGGGGAATGGGGCGTTCACCAGCCAGTGATCCTCATCCTCGGGCGCTACCTCGATCTGGGTGCCGGGGATGAACGTCTGCGGTCCGGTCTCGCAGGTGTAGCCGAACTCGTCCCCGTCGACCATCACCGAGAGGTCAACATCCGAAGTGCCACCAGCATGGTTGACCACCTGCCTGGCGGCCTGGCCGACGCAGCGGTTGCCGCTGGTCGAGGAGATCAGGACGTACTCGCCGACCGGCACGTTGGTGAACTGGTAGCCGCCGTCCGCGCCGGTGGTGACGGTCGTTCCGGTCGGCCTCATCGTCACGGTCGCCCCGGCGACAGGCGTGGAGGTCACCGCTGTGGTCAACGTCCCGGTGATCGCCCCCGACGCCGCAGGCGTATATGTGATCGACGAGTTGGGCGTCAGCGCCGGTTCCTCGGCGGAGAAGACCGCCGCGACCGTGCCGGACCCGTTCTCGAGGCCGATCACGGCCTCATCGCCACGTTGTCTCGGGGATGTCACCTCGCCGTAGTGGAAAACGATCCGCCCGTCCTCATGGAGCACCAACTCGAATGTCGTCCGGTCAGATCCGTCGTAGAAGGCCATGTTGCGCCACTCCACAGCGAACGCCCTGTTCGGCGCGACGCCCATGACGTGAGTACGGATGCTGGAGGACTCGTCGGCTACCAGGTCCTCCCAGAACGGGGCCACCACGGCGTTCGGTGCGTCGTCGTCTGGCAGGAACCCAGCCCAGGTAGGGACGTCGTCCTTTGGTTGGAAGCTCAGCAGTCCGTTGGTGTACACGGCAGCCGCGGAGTAGGTGCCGCCGTGGTACCGCATCGGGAATGGCAGGGTGACCGAGGCGGACTCTTCGTCGCCGGTCAGTGGGATGACTGTTGACGCCGCGACGTAGCCGGAGGTGCCGACCGTGCAGGCGTAGCCGAGGCCGCCGTAGTCGGGGCCGAGCTGCAGGTTGCGGACGAGGTTGGCGTTCAGCTCCACCTGGACCCGGGCCCTGTTCCCGCATCGGCTGTCCGGCACCGTGGAGACGGCGTAGCTGTCGGCGACCAGGTTGTCGAACGCCCACGCCCCACCCGCGCCGGTGACGGTCGACATACCGGACGGGTCCAGGGTCACCCTCGCCCCGACCACCGCGGTGCCGGCCGCGTTGACCAGCGTGCCGGACAGGTCGTGCAACGCCAGCGGACTGGCGGTCTCCGGCTGGTCGAACACGATCGCCCGGCCGCTGGCCAGGACCGCCTCGGCTGTGGAGTAGCGCAGCCCGTCCGCGCCGGCCGGGGCCTCGATCCCGACCGCCGCCTGCGCTCCCTGCTCGACCGCGCCGTCAAGACTGTCGTAGTTGGTGGTCACCGTGCCGTCCGGCGCCAGGATCACCTCGAACGACACCCGCTGCGCGGTCGACGCTTTCCGGTGCACGTTGCGCCATTCGACCACGAACCGTTCGTTGTTCCCGGTGCCCGTGGTCGCGGTCCGCACACTCGCCGAGGCGTCCACCACCAGGTCATCCCAGAACGGCGCCACCACCGCGTTCGGCTCCGCAGGCGCCGGCAACGACCCACCCGTGTACGGATGCGAACCACCGGGGTCCGTGAACGACAACAGCCCGTTCGTATCCACCCACGCCGAGCGGTACGCCTGACCGTAGAACGGGAAGGCGAACGGCAACCCGACCGCGGTCACCGCGTTGTCCCCCGACAACCCGACCACAGTGTCATTCGCCGCGGTGAAACTGTTCGCCTGCTCCGCGCAGGTGTACCCCGAATCGTCCGAGTACGGGAACAGGTACAGGTCCAGCCACACACCCTGTCCGTCGACCAGCAACTGCTGGCTGCCCGACAACCCACACCGGCCACCCTTGACACCCGACACCGTGTACGTGCCGGGGGCGAAGCCGGAGAACGAGTATCCGCCGTCGCTGCCGGTGACCACCTGGAGGCCACCGGGTTCGAGCCTGACCGTGGCTCCGACGACCGGCATGAACGTCATGACATCGATCGCCACGCCGGACAGGATCGTTGCGGGCTTCACGACGAAGCTTCCCTGCGTCCTGCCACTGACCCGGTTGCCGTCATCGACCGCGACCACGTACAACGGGCGTTCACCAGTGACCGCGCCTACCGGCACCGACACGGTCGCCGTTCCGCCGGGCGCCGACGCGATCACCTCGTTGGCCAGCGACGTGTTGTCGGCACTCCACCGGAATTTCGTCACGTTGGTGTCACCACCGGCGCTGAACGTCACTGGCATCTGCGCTCCAGCGGTGGCATTCGTGCCGTTCGGGAACGTCAGCACCGGTTGCAACGGCACCGCCAGCTCCGCGATCCTCGCCGCCGTCTCGACGAAGTTGTACACCCGCACGTCATCGATGTCACCGGGCCAGTTGTGCCCCAACATCCCCGCATACATCATCGCCCCGATGCGTAAGGGCCCCGTGGCATTGAAACCTGCGGTGACCGTCCCCGTGCCCGGCTGTAGCACACCATCGACGTAGAGACGGAAGGTCTTCGTACCTCCGTCGTACACACCGGCCAGGTGGGTCCATTTACCGATGACCGGAGCAGCGGTGGATGTGATGTTCTGCCCGCCCGACTGGTCCGCATCGGCCTCGTTCATCTGGAAGCCCCACCGGTTGGCCCCCATGATGTACCCCAACCAGAAAGGCGCGGTCCGCGCGCCATCAGCAGCGACCGCCGCCTTGTGCCAGTTCGGAATAGCAGGCAGTCGCACCCGGGCGGTCACCGTGAAGCTGCTGTCCGTACGAACCGGGGTGATCACCCCGGTATCCGGGTGCGGATACTGCGCCGGCCCCCCGGTCGAGGCATTGCCCTGGGCGCCATCCAGCACCAACGCCTTGCCGACACCGGCCCGCCCGGTCACCCGGGCCGCCCCGGACCCGGACAGCGACACGGTGTTACCGTGCCCGGTCACGTCGGTGGCCGCACCAGTTGCCTCGTCGAACTCCCACTGCGCCGCAGGACCACTGCCCGCGCGCACCGAGAACGTGTACGTGGCCGGCGTCGCCGAGAATCGGCCAGCGTGATCCTTCGCCCACACCCACAACACGTTCACACCATCGTGACGCGGGAAAAGCGTCACCGACGCCCCGTAGTCCCCGGTTCGCGCCGGCACCGTTGCGGCCCCGGTCAACACACCCGAATCGAGTGTGTACGCGTACTCCTTCACCTCATAGGCACGCGTCGACGGCGGCGCGATGTTGAACGTCCCGGCGAACGAGACCCCACCCCGGGGCGCACCATCCGCCGGATACTGGGACGACGTCACCGGCCCCGGTGTCGGCGGCGGCGTCGCGTCGACAGTGAACTCACACGTCCCCGACCAGTCCCCATAATGCGATCCGTCATACGTACGCGACTGCCACACGTACGTCCCACCATCGGTCAGCTTTCCTGCCGGAATCGCCTTCGACACCGACGACGGGTTACCCGACGCCTGCGACACCTTGTCCGTGTCATTACGCGCCCCACCCAACGGCCACCAGTGAAACCAGGTCGTCAACGACTGCTGCGACGAATCCGGGTCCGAATGCCTGACTGCCAGGATCGGCGTCTGTGTCAACACATACGGCCGATTCGCACCGGTGCCACACGCCTTACCGTCCGACAACCGATCGGAGGGCGCGCCCGGCTTGGTGTTGTACGTGATCGCCAGCTTCGGCGACGAGTGGTTGAACCGCTTCCACTGGTTCAACGTCCCCTCGCTCACCGCACGCAACCCCATAGTCAAACGCGGCGAGTTGGCACCCGCCGCATGTGCCACCATCGCGGTGGCGTTGAACTCGACAGTGCCCGGCCCGGCGCAGCCGTGGACAGCGCCGTTCTTCCGGTTCGCTGCGGTCTGCGCGGTGTAGTTACCGTCCCAGACCGGCTGCTTGTCCCACGTCGTACCCGATGAGATCGGCCCCGTCATCCACAACTTGGCGTTGGATGCCGGGCTACACGTCCAGGAATGCCGCTGCTCGATCCGGAACTTCGCGTCGAGAATGTACTTCCCGCGCACCGCGCTGGTATCCATCTGGAAAATCGATCGGATGATGTGGTCGGCGCAGCCGGAGCAGTCCTCGGTCCGGCCCGCGCCCGCGGAACCGTTCGTCCCGCCGTTGGTCAGCGCAGTCGAGTTCTTCCAGAACGAGCTGGTCGGATGCTTGCTCCACACCGACGTCCACTCACCGCCGGCGATGCCGCCCGTCCAGGACGGGTCGATGAAAATTGGATACTTGGTGCCCGGATCGGTGAGCAGCTTCCGGTCCGGCACCACCGTCAACTCACCGCCGGTCACCTTCACCGGCATCACCGCCTGCCGCGCCCCCTGCGGCGCGGTTCCGGCCGGTGACGAGGGGGTCTTCGCCGCGGTGTCTGGCGCTGCGGACGGCTTGCCTGCCCCATCAGGGCCGACCCGCGCCGTGTCCGACTTCTTCTTCGGCGTCTGGTCCGGTCCCGGCGACTTGGCCGCCTCCGGCAGCGGCGTGGAATCCCACATCAACGGAGCCGGCGCCTCGAAGACCTTCTTACCGCTGCCATCCCGGGCGGCGAGCCCGCCACCCTCAGCCGCGGTGACCGTCACACCCCTCGTCGACAGACCGAAGCGCACCGCCGCCAACTTCGGATGCGCCGCCGCCGCCGGCGTACGCACCACCAACACCTCGGAGAAACCCGACACCAAGGCCGTCACCCGCAGGTCCACATCCGGCAGCACGTTTCGATACACCGCCGAATCGCCCTCCACGACCGGCGCCGGCAACTTCCCCGGCCAGGACATACCCAACTCACGCTCACCATCGCGAACCCGAGCCAGCACCCCGTCACCACCCGGCGAGAACACCACCGGCAACACCGTCGCCCGCGGCACCACACCCTCCGCGGTCACCTTCAACGCCGTGTCCACGGGCACCCACGACGAACCCTTCCGCACCCGAACCGGCTCGATCCCCTCCTCCAACGTCCGCGACCCGTCAACGTTCAAGAACGTCTGCGAGTACTCCGTACGCTCAGCGAGAATCTCCACTCGACGACCACAGGTATCGACCATCTTCCTGGCCGCTGACGCATCAACCGAAACATCCACACATGACGCGCGAGCTGGTGGGGCCGGTCGCGCAGACGCCGGGGACACCGGCAGCGCAACCGACGTGGCCACCACCACAAACGCGACCAGCGCACGTCCAGCGGCCCGAGGAGCCGTACGACGGGCACGCAGGAACCAGCGACCGCGACCGAACATTGAAGCCCCCGTGTGTCAGACCGCTACGGCTTGATCATCTTAAGCAGCACCGTTATCGCCGTCAATACCGAAGGTTGTCAATTATTCACAGTTAGTGCCGGCCTCTTCCGTTGGCCACCGGGTCCCATCTCAGTCGCCTTGAGAGCCATGGGCCTAAGCGCCTAATATGAGAGCATTTAACGCACCAACAAACTGTCTGCGGAAGCACACCGAGCAAGCGGGAGCATTTCCGACCGCGAAAGAGGGCCGGGCAACGACATGCGCCGAGCGGTGCCCACATCTACTTTCTGAGGGTCAGGGCTCCGCGTCACTCCCGCGCAAGGAGCACCACAAGCGAAACGGCTCGTCACCGGGTCTTCCGGTGACGAGCCGTTCTCCTCTGGTGGGCGATACTGGGTTTGAACCAGTGACCTCTTCCGTGTCAAGGAAGCGCGCTCCCACTGCGCCAATCGCCCGTGCTTGTTGCCGAGGTGGGGACGGGATTTGAACCCGCGTACACGGCTTTGCAGGCCGTTGCCTCGCCTCTCGGCCACCCCACCGAGGTTGCCCCCGTCATACGTGGCGGCAGCTCCGAGCGGACGACGGGATTCGAACCCGCGACCCTCACCTTGGCAAGGTGATGCGCTACCAGCTGCGCTACGTCCGCACGCCCCCGGACGTTCCCGGGTGACGGATGAGAACTTTAGCCGAGTAGGTGTTTGACTGCCAACTCGGGGTCGCCTCGGCGCGTCCGGGGTGGCCGGGGCTGGAGCGGAGTCACCCCCGGCCGGCATCCTAGGTGGCTGGCCTGGTGCCTGAATCCGGCGCCGACCGTCACACTCCGACACTCCCCGGCAATGATCGTCATCATCGCGTCGCATACCTGACCATCAACGTCTCCACGACCCGGCACCGGGCAGCGGACCTCGGTGAACACTCTCCGTGGCGCGACCGACGACACGCGAAAGAAGTGTCCGGCTTCCGACTGCCACGGCGTGGATCGGCGCGTGGTGGTAACTGTTCGTGTTCAGTCGGATGGGTTACGGTAACGGTCGTGACGAGACGTGCGGCCGAGATCCGCCTGGATGCCCTGCTGCGCACCGCCTGCGACGTGATCGTGGAGCGCGGGCTGGCCAACACCCGGACAGCGGACGTGGCGAATGCCGCGGGCGTGAGTCAGGCGTTGGTCTTCTACCACTTCGCCACCAAGGAACGGCTGCTCGCGCAGGCCTTCGCGTACGCGGTCGAGCAGGATCTGGCCCGGCTCGACGCGGTGACCCGTTCCTCGGCCGCACCGCTGACCAAGCTCCGCCGGATCCTCAAGCTCTACACCCCGGCCGGGCGGGCGACCTCCTGGTCCATGTGGATCGACGGCTGGTCCGAGTCGCTGCGTACCCCGGAGTTGGAGAAGGTCTCCCGGCGGCTGGACCTGCGCTGGCGACAGGACCTGGCTGCGGTGATCACCGCCGGGGTGGCCGACGGCACCTTCCAGTGCGCCGACGCCGACGGGGCCGCGTGGCGGATCAGCGCGGTGATGGACGGCCTCGCCGTCCAACTCGCCGTGCACGACCGGGTGATCTCCCGCCGCCAGTTCGGCGAGTGGGTCCGGCTGGTCACCGCCCGAGAGCTCGGCCTTGACCCGGCCGACCTCGACTGAGCTGGGGTTGCCAGCACCGATCCCCGCACCGAGCCGGGCAAAACGGACTCAGTCCACCCCGTCGACCGGAACAATCGGCGGCATGGACCTCTTGGAGGCGTACCGCCGGAGCCTGGCCGAATTCATCGACCGGGTGGATCAGATCGAGCCCGGCCAGTGGTCCGACCCGACACCCTGCTCGGACTGGGACCTCCGGACGCTTGTCAACCACGTGGTGACCGAGGACCGGTGGAGCGTTCCGCTGCTCGCCGGCCGGACCATCGACGAGGTCGGCGACCGGCTCGATGGTGACCAACTCGGCGCCGACCCGATCGCGACGGCCCGGGAGGCCGCCGCGCAGGCCGAGATCGCCGCCACCCACCCCGGCGCGATCGATCGCACCGTGCACCTCTCCAGCGGCGACACCCCGGCCACCGAGTACCTCCGACAACTCCTCGCCGAGCACCTCGTGCACGGCTGGGACGTGGCGGTGGCGATCGGCGCGCAGCCACGGCTCGACCCGGACGCGGTGCACGCCGCCGCCCAGTGGTTCGCCGGCCAGATCGACGCCTACCGGCGCAACAACCTGGTCCACACCGGCGTACAGGTGCCCGACGACGCCGACGAGCAGGACCACCTGCTGGCCGCGTTCGGCCGCGACCCCGACTGGGCGCCGAGCGCCTGAACGAATCTCGATCTGTTGGTGCGACAGCGGCTCCGGACCTTGCCGTGACCTCGGGAGACTGATATCCACAGATGCGCATGCGTCACCGCGCATCTGTGGCCGGCGACTCGCCGGCCATCCCGCTCCCACGAGGAGGTCCCGTGCCACAACCGGAGTGGTCACCCCCGATGAGCCGGCGTCGACGCCGGCTCATCGCCATCCTGGCGACGACGGCGACGGTCGCCGCGCTGCTCCCCACCGGCGTGAGCACCGCAGCCCCCACCGGCGGCGCGACATCCACCGAGCGCCGGTCCGGGCCGTTCGCCGAGGGGCACACCCCCGCCGACGCCGACAACCGCGCCGGTACGGCGGCACCCGACGCCCGCCAACGCGGCCTGGCCCGCGCCGTCGACCCCGACGTCCGGTGGAACCGGCTCGGCACCCCACAGGCGCTCGGCCCCGGCCGCACCCCGCTGGCCAGCGGGCTGCCCGCCGACCCGGAGGCCGCCGCCCGCGCCTACCTGGCCGCCAACCAGGACCTGTTCGGCATGGACGCCGCCACGGTGGCCAGCATGGAACGGGTGCTGGTCCGACCGATCGGCAGCGGCACCGTCGTCACCCTCCGGCAACGCTTCGGCGACCTGCCCGCGGGGCCGGACGGCCTCGTCACCCTCGCGGTCGCCGACGGCGCGGTGCTCTCGGTCAGCTCCTCGCTGGCCCGCGACACCGGCACGCCGGCGCCGGCCACCCGCACCGCCGAGCAGGCGTACGCCGCCGCGCTCGCCGACGCCAAGCTGACCGCCGACGCGGTGGCCAGCCACACCATCCGGTCGGTGGCCGTGCCCACCCCGCTGGACGGGCCACGGGCCGCCTACGAGGTGACCATGATCGGCGCGGACACCGAGCACCCGGCCGCGTTCACCAGCTACGTGGACGGCAGCACCGGGCAGGTGCTGGTCCGCGAGGACCTCGTGGACTTCGACTCCGACAACCCGAGCTGGGCGGTCTTCCCGGCCACCCCGCCTCGCGACCTCGGCCCCGGGCAGGACCCCCGGGTGCGCTGGTGCGGCGACCCGGCCCCCGGCTGCCAGGCCGCCTTCCGCGACCCGGCCACCGGCCAACCGTGGGACGTCGACGCGGCCACCGGTACGCCGACCCTCACCTCGCGCGGCAACTCGGCCAACACCGTGCTGTCCTGGGGTGCGAGCACCCCGGTCGTGCCGGCCCCCACCAGCCCGGAACGCCGTTACGAGTACCCCTTCACCGACCAGTGGCACCAGGCGAAGTGCAACCCGGGGGTGTTCACCTCCGCAGAGCGCAACGACGCGGACGCGTCGATCGCCAACCTCTTCGCCATGCACAACCGGATGCACGACTGGTCGTACCAGTTGGGCTTCACCGAGTCGGCGTGGAACCTCCAGGCGGTCAACCTCACCCCGTCCGGCCTGGGCGGTGACGCCGAGCAGGGCCGCGCCCAGCAGGGCGCGCTGACCGGCAACCGGAACAACGCCAACCAGGGCACCCCGCGCGACGGGTTGCCGCCGACCACCAACATGTACCTCTGGCAGCCGCAGGCCGGCGGGCCGTACCCGCCGTGCGTGGACGGCGACTACGACATGACGGTGATCGGCCACGAGTACACCCACGCGATCACCAACCGGATGATCGCCGGCCCGGACAGCGGGATCAGCGGCCACCAGGGCGGGTCGATGGGTGAGTCCTGGGGCGACCTGCTCGCCGCCGAGTACCTCTTCCAGCACGGGCTGCGCGCGCCCGGCGAGACGCCCTTCATCACGGGCGGCTACGTCACCGGCAACCTGGTCAGCGGCATCCGCAACTACGACCTGAGCCGCAGCCCGCTCAACTACTCCGACATCGGCTACAACACCGCCGGCCCGGCCGTGCACGCCGACGGGGAGATCTGGGGCGCCACCAACTTCCGGGTCCGCTCCGCCCTGGTGAAGCGGTACGGCCTCGGCACCCCGCAACGGCAGCTCGACTGCGCGTCGGGCAAGGTCGCGGCAGATCAGTGCCCGGGCAACCGGCGCTGGTCACAGTTGGTCTTCGACTCGTTCCTGCTCCAGGCCGCCAGCCAGGTCAGCATGCTCGACATGCGCGACAACATGCTCACCGCCGACCTGCTCCGCTTCGGCGGCGCGAATCAGGACCTCATCTGGGCCGAGTTCGCCCGCTCCGGAATGGGCCGGGACGCCGCCACGAACGGTGCCGGCGACACCGACCCGACGCCGAGTTTCGCCTCGCCGCGCGGTGGCAACGCGACGCTCACCCTGCGCCCACGCGGAGACAGCGCCGAAGCGCCGATCCGGGTGTACGTGGGGGCGTACGAGGCGCGGGCCGTGCCGGTGGCCGACACCGACCCGGCGACGCCGATCCCGGACACCGTGGAGATGGTGGCCGGCACGTACGACCTGCTCGCCGTGGCCCCCGGGTTCGGGCACCAGCGGCTCAGCGTGGTCGCCCGAGCCGGCCAGGACGGGTACGTCGACCTGCGGATGAGCCGCAACCTCGCCTCCACCGCCTCCGGCGCCACCGTCACCGGCGACGGGGTCAACCTGGACCGGATCGTCGACGACACCGAGGCGACGAACTGGGCGTCCCTGGACGGGGTGGCCGGCCGGCAGCTCACAGTGGCGCTGGCGGGCGACGCCCCGCAGACGGTCAAGCGGGTGAACGTCAGCGCGATGCTGCGCCCGGCGATCACCGGCGACGCCGACACCGGCGCGCAGAACGCCCTCAGTGCCCTGCGCTCGTTCGCGGTGTCCGCCTGCAACGCGACGACCACCGACTGCGCGGATCCGGCACGTTGGCAGCGCATCTACACCAGCGCGGGGGACGCGTTCCCCGGCGGGGCGTACCGGGCGTACAGCCGCGACATCAACCTCCGGACGTTCGCGGTACCCACCACCCTCGCCACCCACCTGCGTCTCGAGGTGCTGGCGAGCCAGTGCACCGGCGGCCCGAACTACGCGGGCGAGCAGGACGACGACCCGGCCACGACGACGGACTGCGCGACCGCCAGCCCGGCCCGGAGCCAGGTCCGGATCGCCGAGTTCCAGGCGTTCTCGAAGTGACACGGTGGGGCCGGCGGATGTCCGCCGGCCCCACCAACCCCGATCAGCGCGGGTCCGCCCTACCGCCGCACGGCTCCCGTCGCGGCCCCGCGATCAGCGGTGCGCTCGACTCCACGGGTCGGCGACGGCCGGGCGCTCCCAGCGCCGGTCCACCGGGGGATCGTCGCCCCCGTCGGCGTCCCCGGGCGCGGCCCGGGTCAGGTGCCGCAGCCGCAGCAGCAACCCCACCCCGAGGAAGAGCAGCAGCCCGCCGAGGAGAAACGCGGCCTGCACCACGCCGAACGCGCCGGACTGCGAGACCGGGCGGTTGGCCGCCGGTGGCGCGGCGTCGGCGGGGTACTCCTCGACCGCCTCCTCCGTCGCCGTGCTCTCGTCCTCGGTCGGCGCGCTGGCGGATTCGGTGGGCTCGGGCGGGGTCTTCGTCGGCTTCGGGGTGCTGGTCGGCACGCCGCCCACCCCCACCACCGAGCGGGTGGCGGTCTGCCGGGCCAGCAGGCGCAGGTTGGCGTCGTACGCCTCGGCGGCGAGGGTGACCCGCCCCTGGGTGACGTCCTCGGCGAAGGCCACCCGGTAGCGGGCCGTGACAGTGCGGCCCGGGCAGAGCGTGCCCGGGTCGAGTTGCCGGTCGGTCAGCCGGGCGGTGTCACCCTCGGTGCGGATCTGCAGCGGAAAGTCGCCGGTCTCCTCCACCCGGTCCATCTTCACCTGGTCGAGCCGCAGGCCGCCCTGCACGCTGAGCACCATCGACCAGCGCACCTTCGCGCACCTGGCGCGCCGGTCCGTCTGGGAGACCACCGCAGAGATCGTCCGCACCTGCTCACCGGCGGTGAACCGTCCCGGCAGGCCGCTCATCTCGGTGGTGAAGGCCGCCTGTGCCGGGGCAGCCGCCGCCAGCTCCACCCCGCTCAGACAGGCCAGCACCACCCCTGCCCTCAGCGCATACCGCCACACCGTCACCACCGCCGTCCTCCGTTCGGTCGCCTCCACCCCGCAACGCTAGAAGCGGGGGACGGCACCGACCAGACGGGTGTGTTCGCACCGGACGGCAAGGACGGGGTGGGTTTTCACCGACCGTGGTGAACCGGTCACCACTCCCCCGCGACACGCCGGGAGTCGGGCCGCTGGGACAATCACGCCGTGTCCGAGCTCTCCAGCACGTTCGTCCGGCTGCACGCCCGGCTGGCCCCGGTCCCCTTCGTACCTGAGGTGCGGCTGCACCAGGCGGACGAGCCGATCGGCCTGTGGGAGCTGACCGAGGGCGAGTTCTCCAGCGACCGGCCACCGCCGTTCTGGGCGTTCGCGTGGGCCGGCGGGCAGGCCCTCGCCCGTTACGTCACCGACCACCCGGAGCTGGTCGCCGGCCGGCGGGTGCTCGACCTCGCCTCCGGCTCCGGCCTGGTGGCCATCGCCGCGGCCCGCGCCGGCGCGGCGTCCGTGCGGGCCGTCGAGGTGGACGAGTTGGCGGTGGCGGCGGTCGCCCTCAATGCCGAGGCCAACGGGGAACGCGTCGACGCCGAGTTCGGCGACATCCTCGACGGCGACGCCGGGGACGCCGAGGTGGTGCTCGCCGGAGACGTCTTCTACAGCGAGGCGATGGCCCGCCGGGTCCTGCGGTTCCTGCTGCGTGCCGCCCGGGCCGGCGCGCCGGCGCTCGTCGGTGACCCCGGCCGGGCGTTCCTGCCCCGGGACCGCTTCGACGAGGTGGCCGGGTACGACGTGCCGGTGCCGGAGGCGTTGGAGAGTGTGCGGGTGAAGCGCACCACCGTCTGGCGGCTGCGGGCCGGGCTGCCGGGGGCCTCCAGCTAGCGTGTCCGGGTGCTGTTCCGCAGCTGGGCGCAGGTGGCCGACCCCGCATGGCCGGACGTGGCCCGGGTGCCGGACCACGTCGGCGGCACCCACCTGGTCGTGACCCGGCACGCGCTGGTCCGCGAGGTCCTCGCCGACCCGGTCACCTACCGACCTGACAACGCGCTGGACGCGGTGACTCCGATGCCGGTGACCGCGCTGCGGGTGCTCGCCGGGCACCGGTTCCGGCTGCCGCCGACCCTGGCGAACAACTCGGGCGCCAGCCATCCGCAGATCCGGGCCATCGTCGCGGAGGCGTTGCACCCGGCCCGGGTGGCCGCGCAACGGCAGTGGCTCACCGCGCTGGTCCGGGACCGGGTCGCCCGGATCGGCGCCGCGCTCGACGCCGGCTCGCCTGTCGACCTGTACGCGGACCTCGCCGCCGACCTGCCGCTGCTGGTGCTGGCCCGGCTGGTCGAGTTGCCGGACGCGCCGGTCGGCGCGGTCAAGGAGTTCGCCCGCGCCGCGCTGGAGTTGTTCTGGGCACCACTGGACGCCGACCGGCAGCTGGCGCTCGCCACCGAGGTGGGCCGGTTCCACAGCGTGCTGCGTGACTTCGCGGCCGTCGGTGGCGGTCTGGCCGCCGAGCTGCGAGCGGCCGGGCACCCGCCGGACGTGGTGGTCGGCGCGCTCTTCTTCCTGTTGGTCGCCGGGCAGGAGACCACCTCGCAGTTCCTCACCCTGCTCCTGCACCGGCTGGCCGACGAGCCGGCCGTCCGGGCCGGCCTGCGCAGCGGCGAGGTCGCGGTGGCCGACGTGGTGGAGGAGGGGTTGCGGCTGGAACCACCGATCGTCACCTGGCGACGGGTGGCGACGGCGGAGAGCACGCTGGGCGGCACGCGGGTGCCGGCGGGCAGCAGCCTCGTGCTGTGGCTGGGCCGCGCCGGTCGGGACCCGGCGGTCGTGGAGTCGCCCGACGAGTTCCGTCCGGGCCAGCGTGGATCACGCCGGCACCTGGCGTTCGGGGCGGGCGCGCACCGCTGCGTCGGGGACGTGCTGGCCCGGATGGAGGCGGCCGTGGTGGTGGCCGAGGCCGCGCCGCTGCTGGAGGGGGTGACAGTGCTCCGTCCGCCCTGGTGCCCGGACAATCTCACCTTCCGGATGCCTGACGCGTTCGTGGTCCGCCGTCGCACCGGGGACACCGGGCTGACCGGATCCTGACACCCGCTCGGTATGTTTCCGGGCGTGTCAGCCACCACCACCCGTCGGATCCCTGCCGTCGTAACGCTTCTGGCCCTGCTGGCGTTGACTGCCTGCACAGTCGGCCCGAACTACCCGGCACACGCTCGGCAGGTCGCCGCGACCCAGCCGACTCCGTCCGCCCCGGCGGCGTCCCCCTCGGCCTCGCCGTCCCCGAGCGCGAAGCCCGCGTTCAAGAGCCTGGCCTGGTACGTGTCCCAGGTGCCGACGTTTCCCGAGGCGCCACTGCCGCAACCGGTACCGCTGCCCACCACCGGTTCGGCCGCGTTCTGGCACCGCCTGCCGACCGACCAGAAGGTCGCCTTCATCACCATCGACGACGGTGGGCTGGCCCGCCCGTCGGAAGTGATCGACTTCATCTGGGAGGCGCGTATCCCGGTGACGATGTTCCTCAACTCGCCGGCGGCGGCGGAGCACACCGACTACTTCCGGCAGATCGAGGCGGTGGGCGGGGTCGTGGAGAACCACACCATCCACCACAACTCGCTGGCCGGCCGGTCGTACGACTACCAGAAGCAGGAGATCTGCGGTGCCGCCGACGCCCTCGAGGGGCTGTTCGGCAAGCGGCCCACCCTGTTCCGGCCACCGTTCGGTGAGCATGACAGCAGCATGCTGAAGGCCGCGCACGACTGCGGCGCGAAGGCGGTCTTCCACTGGACCGAGACCGTCCACGAGGGGAAGGTGCGCTACCAGACCCCGGAGAAGGTGGTCCAACCTGGCGACGTGCTGCTGATGCACTTCCGACCGGCGCTGATGGACGACCTGCTCGCGGCGTTGAAGGCGATCCACCGGGCCGGGCTCACCCCGGCACTGTTGGAGCAGTACGTACGGTGATCAGCCCGCCACCGACCTGACGAAAGTCAGGGGTGGGTGGTGCCGTTCGGGCGCGGCGGCGTGACAGCTCGCTCGCCTAGCGTCAGCGCATGATCACATTACGTGGGTTGACGAAACGGTTCGGGTCGACCGTCGCGGTCGACGCGTTGACAGTCGACATCGCGCCCGGCCGGGTCACCGGCTTTCTCGGCCCCAACGGCGCCGGCAAGTCCACCACCATGCGGATGATCCTCGGGCTGGACCGTCCGACCGCCGGGCAGGCCCTGGTGGGCGGGCGCGCGTACCGGGAGTTGCGCCGGCCGCTGCACGAGGTGGGCGCGCTGCTCGACGCCCGCGCCATCCACCCGGCCCGGTCCGGCCGGGCGCACCTGCGGGCCATGGCGCACAGCAACGGCATCCCGACCCGCCGGGTCGACGAGGTGTTGGACACCGTCGGGCTGGACGGGCGGGCCGCCGCCAAGCCGGGGCGGACGCTCTCGCTCGGCATGGGCCAACGGCTCGGCATCGCCGGCGCGCTGCTCGGCGACCCACCGGTGCTGATGTTCGACGAGCCGGTGAACGGACTCGACCCGGACGGGGTGCGCTGGGTGCGGCAGCTGATGCGCTCACTGGCCGACGAGGGGCGGACGATCTTCGTGTCCAGCCACCTGATGAGCGAGATGCAGCTCACCGCCGACCAGCTCGTGGTGATCGGCCGGGGGCGACTGCTCGCCGACGAGCCGATCGGCGAGGTGATCGCCCGCAGCACTGTCGCGGTCCGGGTCCGCAGCCCACACCCGGACGGGCTGGCCGCGCTCGCCGCGCGCCTCACGGCCGCCGGGGCGAGCGTCGAGGCGGCCGACCGGAACGAGCTGACCGTCACCGGCGCCACCGCCGACCAGGTCGGCGACCTGGCCCACGAACTGGGGGTACGACTGCACGAGCTGAGCGCACACGCCGCGTCGCTGGAGCAGGCGTTCATGGAGCTGACCGCCGACAGCGTCGAGTACGCGGGCGGCCCGATCGAAGGTGGGCACCGATGAGCACGCAGACCGACACGGGCACCCGCCCCGCCATCGCGCCGGCCGCCGGTGCGGGGGCCGCCTTCCGGGGTGCGGTGGCCGCCGAGTGGACCAAGCTCTCCTCGGTCCGGAGCACCTGGTGGACGGCGCTGGCCGGGCTGCTGGTGATGGCGGCGAGCGCCGGTCAACTGGCCATCTACGCCGCCAACGGCAACACCAACGACGACCCGGCCGACGACGCCGGCGTCGTCACCGTCGGCAGCGTGCTGATCGGCTCGGTCGAGTTGACCCAGTACGTGGTGCTGGCGCTGGGCCTGCTCGCGATCACCGCCGAGTTCACCAGTGGCACCATCCGTACGACGCTGCAGTGCACCCCGTCCCGCGGTCGCGTACTGCTGGCCGAGGCCGCCGTCGCCGGGGCGGTCACCTTCGCGCTCGGGCTGCTGCTCGGCGGCGTCGGTGTCCTGGTCGCCCGGCCGGTGCTCGGTGAGTGGGGCAGCGCTCCGGTCATCGACACGATCGGCGACATCGTGGCGGTGGCGACCTACCTGGCGCTGATCGGCGTGCTCGCGCTGGGCCTCGGCGCCGCGCTCCGCAGCGCGGTGCTCACCATCGTCGTGCTCCTCGCCAGCCTGATGATCGTGCCGCTGTCCCTACAGGAGCCGGACATCGAGGTGCTGAACCGGATCGCCGACGTGTTCCCCGGTGTGGCCGGCGGGCACTTCCTGGCCGGCGACACCGAGCCGTACCCGCCAGTGGTCGGGCTGCTCCTGCTCGCCGGATGGGCCGCCGCCGCACTGCTGCTGGGCCGGGCGGCGTTGCGCCGACGCGACGCGTAAGGCAGGCCGCGCTGAGCGGGGGCCGATCGGCCCCCGCTCAGCCGTCGACCAATCCCGCCTCGTACGCCAGGATCGCCGCCTGTACCCGGTTGCGGACGTCCAGCCGGGTGAAGATGCTGGTCAGGTAGCTCTTCACGGTGCCCTCCACGAGGTGCAGCCGGCGAGCGATCTCGGCGTTGGAAAGACCCGCCCCGACCAGGGCCAGCACCTCCCGTTCCCGCTCGGTCAGCCCCGCCGCACGCTCCCGGGCGGCGGGTCGACGGGCCAACCGGTCGGCCCCCAGCTCGATCACCCGGCGGGCCACCCTCGGCGACAGGTACGCCCCACCGTCGGCGACGGCGTGCACACCGGCGATCAGCTCACGCGGGTCGCCGGCCTTGAGCAGGAACCCGCTGGCACCGTGCCCGAGCGCCCGGGCCACGTGGTCGTCCTCGCCGAACGTTGTCAGCATGATGGTCGCGGTGTCCGGCACGATCCGGCGGATCTCGGCGGCGGCGGCCAACCCGTCCAGCCGCGGCATCCGGATGTCCAGCAGCGCGACCCGGGGTCGGTGGGCCCGGACCAGTTCCACCGCCGCGTGCCCGTCGCCGGCCTCGGCGACCACCTCGATGCCGGGATCGCTGGCGAGGATGGCCCGGACACCGGCCCGGATCATCGCCTCGTCGTCGGCCAGTACCACCCGGATCGGCGGTGCCTCCGTCGTGTCGGTGTCCACTACGCGATCCACTCCTTGCTGACCAGCCGGCCGTCGGTGAAGCAGAGCCGCCAGGTCGGCGCGGCGAGGGGAAAGTTGCCGTCGGTGTAGTACTCGCAGCCGGCCCGGTCGACCGGTGTTGGGCGTTCCAACTGCCGCCGGGGCAGCCCGACCAGCTCGGACCGGGCCGCGCCGACGCGCATCTGGTCGAAGGTGGCCCGGTCCAGCACCGTCCCGGCGGTCGCCACCGGGTAGTAGACGAACGAGAGCACCACTGCGAAACCGACCGGGGCGACGAGCGCCACCAGCAGGCTGCGTCGTACCCGCCGCCGGGCGTCGTGCAGCCGCCGCTCGGCGTCCACCGGCCGCTCCGCCGGACCGGGTCGCTCGTCGGACCAGGACGTCGGCCCGGCCTCGGCCGCCGACCCGATCGGCTCCGGCGGTGCCGCGGTGGCCGGCAACACCGCCCGTACCGCGAACCCGCCGTCGGCCCGGTGGCCAGCGTCGAGCGTCCCGCCGGCGAGGCGGACCCGCTCGGCGAGGGCGAGCAGCCCACTGCCCTGCGACGGTGGGGCGGGCAGCGGCCCGGACGGCGGCGCGTCGTTGACCACTGTCACCTCGACCCGGTCACCGTCGCGGGTGAGGCGCACGTCGACCGGGGCGCCCGGCGCGTACCGGGCCGCGTTGGTCAGCGCCTCCCGGACGATCCGGTGCGCCGCGTGCCCGGTCATCGCCGGTAGGTCCGCGACCACCGGGGCAGTGTCCAGCCGTACCGCCATCCCGGCCTCCCGGGCGCCGTCGACCAGGTCGGCCACGGTCTCCCCGCTCGGACGCAGCGACGCGCCAGCCTCCTCGCGGAGCACCCCGATGATCTCGTGGAGTCGCTCGGTGGCGGCGGAGACGCTGGCCCGCAACTCCCCTGCCGCGGCCCGATGGCGGTCGTCCAGGTCGGCGGCGACCTCCAGGGCGGCGGCGCGCAACGCGATCAGGCTGAGGTCGTGACCGAGCGAGTCGTGCATCTCCCCGGCGATCCGGGCCCGCTCACGCAGCCGGATCCGCTCGGCGGCACCCCGTTGCTCGCGGGTCAGCGCGTCGACGTGCCGGCGACCGGCGTCGGTCAACTCCTGCTGCTGGCGGCGGTAGCGGCCGACCAACCAGGGGAACACGGCGGCGAAGAGCAGCACCGAGGCGAGCAGGAACCAGGTGGCCGCGCCGGCGCCGAGCAGCCCCAGGTTGAGCGCCGTGCCACCGGCCGTGATCAGCACGAAGACCATGATCGCCGGGCCCACTGTGACGCTGCGCCGCCCGGCGAGATAGCTGAAGACCGGAATCGCGAACACGAAGTTGCCATCGACCAACGATCCGAGCACCGCCAGCACCGGGGCGACCAACGGCTGACGCCGACTCGCCACCACCGCCACACCGAGCAGCAGCAGCTTGCCGACCAGCAGCGGCAACGTGTACCGCGTGTAGGGCGGGCTGGCCTCGGCGTAGCCGACCGGGGCGGCCACCACCGCCCAGAGCAGCACGTCCAGCAGCAGGCGACGCCGCCGGGTCAGCCAACCCGGCGGCGGGGAGTCGAGGATCCGCACGGCGGTCAGGCTACCCACGCCCGACCTGCGCGGACACCGACGAAAGTCAGGTGTTCAGCCGCTCTCCTCGGCCCAGACCCGCCAGTCGTCGAGCACGCCGTGCAGGGCCGGGGTGAGCCAACCCGGCGCGGACCGCCGGAACACACCCGGGTCCATCGCGCCCGCGCCGTCGGGCAGCGCGCCGAGAAGGTTCGGCACCAGGTCGGTGAGGTTCGTCCAGTGCACCAACTCCGGCCGGGCCGGCCAGGCGCCGATCACCACACCGGCCGGCACCGCCCTACGGTCCAGCGCCTCCAGGGTCAACGCGGTGTGGTTGAGCGTGCCCAACCCGGCGCGGGCGACCACCACCGCCGGCGCGCCGAGCGACACCGCCAGGTCGGCCATCGTCCACGGCTCCCCCGACGGCCGCAGCCCCATCGGAACCAGCAACCCGCCCGCGCCCTCGATCAACACGAGGTCGTGCTTGTCGGCCTCCGCGCGGACGGCGTCCACCGCCGCGTACAACTCCAACGGCGGCAGGTCGGCGACCCGCGCCGCGGCCAGCGGGGCGAGCGGATCGGGGTAGCTGGCCAGGGTCCGACCGGTCAGCGGCGCAGCCAGCCGGTTCACCGCGTCCACGTCGCCGGGCTCACCGCCGGCCGTACCGGTCTGACCTGGTTTGACCACCGCCACCCGCAGCCCAGCGGCCTGCGCGGCGGCCGCGATCGCCGCTGTCACCACCGTCTTGCCGACCTCGGTGTCCGTCCCGGTGACCAGCACCGACCCCGCCCAGCCGGTCATGGTGCGCACTCCACGATGACGTCCAGCGCCCGCTCGAACGCCGTCCGGGGCACCCCCGCGCTCACCGTGAGGCGCAGTCGGGAGCGGCTGTCCGGGGTGGATGGTGGCCGGAAACAGCCCACCGCGACGCCCCGGTCCCGGCAGTCCGCCGCCCACGCGGTCGCCGCCTCCGGCCCCGGGGCCGTCACCGAGATCACCGCCGCGTCCGGGGCGGAGACGGTCAGCCCGGCCGACCGCAGTCGACCCACCGCCAGTCCCACCCGGTCGGAGAGTTCGGCGCGCAGGTCGTCGCCGGCCCGGGCGAGCCGCAGCGCCGCGTGCACACCGGCGGCGACCGCCGGCGGCAGCGCCGTGTCGAAGATGAACGTGCGCCCGGTCTCGACCAGATGCCGGACGAACTCGGCCGGGCCGGCGACAACGCCACCCGCGCCACCGAGCGCCTTGGACAGGGTGGCGGTGACCACCACGTCCGGCTCGCCGGCCAGCCCGGTGGCCGCCACCGCGCCCGCGCCGGCAGGACCGGTCAGGCCCAGCGCGTGCGCGTCGTCGACCAGCAGCAGCGCGCCGCGACGGCGGGCCACCGCGTGCAGCCGAGCCAGCGGGGCGAGATCACCGTCGACCGAGAACACCGACTCCGTCACCACCACGGCCGGGCGGCCGGGAGCGGCCGCGAGCGCGGCGGCCACCGCGTCGACGTCGGCGTGCGGGGTGACCACCGTCTCCGCACCGGAGATGCGGCAGCCGTCGATCAGCGACGCGTGGTTGTGCGCGTCGGAGACGAGCAGCGTCCGAGGTTGGACGAGCGCCCGCAGCGCGCCGAGGTTGGCGAGGTAGCCGGAGGAGAAGACCAGGGCGCCGTCGGTGCCCAACCAGCGGGCCAGGTCGTCCTCCAGCGCCCGGTGCGCGTCGGTGGAGCCCCGGACCAGGCGCGACCCGGTAGCGCCCAGCCCGTACGCCGAGAGGGCCGCCGTGGCCGCGGCGACGACGTCCGGGTGGGTGGCCAGGCCGAGGTAGTCGTTGCCGGCCAGATCGGTCATCTGATCGTCGGCCGGACGCGGATGCAGTCGCCTGGTGAGCCCGGCCTTCGCCCGCAGCTCCGCGCGGCGGTCGAGCGCCGCCAGCCAGTCCGCCACCGTCACCCTCCCCCGCTGTGTGCGCCGGTCAGCCCGACACCCGCCGGGCGAAATTACCACCCGCCGCCATCGGCCCGATGATTCCACTCGGTGCGAGGCACCGACGGGCCGCCAGGTCATTCAGGCTGATCGGAGAGCCTTGTAGGGTACGAGCCATGCCAGAGATCCTCGACCAGGCCCGGACCCAGGTCCTGGGTGACGGTGTCGGCCTCGATCAGGCCGGCATCCTCGCCGTGCTGAACCTGCCCGACGAGCACCTGCCCGCCGCCCTCCAGCTCGCTCACGACGTGCGGATGCGCTGGTGCGGCCCGGAGGTCGAGGTCGAGGGCATCGTCTCGCTCAAGACCGGCGGCTGCCCGGAAGACTGCCACTTCTGCTCGCAGTCGGGCCTGTTCACCTCGCCGGTGCGCTCGGTCTGGCTGGACATCCCGTCGCTGGTCGAGGCGGCGAAGCAGACGGCCGCGACCGGGGCGACCGAGTTCTGCATCGTCGCCGCGGTCCGCGGTCCGGACGCCCGGCTGATGAAGCAGATGCGCGAGGGCGTCGCCGCCATCAAGGCGGCTGTCGACATCCAGGTTGCCGCGTCGCTGGGCATGCTCACCAAGGAGCAGGTCGACGATCTGGTCGACATGGGCGTGCACCGCTACAACCACAACCTGGAGACCTGCAAGTCGTACTTCCCCAACGTGGTCACCACGCACTCGTGGGAGGAGCGCTGGGAGACGCTGCGGATGGTTCGCGACTCCGGCATGGAGGTGTGCTGCGGTGGCATTCTCGGCCTCGGTGAGACAGTCGAGCAGCGGGCCGAGTTCGCCGCGCAGCTCGCCGAGCTGAACCCGCACGAGGTGCCGCTCAACTTCCTCAACCCGCGTCCCGGCACGCCGCTCGGTGACCGTCCGGTGGTGGAGGGCAAGGACGCGCTGCGGGCCATCGCCGCGTTCCGGCTGGCCATGCCGCGCACCATCCTGCGGTACGCCGGTGGCCGCGAGATCACTCTCGGCGACCTCGGCACCCGCGACGGCCTGCTCGGCGGCATCAACGCGGTGATCATCGGCAACTACCTGACCACGCTGGGTCGACCGGCGACGGCCGACCTGGAGCTGTTGGACGAGTTGAAGATGCCGGTCAAGGCGCTCTCCGCCACGCTGTGACGACAATGACGACGACGGAGCTGTGGTGCGACAGGTGCGGTGAGCCGGCGACGGCCACCGTCCACCCGGCCTGCGCGTCGGCCCGCCAGTTGGAGCCGCCCCGGTTCTGCCCCCGCTGCCGTCGCCGGATGAAGGTTCAGGTGCTGCCGGTGGGCTGGTCGGCGATCTGCGTCGAGCACGGCGAGATGCGGGGCTGAGCCGGATGCTGCGAGGGCGGGCGGTGACCCTACGACCGGCGACGGTCGCTGACGTGCCTGCCCTCGCCGCGATCCGGGCCGACCCGGAGGTACGCCGGTGGTGGCGGGGCGGCGACGACCTGGCCGACTCCGTGCGTGCCGACCTCGCCGACGACGACCTGCACGTGTACGCGATCGAACACGACGGTCGGGTGGTCGGCGCGATCCAGTGGTACGCCGAGGCGGACCCGGACTACCGGCACGCCAGCCTGGACGTCTTCCTCGACCCGGCGGAGCGCGGCGCCGGCCTCGGTGGTGACGCCATCCGCACCCTGGCTAGACACCTGATCGACGAGTACGGCCACCACCGTTTCACCATCGACCCTGCCGCGGCGAACAGCGCTGCCATCCGGGCGTACGCGAAGGTTGGTTTTCGACCGGTGGGGGTGCTGCGCCGCTACGAGCGCGGTGCGGACGGCCGCTGGCACGACGGCCTGTTGATGGACCTGCTCGCCGACGACCTGGTGGAGTGAGCGGGAGCCCTCGCTCCGTCATCCCATCTGGGGCATTCGTCCCCTAACGCCCGCATCGGGCTTATCGTGCCTTGAATGAGGGTGGAGACGAGGGGGTCCGACGCGAGCGCCGGCCCGATCCTCGCGGGCCGGTTCCGTGGCGACATCGAAGGGCTGCGAGGGCTCGCGCTGGTGCTCGTGCTGGTCGGGCATGCGGGCATCTCCGCGCTCCCCGCCGCGTTCGTCGCCGTCGACGTCTTCTTCGTGATCTCCGGGTTCCTGATCACCGGACTCCTCGTCGACGAGATCCGCCGGACCGGGGGTATCCGCATCGTCGACTTCTACGCCCGACGCGCCAAGCGGTTGCTGCCGGCCGCCAGCGTCGTCCTCGTGGCGAGCCTCCTGCTCACCTACCTCTTCCTGCCCCCGATCCGGTGGTCCGAGACCGCCCGGGACGCCCTGGCCAGCGCCGTCTACGCGATGAACTGGCGGCTGGTGGAGCAGTCGACCGACTATCTGCGCTCCGAGGAGGCCCCCAGCATTCTTCAGCACTTCTGGTCGCTCGCCGTGGAGGAACAGTTCTACCTGGTGTGGCCGCTGCTCCTGCTCGTCGTCGCCCTCCAGGTTTCGCGGCGCACGTCCCGGCACACCGACGCGCGGCGTCCGATCTCGAGTGGTCGGCCGGGCCGACACCGCAGACCGTTCCTCGGCGACCGGATGTCCCCGTGGCTGCTCGCCACCTTCGCCCTGGTCGGCGTCCCGTCGCTGGTCTGGTCGATTCACCTGAGCCAGGCCGAACCGGCGCGGGCGTACCTCGTCACCACCACCCGGATGTGGGAACTGGCGTTGGGCGGTGGTCTGGCGATCCTGGGTGGACACCTGTCCCGGCTGCCGCGCCCCGCCGCGATCGCGCTCGGTTGGGCCGGGATGGCCGCTGTCGCCCTCGCCGCGACGCTGATCCGACCGGAGACCGCGGCCTATCCGGGCTATCTGGCGTTGCTGCCCACCCTCGGCGCGGTCGCGATCATCGCGGCCGGGCCCGCCGCCGGACGGTACGGGCCGGCACTCCTGCTCAACAGGCGGCCGACGCGCGCGGTCGGCGCCGTGTCGTACTCGTGGTATCTGTGGCACTGGCCCCTGCTGGTGGTGGCGGAAGCCCGGTGGGGACCACTGGGAACCACGGCCGGCCTCGCGATGATCCTCTGTTCGGCCGTCCCGGCGGTGCTGACCTACCACCTGGTGGAGAACCCGTTCCGGTACGCACAGTTCTCCAGGGCCCGCGTGCTGCGAATGGGACTGGCCGCCACCAGCGTCACGGTCCTCACCGGAATCGGACTGCACCTGGCGGTCCGGCCGCCGGCCGCGAGCCAGGCACCACTGGCCGGGGCCGCCGCTCCGGTCGCGTCACCCGGGGGCGAGCGGGCGGCGGCACCGGTGGACCGGTTCGCCCGCATCACACCCGATCCGCTCGAAGCCCGCGACGACCTGCCCGACGTCTACCGGGACGACTGCGTCACGCAGGCACAGGAGGCAAGCCTGCGCAGCTGCACCTACGGCGACCGGGACTCGGCGGTCGAGGTTGCAGTGGCTGGTGACTCACATGCGGCGCACTGGGTGCCGGCCCTCCAGGTCATCGCGGCGGAGCGCGGCTGGCGACTGGTCACCTACATCAAGACGACATGCTCCTTCCTGACCGCGCCCATCAGCATCGCCGGGCGGCCGGACCGCAGCTGCACGGAATGGAACCGCAATCTGCGTACCGCGCTCACCGGCGAACGGCGGCCCCGGATGCTCATCGTCTCCAGCGTGACCCAGATTCCGTTGGTGGACGGCAGCCCGCCGCCACCGGGCCCGGCGACGACGGACGCGCAGACGGCCGCGCTGTCGCAGACCTGGTCGGAGATGACCGGGGCCGGGCTGCCGCTGGTGGTCATCCGGGACACCCCGTCGTTTACCGTGGACATCGCCGAGTGCGTCTCGGCGAATCGCGAGCGGCTCACCGCCTGCGCCCAGCCCCGCGACCGCGCGCTCACCTGGGGCATCCCGCAGGAGCGCGCCGCGGCGGTGGTGCCCGGCGTACGCCTGGCCGACCTCAACGACGTCATCTGCCCCACCGAACCGTGCCCCGCGGTGATCGGCGGGCTGCTCGTCTATCGGGACGCGCATCACCTGACCGCCACGTACGCCCGCAGCCTCGCCCCGCGGCTGCACGACCGGCTGCGTCAACTCGTGCCACAACACCTGCCGTAGGCAGGCGTTGCCGCAGATCTTGGACAGTTTCCGTTTCGCGCGAACTATTCAGTCCCATGACATCTGTCAGTGGTGAAGTCCCGATACATGTGTCAGTTGGTAGGGATCTTGGGTCTGCCGGTGGATGGTGCCTGGCATGGTGTCTCGGCGGCATGTCATGAATCTGCTCGATGCCCAGTTGGCTGCTGGGGTGCGGATCAACGCGGCTGAGTTCGCGCGTGAGCATGGTGTGTCGGTGCGTACCGTGTATCGGCATCAGGCGCGGATCCGGGAGGCGGGTGAGTGGCGGGAGCGGTCGCGGCGGCCGCATCGCAGTCCGAGGGTGACGCCACCGGATCTGGACGCCTGGATCTGCAAGCTGCGGGCCGAACTCGGGGTGGACAACGGGGCCGATTTCATCCGTGACGCTCTGATCGAGGTGCACGCCGCTACCGGTCCGGCGTGGCTGGCGCCTTCACGCTCGACGATCAACCGGGTCCTGGCCCGGCATGATCTGCTCGAACGGAACCCGGCGAAACGGCCGCGCAGCTCGTTTCGGCGGTTCGTCTACGCCCGGCCCCGCGACTGCTACCAGATCGACGCCACGAACGTCCGGCTCGCCGACGGCAGCCTCGCCGCGGTCTTCGACGTCCTGGACGACTGCACCCGCACCCTCGT
>NZ_JBEXHV010000007.1:0-297161 GCF_040608275.1 Micromonospora sp. NPDC005205
TGTGGCGCGACTCGTCGCTCTGCGGATCGGATACGACACCGGTATCCGGACGCAACCGCGCCTTGCCGGATCGCCGCCCGGACTCCGCCTCGGCTCGACCGCCCTTTTGAAACAGGCCTCAGGGCCTGTTTGCTTTCTTGAGGACGCGGCGACCAGTCCCGGCGATCGGTGCTTGTGGATGGGGCGGTGAGGACGGTAGAACCGTCCTCACCGCGCCAGGGTCCCCCGTGGAGAAGGTACGGTGGGGCCGGTACAACCGCCGCACAACTAACGCATAGATCATTTACTCGCCCGCGTTGTCCGGGTGTTGTTCGCGTTGCGGTACACGGCTGTGCCCACATGTGAGGTGCCTGGTTGCGTTTCGAACTCCTTGGCCCGTTCCGGGTGTACCGCGACGACCGATCGGTTCCACTGGGCTCGGTGAAGCAGCGTCTCCTGCTGGCGACCCTGCTGCTGCGCCCGAATGAGGTCGTCGGCACCAACGAGTTGGCCGCGATGCTGTGGGGCGACGACGAGCCGGCGTCGGCCGCCGCGAATCTGCGTACCTATGTGCGCGGGTTGCGGCGGTCGCTGGGTGATGGAGCGAACTGGGATGGGATAACCGCTGCGGCAGGCGGCTACCTGCTGCGTGTGGGCCCAGGCGAACGGGACCTGGACCTGTTCGACGATGCGGCGGCGCGGGGCCGCGAGGCGCTCGCCGCGTCCGATCTGGACCGGGCTGAGGCCGAACTCTCGGCCGCAATGCGCCTGTGGCGTGGTGTTCCGCTGTCCGACCTGCCGCTGCGCTCGGCGCTGGCTCGGCGGGTGGCGCAGTTGGAGGAGCGTCGGCTGCTCGTCGAGGAGGACTACGCCGAGGCCATGCTGGCCCGCGGCGCGTCGGCCGACGTCGTGCACCGGTTGCGCGGCCTGCTCGACCGGCATCCGTTGCGGCAGCGGGCATGGGGTCAGCTGATGGTGGGCCTGTACCGCAGCGGAGACGTAGCCGGCGCACTTGATGCTTTCCGGCAGGCAAGACAGAGGCTCGCGGAGGAGACCGGCCTCGACCCCGCGCCCGAGCTCGTCAGGCTGTACGACGACATCCTGCATCACCGCCCGAGCCTGACGGCGCAACCGCAAACGGGGCCGGACCGGCCGGCGCCGGAGACGACAGGGGGGCCGCTCATTCAGCGCCCCGAGCAACTGCCGCGTGCGGTGCCGGAGTTCGTCGGACGCAGCGTCGAGTTGGCGGGCCTCGACGGGCTTCTGCACGGCGGGGCTGAGGGGCCGACGAGCGTGGCCATCTCCGTGGTGTCCGGCATGGCCGGAGTCGGCAAGACGGCCCTGGCGTTGCACTGGGCGCACCGGGTTGCCGACCGCTTTCCGGACGGTCAGCTCTATGTGAACCTTCGCGGCTACGACGAAGCCGGCGCGGTGTCCCCATCCGACGCTCTGTCCGGCTTCCTCGAAGCGCTCGGCGTGCAGCCCGCCCGGATACCTTCCGACATGGAGGCTCGGACCGGTCTCTACCGCAGCCTTCTGGCTTCGCGTCGGATGCTCCTGGTGCTGGACAACGCTCGCGACTCCGCCCAGGTGCACGCCCTGCTGCCCGGTGCGGGCAGCTGTATGGTCGTGGTCACCAGCCGTGATCGTCTCGGCGGCCTGATCGCCGCCGAGTGTGCCACGCCGTTGACACTGGACGTGCTCACGGCGGAGGAGTCGAGGAGCCTGCTCGCCAGACGTCTCGGGGTCAGCCGGCTCGCCTCCGAGTCGGTGGCGGTGGCCGACATCATCGAGGCCGCGGGCCGGCTTCCGCTGGCACTGTCGATCGTGGCGGCGCGTGTCGCGACCCATCCCACGTTCCCGCTCGGTGCGATCGCCGCCGAACTGCACTCGGCCGAGGCGACGCTTGACGCGTTGGCCGACGGTGACGTCCGGCGCGTCTTCTCGTGGTCGTTCCTGGCCCTGGGGGCGGACGCGGCGCGGCTGTTCACCCTGCTGGGGCTGCATCCGGGCCCGGACCTGACCACCGCCGCGGCCTCGGCGCTCGCCGGTGTTTCGGCTGCTGCGATCACACCGATCCTGCGGGAACTGACCCGGCTCCATCTGCTGGCTGAGCACGCGCCCGGCCGGTTCGCCTTCCATGATCTTCTGCGCGCCTATGCGGCCGAGCTCGCACAGTCGTCGGAGCGCGGGGACGAACACGTCGCGGCCCGACAGCGCCTGTACGACCACTACCTGCACGCCGCCTATCCAGCCGCCCTGCTGCTCCAGCCGCAGTGGCCCCCGATCCAGCCGGTGGCACCGCTGCCGGTACCCGCCCGGCAGCCGGTGACCGACCACGACGGCGCTCTCGCCTGGTTCACGGCGGAGCATCGGGTGCTGCTCCGCGTGGTCCGGCAGGCCGCCGAGAACGGCTTCGAGGCGTACGCCTGGCAGATCGCCTGGGCGCTGACCACCTTCGCGGCGCCGCGCGGCCTCTGGCAGGACCAACTCGACAGCCAGAGTGTCGCCCTGAGGGCCGCCGAGAAGATCGACGACCTCGCCGGTCAGGCCGTCGCCAACCGGCTGCTCTCCCGCGCGCTGACCCGACTGGGCGACCGCACCATGGCCGAGTACCGGCTCAAGCGTGCGCTCGACCTGCACGAACGTCTCGGCGACCCGATCGGCCAGGCCCAGACGCTGCACAACTACTGCGAACTCTGCTACCTGGACGGCCGGCTCGACGAGGCGCTCGCACACGGTCGCGAGGCGCTGCGGCTCTACCGGCTGGTCGGCAATCACGCGGGCGAAGCCCGGACGCTCAACGCGCTCGGTTGGCTGCTCGCCAGCACAGGCGATTACGTCCAGGCCATCGCCAGCTGCACCGAGGCCCTCGACCAGCAACGACGGACCGACGACCGCAATGGTCAGGCTGCGACGCTCGACAGCCTCGGCTTCGCCTACGACCGCCTGGGTGAACGCGACCGCGCGGCCAACTGCTACGAGCAGGCGATCGAACTCTTTCGCGACTCCGCGGACCGGTATCACGAGGCGGAGACCCTCATCCGGCTCGGCGACACCCGCGAAGGGATGGGCGATCGCGACGCCGCCGCTGCCGCTTGGCGGCTGGCCGCGCGGATCTACGAGGACGTGGGCGACCCCGCAGCCGAGGAGGTCCGCAGCCGTCTTGAACGTCTGGTTCCGTCCTTGAGGCCTGTTTCATAAGAACTGGCCGGCCTCGGCTCGACCGCCCTTATGAAACAGGCCTTAGTGCGCTCCGAGGTCAGGCGACGTTGTGGGGGCGGAACTGGACGCTCACCCGGGGGCCCACCGGGCGGGTGGTTTTGGGGATGGCGTGTTCCCAGGTGCGTTGGCAGGAGCCACCCATGACGATCAGGTCGCCGTGGCCCACCGGGAAGCGCAGGCTCTCGCCGCCGCCGCGTGGGCGTAAGAGCAGCGGTCGGGGTGATCCGAAGGAGACGATCGCGACGACGGTGTCGGTATGCGCCGAGCGACCGATGGTGTCGCCGTGCCAGGCCACGCTGTCGCGCCCGGACCGGTAGAGGCACATGCCGGCGGTGACGAAGGGCTCGCCCAGCTCGGGCGCGTAGTGCTCGGTGAGTGCGGCCCGTGCGGAGGTGAGGACGCGGTGGGGGAGCTGCCTCGCACCGTCGTACCAGCAGAGCAGGCGGGGCACGTCGACCTCGGCGTCATACATGGTGCGCCGTTCGGCACGCCAGGGCACCTCGGTGAGCAGGGTGTCGAGGACGGTGTCGGAGCCGCGCACCCAACCGGGGAGGTGGTCGACCCAGGCACCCCGGCTGAGCTGGTGCCGACGGATCTGGCCGGGCAGTGGCCCCAGGGCCGGCCCGGCGTCGGCCAGGTCGAGCATCGACGGCTGGTAGGCGGCCTGCGTCATACGGCCACCCTAGCAGCACTTTCGTACACCCGTGCTAGTAGCGTCTGGCGTCGACGCGTACGGCGTCGAACACCGCGTCCACCACCCGCGCCCGGCCCTGGCCGTCGACGGTGGACCAGGCGCGCGCGGCGAGCGTCGCGCGCCGCTGCGGCGAGCTGAGCAGCCCGTGCAGGGTCCGCGCCGCCGTCGCGCGAGCGGCTCGTCCGGCGACGCCACTCGCGGTCAGTTCCGGCAGCTCGCCGAGGCCGGCGGCCAGGCCGTGACGGACCACCCGGGTGTACGACTCACGTTGGTTGTCGACCACGCAGACCAGTGCGCTGGGTGCGCCGAGGCAGCAGAGTTCCCAGGTGGACGTGCCGGCGGCGCTCACCACCAGGTCGGCTTCGGTGATCAGTGCCGGCAGCGAGGTGGTGGGCGGGACCGCTCGGATGGTCTGCCCCCGGCCGGGGGCGACATCGTCGACCTCCGCCTCGATCTCGGGTCGGCCGACGATGACAGTGAGGTCCATCGGGTGACCGGTGGCCGCCAGCACCCGGGTCAGGACCGGTGCCGCGCCGACCGCGTCGGTGCCGCCGAAGAAGGCCAGCACCCGGGGGCGGCTGACCGCCCTGGCGGGCGGGGCGACCGGCGGCCGGGCGCTGATCACGGTGTCCCGCAGCAGGGCGTATCCGCTCCCGGCGAGCAGCCGGCCGGGCAGCGCCGCGGTGGACCCCAGCACGGGCAGCTCCGCCCCGGAACTCAAGCGGGGCAGCTCCGCCCCGAAGTTCTGGTCGAGGTAGAGGTCCGCGACCTGGCCCCGGCTGTCGCCGTCGATGATGGCGAGGGTGTGGACGCCGGCGGCGCGCACGGCGCCGGCTCCGGCCGGGTCCAGTTCGTAGGAGTCGAGGACCAGCACGTCCAGGTGGTGTCGGCGGGCCGCCTCGACCAGGTCGGCCGCCGACTCCGGGCCGGGGAGTAGCGGGATGCCCCGCGCGGCCAGCTCCGCGGTTGCCCAGTCGAGCCGTTCGACGGTGCCGAACACGCTGACGTCGGCGCCCCGGGCGAGGAACTCCTCGGCGAGCGCCAGGCAGCGGACGAGGTGGCCGACGCCGCGTCGTGGCCCGGCGTCGCAGCGCAACCCGACCCTCAGGGTGCTCAGGATTCCTCCAGGTGCTTCTGTCGTACGTCGGCGTTGAGCGCGCGCAGCCGGGGCTGGCCGTCGAGCCAGTCGGCGAGCTTGGCCAGCGGCACGCTGACGTCACCGAAGTGGTCGATGATCGCGCTGACCAGCGTCCAGTCCTGCTCGGTGTCGAGGGTGAGCCGCAGCGCGGAGCGGTCCGGGGTGAGCGTCACCCCGAGCACCCGGAACAGCTCCGGATGGGTGTACGCGTACGAGGTGACGTGCACCCGGTGGTGGTCGGTGGCGAGCCGGCCCAGGGTGCGCAGCGTCTCCGCTCGGATGATCTCGACGTCGAGCCCTCGGGGCAGGGTCCGGGCGATGGACGTGCTGGCGTAGTCCAGCCCGGGGACCGCCCGGTACACCGATGCGACCAGGGTGATGATCTCCGGGTCGAGCAGGGGGCAGTCGGCGGTGAACCGCATGACGGCGTCTCCCGGGTGCGCCGCGAGGGCGCCCACGAAGCGGTCGAGCACGTCGTCGACCGGCCCGCGGTGGCACGGCACGTCGAGCCGCGCGCACTCGGCGGCCACCGCGTCGTCGACCGCGTCGGTGCTGGTGGCAACGACCAGGTCGGCCAGGACGCCGCTGTCGGAGGCGGCGCGTACGACCCGGCCCAGCACTGAGCGTCCGGCGAGCGGGCGGAGCACCTTGCCGGGCAGCCGGGACGAACCCATCCGAGCCTGCACGATGCCGACGATCCGCAGCCCCGCGTCGTCCGTGGAGGCCTCGGGCACCGGTACGCCGGTCACTGCTGCTCCTCCTGCTTGGGGGCGAGCACCGCGGTGGCCCGGCGTTTGGCGGCGCGGGCACCCCGTTTGGCCAGCCGGGCCGGGGTGATGGCGAGCCGGCCCACCCGGTAGCTGATCGACCCGCTGAGCAGGCTGATCGTCGTCTCGGCCCGGCGCAGCGCCCGTTCCCGCGAGGTGAGCAACTCCTCGGTCCACGCGGCCAGCGCCGCCAACCGGGTGAGTTCCTCGCGCTGGCGCAGCCACGCCTCGCGTAGCTGCTGGTAGCTGTGCCCGCCGACCGGCGCGTCGGTCGGCGTGACGGCGTGCAGTTCGGTGGCGAGGCCGACAGTGCCGTCGGCGTCCAGCCCGTGCAGCGCGGCGGCGATGGCCGCCTCGGCGTCGATCGCCTCGCTGACTGTCGCGCGGTCGAGGTCGTGGCCGGCGAGTCCGCCGAGCACCACGGTCAGGCCCGCGACGTCGAGAGTGGACGACCATGGGTGGGCGTACCCGCCGGTGAGCAGGCCCGCGGCGAAGCGCCACAGCCCGCGGGCGAGCACCACGTCGGCGGGCAACGCGGCGGTGGCCCGCCAGCTGGGGTCGAGCACCGCGTACCGCTCGCCGTCGACCACCACGTTGTCGGTGCCGGCCAGCGCCGCCGCTCCGGCGATCCGGCCGTCGGCGTCGGCCTGGCCGGCGAGCCAGCCCGCGTACCCGTGCAGCAGCGTGCGCAGGGTGGCCAGGTCGCGGCGCAGCGAGGCGTCGAGCAGCAGGGTACGCAGCAGCCGGCCGGACGGCACCGGTCCGGACAACGCGTCGGCGTCGCGGTAGGCGGCCTCGCGGCTGGCGAACGGCGCGGCGGCCGGCGTCGTCGCGTCGGTGGCCGGGATGAGCCCCCAGCGCCAACCGGACGGGCCGTGCAGCACCTCCAGCACGCCGATGCCGGGGCGACCGGTCTGCACGAGAGCCACCGGCAGGTCCGCCTCGACGACCGGCGTGGCCGGGTCCGTGGGTTCGGCGGGCCGGTGGGCGAGGGTCAGCCAGCCCGGTGCGAGGTCGGCGGCACGCCCGGCGTGCAGGGCGTCCACCGCGAGCCGGGCCGGGTCCTGCAGCACTGTGGCGCTGGTGAAACCGCCGGCGCAGGCGCCGTGCAGCACCGCGTCGAACAGGCCGGAGCCCGCGTCCCGGTCGAGGTGGTCGGCGTCCAGCAGCGCCGTCGGGGTGCTGACATCGGGGTACGCGGCCCAGCACGCGGCCGGCCGCAGCCCCGCCGCGCCCAGCCGCTCGCGCAGTTGGTCCCGGTTGGCCGGGTGGGCGCGGTCCAGCACGCCGCCGATGGTCCAGGCGGAGTCGTCGCGGCGGGCGTACCAGGGGCTGGTGTCGACCAGCCGGTGCAGGCCCAGCGGGTTGTCCAGGCGCAGCAGCAACGCGCCGCCCGGCCGGATCGCGGCGACGAGTCGTGCCAGCACGGCGTCCCAGCCGAGGCGGGTGCCCTCCACCGACTCCACCGGGTCCAGCCCGGCAGCCGCGATCACCACGTCGTACGTCTCGTCGTCGGGTAGCCCGGCCGGGCCACCCACCACCACGCGGGCGGCCCGGTCCGCCAGCGCCACCGCGTCCGGGTGGCTGCGCAGCAGGCAGGTGACCTCGGCGTGGGTGAGCTGGTCGAGCAGTGCCGGGTCGTGTGGACCGGCCACCAGGACCCGGGCGCCGGGCGGCACCAGCAGTGCGGCCAGCGCGGCGAGCGGCCCACCGTTGGCCAACCGTTCCTGCGGCAGGTCCGACCAGGCCAGCATCTCGCCGCCCGGCAGGGTGATCCGGTCCGCGGGTGCCGTCTCAGTCGTCACTGTCTTCCTCTTCCTCCTGGAGGTTCGCCCAACCGAGCAGCTCGCGAAGCTCGGCGGGGGTGCAGCGGTGGTCGGTGCCCAGCTCGGCGCGGGCGATCTCGACGGCGGTGGGGAGGTCGAGAGTGGTGCCGTGCAGCTGCGGCCACTGCCGTCGGATCCGAGCGGTGCCGCCGAAGGTGGGGTCCTCGTTGGACAGGATCATCGGGTCGCCGTAGACCGCCGGCTCGCATCCGGCCGCGATGCCGTAGAAGATCGCGCTGGTCAGCCGATTGGATGCGACCCGTCGGTGACGGCGCAGTTCGGTGAGCTGTCGGTCGAGGAACTCCGGATCGGTGTCCTTCCACCAGTGTCCCCGGTAGCCGTGGCAGATCACCCGGAACCCGGCACGCTCGTAGAGCCGGCGTACGTTGCGCATCCGGTACTCGTGCCAGTACAGGCAGACCGTGACCGGGCCGGGCTCGGTGTCCTGGATGAGGGCGATCAGTTTGCGGTGGTCGCCCTTGACGTGTTGACCCTCCCAGCCGTGGAACGGGTACCAGATGGTGCCCCGTCGCTCCTCGGCCGGTGGTTCCTCGGGTCGCATGGCCAACAGGTAGCTGAACGGCGCGCCGATGACCACCACGTTGCGTCGCCCCACCGACCAGGCCCGGCGGCGGGTCTGCTCCGACCAGAGCAGGCTGGGGGTGCCTTCGGCGTACGGGTGGCCGGGGGCCAGGCCGTCACCGATGTTCCAGCCGTGCTGCACGTACCCGTTGATCCGGGGTGGGTGCCGGTCGCCGAGACCGGCGTAGCGGGCGAGCACGTGCGCGTGGCCGTAGAAGTGGTTGGCGTGGTGCATCAGGTTCCCATCAGACGGCGAGACGCACCGGGCCGCCGCGCACCGCGGCGGTCAGCGCGTCGACGACGCGGTCCTGGTCGGCGTCGCTGAGCCCCGGGTACAGCGGCAGCGACAGCTGCTGGGAGTAGAACGACTCGGCCACCGGGCAGGATCCGCGCCGGTAACCCAGGTCGGCGAAGGCCGGGTGCAAGTGCACCGGGATGTAGTTGACCTGGACGCCGATGCCGGCGGCGCGCATCCGGTCGTACACCTCGCGGCGACGTCCGTCGAGCACCCGGATCGGGTAGAGGTGCCAGGCCGGCTCGGCCCACGACCGGCGGCTTGGCAGCAGCACGCCGTCCAGGTCGGCCAGCGCCTCGTCGTAGCGGGCGACCAGGGCGCTGCGGCGGGCCGTGAACTCGCCGAGCCGACGCAGTTGGCTGCGGCCCAGGGCGCAGAGCACGTCCGGCAGCCGGTAGTTCAGCCCGAACTCGTGCACCTCCTGGTGCCAGCCGCCCTCGTCCGGGAACCGCAGGTCGTCGCGGTCGCGGACCACGCCGACACCACGGAACCGGCGGGCCCGCTTCAGGATCTCCGGGTCCAGCGCCGCGACGGCGCCACCCTCGGCGGTGGTCAGGTTCTTCGTGGGAAAGAACGAGAACGTGGTGAGGTCGGCGAGCGAACCGACCGGCCGACCGTGGTACGTCCCGCCGATGGAGTGCGCCGCGTCGGCGAGCAGCAGCGCGTCGCTGCCCACGATCGACGTGCGCAGCGCGTCGTAGTCGGCGGGGTGGCCGGCGTAGTCGACGGCGGCGACGACCTTCGTGTGCGAGGTGACCGCGGCGGCGGCCGCCGCCGGGTCGAGGCAGAACGTCTCGTCGTCGACGTCGGCGAACACGATCTTCGCGCCGAGGGCGACCGCGCTGCTGGCGGTCGCCACGAACGTCATCGGCGGGACGACCACCTCGTCGCCCGGCCCCACCCCGGCCGCCGCGTACGCCACGTGCAGCGCCGCGGTGCCGTTGGAGACGGCGGCGACACCGACTCCGCCGGTCCACCGGGCGAGGTCGGCCTCGAAGGCGTCGACCTGCGGACCGGTGGTGAGCCAGTCGCCGCGCAGCACGTCGGCGACGGCTGCGACGTCGTCCTCGCTGATCGACTGCCGGCCGTACGGGAGCATCCCCGTCATCCGTTGATGCCGAGCATGTCGCGCAACTGCTCGACGGTGAGCCACTCGTCGTTGGTGTCCGACTGGTAGGCGAAGCCGTCCGGCACCGGGTCGCAGTCGATCGGCGCCTGGTAGCCCCACGTGGCGATGGTCGGTTGGACGATGAACCGGCCGTCGGCGCGCAGCGTCCGCCGGCTGTCGTCGGGCGCGATCATCTCCTCGTGCAGCTTCTCGCCCGGCCGGATCCCGATCTCGTGGGTGGTGGCGTCCGGAGCCACGGCCTCGACCAGGTCGAGGATGCGCATGCTCGGGATGCGCGGTACGAACAGCTCGCCGCCCTGCATCTGGTCGAACGAGTCCATGACGAACTGCACGGCCTGGTCCAGGGTGATCCAGAAGCGGGTCATCCGCTTGTCGGTGATCGGCAGGCTCTTGCCCTCGGCGGCCAGCCGGCGGAACAGCGGGACCACCGAGCCGCGGCTGCCCACCACGTTGCCGTAGCGCACAACCGAGAACCGGGTGGGGTGCTGGGCGGCGTAGTGGTTGGCCGAGACGAACAGCTTGTCGCCGACCAGCTTCGTCGCGCCGTACAGGTTGATCGGGCTGGACGCCTTGTCGGTGGAGAGCGCGATGACCTTCCTGACGCCGGCCTCGATCGCCGCGTCGACGACGTGCTGCGAGCCGGTGATGTTGGTGGCGATGTACTCCGAGGGGTTGTACTCCGCGGTGTCCACCTGCTTCAGCGCGGCGGCGTGCACCACGTGGTCGACGCCGTGCATGGCCCGGGTGAGGCGGTGCCGGTCCCGGATGTCGCCGATGAACCAGCGCAGCCGCGGGTCGTCGCCGAGCTGCTGGCGCAGCTCGTACTGCTTGAGCTCGTCGCGGGAGAACACCACCACGCGGGCGGGGTCGGCCTCGTTGAGGATGTGCCGGAGGAACGTCCTGCCGAAGGAACCAGTTCCCCCGGTGATCAGAATGGACGATCCATTCAACTCACTCAATGTGGTGCTCCCGTGTTCGTGGATGAACGAGCGGCCCTGGGCCGGCCGACCGGGGTGACACGCTAGCCATGGCGGGTTAACTCCCCGGCGCTCGCGGATGAACCGCAACCTCTGCTCCCGTGAATGCCGAACACCGCGCAGGCGAACACTTTCGACCGCCCGGAATGCGGGCTGACCTGGCCGGACCGGGCCGTTACAGTGACCGCGCGAACGACCCGGCGGCCCGGCGCGCAGCCGGGTCAGGCGTTCACCCGACATCCACACCGGCTCGGTGCGAGCGGGCCACCCCGATCGTCTCCGACGCCGGGCGGTGGGCCCGTCGAATCCGCGCGGGCCCGGTACGGCCGGCAATTCTGGAGGCGTCCATGGCACCCGGTAGTGACGTGATCGAAAGGCCGGTGGTGGCGGCCGGGACACCGAGCGGCCTGCCCGCCCGACGGTGGCTGGTGCCGCTGCTGCTGGTCGTCGGTTGGGTGCTCAGCGTGGCCTGGCGCATGTGGTGGTCCCGGCACACGGTGCTGCCCATCGCGCACACCGACGAGGACAGCTACCTGAACACCGCCCGCGCGTTGGCCGGCGGTCCGGGGGGCTTCAGCAGCGAGAACGACCTGCTGCGCCGGGTCGGCTACCCGATGCTGATCTCGCCGGCGTTCCTCGGGGACCGGGACTTCACCGACAGCTACCGGATCGTCCAGCTGATCAATGCGATGGTGAACTCGACGCTGCTGCCGCTGGCGTACCTGTTCGGTCGTCGTCTGTTTCAGCTGCGCCGCTCGTACGCGCTGCTCGGCGCGGTCGCGGCGGCGACCCTGCCGGCCACCGCCTTCTACGCGGGCGTCGCCATGATCGACGCGGTGATGGCGCCGCTCGTGGTCGCCTGGCTGCTCGCCGTGCACCGCTGGATCACCCGGCCCGGCCCGCTCGCCGCTGCCACAGTGGGCCTGCTCGTCGGCGGGTTCCACCTGCTGCACTCCCGCGGCCTGGTGATCGTGGCCGTGCACGCCGGGCTGGTCCTGCTGCTGTTCGTCCGTCGCCGGATCAGCCCGCCCGTCGTGCTCGCGGCGCTGCTGCCGGTGCTCGCCATGGCGCTCGTCAACGAGGCCGCCATCCGCTACCTCGGCGGCAAGGTCTACCTGCTCGGCAGCACTCCCGGCGGCAGCACGCTCGACGCGATCGCCTCCGCCCAGGGCGTGGTCCGGGTGAGCGCCGCGGTCACCACCCAGCTCTGGTACCTCGTGGTGATCACGTTCGGACTGGCCGGGGTGGCCTGGGCCGGGGCAGTCCGCGAGCTGTGGCGTCCGCGGCACGGCGACGCGGCCCGCTGGACGATGGGCGTGGCACTGGTGGTGACCGTCGGGGTGGCCGGCGGCGCGTCGGTGATCCTGTCCGGCATCACCGGCAAGCCGCTGGACGCGATCTACGGCCGGTACGTGCAGATGCTCGCGCCGTTCTGGCTGCTGGTCGGCGTGGGGGTGCTGTTCACCGCCGGCTGGCGGGTGGTGCTGCGCCGGGTCGCGGTCGCGGTGGCGCTGCTGGTTGGTGGCGGCGCGCTGATCGCGGCCCGACTCGCGTACGTGGCCAGCCAGGGCCACCAGCTGCGCTACGGCGGTTTCAGCGCGCCGGACCTGGTGGCGTTGACCGGGGGCTGGCGAGAGTTGCGACCGGTGGTCGGGTCGCTGGTCGGCATCGCCGGCTGTGTGCTGCTCGTCGCCGCGGCCCGGGTGCCCCGCCTGCGGCTGCCGATCCTCGGCGCCCTCGTGGTGGCCAACCTCGTCACGATGCAGGTGATCGACCAACGGATCGTCCGACCGGCCGCCGAGAGCACCGCCCCGACACCCCTGGTGGCCGACGTCGGCGTACGCCCCGGCGAGCGCGTGTGGGCCTCGACCGGTGTGCACTACGTCCTGCGGTTCAACCTCAGCCACCAGGTGACCTGGACCGACGTCCGGTGGTTCGGCGACAAGCAGCCGCCGGCGGCGGCGCAGGTCGTGTTCGCCCGCTGGGCACCCGGGCAGGCCGACGACTGGGACGGGGCGGCCTACGGCTTCGTTCGACTCGGCGGTAACCCGGCGCAGCACTGGGCCGCCTGGCGGCGCGTCTGACCCACCGCGCCCGGTGGAAACCGCTATTCGTGAACGGCGGATGTCCACCGGGAGCACTGTCGGTTAATGGTTCCCATCCATTTCGGAAAATGGTCCGCCAATCAGCGCTGGCGGCGGTCGGCCCGAGCGAGGGAAATCGGGACGACGGTGATTTCCCGGCCGTCGGACAATTCCTGTCGCGGCGTGCCCTCGACGAATCGAAAACGTCGGTTCATCTGCCGTACGACGGTATTGTGGCCGAGCACCTCGCCGTCGAGTCGATCCAGGTGCAGCCCGTCGAAGGCGTACTCGACGGCCTCCCGCATGACCCCCAGCCAGGCCGGCAGGGTCTCGCCCCTGGCGTCCAGGCCGTCGGCGTCGAGATAGAAGCCCCACGCGCCGGTCCGAGGGCCGTCCAACCGCAGGTCGAAGAAGGTGACCACACCGCAGGGCCGGTCGTCGCGGACGTACACCAGCACCCGCCGGGACGGGTCGTCGCGGACCGCCGACCACCAGCGGGCGTGCTCCGCGGCGGTGATCTCGTGGCTGGTCTTGCTGACCTGTCGATTGGTTTCCTGATTACGCCAGGACAACATCAGATGAACGTCGTCCGCCGTCGCTTCGCGCAGCACGTGCGTCTCGCTTTCCTAGCCGTTCACTTCGGGTCCCGGCACCTTACCCGGGCCTACCGGGAAATCAGATATGCATTCGTTGGGTTGTAGACTGCGGCGCATGAACGAATTGAGTCGCGCGCAGATCCGCGACCTCATGGCTCAGGTGCTGAAGAATCAGGACAAGGAGCTGCCCGCTGACGACGCGGCGCAGTTGCGGGAGATCGGCTTCCGGTCGCTCGACTTCTCCGAGCTGGCCCTGCGGGTGGAGGACGAGACGGGGGAGGAGCTCAACTTCGACGCCCCCGGGCTGCGTCGCATCGCCACCGTCGGGGATGTCCTCGACTTCCTCGTCGAGCTTCAACACCAGTGACCGTCGCGACGTCGCGCCACCCGACCCCCGCCAGCCCGGAGCCAGCCGGTGCCGACAACCGGCTCGTCGTCGGTGGCGCCACGCTGGCCTGGCGTTCGCTGCCGACGCCCACACTGCCCGACCCGGCGGCGGTGCTCGCCCGCTCGGCCGTGCACGCGCTCACCGCGGCGCGGCAGCACGCCGTGCACGGCACCGAGTTGCTGCTCAGCACCGCGAGTCGGGTCGACGCGGTGATGCGCACCGAGCTGCTGGAGGCCGGGTTCACCGTCGGCGTCCTCGACGACGACGGCGTGCACCCGAGCGCACCGGCCCGGCCGCGAGTCGCCGAGCCGGGCCGACTCTGGCTGCTCACCTCGGGCTCCACCGGGCGTCCGAAGCGGGTCGGGCACACCCTCGACACGTTGACCACAGTGCGTGCCGACCAGCCCGACCGGACCTGGCTCTGCCCGTACGCCCCGGGCACGTACGCCTGGTGGCAGGTCGTCACCCTGTCGCTGACCCAGCCCGGCCAGCACCTGGTGGTGGTCGAGCCCGACGAGTTGGACGACTGGCCCACCGTCGCGGCCACCCACGGGGTGGACGCGGCCTCCGGCACCCCGACCTTCTGGCGGCGCACCCTCTACCGCGACGCCGAGGCCCTCGCCCGGGTTCCGCTGCGCCAGATCACCCTCGGCGGGGAACCGGTGGACCAGGCGATCCTGGACCAGCTGCGGGAGGTCTTCCCGACGGCCCGGATCTCCTGGATCTACGCGTCCTCCGAGGTGGGGGCGTCCATTGTGGTGCACGACGGGCGGGCCGGGTTCCCGGTCGACTGGCTGGGCCGGGACATCCCGGGCCGGCCGACGCTCTCCGTCCACGACGACGAGCTCGTGGTCACCTCCCCGTACCACGGGGCCGGTCTCGCCGGCCCGATCCGCACCGGGGACCGCGTGCAGGTGCTCGACGGCCGGGTGCTGATCACCGGCCGACTCGACTCCGACGAGATCAACGTCGGTGGTAGCAAGGTCTCCGCCGGTGTGGTCCGCGGTGTGCTCGCCGATCATCCGGCGGTGGCCTGGGCCCGGGTGACCGGCCGCCGCGCCCCGGTGCTCGGGCGGATGGTGGTCGCCGAGGTGGTCCTCGGTCCGTCCTTCGTGGACACAGACGAGACCGCGCTGGTCCGCTGGTGCGCCGACCGGCTCCCCGAGCACGCGGTGCCGCGCCGCATCCGCGTCCTGACCGACATTCCCGTCAAGGAGACCCTGAAGAGCGATGTCTGAGCCAGCCGACAACCAGCTCGTCCCGCCCAGCTCCGTGGTCCTCGTCTCCGGCGGTTCCCGTGGCCTGGGCCTGGCCATCGTCACCGACCTGCTCGACGCGGGCGTACGCGTGGCCGCGTTCGCCCGCACCATCACCCCGGAGTTGGAGAAGCTCGCCGCCGAGCACCCCGACCGGGTGCACGTGGGCTCGGTGGACGTCACCGACCTGCGCGCCGCGCAGAGCTTCGTCCGCGAGGTGGAGCAGCACCTCGGCCCGATCGACGGCATCGTCAACAACGCCGCCATGGGACAGGACTCGCTGCACGCGCACACCGCCACCGACGACATCGCCCGGATCATCGAGACCAACCTGACGGCCCCGCTGCAGCTGACCCGACTGGTGATCCGCCGGATGCTCGCCAAGGGGTTGCGCGGGCGGATCGTCAACATCACCTCGATCTGCGGGCAGCGCGGTTTCCCGGGTCTCGTCGCGTACTCGGCCACCAAGGGCGGCATGGACGCCGCCACCCGCTCGCTCGCCCGCGAACTCGGCGGCCGGATGCTGGTCAACTCGGTCGCGCCCGGGTTCTTCGCCTCGGAGATGTCCGCCGTGCTCGGTCCGACCCAGCTCGACCAGATCGTGCGCCGCACCCCGACCGGTCACCTCACCGAGCCGGTCGAGGTCACCCCGGTCGTGCGGATGCTGCTCCGGGAGCACACCAACATCAACGGCCAGGTCATCGTGGTGGACGGTGCCGCCGCCATCTGACCTGCGGTCGGTTCCCCTGCCGGTGCAACCGGCGCGGCGGATCGGCCGTACCGGGCCGGCCCAGTCGTCGGGGACGGGCGGCGGGGCCACGCCGCGTCCGGTGCCCGGGCTGCTCGCCGCCGCCGAGCAGCATCTGCGCATCGGCGCCCCCGCCGACCTGGCCGACGCGGTGACCCGTAGCCACCTCGACGACGGCCGTTGCGTCGGCTGGTACGGCCCGCCGACGCCCGGTTGGCGGGTGGCCATCGACGCGGAGCGCACCGACGCCCCGGTGCCGCCGGCGCTGGCCCGCCGGTTCGGCGCCGGTGACTTCTGGGCCCGGTGGACCCGCGCCGAGTGCTGCTGCAAGCTGGCCGACGTGCCGGTGGCGGTCTGGTGGCGGCGTCACGGCCTGGGTGCGCCGGCCGACGGCTCGGCGGTCTGGCGGACCCTCCGGCTGGCCGACCTGGTGGTCACCGTCGGCTTCGCCTCCAACGGCCGAGGTGCCGCCACCAACAGCCCACCCCGGTAACCCAACCCGCCGCACCCCACCCCACCCCACCGCCCGCACCCCATCCCACCCCACCCCACCCCACCCCACCCCACCCCACCGCCCCACCCCACCCCACCCCACCCCGTCGATCATGGAGTTGTGGTGCCTCACAAAGCAGGCACCGGGGGTCTTACCGACCACCACAAGTCCATGATCGACACGGCCAGGCCAGGCCAGGCCGGGCCGGGCCGCGTACGGGTGCGGTGGGGTTGGGGGTTAGATCTGGTTCCAGCTCAGGGGGGTGCCGCGGGGGACGTCGGTGGTGAAGGTGCGGCCCAGGACCCTGTCGATCTCCACGGGGGCCAGTCCACCGGCCGGCCGGATCGAGCGGACGTTGTGCGCGGTCACCGGATCGCCGGCCCGGACATCCTCGACCACGAAGAGCGACCGGCGGAACCGGAGCCCCTCCCGCTCTGCGGGGGTCGGTCCGATCGCGGTGCCACCCAACGCCTCGAACGCGCGGCCGGACTCGGCGACCAGGGCCGTGAGCTCCGCCGGGTTCAGGGAGAAGTCCGAGTCCACACCGCCGTCGGCCCGGTCCAGCGTCACGTGCTTCTCGATGAAGCAGGCACCGAGCGCCACCGAGGCGACCGCCACTCCGATGCCGGGGGTGTGGTCGGAGAGCCCGACCGGCACGTCGAACGCGCCGGCCAGAACCGGCAATCGGCGCAGGTTGCTGTCGGCCGGCGGGGCCGGGTAGGACGCGGTGCAGGCCAGCAGGACGATGCCCGCCGCGCCGCCGGCCCGGGCGGTGCGCACGGCGGCGTCGATCTCGGCGACCGTCGCCATTCCGGTGGAGATCACCATCGGTTTGCCGGTGCTGGCCACCAGCCGGATCAGCGGCAGGTCGACAAGCTCCGACGAGGCGATCTTGTACGCGGGCGCGTCCAGCGACTCCAACAGCTCCACGGCGGTCGCGTCGAACGGCGACGAGAAGACGGTCAGGCCACGCTCGCGGGCCCTTTCGAAGATCGGGGCGTGCCACTCGTACGGGGTATGCGCGCGTTCGTAGAGGCGGTACAGCTTCTCCCCGCCCCACAGCTCGTGCCCGCTGGAGATTCGAAAGGCCGGGGTGTCGACGTCGATGGTGATGGTGTCCGGCCGGTACGTCTGGAGCTTGAGCGCGTGCGCCCCGCTCGCTGCCACCGCGTCGACGATGGCCAGCGCCCGGTTCAGATCGCCGTTGTGGTTGCCGGACATCTCGGCGACCACGAACGGTCGCTCCCCGGCACCGACCGCGTGCGGTCCGATCTTGATTGTCGCTGTCATTCCGACCTCTGCTCAGGTACGCCCGCACCGGGGTGCGGTGGTGCTGTCGTCGTCCACCCGGCGGGTGGACGACCTGGAAAATCAGGACGCCGGGAGTAACCCCGGCTCCCGGCGTGCTCAGCGGTGGGGGCGATCACGGCGGCCGGCCGCCGGCCAGCGCGTCGCGCCGCTCCGGCGTGAGCCCACCGTCGCGCGTCGACCCCGCGCTCGCCCCTCGCCCCGGGTCCTCGTCGGCGGCGAGCGAACCGCCCTCGGCGCCGCCCACCGGGCCGGATCGACGCAGGCGACAAGCGACCCGGTGGGCCTGGCGCAGCGCCGAGTACGCCACCCAGTCACCCCGCCCGACGAGGCGGTGCTTGAGCCCGTTCGCGCCCGGGGGCAGCGGATAGCCGCCGGTGGGCAGGTAGCGACGATAGTGCGCGGCGGCCCGGTGGAAGAAGCCGCGCCGCAGGTGTGGGTGCAGCCGGCCATCGTTGCCCACCACCACCAGGTAGTGGCTGATCATCAGCTCGAACAGCTCGGCCTGCAACCGCTCGTCCGGGTGCTTCCGGGCGACCCAGTCCATCAGTCGCTCGTACTGGGCGAAGGCGTCGAAGTGCCGGCCGCTGCGGGTGGAGGTGATCGCGCCCTGGCGGCCCTGGCGGTACAGGTAGCAGACCCGGTCCAGCACGGAGATCTTCTCGGCCCCGATCAGCAGGGGGTGGCTGAACGGGATGTCCTCGTACCAGCCGGGGAAGAACCGCAGCTCCAGCTCGTCCATGAAGTCCCGGCGGACCACCTTGTTCCAGGCGGTGTGCTGCACCCGCAGCAGTTGCGGCTGGTCGGCCAACCGGGTCACGCCGGTGATCCCGCGCAGCATCGGGCTGCTCGCGTCGACCTCCCGTCGGCCGTCCTCGTGCACCCGCAGGTGGTCGAGCATCAGCACGTCGGGCTGGTGCTGGCGCAGCCGGTCCAGCACCGCGGCGATCGTGCCCGGTGGCAACCAGTCGTCGCTGTCGACGAACCAGACGTACCGGCCGTTGGCCACGTCGAGCCCGGCGTTGCGGGCCAGCCCCAGACCCACGTTGCTGCTCAGGTGCACGACGCGCACGCCGTCGCGGCTGACCGCGTACGAGCGGAGCATGTCGCCGCAGCCGTCCGGGGAGGCGTCGTCGACGGCGATCAGCTCGACCGCGTCCGACTCGCTCGCCGGGATGTCGGCCCGAATCGACTCGAGGCACTGGTACAGGTACGCCTCGACGCCGTACACGGGCACGACGATGCTCAGCAGCGGTGCGTGCGTCGGCTCATTGACCACGTCCGCCACCTTCGACGACCCGGGTGGCCGGCCCCGGAACCCGACGTTGCCGCCGATGGTGGACTCTCTGAACTCCCGCCCAGCGGGAGGTTAACGCCGAGCCGGTGGGCGGTTTCCGGCCCGGGGAGCGCGGGCTCGTGGGGCGGGTGGGATGCGTCCGGTTCACCCGGGAGTGACCCGGTAGGGTGCCTCGGTGCGGCCCTGCCGGGTCGTCGTGGGCGTCGCCGTCGCGCCGTCCGACGCCGCGCCGAGGAGGCTACGACAGTGCTGGTGACCCTGCCGAGCGCCGGGATCCCGGCATGACGAGCGTCGCCGCGACGTCGGCCGCCCGGCCCGCACCGGCCCCGCCCCGGCTGCCCTCGCTGACCGGGCTGCGGTGGATCGCCGCTCTGCTGGTCTTCGGCTTCCACGCCGGCACCATGCGGATCATCGCCGAGCCGGACTACAAGGCAGTCATCGACGCGCTGTTCACCCTCGGTCTCTCCGGGGTGCAGTTCTTCTTCATCCTCAGCGGTTTCGTGCTGGTCTGGTCGGCCCGCGAGGGCGACTCGCGGCGTACGTTCTGGCGGCGACGGATCGCCAAGATCTACCCGAACCACCTGGTGCTGTTCGTGGCGACGCTGGTGGTCGCCTGGTGGTTCGCCGACCCGGTCCTGCCGGCGGCGGCGTTGGAGAACCTGCTGCTGTTGCAGGCGTGGGATCCCCGGCCGGGCTGGTTCTACAGCATCAACACCGTCAGCTGGTCGCTGTCCTGCGAGTTCTTCTTCTACCTCTGCCTGCCGCTGGCGCTGCCGCTGCTGCGCCGGGCCCGGCCGAAGCTGCTCTGGGCGCTGATCGTCGCGCTGCCCCTGCTGATCCTCGCGCTCTGGCCGGCGCAGGAGTTGGTGCCGGAGGTGAGCCGTTGGTGGTTCACCCAGATCTTCCCGCCGGTGCGGTCGCTGGAGTTCTGGTTGGGCGCGGTGGCGGCCGAGTTGATGCGCCGGGGGCTCTGGCGCGGTCCCAGACTGACAGTGGCCAGCGGAATCTTCCTGGTCACCTGGGTGGTGGCCGCGCAGTGGATCCGCGCCGAGCTGTGGACCACGCTGCTCGCGGTCGCGTACCTGTTGGTGATCACCGCTGCCGCGGACGCGGACGTGCGGGGTCGGCGCTCGCCGTGGCGCTCCCGGCCGTTGGTCTGGCTCGGTGAGGTCTCGTTCGCCTTCTACCTGGTGCACGTGCTGGTGATGACGAGCGTGCTGCGGTGGAGCGGAACCTGGGGGATCGGCTTCGGAGGCTGGCGTGGCCCGGCCGTGGTGCTCGGTTTCCTGGCGGTGAACCTGATCCTCGCCGGGTTGCTGCACCGCTTCGTCGAAACTCCGATGATGCGCCGGCTCGCGCCGCGCCGCGCGGCCCGTCCAGCGCCCGTCCCGCGACAACGCCCGGCCGGCGACGACGACGCGCGAGACCCCGCGAGCACCGCCCGCGGCGAGGTCGACGGACCCGCCGACGAGGCCGGTCAGGCTGGCGGTCGATCAGCCTACGTCGACCTGCGCTGACGGCGTCCACCCTGGTCAAAGGGGGTCGGCGCGGCGTGATCCGACACGCCCGTGGTCGATGCGCACGGGTTGGCGCGACGGTAGCGTGGGGACGTGCTTCCGGTCGCGTTCACCTGTCCGCTGTGGTGGGTGGCGCGCTGGGCGACTCGGGTGCTGACCAGCCTCGCCGTCGTCGCGGCCCTGGCGCTCGGCGCAGGCCCGGCCACGGCCGCCACGTCGACGCCTGGCACGGGGCCCACGTCGAGCGTGGTGCCGACCACTGTCGCCGGCTCGCTGGCGGCCTCCTGCCGACACGCCGCGCCAACGGAGTCAACCGTCATCTACGCCGGCCGTGCGCCGGGCGACGCTGGTGCCGACGCCACCGGCTCGGGGGCACTTGGCGCGGCCCGTCCGGCCGCAGCGAAGGCCACCGAGGAGTCGGTCCCGACCTGGTCGGTCGACGCGCCGGTGGCGCTCCCCGGCGATCAGGGCACCATCGCGGCCGGCGTGCTGCCGGCCAGGGCGGCCGAATCTGACCGGCTGCCCCTCGTCGCCAGTGCGAGCGGTCGGGCTTCCCGGGCCCCACCCGGGCGCTGAGCCACCGGGACGACCGTCCCGCCGCCGCGCCCTGTCGACCCACCCGCTCCCTGACCCGCCGACCCGTGGCCCGCCGTGGCCCGCTGGTCGGCGCGGCTTTCCATCGCACTGCTCTCTCCCCGAGGTGCCGACCATGGAGACCGTCGTCTTCTACCAGTTCGTGACCGAGGTGCCGCGGGCCGCCGCCATCTGGTCGACGCTGTTCCTGCTGACGCTGGGCCTGCTCACCGTGCTGGCCGCCCGCCCCGAACGGGCCCGGCCGACCGGCGATCCGGTCCCGGCCGGGCTCACCGCTCAGGAGCTGGCCGACGCCGAGGCCGTCGACAGGCGCCGCTACGCCGAGGAGGTGGCCGTTGCCGCGGCCCGCGCGGCCACCACCGCCCAGCGGCGGCGTGCCGCCTGGCTGGCCGCTCAGGAACAGCTGGAGCAGGCCTGGATCGGGTACGACGAGGCGGACGCCGCCGCGCGTCGCTTCGCTGGCGCGGGGGCACTGCCCACCCCGCAGACCCCACACACCCCCGCCGAGTACGCCGCCCGGGAACGCTATCTGCACCGGGCGGCGATGGCGGCGTACTGGCGGGGCGACCTGACCATGGCGCAGCTCGGCGACGTGTTCGGGCACCGGCGCGGTTGGGATCCCCGGCGACACCCGGTCGAGCAGGAGGTGCTGATCAGCCGGGTGATCCGGGATGCGCGGTCGACCGACTACCAGGTGGCCGCCGACCGTGAGCGGGTCGCCTGGCGCGACGCGGAGTTGGCCGCCGAGTCGGCTCGTGCCCTCGCCGAGGAGGCGTACGCGGCGGCGGCCCGGCTCCGCCCGAGCGTGGTCCCCGCGCGCCGCACGGTCGCCGGGACGTTGCGTCCCGCCGTCGTGGCACTGTGGCGCCCGGCCCGGGTGGGTTGAGCCCAATCCGTTATGTGAGGCCGGTCACCCATTCGGGAAATCGGACGTCCGACGCGATCGACGGGATTGTTCCCGCGATTGTGGCCGCGTTCTTTACGGCCTGTCCGGTTGTCGCCCCTAGGCGTCGCCGTAACTGGTTGTCCCATCGAGTCACATCATCGGCATTACGCGCAGAAATTGTGGCGCCAATTGGGGTTTACGCAGGTGAACCTGGCTTGGCAGGGCGTTGAGACGCCAGTAGTGTCGTCCCGTCCGGTGCGGTAACCGATCGCAAGACGCGACGCCGCATCGACCCGCTTAATCGTGATCTACGAACCGGGGACCCACCAGTAAGTCCGGGGTGAATCCGCGAGCCACGGCCCGCGGTAGGGCGTCTTCCCGCCCGAATCCGTCAGCTAACCCGGTAGGCGGTGTCGGAAGGAGTCCCATCCTCGTGCAGCACCTTTCCACCCCTCGGTTGTTCCCTCGCCTCCACGGCGCGGCGGTGCACCCGCTCAATCGTCGCGTGACGGTGAGCTGACCCCCCGGGTCATCGCCTTTCCCGCCCGGCCGATCCGGGCGTTCCCCTGAGCGGTTCACACCCGCGGACCACGGTCCGCGCGCTGGCGCCTGCCCGGATGCCGGTCCGGCCCCGGTGTGCCGCTCTCCCCCCGATCCGTGGAGGACCCCGTGAAGCACACCCTGCAGCGTCAGCTCCGTCGCCTCGCCACCGAGCGCCCGTACCAGATCGTCGCCGCCTCCGCCGCAGCCCTCGCTATCGCCACCACCACCGGCGCCCTGCTCACCACTGCTGACGACGCCCCGGCCGGCCAGCGCACCGCGACCACCGTCGCCGAGATGCGCAGCGACGTCGCCGCCTCCCGCAGTGAGGCCCGGGACGCGTCCCCCTCTGCCAGCGCCGCGCCGACCACGGCCGCCCCGGCCACCAGCGCCGCGTCGCCCGCTGCCAAGGCCAAGAGCAACCCCGACCTCACCCGTAAGCCGACGCCGCCGAAGCCTCCCGCGACGAAGGTGCTCGACTACGACTACGAGGCGCAGAACACCTACTACAACTGCGGCCCGGCGGCCACCCGGAACGCGCTCAGCGCCGCGGGCATCGACCGCACGCAGGAGGAGCTCGGCGCCGAACTGGGCACCACCGAGATGGGCACCAACTCGGCCGAGGACACCACCCGGGTGCTCAACGCCGAGGTGAAGGGCTCCCCGTACCGGACCCGGATGTTCCCCGGCACGCCCAGCCCGGCCCAGATGGACCGGCTCCAGGCTGACGTGGTGAAGGCCGTCACCGACGGCCGGGGCGTGGTGGCCAACGTCGTCGGGGACGCCGTCGACACCGACGGCGGGTGGCACTCCTACGGCGGTGGGCACTACATCGCCGTGGTGGGCTACAAGGACAACGGTCGCACCGTGCGGATCGCCGACTCGGCGAACCCGGCCGACCCGTCGTACTGGATCACCACGATCGACCTGGCCAACTGGATCACCAGCCGGGGCTACTCCGCCTGACCCGGGCACCCTGACCGCCGCGGGCGCCGTCTCCCACAAGGAGCCGGCGTCCGCGGCGTTTGTCCGCCCGGCCCGCCATCGACGGCCCTCGTACCCGACCGTGAACCGTGGGAGACTGCGGCCGTGGTGGATGAAACGGGTGGTCACACCGGCCGCGGGCCGGTCCTGCTGCTGCTGCACGGGATGGGAACGACCGGGGACGTGTGGTTGCCCTGGGCCCCGTACCTTGAGCAGCACTGGCCCGGGCGGTGGCTGGCACCGGACCTCGCCGGCCACGGCTGGGCGTCGCCGCTGCCGTCGTACTCCTTCGCGGGCTTCGCTCAGCAGATCGCGCGGGCCCTCGTCCCCGACGACCGGCTGGTCGTGCTCGGGCACTCGCTGGGTGGGGTGGTCGGCCTGGCGCTGGCCGCCCGCGACGCCGGAACGCCGGTGGATGCCGTGGTCGGGCTGGGCATCAAGGCACTCTGGTCACCCGCCGAGCTGAGCCGCGCCGCCGAGCTCGCCGCCCGACCGGTGAGCTGGTTCGCCACCCGCACCGAGGCGGCTCGCCGCTACCTGCGGGTCGCCGGGCTCACCGGTCTGGTCCCGCCGGACCACCCGGTGGTGGAAGCCGGGCTGCGCCAGGTCGACGGCCGGTGGCGCCTCGCCATGGACCCCGCGGCCTTCGCCGTCGGCGAGCCCGATCTGGCCGCGCTGCTGGCGGCGACCGACGTGCCGGTGGTGCTGGCGCGCGGGGAGAGCGACCCGATGGTCACCGACGAACAGCTCAAGGAGTACGGCGTACCGGTCGCCACGCTGCCCGGTCTCGGACACAACGCGCACGTGGAGGACCCGGCGGCGGTACTGGCGCTGCTGGACCCGTACCGCTGAGGTGCGGTGAATACCGGTCGTGTGACAGCACCCTGCGACGTACGCTTCCGCGTCGATGCCTATCACTGAATCGACACTGCTCGTCAGCGTGAGCCTCAACGTCGTCGACACCCGCCTCGACGACGCGGTGCGTCGCTGCCAACCACTCGCCGCGACGCTCGACGCGCACAACCTTGAGGTGGCTCGGACCGACCCCGACGGTGCCCGCACGGGGGTGAACGTGGAGCTGACGCTCCTACCGCCCCCGCCCCCGCCCGCCGCCGCCGACGGCCAGAAGGCTGCGCACCAACTGGCTGCGCCCCTGCTGAGCCGCTTCGGGTGGGTGAACGTCGATCTGGAGGTGGGGGAGTCGGGGCGCGGCCATCCGACGCTCTTCGCGTCCGGTTCGGAGCGGACCAGGGACGGAATGACGCCGCTCAGCGTGTCCGTCCTCGCCGTGGCCGACAACGCCGACGACGCTCTGGGCCTGCCGGGAGGTGCGCCCGCCGCAGAGGCCACCGCTGCTGTCCGGCGGCTGCCCGTGGTGGCCGCCGAGGACGATGTCGTGGTGCGGGTGCGCGCCTGCCTGGAGGCCCCGAATCTCGATGCGGCGCTGACCAGCTGCCTTCCGCTGCTCGGACGGCCCGACGTGTGGTCCGCCGTCGTCCAGCCGCGGGCGGCCGAGATCGACGGGGTTTGGGAGCTGACCCTGCTCCTCGTGCTGCGGCCGGTCGGTGTGTCGCCGCGCGCACCTTTCGGACGGGCGGTGGCCGCTCTGGCGACGGAGTTCGGGCTGTCGGCGACGGAGTTGCGCATGCACCCGGTCAGGTCGTGGTCGATGGGCGTGCTGGAGGCGAGCCGCCCGCCCACGGCAGCGCCGACGGTCCAGGCTCTGTATCTGCGCGCGGGCGCTGACCCGTGCGACCCGCTCCCGGTGGACCACCCGGTGGAGACCCGGGAGATGGTGCTCCGGGGCCAGGACGGGAACGAAGTGGACGCTGTCGAGTTGTTGAACGCGATCGAGGAAGCATTGCGAGACGAGGTGCAGCTCGGGCTGGTGGTCGACGTCGTCGGTCCGGTTACGGACGCCGCAGCCGTCGTGCAGCGGCTGTTCTGGCTTGACGGCGAGGACATCGATTCGATCACAAGCGAAGTCCTCGCCGACGGACGACAGCGGATCGTGGCGAGCCTCGGGTCGACGTTCACCGCTGCGGAGGAAGCGGTGCGGGTCACCGTCGCGTCAACGGAGCTGCACCCGTGGGAGCGATCGGTGCCCGGGTCGCTCGACGGTCCCGCGACAGCCGAGTGGAAAGCGCCGGCTGGCACGTCCGGAGTCGTACGGGTGGAGGTGACCGCCGGGCGCCGGTCGGGCTGAGCTGGCCTCCTGCCTGACCCGACAGCCCGGCTCAGGCGAGGGGGGAGAGCTGTGGCGTGTGCTCGGCCGCCGGGTCGTCCGTCGCCGCCAGCTCCCGGCGGGCGGCGGCCAGGAACGCCTCGGCGTACGACTCGGCCGGGAAGTCACCCAGGTAGCGGCGGCGGGTGGCCCAGCGGGCCTCGGCCAGCGGGTCGGTGTCCAGCAGGGCGGTCAGCACGTCGTCCACGTTGGACATGTCCCGACGTAGCACGTAACCCGACCCGGCCAGCGGGAACCGCTCCACGAACCGGTCGCCCTCGTCGCCCATGTCGGTGACCGCGTACGGCTTGCCGGAGTAGAGGAAGTCCGAGATCACTCCGGACACGTCGGAGACCAGCGCGTCGGCGGAGTTGACGCACTCGGTCAGGCTCAGCTCCCGAGCCGCCGCGCCGACCACGTGCTGGCGGCCGGTGCGGGCCCGGTCGGCGACGAGCAGCTCGGTCAGGCGGCCCAGTTGCCGGGCCGAGGCCGGGTTCTGCGTGGTGTACGGGTGGGCTCGCAGGATCACCGTCGCGCCGCGTTCCAACAGTCGGCGCAGCAGGCTTTCGGCCACCGGTAGCGAGCAGTAGTCGGCGTCGGCGTGGTGCCCGGTCCAGGTCGGCGTGTAGAGCACCGTCGGGTGCGCCAATCCTCTTGCGGGCTCCGGGCGTACCTCGATCGACTCGACCTGTGGACGACCCACCACCACGAACTTGTCGGCCGGGATCTGCACTCCGGCGCGGGCGTACCTGTCGATCGCCGCCTGCCCGGCCACGAAGATCCGGTCGAAGATCCCCGACACCGGGTTGGCGCTCGGCGCCTTGTCGCTGTCGCCGTGGTGCAGCTGAATGTGGGTGAGCTGGGTGAAGCGGACGCAGTGGCTGTTCTTCGCACCGTGGTTGACGTAGAACGCCGCCCGCAGGCTCGGCACCAATGCCTGGTCCATCGCCCCCAGGGTGGGGCAGTAGACCACCGGCGCGTCGGTGGCCGCCGCGATCGGGGCCAGGAACTCCGGCTCACGCAGCACGACCAGGAACGGTCGGCCGATCCGTTCCAGGTACGGCAGCCACATGGTGACCTGGTATTCCGAGCCCGGAGGCGCGGAGAAGTAGAGCAGGAACTCCGGCTGGTGCCGGCGCAGCGCGGCGGCCACCGACCCGCCACCGGCGCGTGGCCTGAACCGTCGCCGGGCCAGGTCCAGCGCGACCGCACCGGCGCCCGCTCCGACCAGCAGGCTGGCGGCCAGTGCCACACCGGCCGGCAGGGCGAGCGCGGCGGCGAGCGCCAGGGCGGCGAGCAGCCCGAGCAGGGCCGTGCCGAGCCGATCGGCGATCAGCGCCGTCCAGGCGCGTACCGGCAGGTTGGCCGTCCGGATCTCCAGACCGCCGGCGGTGCGCAGCGGCCCCACCAGCAGCACCAGACCCAGCAGTACCAGCCCGGTGGCGACCAGCGCGAGGTCGAGCCCGTCGTCCAGCCGCCGGGAGTAACCGACCAGGATCGCCGCGGCGATCAACGCCGTCTCCGCCACCAGGTCGGCGCCGGGCCGGATCCGCTGCTCGGCGGCCGAGGCGGCCAGCGCGGCGACTGCCAACGCCAGCCCCCAGCCGGTGGCGCCGGTCAAAGCCAGCACGACGAAGGCCAGCACGGCCAACCCGGTGGTCAGGCACCGGGCGGCCAGCTTTCGGACCAGGTCGCCGCGCATGTCGCTCCGTTCGTGGTTCCGCAGCCGTCGGCGTCAGTTGGCGGACGTCGCGCCGGCCGGTGCCTCGACCCGACCCGGCCCGGACTGCGCCGGCACGCTCGGCGTGGGCCCGTCACCGGGTGCCCGGCGTACGTCGATCACCTGACCGGTCAGGTCGGAGATCAGCACGTCCAGCGACGACTGGGCGACGGCCTCAGCGGCGAGCAGGGTGTGCTCCGGCTCCTCGCCGAAGGCCCGCGTCCGCATCGGGGTGGCGGTGCGCTCCGGGTTGATGCAGTTGACGCGGACGCCCACGTCGGCCCACTCGTCGGCGAGCGCCTGGGTGAGGTTGACCAGGGCGGCCTTGGTGGCCGAGTAGAGCGCGTAGCGGGCCCGGCCTCGGGTGTAGGAGCTGGAGGTGTAGAGCAGCAACTGGCCCTTGGTCTGCTGGAGGTACGGGAGGGCCTGGCGCGCGATGGTCACCGGGCCGACGAAGTTGACCTGGAGCAGCCTGTCCATGGTCTCCTCGTCCATCTCGGCGAGGGCGCCCTTCTCCAGGATGCCGGCGGTGACCACCACGTGGTCGATCCGGCCGGTGGCCTGGAAGGCGGTCGTCAGCGCGGCCTCGACGTCCTCGGCCCGCTCCACGTGGGTGCCCGTGCTGGAACGGCTGAACGGGAAGACCTGGGCGCCATAGCGACGGGCCAGCTCGGTCAACTCGTGACCGATGCCGTAACTGCCGCCGAACACCACGATGGTCCGGCCGGTCAGCTCCTCGCTGTAGCTGCGGTGGTCGGTCAGCCGGGGGGCCTGCGCGGCGGCGAGCTGGAAGAGCTTGTCCGCCAGGTGCACGTCGACCGGGTGGGTGACCTTGATGTTCTCGTCCGAACCGTCGATCACCTTGATCGGGGTGCCGGGAAGGTAGCGCAGCACCACGCCGCAGTCGTCGGTGGCGGCGAAGTCCCTGTCGTCCTCGGCGAGCTGGTACGCCGCCCGGATCGTGGGGGAGCGGAACGCCTGCGGGGTCTGACCACGGCGCAGCCGGGAGCGCACCGGGATGTCGGTGATGCAGTCGTTCTCGTCGACCTGGATGATCGTGTCTGCGGAGGGGATGGCCACGTCCACGGCGTCGTAGCTCCAGAGCGCGTTGACGCACTCGCGCACGATCCGGCCGCTGAGCAGCGGGCGTACCGCGTCGTGGAAGAGGATGTTGCAGTCTTCCGGGCCGACCGCGTCCAGGGCGATCCGGGTGGTGGCGTTGCGGGTGTCACCGCCCTCGATCACCTTGGTGACCTTGCGCAGGCCGGCCTTCTCGACGATCTGCTGGGCGTCCTCGACGTGGCCGGTGGCCATCAGCACGATGATCTCGTCGATCTCCGGTGCCGCCTCGAAGACCGTCAGGGTGTGCTCGATGATCGGCTTACCGGCGATCTTCAGCAGCTGCTTCGGGATGCCGAGGCCCAGCCGGGTCCCGGTGCCGCCGGCCAGAACCACCGCCACTGTCCGCGAGGGCCGCCACGGCGTCGGGGTTCCCGCTTCGGCGTCCGGGCCAGGGGTCTGGTCCTGCGTCATTGCCGGATCCTCACTCTCAGGGATGCGTTAAGGGAAGGTTCCGCCCGAGCGGCGACGGAATGAACCTTAACGCGCGGACCGCGTCGCCCCAACGCGGGCGACGCGGTCCTCAGGTGCCGTGTCGATGCCGGACGTTCGCCGGAACTCTACTTGCTGTTCGCGTACGCCTCGTACGCCCGGATGACCTCGTCGGTGGGGCCGTCCATCCGGATGACACCCGATTCCAGCCAGATCGTCCGTTCGCAGGTGTCCCGGACGGAGGAGAGCTGGTGGCTGACCAGGAACACCGTCCCTGCGCCCTCCCGCAGCTCCCGCACCCGCTGCTCGCTGCGCCTGCGGAAGCCCTTGTCGCCGGTGGCGAGCGCCTCGTCGATGAGCAGCACGTCGTGCTTCTTGGCGGCGGCGATGGAGAACCGCAGCCGGGCCGCCATGCCCGACGAGTACGTCCGCATCGGCAGGCTGGCGAAGTCACCCCGCTCGTTGATCCCGGAGAAGTCGATGATCCCCGCGGCCTGCTTGGCCACGTCGTCGGGGTGCATGCCCATGGCCAGGCACCCGAGGACGACGTTGCGCTCCCCGGAGAGGTCGTTGAGCAGGGCGGCGTTGACGCCCAGCAGCGACGGCTGACCCTGGGTGTGGATGGCGCCCCGGTTCACCGGCAGCAGACCGGCGATGGCCCGCAGGATGGTGGACTTGCCGGAGCCGTTGCTGCCGATCAGCCCGATCGCCTCACCCCGGTACGCGGTGAACGAGATGCCCTTGACCGCGTGCACCTCCCGGACGTTCGGCGCATGGGTGCGCTTGACCAGCCGGCGCAGCGCGGCAACCGGCGTGGTGCCACCGGCGGCCCCCTGGTGCACCCGGTAGATGATGTGCGCGTCGTCCACGACCACTGTCGGGATGCGCTCCTGGGTCCGGGTCATCGTCGCGCTCGCCTCGATGGGGGCGTCGAAGTGCTCAACCACGGCCGTACTCCTGTTCGCCGCGCCAGAAGTAGATGAAACCGCCGATGCCGGCCACCAGCGCCCAACCGGCGCCGACCAGCCAGAGCTGGGTCAGCGACTCGTTGAGCAGCGGTGCCTCCTCGAGCAGCGCGTAGCGCGCCAGCTCGATGTAGACGAGCAGCGGGTTGTACTGCACGAGGGTCGTCGCCCAGCCGGGCAGCCGGTCGAAGAGGGTGACGCTGTAGAGGACGCCGGAGCCGTACATCCAGGTCCGCATGATGAACGGCATGACCTGCTTCAGGTCGCTCGACTTGGAGCCCAGCCGGGCCACCAGCAGCACGACGCCGGCGTTGAACACCGCCTGCAGCAGCAGGGCCGGCACCAGCAGCAACCATTCCCAGGTGAGCGGTTCGCCGGTGGCGAGCACGATGCCGACCAGGACCACCATCGAGGCCAGCAGTTGCTGGAACTGGGTGATCGTCGTGGACAGCGGCAGGCTCGCCCGGGGGAAGTGCAGCGCCCGGATCAGCCCCAGGTTGCTGCTGATCGACTGGGTGCCGGCCAGGACCGCGCTCTGGGTGAAGTTGAAGATGAACAACCCGGTGGTCAGGTAGGCGATGAAGTTCGGGATGCTGTTCTGTGCGAGCACCACCCCGAAGATCAGGTAGTAGACCGCCGCGTTGGTCAGCGGGGTGAGCACCTGCCAGAGCTGACCCAGCTTGGCGTTGCTGTACGAGGCGACGAGCTTGGCATTGGCGTACGCGGCGATGAAGTGCCGGTAGGCCCAGAGTCGGCGGCTGTACTCGACGAGGCTGGGACGCTCACCGGCGACCCGTAGCCCGTGCCGAGCGGCCAGCTGCGCCTGGGTCAGGCCCGTGTCGGGGTCGACCAGCGCGGTGGTGGCCATGGAAATGGCGCTCCGATCTTTCGTGCAGACGGGGGTTGCTCGCGACGATCGAATCCTAGTGGGAAATTTGCGCGGGGCGCCGCCTCGTCGCTGCGTGGACAGTAGTCCGAAACACGTCGGGACGCAACCGTACCGTCGTTGCGCTACGCTGTCCGGCGTGACCTGCGATAAGAGCCCTCGATGACCACCGAGAAGAGGCGGGCGCCGGCCGGCGCGGCGGTGCTGCGCGACGAGATCACCACGGCGATCCGGCGGGCGCTGATGCAGGAGCTCGCCGCGGTCGGCTACGGCCGGCTCTCCATCGAGGCGGTGGCCCGGCGGGCCGGCGTCAGCAAGACGGCAATCTACCGACGGTGGAGCTCGAAGCTCGACCTGGTGCTGGAGGTCGTCGCCGCCGCGGCGCGTGGCAAGCTCCCCGCGCTCGACACCGGCACGCTGCGCGGTGACCTCGCGCTGCTGTTCCAGGCGGTGGCGCACGCGCTGCGCCACCCACTGGCGTCGCAGATCATTCCGGATCTCCTGGCGGAGGCCGCCCGCAACCCCAGCATCGACGCGACCCTGCGTCAGGTGCTGCACGCCCGGCAGCAGGAGATAGGCGGTCAGCTGGTCACCCGTGCCGTGCAGCGTGGCGAGCTGCCGGCCGACACCGAGTTGGACGCCGCGATCGACCTCATCGTCGGGCCGCTCTACTGGCGGCTCGCCATCGCCCGACTCCCACTCACCGACGACTACCTCGACAACCTCGTCGAATCCGTGGCGGCCGGGCTCGGCGCCGACAGCGTGCTGCCCCGTCCCCGAGCGGCCCCGATGGCGGGTTGACCGCCCTCCGACACCCGGTCGCCGGCAGCACCGGTCTCCCTGCCCGATTCCGCTACGCTGCCCCCTTGACACCCGGCCGTCACCGTGCCGATGCCCCTCATCCGCCTGACGAGTAAGGACGCCCGTGGCCAACGTCGACAGCATCGCCGTAGCGCCCGCCGAACCGGATCCGACGCCGCGGCCCGGGCAGGCATCCCGGCCCGCCGACGCCCAAGGCGGGCTGTCCCGGGTACGCGCGCTGGTGGCCGTCGCCCCGGCGGTGCTCACCGACGGCGCGGTGATCGCGTTCGCGCTCTTCACCGTGCTTTATCACCTGGCCTTCCTGGGTGACCTGCGTCCGTCGGTCACCTTCCGGATCTGGCTGGTGGCCTGTGTGGTGCTCGCGGTCGTGGCCGTGCTGCGCGCCCGCCGCCGTGCCCCGGCCGGCAGCACCCCGGCCGACAGCGCGCCGGAGGCACAGGAAGAGCCCGTCAGCGCGCGGCCCGCCGCCGACCGTCGCCTGCTCGTCGGTGTGCTGGTCGCCGCCGCCGTGGCCGCCGTCTCCGCTGGTCTGGCCAACACCAGCGTCAACGTGTCCTGGTGGATCCCGGCCGTGTCCGGCCTGCTCGCGGCCGTCGGCGGGCTGCTGCTGGTGCGCCAGGCCTGGCTGAGCGGCCCGACGCCCACCCCGGCCGCCCCGGCACCCACCCCGGCGCAGTCGGCGTACGCGCTGGTCGTCTCGGTCCTGGTCGGCATCTCGTCGTTCTTCTTGGCTCGCAACACCCCGGACGACGTCTACTACGTCGGCAAGTCGGTGTGGATCGCCGAGCGTGACCTGATCCCGCTCAACGACTTCCTGTTCTCCGAGAACGTGCTGCCGTCGATGGGCTCGCAGCCGCCCATCCCGTCGATCGAGGTGTTCGACGGCGCGTTCGCCAACGTCTTCGGCATCCACGCCAGCTCGGCTCTCTGGTTCGTCCTGCTGCCGATCATGGCGGTGCTCGCGGTGCTGGCGCTGTGGCGGCTGACGCACCGGTGGGCCCCGCGCCGTCCGGTGCTCGCCTTCACCGTGGCGATCGCGTACCTCTACCTCGTCGCGGGCGGGGACGCCGCACTGGGCACGTTCCACCTTCCCCGGCTGCACGAGGGCAAGGGCATGTTCGTCTCGGCGGTCATCCCGCTGATGTGGCTCTACCTGACCGAGTGGTTCGACAACCGGTCGCGGCGCAGCCTCCTGCTCATCGTGGCGCTCTCGATCACCGCGATCGGGCTCACCAACACCGCGGCGATCATCCTGCCGATGCTGGTCGGCGCCGCCGGGTTCGCCATGCTGCTGGTCGGCCGGTGGAAGGCGGCCGTGGTCGCGGCGGTCGCCGCCCTCGCGTACCCGATCGGCTCGCTGGTGGTCTCCCGCCTGGTGCTCGGCGGGATGAGCGCGACCGGCGCGGACGACGCCTTCTTCGACGCGGCGTACACCTACCGGCGAACCCTGCTGTTCGGCGTGGTCGGGGTCATCAGCGGTCTGGCGCTGTGGTGCGGCGCGTTGCTCGCCCGTCGACGTACGCCGGCCCTGCTCGCCGCCGGCGCCGCCCTCGCGCTGAGCGTGTTGTTCGTGCCCGGCGTGCTGGAGTTGCTGAGCGCGTTGAGCGGCATCTCGGTGGTGCTCTGGCGCGTGCCGTGGCTGCTCGCCCTGCCGACACTGATCGGTCTGCTCTGCACCGTGCGCGTGCCGGCACCGACTCCGGCGCTGCGCCGGGCGGCGTCCGGGGGGATCGCGGTGCTGCTGGTCGCCTCGTTCGCGTTGTTCGCCACCCCGATGTGGTCGCCGAAGAGTTGGGTCGACGTGCACGACCGCCCCACCTGGAAGCTTCCGCAGCAGCGTCAGGCGATCGCATTCTGGATCAAGGGCCTGGACCGTCCGCAGGGCCTGCTGCTCGCCCCGAAGACGATCATGCGCACCACGCCGATCGTCACCAGCGAGGTCCGGGTTGTCCTGCCCCGTGACTTCTACCTCGTCGAGTACGACCTCAACTCCCAGTTCGCGAAGGACCGACTGCTGCTCGCCGGCTTCGCGGACGGCGCCGAGAGCCCGACGCCGGCCGAGTTGACGCCGGCACTGGACCGCCTCGACGTGGGCACCATCTGCGTCTACAACGGCAACCGGTACGCCCGCGAAACCGCGCCGCAGCTGGGCTACCAGGAGTTCGCCAAGCGCAAGGCGCCCGGTGCGATGACCTGCTTCCGGCGGATCGGCTGAGCGCTTCACCCGCGCCGAGCGCCCGACCCCGTGAGGGGGTCGGGCGCGCCCCGGTGCGGAACTTTGCCCGAAATGGTGCCGGATACCCGAGCGACACCGAGCTGTCCCCTCGCGTTAAGGTCGCAGTCACGCGCAGCCGGCCGCGACTGAGCCGCTGCGCGACGGGGGAGTGACGTCGGTCCATCACGGGCACCGCCCGCAACGAAATCTCGTAGGGAGCGAACTCGTTTGTTCGGCACGTTGACAGCACGCCTCGGGGTGGCCGCCCAGAGTGCGCTACTGGTACTGGCCTACCTGGTCATGCTCGTCGGTGGCGTATTCGGTTGGATCGGCCTGTTCGCCGTCGCCGGGTTGGCCGCCATCATCGGCGAGTTCGCCGTCGCCCGCTGGTCACCGCCGTCGCAACTGCTGCTGGAGAAGGTGGGCCTGCACTGGTCGTACCGGCAGCTGACCCGCGACCTCGCCGCCGTGTTGCTGGTCGTCGCCGAGGTGCGGCTCAGCGGCGGCGAGCTGACCCTCCTGCTGGTGCTGCCGGCCGCGGTGTGGGTCGTGTCGGTCTTCGCGGGCGCGCTCTCCACCATGATCGAGCGGCGTAACCCGCTCTCCGCCATGGTGCGCAACATCGAGCTGGGTCCACTGTCCAGCGCCCCCCAGCCGCCCGCCTGGGCGGCGGCGGTCGCCGGTGACCGGATGCCTTTGCTCAACCTGCTGCTGGTGCCGGCCGGCGTGGCCGCCGCGGTGCAGCACGATCCCACGCCGTTCTTCGTGGCCGGCGCGGTGGCGGTCGTGGCGACGGGTCTGGTGGGCGCCATCATCGCGCTGACCTGGCTGCGCGGTCGGGGCAGCGGGCAGGGTCCGTTGCTGCCGGCTGTCCAGCGCTGGATGGACAACTACAAGCCGGAGGTGGCGCTCTACTTCGCCGGCCCCGCCAAGGACGTGTACCAGGCGAACATGTGGCTCGCCCCGACCGAGGCGCTCCAGCAGCGCGCGGTGGTGCTGATGCGCAGCCGGGAAGCGTTCCTCGAGCTGGCCGACACCCGGCTGCCGGTGATCTGCGTACCGGCCGGCGTCGACTTCATGAACCTCGACCTCGGCGGCGTCCGCGCGGCGCTCTACGCCGCGAACGTCGGAGCGAACATCCACATGCTCCGCGAGCCGGGTACGAAGCACGTCTTCGTCGGGCACGGTGACAGCGACAAGCAGGCCAGCGTCAACCCCTACAGCAAGGTGTACGACGAGGTCTGGGTCGCCGGCCTGGCCGGCCGGGAGCGCTACGCGCGGGCCGGCGTGGGAGTGCTCGACTCGGACATCGTCGAGATCGGCCGGCCGCAGCTCGCCGGGGTGCACACCTTCGGCGCCGAGTCGGTGGACCGGCCGTTCACAGTGCTCTACGCGCCCACCTGGGAGGGGTGGCTCGACGACGACCCGTACCACACCTCACTGGTGCTGATGGGTGAGCGGATCGTCAAGGGGCTGCTCGCCACGATCCCCCGGGTGCGCCTGATCTACAAGCCGCACCCGCTCACCGGGTCGCGGTCCAAGGCGGCGAAGGCCGTGCACGAGCGGATCGTCACGGCGATCCGCACGGCCGGCGGCAACCCGGACGCGTCCTCCCTGGACGGCACCGAGCACCTCGTGGTCACCGGCCGCACGCCGGCGTTGTTCGACTGCTTCAACCAGACCGACCTGCTGATCAGCGACGTGTCCAGTGTGGTGTCCGACTTCGTGCAGAGCCAGCGGCCGTACGTGGTGGCCAACCCGGCCGGCCTGTCCGAGGACGACTTCCGCCGTGAGTACCCGACGGCGCGGGCCGCGTACCTGCTCTCCAAGGACTGCGGCGAGCTGGAGAAGATCGTGTCGGTCACCCGGGCCGGTGACGACCCGATGACCGAGGCCCGCCGGGAGCTGAAGACCTACCTGCTCGGCCCGGCCGAGGCGAACCCGATGGACCGCTTCCAGCAGGAGATCGAGCGGCTCTGCCGCTGAGCCCCGCCGCTACGGCATCGCGCCCGGCCCGACACTGTCGGGTCGGGCGCGTCCGTGTCGGCCGGTGGGACGGCCACCGGGTCGGCCGCGTCCGTGTCGGCCGGTGGGGCGGGCCACCGGGTCAGCGCAACAGGGCGGCCACCGCGTCGGCGACCGGAACGTCCGCCGGCAACGCCCGCGCCGCCACCACCGCCGCGACCGGCAGCGGGCCGTACACGTGTGGGAAGAGCTGCCCGCCGCGCGACGGCTCCCACCGCAGCGCGTCGCCCAGTCGCTCCTCCTCGACGCTGAGCATTGTCAACCCGGTCGCCCCGGTGAAGTACCGTCGCGCGGTCTCGACCACCTGCTCGGCGCCGGAGAGATGAATGAACCCGTCCTGCCGGTCCACCGCGGAGCCGGTGAAGGCGCCGGCGGCGAGGGCGTCGTCCCACTCGGCGCTCGACAGCAGTTTGTAGATCACCACAGCAGCGTACGGGGCGGTGGTCGGCGCGCCCGCCCGGTTTTCGCCGGTACCGCCGCGCCCGTCGCCTCCCGCCGGGCATGCTCAGGTCAAGGGCCGCGGAGGGATGGGCGATGCAGAGCTACGACGACGACTGGACCGACAGCCAGCGCGCGCTGTACGACGAGTGCTACCGGGCCGGCGGTGAGTGGGCCGAGGACCCGGACACCCCGTCCGAGGACGTGCAGTACGTGATCAACCTGGCGGAGGCGGACGACGACGCCTTCCAGGACGCCGAGATCGACTACCCGCCCCTGGTCGACGCGGTCACCCAGGCCGGCGGGGTCAGCGTCACCAGCGTGCCGGCCAGCCACGAGGATCCGGGTTTCCGCGGCTTCACCGACGGCGTCCGGGACGCCACCGCCGACGACACCTTCGGCCTGTAGCGGCCGGTGGCCCGCCCGGCGCGGGTGGGCGGCCTCCCGGTTCGCGCGCACTTCTGCCACCATTCGCAGAACAGCGCTGCGAGGGACGGGGGCACGGGTGCGGATCCTGCTGGTGGAGGACGACCGCCGGGTGGCCGCCGCGCTGTCGTCCGCCCTCACCCGCCGGGGATACGAGGTCGAGCACGCGGCCACCGTCGCCGCCGCGCTCTCCGCCGCGCCCTGTGACCTGGTGCTGCTCGACCTGACCCTGCCCGACGGGGACGGCACGGACCTGTGCCGGGAGCTGCGTCGGCGCAGCAGCCAGCTGGGCATCATCGCGGTGACCGCCCGGGGCGAGGAACGTGACCGGGTGCTGGGTCTGCGCCTGGGCGCTGACGACTACGTGGTCAAGCCGTTCTCGATGGTGGAGTTGCAGGCCCGGATCGAGGCGGTGTTGCGCCGCGCTGCGAACGCCGCCCCCGAGCGGCACCTCATCGAGGCCGGACCGGTCCGGATCGACGTGGCCGCGCGGACGGTGACCGTCGACGGGCGTGCCGTCACGTTGACCCGCAAGGAGTTCGACGTGCTGCTCTCGCTGGCCCGCCAGCCCGGGGTGGCGGTGCCGCGCGATCGGATCCTGCTCGACGCCTGGGGCACCACCTGGGCCGACCGGCACACCGTCGAGGTGCATGTCGGGTCGCTGCGCGGCAAGCTCGGCGACGCCCGCCTGGTGGAGACCGTACGCGGCGTCGGCTACCGGCTGCGCGACTCGTGAGGAGCTGACGTGCGCCGTCGCCTGGTGATCAGCTATCTGCTGCTGATGGTCCTCGTCCTCATCGCGTTGGAGACACCACTGGCCGCCACCATGGCCAGCCGCGAGACCGAACGGGTCCGCGCCGACCGGCTCGCCGACGCGACCCGGTTCGCCTCGCTGGCCGGACCGGCGTTGCGTGATGGCGGGCCCGGCCCGATCGAGTCGGAGCTGACCAGCTACGACGACCTGTACGCGATCAGCGCCGCGATCGTCGACCGGGACCGGAACATCCCGGTCTCGTCGCCCGGTTGGCAGGCCAGCCCGGGGACCGCGACGGTGCTGGACGTCGCCCTGTCCGGGCAGCAGACCAGCGCCCCCGAGTCGGTCTGGCCCTGGACGACCGACCCCGTGGTGGTGGCGGTGCCGATCAACGACGGCGGTGAGGTGCTCGGGGCGGTGGTGATCGTGACCCCGGCCGGCTCGATCCGCCGAGCCGTCGTCTCGTGGTGGCTGCTGCTCGCCCTGGCCGGTCTGCTCGCCGTGCTGGCCTGCGTGCTCACCGCGTTCGGGCTGGCCGGTTGGGTGCTGCGCCCGGTCACCGAACTGGACGCGGTCACCCACGAGATCGCCGAGGGAGACCGGGGCGCCCGGGTGCAGCACCGGCTGGGCCCGCCGGAGCTGCGCCGCCTGGCGGCCAGCTTCAACCACATGGCCGACGTGGTCTCCGACGTGATGGACCGGCAGCGTGCCTTCGTCGCCCACGCCAGCCACCAGCTGCGCAACCCGCTCACCGCGCTGCGGCTGCGGGTGGAGGAGTTGGGGCCCAGTCTCACCGACCCCGACGGTCGGTCCGAGCACCGGCTGGCCCTGGAGGAGACCGACCGCCTCGCGCTGGTGCTCGACGCGTTGCTGACCCTCGCTCGGGCCGAACGGGAGGAGAACGAGCGCGTCACGGTGGACGCGGCCGCGGTGGCCGCCTCCCGGGTGGCCGCGTGGGCGCCGCTGGCCCGGCACCGGTCGGTCGCGCTGCGGCTGGCCACTACCGACGCCCCGGCGTACGCGCAGACCGTGCCGACCGCCGTCGACCAGGCGCTGGACGCCCTCATCGACAACGCGGTGAAGTTCAGCGGGGCGGGCGGGGCGGTGACGGTGACGGTGGCCCGTCGCGACGGCGGGGTGGCGCTGGAGGTCCGCGATTCCGGCCCCGGCATGACCGAGAGTCAGCTCGGCCAGGCGACCGAGCGGTTCTGGCGGGCCCCGGACGCGCAGAATGTGGACGGCGCGGGGCTCGGTCTGACCATCGCCGCCGTGCTGGTGGACGCCTCGGACGGGCGGCTCACCATGCGCCCGGGGGAGTCGCGGGGGCTGATCGCCGCCCTGTGGTTCCCGACGCCGGCCCTTCCGGTGGAGCCGGCGGTGGAGGAACCGGCCGCCGACCTGCGACCCTCGCCGGCGCGCTGAGGCGCGGCCGTCACGGTTTGGTGGCGCGGTACCAGGATGCGGCGCCGGGGTGCAGCGACAGCGGCGCGGTGACGATCGCCGAGCGGGGGCTCATCCGTCCCGCCGCCGGATGGGCGGCGGCCAGCTCGGCCCGGCGTTCCATCAGCAGCCGGGTCACCTCACGGACCAACGGCTCCGGCAGGTCGGCCCGGACGATCAGGTAGTTCGGGTCGGCCACGGTGGTCACCGCATCCACCCCGTACACCGAGCGGGGGATGTCCCGGGAGACGTAGACCTGGCCGTACCGTGAGCGCAGCGGCTCGGTCCACTCGCTGAGGTCCACGATCCGGATGGCGCTGGCCTCGGCCAACTCCTCGATTCCCCGGACCGGCAACCCACCGGAGAAGAAGAACGCGTCGATCCGCCCGGAGCGCAGCGCCGCCACCGAGTCGTCCAGTCCGAGCCGTTCCCGGCGCACCTCGTCACCACCGAGGCGGGCCACCTCCAGCAGCCGGGTCGCGGTGATCTCCGTGCCCGAGCCGGCCGCGCCGACGGAGACTCGCCGGCCGCGCAGGTCGGCGACGGTGCGGACCGGGCCGCCGCTCGTGGTGACCAGGTGCAGTTGGTCGTCGTACACCCGGGCGACGGCGTCGACAGCGGGGCTTCCCGCCGTGCTGGTGGGCAGCACATCGGCCTGGGTGAAGCCCAGCTCGGCCCCGCCGGAGCCGACGAGTTGGACGTTCTCCGCCGAGGCGGCGGTGATCACCACGCTGGCCCGTACGTCGGGGAGTTCCCGGTTGAGGATGGCTGCCAGGGACCGCCCGAACGCGTAGTAGACAGCGGTGGGGCTGCCGGTGGCGATCCGGATCGACGTCGGCTCGGGCGGGGCGTCCCGGCAGCTGGCGATGGCCAGGTTCGCGATCAGCAGCACCGTCGACAGGGCGGCCAAACCGGCGCGGCGGGACGAGGTACGACTCACGCGGTGCACTGTGCGCCGTCGGGCGGGTGCGCGCAAGCCCGGGTTGGCGATGCGCCGGACGGTCGGGACCCGATCAGCAGGCCGCGCGACCTGCCGGCGCCACGCCCACGCCCCGTGTCGACGCCGGGGTCATCCCGCGCGCCGTCGCCGTCCCGGGTTCCGCCATCGGGCCGCGCGCGGGCTCCAACGCCGCGCTGCGCAGGATCCGCTGCCGGTCCGGGCCGTCGGCCACGCTGACCAGGAAGCAACCGGTGCCGGGCCGGAGCCGGGCCGGTACGTCGAGCACGGCCGCTCCCCGGATCAGCACCGCGGCCAGCTCCCGGTCGGTGAGCCGGACACCGAGGATGTGCCGTCGGACGTGCCGCCCGGCGGCCAGCAACGCCGAGCGCCAGGCTGCCTCCGCCAGGCGGGTCACCAACCGTCGGCGGGCCGGTGAGGCGCCGGGCAGCGGCCCGCCGAGCAGCTCGCGTCGCCCCTGCCACCAGCCCGCGTCCAACATCCGGGTGTACGCGCCCTGGTGCTCCCGGGGCACCCACAGCCGGTGCAGCTCGTAGCGGCGACGCAGGCCGCCGACGGCCACCTCGTGGGTGACCGGGATGTCCAGCCGGTTGAGCAGTTGCCGCATCCGCTGCGCGGCGTCCTCTCGGTTGAACTCCACCCCGGCGGTGTGCTCGGCCCGGACCGCGCTGGGCCGGGTGGCGGTCGGTGGTGGTGTGCAGCGCAGCAGGCAGGCAGCCTCGAACGCGTCGCCCAGGGTCAGCCAGCCCAACGGGGATGGGGTGGTCGGGGTGTGCGGCCGGTCGAGCAGGGCGGGTTCGTGGGTCAACGAAGGCTCCCTTGTCGGAGTCTGGGTTGCCCTACCGTGGCCCCTGCCACGCCGTTACGGAACTCCTCCGGCCCAGCCTTGAGCAAATCTTGCGGCTGCGGTGCTCGCTAGAGGTCGGTGACCACCAGATCCACCTGCCGCATCCGTCCGGGAGCGGCGGACTGCTCCACCACTGTGTGCTTCAGCTCCCGCAGCGCGCCGACCAGCTCCGCGGCGGTGCGCGGCCGGGCGCCGGCGACGAGCAGGTCCCGGACCAGCCGCCCCTTGGTCGCCTTGTTGAAGTGGCTGACCACCGAGCGGATCGGCACGCCGTCGACCTCCCGCTCGTGCAGCACCCGCACTGTGACAGTGCGCTCGGCCAGCTCACCGCGCGGCGTCCAGGTGGCCGCGTACGCGCCGGAGCGTAGGTCCAGCACCGGGCCGCGCCCGGCGGCGCCGTCCACCGTCGGCGTCAGCTCCCTGCGCCAGTACGTCGACAGCGCCCCGACGTCGGGCAGGCGGGCGCCGATCGGGCAGCGGTACGGCGGAATCCGGTCGGCCAGTCGGACCGCGCCCCACAGCCCGGAGCTGATCAGGATCGACCGGCGGGCCGCCCGCTGCGCCGTGGCAGGCAACGAGGCCAGGTCCAACGCCTCGTAGAGCACCCCGGTGTAGAGTCGCTCGGCCGGCGCGGTGGCCGCCTCCCGCAGCCTTGCGTTGCGCCGCAGTTCGCCCCGCTGGCCCTCGCTGAGGCCGAGCGCCGCCCGCGCGGCCTCCTCGTCCGGCCCGGCGCTCAGCGCCACCAGGGCGTCCAGCACCCGCTCGCGGGCCGGGTTCAGCTCGGGCAGCGAGAGCCGGTCCGGGGCCCAACGCCGCCCGGTGCCGGCGTCAGCCTTTCCCTCCGAGGGCGGCAACAGGATGAGCATGGGTCTCCTCGACGGGCGAAACGGCGGCGCCCCACGCGCCGGCCCGGCCAGCGTACGACCAGCCCCTACCGCCAGGGCCGCACCGGGGTGTCGGGGTGGTACACGCGATAGCCGCCGACCTCCCGCACCGGCGCGGCGTCGGCTCGGTCGGCGAGCAGCCTCCGCAACCGCCGGTCCATCGGTGAGTCGATCTCCACCACGTAGCCCGGCCGCTCGGCCCGCCCCACCTGCCGCCAGTACGGTCGGTAGCGGTTCTGCCCCGGTGACAGGTTCCCGTCGAGCACCCCGCAGACCACGGACTCATCCGTGTTGAAGATCAACCGGTTGCAGGTCCAGTAGTCCCCGTACACCTCATGGGGTCCGTCGGCGCGCAGCGCGGCGGCCAGCTCCCGGGCCTGGCGTTCCTCGGTCCGCGACGCCGCGGTGCCGGTGGCCGCGAACAGCACGGTGATCACCAGGGTGGTCACTGTCAGCGCGGCCAGCACGGCGGCGGACAGCGCGCCGGTGAATCGCCCCAGCACGCTGCTGGTGCCCCGCCAGGCGGTCAACGCCGCCACCCAGAGCGGCCAGAGCACCGCCGGCAACGACAGTTGCAGCACCGACAGGTATCGGGCGTTGTCCAGCGGGCTGGTCGCGGCGAGCGGACTGCGCACGTACGACAGCAGTGTCAACGCCGCGCCGGCGACCAGCGCGAGCTGCACGACCGGCCCGACCCGCTCCCCACGTAGCCCGCCGGCCCCGCGTCCGACCCGCTCCGCACGCGGTGCCCCGGCGGCGCGCCGGTACGCGAGCACAGCGAGTGCCGCGCCGGCCAGCAGCAGCACCGGGTACAACACACCGAACCACTGCTGCCAGCGTCCGCAACCGTCCACCGGGCAGAGCCCGTGCGCCAGCGGCACGCCCTCCAGCAGGCCGCCCCGGATCCGGTCGGACCACGGCGGCTGCGGGCCGACCTTCGTGCTGACCTGCCGGAACACCGACAGCGAGTCATCACCGGGCCCGGCCCGCAGGTTGTCGACGATCATCGGGGCGACGCCGACGGCCACCCCCGCCGCCAGCAGCAGACCGGACCAGCCGAGCAGCTCCCGCCGTACCGCCCAGACCAGGGCCAACCCGGCGACAGCGAGGTACGGCAGGATCAGCCAGTCCGACCAGACGGCCAGCCCGACGAGCAGCCCGAACAGGCCGACCGCCAACCGTCGGCGGTGGACCGTGCCGGCGGCCAGCCCCACGGTGATCAGCAGCATCAGCAGCACCGCCGGCTTCACCTCCGGACGCCCGCCGACGACGGTGAGCTGGTCGCGCACCACCCGCTCCGGCCCGAGCGCGAGCAGACCCACCACGAAGGCGGCGAACCACGGGGTGCAGAGGCGGCGGGTCAACCGGTGGATCAGGTAGAGGAAGACCGCGTACAGCGCGAGCATCGGCAGGCGCAGCACCGGCCAGCTCGGCCCGGCCACCGCCACCAGGGGAGCGGCCAGGTATGACTCCAACATCCCCATGTAGTGCTGGCCGTAGAGGAAGACCGGGCGTTCCCGGCCCTGCCCGATGTGCAGCGCGGCGAGACCGAACGTCGCCTCGTCGCTGTTCGACACGGGCACGGTGAACAGCGTCAGGACCAGCCGGTAGACGACGCCGGCGAGCCCGAACAGCAGCGCGGCGAGCGCCGGTCGATCGAGTCGTGGGCGCCATCGCCCACGGTGCTGCTCTGGATGCGACACGACCAACGCCCCCGTCGTCGTCCCGACCGGAGTGTTTCACGTTCGGTCGGGCCGCCGAGGCCGATCGGCGCAGCCCGGTGGGGCCTGGGTCGACCACACGGCCGCCGGCCCGGATCGGCGCGGCCGGGGTCGGCTCGCGTGGCCGTGGCTGTCGACGTGTGGCAGGGTTGGCGCGTGCCACCCACTCCCGCCGGCCAACTGGCCGTTCCGAACCTGCACCGGGCCGCGCGGATCGAGGACGCCGTGCACCAGCTCGTCGAGCGCCGGCTGCGCCGCACCGGCTGGCGGGTCAACATCGTCGCGTACACCGGCTATGGCGCGCCGGGTTGGGTGCGGGTGATGTGTCGGGTGCTGCTGGGCCGTCCGGACACCCGTCAGCGGGGTCGGCTCGACAAGGTTCGCGGCTGGCGCAGCTTCACGACGTTGCCGAACAAGCACGTCACGGTGACCATCGAGGCCGGCGGGGTGCGACACGAGACGCGGGCCGACCGCAGCGGCTTCGTCGACACGCTGGTCGAGGCGGACCTGCCGCCCGGTTGGGGTACGGTCCGGCTCAGCGTCCCGGACGCCGAGCCGGTCGACGCCCCGGTGCGCATCCTCGACCCGGAGGTCAAGTTCGGCATCATCTCCGACATCGACGACACGGTGATGGTGACCGCGCTGCCCCGGCCGCTGCTCGCCGCATGGAACACGTTCGTGCTCGACGAGCACGCCCGCAACGCGGTGCCCGGCATGGCGGTGCTCTACGAGCGGCTGGTCACCGCGCACCCCGGCGCACCGGTCTTCTACCTCTCCACCGGCGCCTGGAACGTGGCCCCGACCCTGACCCGCTTCCTGTCCCGCCACCTCTACCCGGCCGGGCCGCTGCTGCTCACCGACTGGGGCCCGACCGCCGACCGCTGGTTCCGCAGCGGGATGGAACACAAGCGGTCCACCCTGGCCCGGCTGGCCAACGAGTTCCCCGACGTGCGCTGGCTGCTCGTCGGCGACGACGGCCAGCACGACCAGGAGATCTACCGGGAGTTCGCCGCCGCCCACCCGGAGAACGTCGCCGGGGTGGCGATCCGCCGTCTCTCCCCGACCCAGTCGGTGCTGGCCGGCACCCTGCCCGCCCCCGCCGGCCGCCCGTCGTCGGGGCCGGTGGGGCAGAAGTGGCTCTCCGCCCCGGACGGCGCCGGCCTGTGGCAACTGCTTCGCGACGCCAACCTGGTCTGATCCGCTGACGCCGACGGTGCCTCGCGCCAAGACCGGCCCGTGGGCGTCCCGTCCTGAACGGTCAGCGGCCGACTTCGCAGAGTGAAAACTGTGAAGAATACTTGCGTGGCAGTCCCGCAGCACTGAACATACTTTCGTGCGTGTCGACTTTCATCGATCCCTTCCCGGGCTGGCGCTGGTAGCGGCGCTGACGCTCGGCGCGGCCCTCCCCACGGCCGTACCTCCCTCCCCAACCACGCCGCCGGGCACCGTGCCGGTGGCCGCCCAGGCAGCCTGCGTGACAGATCCGGCCACCCCGAAACGGCAGTTCCGGGGGATGTGGATCGCCAGCGTGGCCAACATCGACTGGCCCAGCCGCACCGGCCTCACCGCCGCCGCCCAACAGGCGGAGTACCGGGGTTGGCTCGACCTGGCCAAGCAGCGTCGGATGAACGCCGTCGTCGTGCAGGTCCGTCCCGCCGCCGACGCCTTCTGGCCGTCGACGTACGAGCCGTGGTCGCAGTGGCTCACCGGAACCCAGGGAGGCAATCCCGGCTACGACCCGATGGCCTTCATGGTGGCCGAGGCGCACGCCCGCAACCTGGAGTTCCACGCCTGGTTCAACCCGTACCGGGTCGCGACCCACACCGACCTGACCAAGCTGGCCGCCAGCCACCCGGCCCGCAAGAACCCGGGCTGGGCGGTCGCCTACAACGGCCAGCTCTACTACAACCCCGGCATCCCCGCCGTCCGGGCCTTCGTGCAGACCGCGATGATGGACGCCGTCAGCCGCTACGACATCGACGCGGTGCACTGGGACGACTACTTCTACCCGTACCCGGGCAGCGGTGGGGGCTTCCCCGACCAGGCCACGTACGCCCAGTACGGCGCCGGCTTCAGCACCGTCGCCGACTGGCGGCGCAACAACGTCAACCTGCTGGTGCAGGAGATGAGTGCCAAGATCCGGGCGGCGAAGCCGTGGGTGAAGCTCGGCGTGAGCCCGTTCGGCATCTGGCGCAACGCCGGCACCGACCCGCTCGGCTCGCGCACCACCGGCCTCCAGTCGTACGACGCGATCTACGCCGACACCCGACGGTGGGTGAAGCAGGGGTGGATCGACTACATCGCCCCGCAGATCTACTGGCAGATCGGCCACCCCGCGGCCGACTACGCGGAATTGGTCCGCTGGTGGTCGGAGACCGTCAACGGCACCACAGTGCAGTTGCTCGTCGGGCAGGCCACCTACCGCGCCGGGGCCTCCGGGCAGGATGCCGCCTGGCAGGACCCGGCCGAACTCACCGACCACCTGACCCTCAACCGCGCCTACCCCCGGATCCTCGGCGACATCCACTTCAGCGCCAAGGACGTACGCGCCGACCGCATCGGTGCCGTCTCCCGGCTGACGACCGACCACTACCGCCGGCCCGCCCTGGCACCGGCCGGGGTGGGCGGTGCCGCGCCCGCCGCGCCGAACCTCACCTCGGCGGTACGCGGCACCGGCGGCGTGACGCTGAACTGGCAGCGTGGCACCGCCGGCAGTACGGCCTCGTACGCCGTGTACCGACTGCCCGGCGACGGCCCGGTCGACCCCTGCGCCCTGGCCGATGCCCGCAACCTGCTCGGCACGGTGCGTGCCTCAGGCAGCACCGGGACGTTCACCGACGCCACCGCCGCGGCCGGCTCGACCTACCGGTACCTGGTGACTGCCCTGGACCGGCTGCACCACGAGAGCCCGGCCAGCAACGCGCGGGTGGTCACCGGCACCGGCGGCACGTTCAGCGTGATCGTGGACAACACCACCACTGGTGGCTTCACCGCCGCGGCCACCTGGGGCACCTCGTCGTACCTCACCACGCGGTACGGCACGAACTACCGCTTCGCCGAGCCGCAGGCGGTCAGTGACCCGGCCTGGTTCAGCGCGACGCTGCCCGCCGCCGGCTCGTACCGGGTCGAGGTCTGGTACCCGGCCGATCCCGGCTACAACAGCGCCACGCCGCACCTGGTGGCCACCGCGAACGGGACCGTGACGGCCTCCGTCGACCAGCGCAGCGGCGGCGGCCAGTGGCGGGTGTTGGGCACCTACGACTTCGCCGCGGGGACGCGCCAGGTCGTCGGGGTCAGCCGGTGGACCAGCACGACGGGGTACGTCGTCGCCGACGCCGTCCGGATCACCCGGCTCTGAGCCCGCGCCGTTCCCCCGAGGCGTCTCGACGTCCCGGGGGAACGGTCCCGCTCACCCGTCAGTCGCGGCGGAGCCAGACGGCACCCAGCGGCGGGACCTGGAGGGCGGCCGAGGCGACCATCCCGTGCCACGGCACGTCCTCGGCCCGTACCTCGCCCAGGTTGCCCACCCCCGACCCGCCGTAGTGGTGCGCGTCGGTGTTGAGCACCTCGGTCCACGTCCCGCCGGCCGGCAGGCCGACCCGGTAGTCGTGCAGCGGCTGGGCGGAGAAGTTCGCCACGCACACCAGCGTCGAGCCGTCCGGGGCGATCCGGACGAACGACACGGTGTTGTTGGCGACGTCGTCACCGGCGATCCAGCGGAAGCCCGCCGGCTCGGTGTCCTGTGCCCAGAGCGCCGGAGTCTCCCGGTAGACCCGGTTGAGGTCACCGACGAGTCGTTGTACGCCGGCGCGGGCCGGGTCGTGGAGCAGGTACCAGTCGAGCCCGCGCTCCTCGCTCCACTCCCGGTCGTCGGCCATCTCGGAGCCCATGAAGAGTAGCTGCTTGCCGGGGTGCGCCCACATGTACGCCAGCAGCGCCCGCACGTTCGCCAGCCGCTGCCAGGTGTCGCCGGGCATCTTGCCGGCCAGTGAGCCCTTGCCGTGCACCACCTCGTCGTGGCTGATCGGCAGCACGTAGTTCTCGCTCCAGGCGTACGCCAGGGAGAAGGTGAGCTGGTGGTGGTGGTGCTGGCGGTAGATCGGGTCCTTCGAGGTGTAGAGCAGGGTGTCGTGCATCCAGCCCATGTTCCACTTGAACCCGAAGCCCAGCCCGCCCTCGGCGGTGGGGCGGGTGACCCCCGGCCAGGCGGTGGACTCTTCGGCGATCATGACGACGCCGGCGTGGTGCTTGTAGACGGTCGCGTTCACCTCCTGCATGAACGCGATGGCCTCCAGGTTCTCCCGGCCGCCGTACTTGTTGGGGGCCCACTCGCCGTGGTTGCGGGAGTAGTCCAGGTAGAGCATGGAGGCGACCGCGTCGACCCGCAGCCCGTCGACGTGGAACTGGTCGCACCAGTAGAGCGCGTTGGCGACCAGGAAGTTGCGGACCTCGTTGCGGCCGAAGTCGAAGACGTACGTGCCCCAGTCGGGGTGCTCGCCGCGCCGCGGGTCGGGGTGCTCGTAGAGAGGGGTGCCGTCGAACCGCGCGAGGGCCCACTCGTCCTTCGGGAAGTGCGCGGGCACCCAGTCCAGGAGTACGCCGATGCCGGCCTCGTGCAGCCGGTCCACCAGGTACCGGAACTCGTCCGGGTCGCCGAACCGGGAGGTCGGCGCGTAGTAGCCGGTCACCTGGTAGCCCCAGGAGCCGCCGAACGGGTGCTCCATCACGGGCAGGAACTCGACGTGCGTGAAGCCCAGCTCGGTGACGTACGCGGTGAGCTGCTCGGCCAACTCGCGGTAGCTAAGGCCGGGCCGCCACGAGCCGAGGTGCACCTCGTAGACGCTCATCGGTTCCTGGTGCGGCTGCCGTTCGGCCCGCCGGGCCAGCCAGTCCGCGTCGTTCCACCGGTAGGTCGAGTGGTGCACCACCGAGGCGGTGGCCGGCGGCACCTCGGCGTACGCCGCGAGCGGGTCGGCCTTGTCCCGCCACTGCCCGTCGGCGCCCAGCACCCGATACTTGTAGCGGGCCCCGACCCGGGCGTTGGGGACGAACAGCTCCCACACCCCGCTGGAGCCGAGCGACCGCATCGGCCAGCCGTCGTCGGGGCCCCAGCCGGTGAAGTCGCCGATCACCCGCACCCCATGGGCGTTGGGTGCCCAGACGCTGAACGCCACGCCCTCGTCGAAGACCCGGGCGCCGAGCGCCTCCCACAGTCGCTCGTGCCGGCCCTCGCGGATCAGGTGCAGGTCCAGCTCACCGAGGGTCGGCGGGTAGCGGTACGGGTCGTCGTGGGCGGTCCCGTCGACCTCCACCCGGTAGTCGAGCACCGTGCCGTCGACCTGTGCCTCGAAGACGCCCACGTCGTGCACCCGCTTCATCGGGTGCCGCTCGTCGCCGACGAGCAGCGCGACGTCGCCGGCGCCCCGGCGCATCGTGCGGATCGTCGTCGAGCCGTCGGCGGGGTGCGCGCCGAGCAGCGCGTGCGGGTCGTGCGTCGCGCCGGAGATCAGCTGGTCCATCGGTCGTCCTTCGGGGCGGCGTCGGTCGGTGCGGAGGCGGGCGGGCGGGCGGGCGACCGGCGCGGAGGGGTCGGAACAGGGCCTGACCGGCGGGGCGGAGTCGGCACGGGTGCGGTCGGCGCGGTGCCGCCGGACAGCTCCGCCGGGACGTCGGCGACGGTGAGATCCGCCGGTTCGACGCCGGCGGGATCCGGCGCGGCGGGTGCGACCGGGCGACGCACTGTCAACACGTGTGCGGGTTGCAGGTACGGGTCGAGGCGTACCGCGTTGCGCTGACCCCAGTCGTAACTCGTGCCGGTCAGCTCGTCGTGCACGGTGAACCGCTCGTGCCAGTCGAAGCCGAGCGCGGGCATGTCGAGCGTCGTGTTGCCCCACTGCACGGCGCGCGGGTCGAACGAGCAGATCACGATGACCGTGTTGCCGGTCTCCGGGTCGTGCTTCGACCAGCAGAGCAGCGCCGGGTTGTCGATCTCGTGGAAGCGCAGGTTGCGGAGCTGGTGCAGGGCCGGGTTGTCCCGGCGTACCCGGTTGAGGGTGGTCAGGAACGGTGCCAGCGAACGGCCCTGCGCCTCCGCTGCGGCCCAGTCCCGGGGCCGCAGCTCGTACTTCTCGTTGTCCAGGTACTCCTCGGCACCCGGCCGGGCCACGTGCTCGAACAGTTCGTAGCCCGCGTACAGGCCCCAGGACGGGGAGAGCAGCGCGGCCAGCACCGCCCGGATCTTGAACATCGGCGGGCCGCCGTGCTGCAACGACTCGTTCAGGATGTCCGGGGTGTTCGGCCAGAAGTTCGGCCGCATGTAGTCGGCCGCCTCGATCAACTCCTCGCAGTACGCCCGCATCTCGGCGGCCGTCGTGCGCCAGGTGAAATAGGTGTACGACTGAGTGAAGCCGACCTTGCCGAGGCCGTGCATGATCGCCGGCCGGGTGAACGCCTCGGCCAGGAACAGCACGTCCTCATCGACCGCCTTCACCTCGGCGATCAGCCAGTGCCAGAAGTCGAACGGCTTGGTGTGCGGGTTGTCCACCCGGAAGATCCGGATGCCCTCGCCGACCCAGTGCAGCACCACCCGCAGCACCTCGGCCCGGATGCCCTCCGGGTCGTTGTCGAAGTTGACCGGGTAGATGTCCTGGTACTTCTTCGGCGGGTTCTCCGCGTAGGCGATGCTGCCGTCGGCGCGGGTGGTGAACCACTCCGGGTGTTCGGTGACCCACGGGTGGTCCGGCGCGCACTGCAACGCCAGGTCCATCGCCACTTCCAGGCCCTGTGCCGCCGCCGCCTGGATGAAGGCCCGGAAGTCCGCCGGCGTACCCAGGTCGGGGTGGATCGTGTCGTGGCCGCCCTCGGCGGCGCCGATCGCCCACGGTGAGCCCACGTCGTTCGGCCCGGCGGTGAGCGCGTTGTTCGGGCCCTTGCGGTTGACCCGGCCGATCGGGTGGATCGGCGGCAGGTAGAGCACGTCGAAGCCCATCGCGGCCACCCCTGGCAGCCGCTCGGTGGCGGTCGCGAAGGTGCCGGACCGGCCGCCCACCGCTCCTTCGGAGCGGGGGAAGAACTCGTACCAGGCCGAGTAGAGCGCCCGCTTGCGGTCAACCCAGATCGAGTACGTGTCACCGGCGGTGACCAGCTCCCGCACCGGGTGCTCCCAGAGCAGGTCGGCCAGGGCCAGCGCCGGGCCGACCCGCTGGGCCAGCGGCAGGTCGGTGTCGACCAGCGCGGTGAGCGCATCGGCGACCCGGGGCCGGTCGGCGGCCGGCACGAGGCCCCGGGCGGCGGCGAGGACCCGAGCGCCCTCGGCCAGGTCGTTGGCCAGGTCCTCCGGCCCCTGCCCGGCGGCGATCTTCTTGGTCACCGCGTTCTGCCAGGTCAGGTACGGGTCCTGGAACGCCTCGACGGAGAAGGTCCACGAGCCGACGGCGTCCGGTGCGATGGTGGCGTGCCAGCGGTCCTGGCCGGGCTCGCCGGGGCGCATCCGGGTGAACGGCCTCGCCACGCCGTCCGGGCCCTGCCAGACCACGTTGCAGCCGAGCGCGTCGTGCCCCTCCCGGTAGGCGCGGGCCGACACCGGAACCGGTTCGTCGACCACCGCCTTGGCCGGGTACCGCCCGCACGAGACGACGGGGGAGACGTCTTCGATCGGGAACCGTCCAGTCACCCCGCCAACCTACTGCGCGAGATCCGTTCGCGCGCGGCCAAGCCTGCCGGTCCGCCCCACACCTGGGGGCGCACGGCAAGATCCGCGCACTTCCGGTGAAGTTGCTGCCTCAATGCCCCGTCCATGCAGCACATGCCCCGAAGTTGCGGATCTTCGCGGTTCCGGCGCGGTGCGATCAGGCGGGCTGCCCCCGGTCGGAGGAGAGCCCGGCGCCCCGGCCGGTGTTCGTCGCCCGCCAGGACGGCCAACCGTGCGGCCATGTGTCGGGCCAGTTGTCGATTCGGCCGACCGGCACGATCCCGGTGGGGCTGAGCGTGTCTCGGGCGACCCGGTCGGCGACCTCGCCGATCTCCACCGCGGTCAACGGTGCCCACCAGCCGAACCGCTCGAGCGCTCCGTCGACCACAATCTGCGCCTGATCCGGCGGTATGCCGGCGGCGGTGAGGAACCACCGCAGCGTGCGCTCGCAGTTCCCCTGCCAGCCGTCGTCGTCGACGACGGGGGTGGCGGCGAACGCCATCAGCTGTGCGACGGCGGCCTCCCAGGCGGCGACGACATCCGCCGCGTCAGCGGCCCGCGTCGGATCGAGCGACGGCAGAATGTGGTCGAAACGCTCAGCCAGGCTCTCCAACCAGTGCCGCCAGGCCAGCAGCGACTCGGCGACGAACGCCGGCGCATCAGCCGGCGTAGGGATGCGGTCGGTCACGAAGCCCACATGCTCCCGCTCCCAGGGCCCCCAGTGCCAGCGGTAGGCCCACGGACCGTACCTGTCGGACAGGATCACGCTGACGGACTCGACCCAGGCGGCGGCGTCTGAATACCCGGCCCACCCATCGTCGCCGGTCGGCTGGGGAGGCGGCGGAGGCACCAACGTCCGAGCCACCACTGACATCTCAACCGGGTCGAACGGGTACCGCGCCGGGTCGACGTCCGCCCATGTCTCGAGAAGATGCCTCAACCCGTCCGCCGCCATGGCTCAGCATCGTGGCAGCCGGCCATCCCAGCGTCGAGCGAATACCCGCGAGTCAGCCGGGCGGCGGACGCTGCTCGACGCGGAACGGGCCGCCCCCAGCGAGGTGCACGACCGCCCGCCGGTACGAAAGCGGGTCACGCCTGACCTCTGTCAACAGTCTCCGCGCCGTGGCCGAGTACGGAGCCGACAAGTGCGTCCAGTCCCGCGTGCCACCGAGCTTCGGGCCAGTCGCGCAGGTGCTCGACCAGGTCGCTGCGGACGGCGGCGAGCAGGGCATGAGCCAGGTAGTCCGCCGACTGCGGGCCGCGTGCCTCCGCGACGAGGTCGGCGAGCAGGGCGTGCCAGTGGTCGTACGCCTCATTGCGGTACGGACTGCCGCCCCCGGCACTCTCCAGCGCCAGCGTGAGCACCCGGTTGTCGAGCTTGAAGCGCAGCATGGCCCGTAGCAGCTCGACGGCCTGCTCCGCTGCCGGACGGGTGGGTGACACCGCGAGCGACTCCTGCAACCGCAGCCCCCGTTGCTCGTAGAGGGCGCGGATGAGCCCGATGCGGTCGCCGAAGCGTCGGAACAGGGTGCCCTTGCCGACGCCGGCTGCGGTGGCGATGTCGTCCATCGACACCTGATCGGGGTCGGCTGCCGCGTCGAAGAGACGCCCGGCGGCGGCCAGCACCGACTCCCTGTTGCGTAGCGCATCGGCCCGCACGGGCCCCCCTCTCGCCAAGCGGACTAGCGGTCCGTATAGTCGAAACGGACCGGCGGTCCGAATCTTATCGTGGCCGTCCCGGACGACGAAAGGATCGATCATGTCGGACACCCCCACCGCAGTGTTCCATCGCGGGATGGAGCTGCTGCTCGCCAGAGACATGGCCGGGTTCATCGCGCTGTTCGCCGAGGATGCGGTGCTGGAGCTCCCGTTCGCGCCGCCGGGCCAGCCGCGCCGGGTAGCCGGACGCGCCGAGCTGCACGACTACCTGATCAACTATCCCGACCTGCTCGACGTCCGCGAGATCCGCGACCGAACCGTGCACGAGACCACGAATCCAGAGGTCATCGTGGTCGAGTTCGTCGCCACCGGTCTTGTCGTCGCCACCGGTCGGCCGTACGAGGTGCGCTACATCGCCGTGCTGACCATCCGCGACGGGCAGCTGGTGCACTATCGCGACTACTGGGATCCGATCGCCGCACAGGAACTGCTCGGTGGCGGCCTGGTGCGCTCATGATTCTGGTCATCGGTGGCACCGGAACCACCGGCCGTATCGTCGCCGCCACGCTCGCCGAGCGTGGTCACCCCACCCGGATCGCCAGCCGACGCCCCTCCCCGGGAGGGTTCCGCTTCGACTGGTACGACCCGACCACCCACCCGGACGCTCTGAGTGGTGTGCGCGCGATCTACGCCATCCCACCGGTCGGCGAGGTCGACCCGGCACCGATCATGCTTCCCTTCCTTGACCGGGCACGCAGCGCCGGTGTCCGCCGGGTGGTTCTGCTCAGCTCCTCGGCCATCGGGCCCGCCGAACACGGACTGGGCCTGGTGCACGCACGGTTGGGTGAGCTGTTCCCGGAATGGGCGGTTCTGCGGCCGTCCTGGTTCATGGAGAACTTCGTCAGTGAGCAGCCGCACGCCGTGAGCGCCCGCGATCATGGCGAGATCGTCAGCGCCACCGGTGCCGGCAGGGTCGGCTTCGTCGACCCGGCCGACATCGCCGAGGTGGCGGTGCGGGCTCTCACGGACCCGACGCCGCACAACACCGACCACATCATCACCGGACCAGCGGCGCTGAGCTACGACGAGATCGCCGCCGTCCTCACCGAGGTCGGTGGTCGGCCGGTGCGACACCGGGCGGTCGACGCGGCGGAACTGGCCGGACGCCACAGCGTGAACGGCATACCGCCGGACTTCGCCCGCTTCCTCGCCAGCCTGGACACGGCGATCGCGGCCGGCGCGGAGGACCGGACGACGTCGACCGTCGCGGACGTGACGGGTCGCACGCCACGATCCTTCCGGGACTTCTGCCGGGACCGCCTACGCGGCGGCGGGTCGAGCTCTGGGGACGGACGTTGCGGTGAGCGTGATGACACAGGGGCATCATGATGACTCAGGGACATCACGCTCACCGGAGTGTTTCCTCGCGCGGAGGTCACTCTCCGTTGCGCACCGGCGCGACGCGCTGAGGTGACGTAGCCTCCCGCCATGATCGAACGGGTGCGGGTCGCGGTTGTCGGGGTCGGTAACAACACGTCGGCACTGGTGCAGGGGCTGGCTCTCTACCGTCAGACCGGCAGCCTGGTCGGAATCCGCAGACCGACCATCGACGGGCTCGGGGTGGAGGACATCGACATCGTCGCGGCCTTCGCCACCTCCGAGGAGAAGGTCGGTCGGGACCTGACCGAGGCGATCTTCCTGGCACCCAACAACTTCCCCCGGCTGGACTGCGACCTGCCCACAGCGGGCGTACCGGTCACGAAGGGCCTCGTCGACGCGACCGAGGTGCCGCGAGTGGCGGCGGCACTGGCGGGCGCGGAGGTGCTGCTCTACTCGGCGCCCAGCGGCCGGCCGGAGACCGCTCAGGCGTACGCCGAGGCGGCTCACACGGCGGGCGTCGCATTCATCAACACCACCGCCGACCCGGTCGCCCGCGATCCACGCCGGATGGAGAGGTTCGAGGCCGCCGGTCTGCCGCTGCTCGGCGATGACCTGGCCAGCCAGTTCGGCACCTCGGTGCTGCACAAGGCGCTGCTGCGGCTACTTGAGGAACGCGGCCTCACCCTGGTCAGCTCCTACCAGGTCAACCTGGGCGGCACCGAGGACTTCCGCAACCTGGTCGAGAACCCCGACACCAAGATGCGGTCCAAGCTCAACGCCCTGCCGAAAGGCCGGGCCGCCGACAGCGTCGAGGTCGCCCCGCTCGGCTACCTGCCGCACCTGCGCTCGCAGAAGGTGGCTCACCTCAACCTGGAGGCGCAGGGTTGGGGTGGGACAGCGGTGAGCCTCGACGTGAAGCTGAAGGTGCACGATCCGAGCGGTGCCGCCGGAGTCAACATCGACCTGATCCGCATCGCCGCGAGCGCGCTACGGGACGGACGTGGTGGTCATTGCGACGAGGCGACCTCGTTGTTCAAGTCGCCGCCCGGAACGGCGATCTGACGTCCGTCTCCCTCAGGCCGCGCCGACGGAGCGGTAGACCTCCAGGGTCTGCCGGGCGATGGCGTCCCAGGAGAAGTGCTCCACGGCACGCCGCCGGCCGGCCAGGCCGAACCGTTCGGTACGGGCCGGGTCGGCGAGCAGCGTGTTGATCGCCGCAGCGAGGTCGGCCACGAACGTCCCCGGCTTCAGCGGTGTCCCGGACCCGTCGGTGGCCTGCTCGATCGGCACCAGCAGGCCGGTCTCGTCGTCGGCCACGACCTCGGGGATACCACCGGTCGCGGTCGCCACCACGGCCGTCTCGCAGGCCATCGCCTCCAGGTTGACGATGCCCATCGGTTCGTAGACCGACGGGCAGACGAACACGGTGGCGTGCGTCAGCACCTGGATCACCTCGGGCTTCGGCAGCATCTCGGCCACCCAGACCACGCCGGAACGGTTGGCCCGCAGCTCGGCGACCAACTCCTCCACCTCGGCGGCGATCTCGGCGGTGTCCGGCGCGCCCGCGAGCAGGACGAGCTGGGTGTCCGCCGGCAACTCCCGGGCGGCCCGCAGCAGGTACGGCAGCCCCTTCTGCCGGGTGATCCTGCCCACATAGACCACGCTGGGGCGGGACGGGTCGACACCGAGCCGGTCGAGCACGTCGGTGCCCTGATCCGGGGCGTACTGAACTGTGTCGATGCCGTTGTAGACCACCCGGACCCGGTCGGGGTCGATCTGCGGGTACGCGGTGAGCACGTCGTTGCGCATCCCGCCACTGACCGCGATCACCGCGTCGGCGGCCTGCATCGCGGTGCGCTCGATCCAGGAGGAGAGCGCGTAACCGCCGCCGAGCTGCTCAGCCTTCCACGGCCGCAGCGGCTCCAGGCTGTGCGCGGTCACCACGTGCGGCACCCCGTGCAGCAGCTTCGCGGTGTGGCCGGCCAGGTTCGCGTACCACGTGTGGCTGTGCACCACGTCGGTGCCGGCCGCGCCGGCGGCCATCTCCAGGTCCACGCCCATCGTGCGCAGCGCGGCGTTCGCGCCGGTCAGGCCCGGCGGTTCGGCGTACGCGGTGACGCCCGGCTCGGTACGCGGCAGGCCGAAGCAGTGCACCCGTACGTCGGCGAGGCTGCGCAACTCCCGAGCCAGGTACTCGACGTGCACGCCCGCGCCGCCGTAGACCTCCGGCGGGTACTCGCGGGTGAGCAGATCGACGCGCAGCGGGGTGGGTTCGTTCATGACCCCGCACCCTAGTGCAGAAGACTCCCCGTACGAGTGGTGAAGTGGGACGCGGGTGGATAGCGTCGTGGCATGGCTGCCAAGGTGCTCGCGATCGTCCTGGCGGGTGGGGAGGGCAAGCGCCTGATGCCACTCACCACGGATCGGGCCAAGCCGGCCGTCCCGTTCGGCGGGATGTACCGCATGGTCGATTTCGTCCTCTCCAACCTGGCCAACGCCGGCTATCTCAAGATCGTCGTGCTGACCCAGTACAAGTCCCACTCTCTCGACCGACACATCACCAAGACCTGGCGGATGTCCACGCTGCTCGGCAACTACGTCACCCCGGTGCCCGCGCAGCAGCGTCGTGGCCCGTGGTGGTTCGCCGGCTCGGCCGACGCCATCTACCAGAGCTTCAACCTCATCAACGACGAGCAGCCCGACTACGTGATCGTCTTCGGCGCCGACCACATCTACCGGATGGACCCGCGGCAGATGGTGGAGGACCACATCGCGTCCGGCGCGGCGGTGACCGTCGCCGGCATCCGCCAGCCGCTGTCGATGGCCGACCAGTTCGGCGTCATCGAGGTCGGCGAGGACGGCAAGCGGATCCGGGCGTTCCGTGAGAAGCCCACCGACGCTGTCGGCCTGCCCGACGCGCCGGACGAGATCTACGCCTCGATGGGCAACTACGTCTTCACCACCCGGGCGCTCTGTGAGGCGGTCGAGCGCGACGCCGAAGACAAGTCCAGCAAGCACGACATGGGCGGCAGCATCATCCCGATGCTCGTGGAGCGCGGCGAGGCCAACGTCTACGACTTCCGCGACAACGAGGTGCCCGGCAGCACCGACCGCGATCGCGGCTACTGGCGGGACGTGGGGACGCTCGACTCGTTCTACGACGCGCACATGGATCTGATCAACGTGCACCCCGTCTTCAACATGTACAACTTCGACTGGCCGATCTACACCGAGCAGCCGCCGTGGCCGCCGGCGAAGTTCGTCCACCAGTGGGGTGAGCGGGTCGGCCGCGCGGTCGGCTCGATGGTTTCCCCGGGCGTGGTGATCTCCGGCTCGTTGGTGGAGAACTCGATCGTCTCGCCGAAGGTGCGGGTGCATTCCTGGGCGCACGTCGAGGGCTCGGTGCTGATGGAGGGTGTGGAGATCGGCCGGCACGCGGTGGTCCGGCGGGCCATCCTGGACAAGAACGTGTTCGTCCCGGAGGGCGTCGAGATCGGCGTCGACCTGGAGAAGGACCGGCAGCGTTACACCGTTTCCGACAACGGCATCGTGGTGATCGGCAAGGGCCAGAAGGTCGAGCCGTGACCGACAGGCACTCCCCGAGGAGGATCTCGCAGTGACCCACCCCCGTGCCGGCCAGCCCGCCGAGCCCGCCGACCTGGTCGACGTGCCGCGCCTGGTGACCGCCTACTACGCCGAGCATCCGGATCCCGCGGACCCGGCCCAGCAGGTCTCCTTCGGCACCTCCGGCCACCGCGGCTCCAGCCTGCGTAACGCGTTCAACTCCGACCACATCCTGGCGGTCACCCAGGCGCTCTGCGACTACCGGCGCGAGCAGGGGCTCGACGGGCCGCTCTTCCTCGCCCGGGACACCCACGCGCTCTCCGCGCCGGCCGCGGTGGACGCCCTGGAGGTGCTCGCCGCTAACGGGGTCACCGTGCTGGTGGACAGCCGCGACGGTTACACCCCGACCCCGGCGTTGTCGCACGCGATCCTCACGCACAACCGTGGGCGGACCAGCGGGCTCGCCGACGGCATCGTCATCACCCCGTCGCACAACCCGCCCGACGACGGCGGTTTCAAGTACAACCCCACAAACGGTGGGCCGGCCGACACCGACGTGACCAGGTGGATCCAGGACCGGGCCAACGCCATCCTGGCCGCCGGGCTCAAGGAGGTCCGCCGGATCACCTACGCGCGGGCGCGGGCCGCCGACACCACCGGGGAGTACGACTTCCTCGCCACCTACGTCGACGACCTGCCGGCGGCGATCGACATCGACGCGATCCGCGATGCGGGGATCCGCATCGGCGCGGACCCGTTGGGCGGGGCGAGCGTGGCGTACTGGGGTGAGATCGCCGAGCGGCACCGCCTGGACCTGACAGTGGTCAACCCGACTGTCGACCCGACCTGGCGGTTCATGACCCTGGACGGCGACGGCAAGATCCGGATGGACTGCTCCTCGCCGAATGCGATGGCGTCGCTGATCGCCGCGCGGGCCGACTACCAGATCTCCACGGGCAACGACGCCGACGCCGACCGGCACGGCATCGTCACCCCGGACGCCGGGCTGATGAACCCCAACCACTACCTGGCGGTGGCGATCGGTCACCTGTTCCGCACCCGCACCGAGTGGGGGCCGAACGCCGCGGTGGGCAAGACCCTGGTCTCCTCGTCGATGATCGACCGGGTCGCCGCCGACCTGGGTCGGCCGCTGCTGGAGGTGCCGGTCGGCTTCAAGTGGTTCGTGCCCGGCCTGCTCGACGGCGCTGTCGGTTTCGGTGGCGAGGAGAGCGCCGGGGCGTCGTTCCTGCGGCGTGACGGCTCGACCTGGACCACCGACAAGGACGGCCTGCTGCTCTGCCTGCTCGCTGCCGAGATCCAGGCCACCACCGGCCGCAGCCCGAGCGAGCACTGGGCGGAGTTGGCCGAGCGTTTCGGCGCGCCCTCGTACGCCCGGATCGACGCTCCGGCCACCCGGGAGCAGAAGGCGGTGCTCGGCAAGCTCTCCCCGGAGCAGGTCACCGCCACCGAGCTCGCCGGTGAGCCGATCACCGCGACGCTGACCACCGCCCCCGGTAACGGCGCGGCGATCGGCGGCCTCAAGGTCAGCACCGAGTCCGGCTGGTTCGCCGCCCGTCCGTCCGGCACCGAGGACGTCTACAAGATCTACGCCGAGTCCTTCCAGGGCCCCGACCACCTCAAGCAGATCCAGGAAGAAGCCAAGAACCTGGTAGACCAAGCCCTGACCCAGTCCTGACCCCACCCTCTCCCGCCCCGTCGCAGTTGATCATGAAGTTATTGCCATCCGGCACGGCGTGTCATGGCAATAACTTCATGATCAACGAGGTCGAAGGTGGGGGTGGGGTGGGTCAGCAGGGTGGGGGGTCGGCGGGTGGGGGTAGGTCCTGGCCGCGTCGGCGTAGCTCTTCGGGGAGCAGTTCGCGGAGCTGCTCGGGGAGGAACGGCAGGTCGAGCAGCGTCATCTTCAACTGGTTGCGCTCCTGGTAGCGCAGCGGGTCGAAGCGGACCACCAGACCGGCGTCGCGCCGGTACGAGATGTCCACCGTGCCGTCCGTCGCGGCGTCGCGGAACACCAACCCGTCCATCTCCACGACGACCGGCGACGAGTTGGGCTGCAACTCCAACCGGATCTTCTCGTCCGGGGAGAGCACCACCGCCCGGGAGATGCCGGCCATCGGCGCCGCTGGCGTGATCACCACCGAGTCCGCCGCCGGGGAGATCAGTGGACCGCCGGCCGCGTAGCTGTACGCCGTCGAGCCGGTCGGAGTGGCGACCACAACGGCGTCGCTGCGGTAGTAGCCGTACTGCTGGCCGTCGATGGCGAGCGTGACGCTGACGAAACCGGCGCCCGGCTGACGGACCAACGCGATGTCGTTGAACGCCACGACGTCGTCGCCGCACACGTCACAGGCGAGGCAGGCGTGCGACTCGATCGTGAAGTCCTTCGACAGCAGCCGGCTCAGCGCCTCGGGCAGTTCCGGCGGTTCGATCTCGACGAGAAACCCCAACCGACCCAGGTGTACGCCGAGCACCGGTTTCGGGTCGAGGACGGCGGATCGCAGCGCACCCAGCATGGTGCCGTCGCCGCCGATGCTGATCAGGGCGTCGGCACGGGACGCCACCTGGTCCGCCGGCACCGGTTCGACAGAGGACGGGACGCGGTGCTGGTCTTCCTCGCGCACGTACAACGTCTTGCGGTGACGCGTCGCCCACCGTTCGATGATCCCGACCACCTCGGTGACATCCCGGGTGGGGTGCAGCACAAGTCCCAGCCCCGACACCCGTACAGCTCACCACATCGGCGGCGACCGTACCCGGCGTACACCGAAGGTGCGCCGACGGCCCGCGGACCGTCGGCGCACCTCGCCGCCGTCAGGGGCGGGGCTGCCCGGTGAGGTGGGTCAGTGAGCGGGCGACCAGGTCGTCGCGGGCCGCCGGGGGGAGGCCCTCCAACCCGAAGCCCAGATAGACGGTGTCCCCGGTGACCACCACCGAACCCTCCTCGAACGCCTGCTGACTGCGCGACCAGTCGTTGGCGTTACCACCGGAGCCGGCCGGTGGCCCGGCCACCGTCCAGCCTCCCAGGTCGGCGGACTCGAACGAGGTCTCCGCCACCGTCGACCCGTCGACCACCACCCGGGCGTCGTCCAGGAAGACGCCAAGACCCTGGGTGCCCCAGTCCGAGGCGTACGTGATCGACACCTCGACCTGTTTGCCGGCGTACGCGGTCAGGTCGACGACGAACTCCTTCCAGCCGCTCGACGTCCCGGTCGCCGCGTTCCAGCTTCCGGTGCTGCCGGTGGGGGAGCAGCCCGCGCCCTGGTAGTGGGCGAGGAACGGGTGCAGTTGGCCCCAACCCGAGGCGCAGCTCTCCCCGGTGACCGTGCTGGTCTTGCCGTTGACGTCCGGCAGTGTCGTCCACTCGTCGCTGCCCACCTCGTGCGCCTCGACGAAGAGGAAGTCCCAGTCCTGCTCGATCTCGTACGAGGTGAAGAAGCGCAGTTCTCCGCTGCTCGCCCCGCTGAGGTCCACGGTGCGGGTGAGCCGCTTGTACGACTCGTCGGCCTGCCCGCTGTGCAGGTACCACTCACCCGTACGCGGGTCGAAGGGCGCACCACCCGGTCGGGTCCAGCCCACCGGCGCTGAGCTGGCGAACTGCGGGAACTCGTCCGGCGGCAGGAAACTCGACGTGGTCAGGAACGCCGCGGTGTGTCCCTGGTTCTCCGCCGACCCGGAGCCGTTGAGCTGGCCGGTGAAACCGGTGAACGCGCCGTCGCTTCCGGCGACCGGGAACGCCTCCCCCTCCGGAGAGGTACCGCCGTCGCTGACGTAGGTGTGCGCCCCCAACCAGTACTGCTGGAAGTCGTTCAGCAGCGGCAGGCAGACGGGATCGTCGGCGTTCGTGCACTCCGGCGGTGCGTCCGGGTGGTAGACGTACGAACCGTTGGCGCCTTGGGCGAACAACGCGTACTGGCCGCTGACGAGGAGCTTCCCGCCCTCGTTCAGGTAGTCCCGAACGGCCAGTTCGGTGTCCAGCGCAGCCCTGGCCGTGGTGCCGGCGACCTGGCCGGGGGAGCGCATGATCACGTCGTCACCGGTCTCCCACACCACGGCCTTGTAGTGCGACAGCACCCCGAGCGGGTGCGGCGCCTTACGGCCCATCACGTCGAAGTCGTACACGTCGCTGGTGCGCCCGGCGGCGCTCAGCGACGCAGCGACCTCGTCGGCGTACTTCGCTGTGGTGCCGGTCTGCGCCGGGCTGAGGCCGGTGACGTCCTCCGCGGCGAGGACCAGCACGTCCCCTCCGATGTCGGTGTGCACCCGGTAGGTGAAGTGAACGCTTGCGACCACCCCGGACCGGGGTTTGTTGCCGGTGAACCAGACCTCCACCCGGTCGCCCGGCTTCGTGCCGCCGACAGTGCCGCGAAGCTCGGCGTAGTAGTCGTCGTGCGTGTCGCCGTACCGCTCACCGCCGCGCCACTCGCGGACCGCGACTGTCTTCGGCCGCCCGCCGTTGACCGTGTAGTGCATCTTCACGTTCTTCAGCGCCCGCCGGGTGATCGCGGCGACCTGCTGGGTGCGCCCGTACGAGGTGTCGAAGGCGTCCACGACGAAGTCCGGGGTGCTCCGTCCGACGACCGAGACCGGCTCGTCCGGGTCCGCCGCCGACTTGGCCACGGCCAGCGCGAAGGGCAGGTTCTTGCTCACCTCCCCAGCGATCAACTCCTCGTCGTCGGGGAAGATGAAGCCGCTGACGCAGTCCTCCGGGCGCCACTCGTCGTCGGGGTCGACCGCCGAGGCGGCCTCACACGTGGACATCTCCGGGGTGAAGCCCAGCGTGCCGTACCGAACGGTGGCGTGGCTGTCGGTGTCACCGTTCGTGGTGTAAAGCTCGGCGGAGATGTCCGGGTCGTAGCCGGGCACCGCCGGGTGCGCGTCGTCACCGGCCATCGCCTTGTAGATCTCGTCGTCCGGGGTGGGAGTGCTCACCTGCCAACCGAGGCCGTAGAGCAGCAGTTCGGCCGCCGAGTGGTAGTTGACGAAGAACTCGAACCCGACCCGCTTGAAGAGGCGGTCCAGTGCCTTGGTCTCCGGCTCCGAGTTGGCACCCGGACCCCGGTAGGTCTCGCTGCTCGGCTCCGGCGACGAACCCTCGTTGTCGTACCCCCACTTGTAGCTGAAGTTGCGGTTGAGGTCGACGCCGTCGCCGGAGCCGACCTGCCCGTCGCCGTTGTTGTCCCGCAGGTTCTTGCGCCACAGGCGGTTGCCGGAGGTGAAGGTGTGGTCGTAGCCGTCCGGGTTGGCGACCGGTAGGAACCACAGCTCGGTCGTGTCCAGCAGTCGGGTGATCTCCCGGTCGGTGCCGTAGCTGTCCAGGACGTGGTGCATCAGTCGGCGGGTCATCTCCGGCGTGATCCACTCGCGGGCGTGCTGCGCGCCCGCGTAGAGCACGGCGGGCCGCTTCCCGTCCTCGACGGTCCGCGCGTTCTTGGTGACCTTCACGGCGACGATCGGCTGGCCCTGCTGCGTGCGGCCGATCGTCTCCACCTTGGTCAGCTTGGGATATCGAGCCGCTGTGGCGTTCAGCTCGTCCCGCAGGCCGCCCGGCTCCCCATAGGGTCGGAACGCCGTCCAACCCGCCGCCGCCTGCTCCCGCAGCGCCTGCGACGCGTCCTTGCCGCGCACCTTCTTCACCGCCAACGGGACGCCCTGGTCGGTCAACCGTTTCGCCTGCCGGCGGCTGAGCACCGTCTCGACAGTCGTGTTGCCGGTCGAGTCCGTCTTCGCGTCGTGGCCGAGGTCGACCCCCGCCGCGCGTAGCTGATCCCGCTGTTTCGCGTCGACAGTGCCGACGTACACCTCCAGGCCGTCGCGGACGCCCGGGTCGGACGGCGGCCGCGCGCTGGCCGGTGGGGTCAGTGCCAGTGCGCCGAGCAGGGTGACCACGCCGGCGATCGCCAGTCGTCTCGGTCTCATCGCGCCTCCTTGGGTGAAGGACCTGTAGGCGCGAGCCTTCGGTGTGGACTGATCTCTGTCAATCGGTCGATGGGCGGGTCGTTGCTGCCCGTGTCGATGCCGGAGCCGGCTGTGACAGGTGGCGGGTCGTATGGGGAGGCTCCGTCAGCTCGCGCCGGGGCCGACGCGGGGAGTGCGCCGGCCCCGGTTGCGGCGGCGTCAGCGTGCCAGCGGAATCCCGGCGCGTCGGTCGGGAAGCGGTCCGGGCAGGATGCCGCAGAGTCGGGCGAGCTGGTCGGTGACCTTGTCGGGTTCGTCGAACGGGTCCAGTCCACTCACCTCGAAGGGGTCCAGGACCGGTACCGTCACGTGCGAGATCAGCGGGTGCAGCGGTCGGTGGTCGGCCTCGCCCTGACCGAGCAGGTCCTCGTGCAGCTTCTCCCCGGGGCGGAGCCCGGTGTAGACGATCGGGACCGGGCTGGCCGCCTGCTCGACCATGCGGCGGGCCAGGTCGTCGATCCGGACCGGCTCGCCCATGTCGAGCACCAGTGCCTCTCCGTCGCGGCCGATGGCGGCTGCCTGGAGGACCAGGTGCACCGCCTCCTGCACCGTCATCAGGTAGCGGGTGACGTTGGGGTCGGTGACGGTCAGCGGCTGCCTTGCCTCGATCTGCCGTTGGAAGGCGGTCACCACCGATCCACGACTGCTCAGGACGTTGCCGAACCGGACGCTCAGGAAGGTGCCCGGGTAGGTCGCCGCTGCGTGCGCGGTAAGCATCTCGGTGATGCGCTTCGAGTAGCCGAGGACGCTGATCGGGTCGGCGGCCTTGTCGGTGGAGATGTTGACGAAACGGGCGACGTCCCGGCACGCGTCCAGCACTGTGAGCGTTCCCCAGACGTTCGTCTTGACCGCCTCGCCCGGGTGCCGTTCCAGCAGGGTCAGGTGCTTGAGCGCGGCGGCGTGGAAGACGATCTCGGGGCGGCGTTCCCGCATGATGCGCCGGACACCCTCATCGTCCCGCAGGTCGGCGAGGATGAGTTCGGGTCCGTCCAGCAGCGCCCGCCCGGTGAGTGACATCTGAAGGCTGTGCAGGGCCGACTCGTCCCGGTCCAGCATCATCAGCTCACCGGGGTTGGCGCGCATGATCTGCCGGCACAGCTCCGAGCCGATCGAGCCCCCGGCGCCGGTGACCAGAACGCGTCGACCGGTGAGCCCGTTGTCGTCCAGGGTCAGGTCGCCGACCACCTGGCGTCGGCCGAGCAGGTCACTGATCTGTACGTCCCGCACGTCGCTGACCGTGATCCGGTGATCCACCAGCTCCCGGACCGGTGGCAGGACCTTGAACGCCGTGCCGGTGCGCAGGGTCGCCTCCCGCACCTCGCGGATCAGCGTGGCGTCGGCGTTGGCCACCGCGAAGATCACCGTGGTGGCGCCGGTGCGGCGGATCACGTCGACGAGGTGCTGCCGGCCGCCCAGCACCGGGACACCGGCGATGCGCAGGTCGTGTTTGCCCGGGTCATCGTCGAGCGCGCCGACGGGTAGGTAGCGGCCCTTCGGGTCGCTGAGCATCGCGCGTACCAGCCCCTGCCCGGCCTCGCCGAAACCGAAGAGGAGCACCGGGGTCGCCGAGCGGGCGTCCGGTCGCATCGCACGGTCGCGCCGGTGGCGGTGCAGGAGACGGCAGCTGAGCATCAACAGCAGCGCCAGCGCGGCACCGATCACGGGGGTGCTGGCCGGCACCGGACGTTCGCCCAGCGCGAGAAGGGCGACGAGGACGATAGCCGCCGTGGTGGCGGTGGTGCCGGCGAGCCCCCGAACCTCCTCGACGGTGCCGAGGGGCTGACGACCGGACCGAATGCGACGCAGTGCGCTGACGCCGACGTGCAGCACGGCGGCTCCGCCGCCGAGCAGTATCGCGTTGACCGCCTGATCGATGGTGAGAGCGAGCTCGTACCTCGCCCAGCCTGCGACCGTGAACCCGCCGACCCAGCCGAGGGCGTCGGCGGCGAGGAAGATGGCGGTCCGACGACTGACCCTGGCCCGGCCGGTGGCTGTCGACGCCGTTGGCTCAACCCGTTGTATCTCCGGCGGCATCTACGACTCCCTGTCCTGTCCGTGGCCGAAGATGACCCAGGGCAGGTCAGGGGCCACGAACGTCCCCTAACTGCTTAGCGGAATATGCGCCGCCAAATCCGGTTTTCACATTTCTATGACCGGTTGTCTGATTCGACGTCGGGAATCCCGGGGTCGCCGACGGCCATCGGCAGCGCGCCCAGCATCGTGCCGTCACCCCCGATGGCGATCAACATGTGCGGCGCGTACGCGGGGGCGTTTCGCTCGGTCGGTTGGCTCGTTGGGTCAGGAGCGACCATCCACATCCCAAAGGGGGCCCGCGCGCAATGACCTGGCCCGGGGCTGCCCTCGACCCCGGCGGGGCGACCGGTGCGACCGAGGCGCGGATGGATCAGCCAACCGGAGACCAGGCGTCTGGCGGCCGGCGGGATCTCGTCGGTCGGGTGCTCCGCTGCTATCCGGTGACCGTCGTCGTGCTCGCCCCGTACGCGCTACTCATCCTGCCTATGGCGGCCTTCTACCGGAATCCGGAGACCGGTTTCATCGTCTCCCTGGTCGGGCTCGCGTTGCTGGGCAGCGTCGCCGTGGAGACGATCGGCTGGCTGTCCGCACGCCCCGGCCCGCGCTGGCGAGAGGGCTTCCGACGCGCCCACGCCCGCTATCCGTGGCTCTATCCGGTCGCTGTCGTGGTCACGCTGACCAGCGTCACCGCGAACGTGCTCGGGGCCCACCTTGGTCGGGGAACCATCGTCAACCAGGTCTCCGGCGACCTGTCCGGCGGGCCGCTCGCCATGGTGAGCACGCTCTTCTCGGGGTGGACGGCCCTGGGCTTCGCGTTGCTGGTGGCCAGCCACCTGAGTGGTCGGCTGTCACGGGCGAAGCTGTACGGCTGGCTGGCCGTCCTCGTCGGCGCGGAGGCCTACATCGCCGTGTTGACAGCCAGATCGGCACCGCTGGTCGCGCTGCTGTTCTTCGTGGCCTCCACCGGGGCGCTCTGTGGCGTCTTCCGGCTGCGCCACCTGGTGTTCTGTGCGGTGGTGCTCTTCCTCGCGTGGCCGGCTGTGTTCGAGCATCGCAACGCCATCCGGGAGGATCGCGGCGTCGCGGTGGACACCAAGGTCACCGCCACCGACCGACTGCGGCTGGACAGCCAGCTCAGCGTGGTGGCGGGCTTCGACGTCCCGGTCGACCTGGGCCAACCCGGGGTCAACGACTACCTGCGGTACGGGTTGGTGCCCCGGGTGCTGGATGCGGACCGGCCGCCGATCTCCACCGGGCAGCGGATCAACCAGTACATCGGCGGCGGGCCGACATCGGCCTACACCTTCCTGCTGCTGGGGAACATCTGGTTCTTCGACGGCGCGGTCGGCGTGGTCGCCGTGCATGCCTTCTGGGCCGCCGTGGCGGCGGTGCTACTGCGCTGGCGGGGGCCGCCCGGCCCGATCCGGCTGAGCCTCTTCTGCCTGGTGCTCTTCGATCCGCTGCTCTGGTCCAACACCTATCCGGACTCCACCATCGGCTTCCTGCAACACGTGGTGGCGGCGACGCCGGTCTTCGTCCTGCTGGGGCTCAGCCGCCGATCCCTGCACGGGGGCCGCAAACCGGACCATGGTCGGTTGCCCACGGTCCCGGGCGCGCCCCGGTGACCGTACGGGTAGGCCGGCACGCGGTCGGCCGGGCCGACGCGCCAGCCGGTCGACGCACCGGTCGCCGGGCGCTGCTCGCGTTGGTCGTCGGCGGGCTCTCCAGCGGCGGCAACCTGCTGCTGGCGATCACCGTGACCCGACTGGAGTCGGTCGGCGGGCTGGGTCAGTTCGCCCTCGCCTTCTCGTTCTACATCGTCGGCTCCGGGTTGGTGCGGAGCACCGTCACCGACACCGTGCTGGCCACCGGGGACGGGGTCGCGTCGGCCGCCCGGCGGGCGATCCTGCTCGGCCTCGTCGGTGGCACCCCGGTCTGCGCCGCCGGCGCGGCGTACGGCTCGCCCTACCTGCTGTTCGCGGGCCTCGCCCTGCCCGGGTTGGTCCTCTACGACTACACCAAGGCGGTCGCCGTCGGCATCGGCGCTCCCTCGGCGGCGATGGCCCAGGAGATCGCCTGGGCGGCGCTCACCGGGTGTGCCGCGCTGGCCGGCCTGCTCCGGGTGATCGACACGCCGCACGTCTTCGCGATGTGGGCCGTCGGCGGCGCCCTGATCGGCGTGGTCGTCGCGGCCCGGCGCCGGTACGCGCTGGTGCCCGGCTGGCGGGTCAGCCGGGCCGAGACCCGCGTCGCGGCGGGGTTCGGTGCGCAGTTCCTGCTGACCACCGGGTCGGCGCAGCTGGCGCTGACCGCTGTGGCGCTGGTCGCCGGCACGGCGGTGGTCGGCGCGTTGAGCGCCGGGCGCACGCTGCTGGGGCCGGTCAACCTGGTGCTGTCGACGGCGGCCACGCTGATCCTGCCGCAGTTGGCCCGCACCCGTGCCGAGTCCCGCGCGGTGCGGACGCGGGCGGCTGTCCGGCTGGCACTACTGGTGGCCGCCGCCGTCCTGCCGTTGACCGTCGCGGTCGCTTTGCTGCCGGACGCGGTCGGCAAGGAACTGCTCGGCGCCAACTGGACCGTCGCCCGGAGCCTGCTGGTGCTGCTCGCGCTGGAGAGCCTGCTCGCCGTGCCGGCCGCGATCGGCTTCGCCGGACTGCGGGTCGAGCGGGCGAGCCGGCGGGCGATCGTGCTCGGCATCCTGCTCGGCGGGCTCCGCGTACCGGCGGTCGTCGCCGGGGCGGTCCTGTTCGGCGCGCCTGGCGCGGCGGGTGCGCTGGTCCTGCTGGCCCTGTTCAGCGCGGTCGCCTGGGGCGGCAGCTACCTCCTGCTGCTGCGAGACCGCGCGGCGGACTGCGCACCAGCGGTCCAACCAGTCTGACCGCCTCCCAGGGGTCCAACCAGTCTGACCGCCGGACCCGCGCCGACACCGTCGACGCGGGTCCGGCGGCGGGTCAGGCGATGGTCGCCAGGGCGGCGCGGACCCGCTCCACCACGGCCTTGACCGCCGGTTCGGCCAGATCGGCGTACGTGGGCAGGTTGATGCCACGCCGACTCAGGTCCTCGGTCACCGGGCAGTCCGCGCCGGGATCACGATGCGCGGGTAGGTCCGGGATCGGCACGAAGAACGGGCGGGTCTCCACGCCGAGCCGGGCGAGCGCACGGGCCAGCGCGTCCCGGGACGTCGCGTCCCCCTCGGCCCCGACCAGGAAGGCCGCCATCCACGGCGCGCGGCGAACTCCGGCGGCCACCGGCTGCGCCGACAACGCCGGCTCGTCGGCCAACTGCTCCTCGTAACCGGCGATCACCCGGTCCCGCAGGGCGATGATCTCGTCCGCTCGTTCCAGTTGGGCGCAGAGCACAGCCGCGCAGAGGTTCGTCATCCGGTAGTTGTAGCCCAGCACCGGGAAGTAGTACCGCCGTTGCGGGTCCATGCCCTGGTTACGCAGCAGACGCATCCGATCGGCCAGGGCCGCGTCGGAGGTGGTCACGCAGCCGCCCTCGCCGGAGGTGAGCACCTTGTTGCCGAAGAACGAGAAGGTGGTGACGTCGGCGAGCGAGCCGGTGGGTCGCCCGTCGAGTGTGGCGCCGAACGACTCCGCCGCGTCGGCGACCAAGAGCAGACCGTGCCGGTCGCAGAGGTGGCGCAGGGCGGTGTAGTCGGCCGGGTGCCCGTACAGGTCGACGGCGATGACCGCCCGGGTACGCGGGCCGATCGCGGCGCGTACCGCTGCCGGGTCGACACACCAACTCTCCGGCAGGACGTCCACGCAGACGGCACGCGCGCCGCAGTACGCGACAGCGTTGGCCGTCGCCACGTAGGTCAACGCCGGGACGACCACCTCGTCCCCCGGCCCGATGCCGGCCGCAGCGAGGACCAGGTGCAGCGCGACGGTGCCGTTGCTGGTCGTCAGGGCGGCGTCCGCGGCGCAACGCCTGGCGAAACGGTCCTCGAAGTCACGCAGGTACGGGCCCTGTGAGGAGATCCACCCGCTGCGCAGCGCGTCGACCACGTACCGCTCCTCCAAGGTGGAGAGGCTCGGTCTCGCCACCGGATAGCTGTCGTCCGCGATGCTCATGTTCCGTCTCCTCCGCCGGCCACGGTGTCGTTCGCGGCGGCCGTGACGAAGGGAGACCGTGGCACCGGGCCCGATCCGCCCCGCGCCGCCCAGCCCAGGACGTCCAGGTAGTCGCGGCCGGTGGCCGCCCAGGTGCGACCGGCCAGTCGGTCGTTCGCCCGCCTGGAGGCGGCGGCGTAGCGCTCCCGCTCGTCGAGCAGGTGCCGCACCGCGTCGGCGAGGGACCGCGGATCCCGCGCCCGGAAGACCGCCGCCTCGGCGCGGTTGAACACCAACTGGTCGCGCAACGGCTCGACGTCGGCGCAGGCGACCGGGAGACCCCAGGTGAACGCTTCCAGCATCGCGCCGCTGGCCGCCTCCCAGAGCGAGGGTACGACCACCGCGTCCGCTCGGGCGTAGATGGCGTTCAGCTCGTCCAGGCTGACGAAGCCGGGGAAGGAGATCCGGCCGCGTAGGTCAGGTTGCGCGGCGCGGGCCAGCAGCCGGCTCGCCTCGGGCTCGACCAGCGGCCCCGGGCAGATGAGGCGGCAGTCCGGCAGCAGCGCCATCGCCTCCAGCAGGGTCGCGTGGTTCTTGTGTTCCGCTGTGGACGACGGGTAGACCAGCAGCCCCGGTTCGGGCCGCGCGTGCGCGCGCTCCGGCGCGGGTTGGAACGCCGGAGTCGGGATGAGCACGGTCCGCTCCGCGGCCTCCGGGAAGAGGCGCAGGGTCTCCCGGTACGGATGCGGCCAGGTGACCACGATCGCCGCCGCGCGGGCGACGTTCTCCCGGACCACCGCCGCGAAGCCGGGGGCGTGGAACTCGCCACCCAGGTGGCGCGTGTCGTGCAGGACGACGACCGAGGTGCCCGATCCGATCGGAGCGGAGTGGAACGGGGACAGGGTGACGTCGGTGTCGGCGTGCCGTACGACGGACCGTTGCCGGACCGCGTTGACGGCGGTGCGAACCGTGCGGGAGTTGCGCATCACCCTCGGCGTCCACCGGCGCAGCAGTTGGCCGGTGGGGTTGTCGGAGCGGAGCGGCTGCGCCACCTCGGTCCAGCCGATCCGCGCGTCGGGCACCTGCTGCCGCCACTGGGGCAGCGTGCCCCGCAGGACGTTCACCCGCAGCTCGCAGGAGTCGTCGGCGGCCATGCCGGTCAACAGGCCGTAGGTGAAGGCTTCGAGCCCTGCGGCGTGACCGGGACGGATGGGTGCGGCGTCGACCGCGACCCTCACCGGTCCACCCGGATCAGTCGACCCATCCGCTCGTCCTCGAGGAGCTGCCGGTCGGCGTCGACCATGACCCGGACCAGGTCGCTGAAGAGCGTCTTCGGCGCCCACCCCAGGGTGCGTCGGGCCTTCGAGTAGTCGCCGATGAGGGCGTCGACCTCCGCCGGGCGGAAGTAGGCCGGGTCCAGCTCCACGTACTGCTGCCACTCCAACCCGACCCGGTCGAACGCGGCTTCGACGAACTCGCGCACGGTGTGACCCTCGCCGGTGGCGATCACGTAGTCGTCCGGGGTGTCCTGTTGGAGGGCGAGCCACATCGCCTCGACGTACTCCGGCGCGTAGCCCCAGTCCCGAACGGCGTCAAGGTTGCCCAGGTAGAGCTTGTCCTGGATGCCGGCCTCGATCCTGGCCACCGCGCGGGTGATCTTGCGGGTCACGAAGTTCTCACCCCGGCGCGGGCTCTCGTGGTTGAACAGGATGCCGTTGGCGCAGAACATGTTCCAGGACTCGCGGTAGTTCACCGCCGACCAGAAGGCGTACACCTTGGCGCACGCGTACGGGCTGCGCGGGTGGAACGGGGTCTCCTCGCGTTGCGGGGGTGGGGTCGAGCCGAACATCTCCGACGAGGACGCCTGGTAGAACCGGCAGCCGACGTCGGCGGACCGGGCCGCCTCCATCATGCGCAGCGCCCCGAGCCCGGTGACGTCCGCCGTGTACCCGGGGATGTCGAAGGACACCCGGACGTGGCTCTGCGCGCCCAGGTTGTAGATCTCGTGGGGGCGGATGTCCCGAATCAGCGCGGTCAGTGAGGCCGGGTCGGACAGGTCGCTGTAGTGGAGGAAGAGGCGGGCGTCACCGCTGCGCGGATGGACGTCGACGTGGTCGATCCGCTCGGTGTTGAAAGAGGACGACCGCCGTTTGATGCCGTGCACCGTGTATCCCTTGTCGAGCAGGAACTCCGACAGGTAACTGCCGTCCTGACCGGTGATGCCGGATATGAGTGCCGTTCGTGACATGAAGTCCCTCTCCGCTGGGCCAATTTTCCCCGCGGTTCCTTATATCGCTCTCGGGCACGCCGCTTCTGAGGTTTCATGAATCTGGTGGAATTTATTCTGCGCCGTCCATTTGAGACGGTGACTCAGTCACGGATCGAGCATCCACTCGTTGAGTCAATCGATCCCGTGGCACGATCGAGGAGCGAGGATGGCCGGCGAACCCACCCCCGCGGCGGACACCCGAGAAACACTGGCGACTGTCGACAAGAACAAATTCCACGTCCTTGTCACGGCCGGCTATTTCTCTCCGGGTTGGCGTGCCGGAGGGCCTGTCCGGTCCATTTCCGAAGTGCTCGCCCTGGCCAGTGACGACATTGAGACGTCCATGCTGACCCGCGATCGTGATCTCGGATGCCGCGACCCCTATCCAGGACTCTCCGGCCGCTGGGCCCGGGTCGGCCGGACCAACGTCTTCTATCTCGGTGTACGTCGGCCGGGGCAGTGGCGGTCGCTCTGGCGCTCGCTGCGCGCCGGCCGTTTCGATCTGCTGTACGTCAACAGCGTCTGGTCGACGTTCTCCATCCTGCCCATGGCCGCGGCCCGACTCGGTCTGCTGCGGGTGGGCCGAATCCTGGTCGCGCCCAGGGGTGAGTTCGGCGAGGCCGCCCTTCGGGTGCACCGATTCCGTAAGCGGATCTTCCTGACCGCCTGGCGCTGGATGCTGCTCGACCGTCGGGTGCTGTGGCACGCCACCACACCTGTCGAGGCAGACGACATCCGGCGGGTGCTGCCGCGGGCGCGGATCGGCGTCGTCGCGGTCAGCCGGGGTCCCGAACCGCAGGAGACGCCGGTCGAGATACCCGCTACCCACCACGCGCGGCTGGTCTTCATCGGGCGGATCTCGCCCATGAAGAACCTCGACCTGGTGCTGGCCGCGCTCGCCTTCGTGCCGGTGCCGGTGCGGCTGGACATCTACGGCCCGGTCGAGGACCAGGCGTACTGGCGACGCTGCCGGGAGCGCCTGGCCGAGCTGCCCGACTCGGTCGCCGTCAGCTACCGGGGTGAACTGCTGCCCGAGCAGGTCCGGGCGACTTTCTCCCGCTACGACGCCTTCGTCATGCCGACACGGGGGGAGAACTACGGCAACGCCATCGCCGAGAGCCTCTCCGCGTGCTGCCCGGTGCTCTGCTCTGACCGGACACCGTGGACGGCGGTGCTGCGCGACGGCGGTGGGCTGGTCCTCACCGAGCTGACTGCGGCGGCACTGGGCGCCCTCGTCACTCAGGTGGCGACCAGCACCCCCAAACAGCGGCACGCGGCGCGGGTCGAGGCGGGAGCCGCGTACCGCCGTTGGCGGGCGAGCAGGGCTCCGATCAGCGTCCTCGACCAGGCGTGGCGGGTGATTCGCGATCCCGCGTACCGGGAGCCCTGCCAACTTCCCGCCCAGCGGGCCGAATCCGTACAACTGCCACCAGGAGGCGTCAAGTGACCCGCGTGATGACCGTCGTCGGGACCCGGCCGGAGATCATCCGGTTGGCCCGGGTGATCGACGCACTGGATCGGACCGTGGAGCACACGTTGGTGCACACGGGGCAGAACTGGGACCCCTCGCTCTCCGATGTCTTCTTCAGGGAGTTGGGGGTCCGCGCTCCGGATCTCTTTCTGCGGGCCGACACCCGGTCGCTCGGCAGCCTCCTCGGCGCCGTGCTGGTCGGTACGGAGAGGGCGATCACCGAGTTGCGCCCGGACGCGCTGCTGGTGCTCGGTGACACGAACAGCGCGATCTCGGCACTGATGGCCCGTCGGATGAACGTGCCGGTCTACCACATGGAGGCCGGCAACCGCTGCTTCGACCTGAACGTGCCGGAGGAGACGAACCGCTGCATGGTCGACCACATCGCCGACTTCAACCTGGTCTATTCGGAGCACGCCCGGCGCAACCTGCTCGCCGAGGGGCTACACCCGCGCCGCATCCTGCACACCGGCTCACCGATGCGCGAGGTGCTCGATCACTACCGGCGGCAGGTCGACGGTTCCACCGTGCTGGCCCAGCTCGAACTCGAACCGGGCGGCTACTTCGTCGTCAGCGCGCACCGGCAGGAGAACGTCGACCACCCCGACCGGCTCCGTCGGCTGCTGGACTGCCTGCGGGCGGTCCGCGACGAGTGGCGGCTACCGCTGCTGGTCTCCACGCATCCGCGTACCCGCAAGCGGTTGGAGGCGCTCGCGGGCGACGGCCTGCACCTCGACGGCGTGGCCTTCCACGAGCCGTTCGGCTTCTTCGACTACGTGACGCTGCAACGGCATGCGAGGTGCACCCTCTCCGACAGCGGCACCGTCAGCGAGGAGGCCGCGATTCTCGGGTTCCCGGCGGTGACCCTGCGCGAATCCATCGAGCGTCCCGAGGCGCTGGACAGCGGGGCGATCGTGATGACCGGCCTGGAACCCGACGGGGTCGTCGAGGCCATCCGGGTGGTGATCGCGCAGGTGGCCGACGGCTCGGTCGCCTGCCCGCTCGACTACCAGGTTCCCGACACGTCACGCCGGGTCGTCGACTTCATCCTGTCGACCGTGCGCCGCCATCACGACTGGGCGGGCATTCGCCGGTGACCGGTCCATGGGCCGGGCCGGCACACCCGTGACCACGACTTCCGGGGCGACATCGCGCGTCACGCAGGCACCTGCGCCCACAGTGGCGTCCCGGCCAACGGTCAGCTTCGGCAGGATCGCGGCCGTGGTGCCCACCAGGACGCCGTCCCCCAGCCGGCAGTACCCGGAAACCGCGGCAAGCGGATTGACCGAGACATAATCCCCGAGCACGGTGTCGTGCCCCACCGTGCAGTTCTGGTTGAGGTGCACGTGGCGCCCCAACAGCACGTTCGTCGTCACCCGGGCGCCGCCGGCGGCGAACAGTCCCTGCTGGTAGACGCAGTCAGGGCCGATCTCGGCGGCCGGGTGCAGCACCGTGGCCGCCGGTAGGCCGTACCCGGCGATGGCCTGGTCGGTCTCGCGGCGCAACCTCGGATGCCCGACGCCGAGCGCCACATGGGTGCTTGCCGGTTGGGCTGCCAGCCATCGGGTCGGGCCGAGGAAGGCAACGCCGAGACGGTGGACCGACTCGACGTGGAGTTCGGTGGGGTAGTCGTCGACGAAGCCCAGAACCCGCCAGGGTGGCGCATTGTCCGAAATGGTGTTCAACAGCCGAATGACCCCATAAACCTCACGGCCCATCCCACCCGCGCCTACGATCACTACGTCGGTCGTCAACCGCGGCTCCCTCGGCTACGGAGAACGCTGGCCGCTCTCCGTCATCTGAACCGGTTACCGGTGCCGATGGTGACGGGTGAGTGCGGGTGCCGACGCCGGGTCAGCAGTCTGGAAGGTGAGCCGAAGGTGAACGAGCTGGCAAGGACGCGTCTGCCCGGCAGCGCCGGGATAGCCAGGGGGGCGACGCGATCCGCGACCACGGCGGCTTACCGGGTGCTCGCCACCGCTCGCGTTTTCGAGCCGGGCTTTCGTGGCGGCGGCCCGATCCGCTCCCTGCGGTTCATCCTGGACACCCTGCCGGATGACCTCGACGTCACCCTGGTCACCGGAGACCGGGACCTCTGCTCGCCCAAACCCTACCCGGGCCTGTCCGGGCGGCTGGTGCGGCGCGACGAGCGCTGCGCCGTTTTCTACCTCGGCCCGTTCGCGCTGCGGCACTGGGTCCGACTGGCTCGGCACATCCGGTCCCGCCCGGTCGACCTGATCTATGTCAACAGCCTCTGGTCCCTCTTCTCGGTGCTGCCGATTCTGGCGGTGGCGCTGCGACTGGTGCGCGTCCGCGCGATCATGCTGGCCCCGCGCGGCGAGCTCTCGCCCGGCGCGCTCGCCATCAAGGCGCGCAAGAAGCGGCTCTTCCTGGCGGTCTGGGCCCCGCTGCTGCGTCAGCTCGACGTGCGCTGGCAGGCGTGCAGTGGGCTGGAGGAGAAGCAGATCCGCGCCGTCATGCCGTGGGCGCAGGTCATGGTGAACGGCAACGAGTGCCCGATCCCGGAACAACCGGCACCCCCGGCCGTCGCTCACGACGGGCCGTTGCGGTTGGTGTTCGTCGGCCGGATCTCCCCGATGAAGAACCTCACCAGGGCGTTGGAGGCGGTCGCCGGCGCGACCCGCCCGCTGGAGTTCGACATCTACGGTCCGCGGGAGGACGAGCAGTACTGGGCGGGCTGCCAACGCCTCATCGACGCGATGCCCGACCGCGTCCGGGTCCGCTACCTCGGGGAACTCAAGGCGGACGAGGTGATGGCGACGTTCAGCCGATACGACGCCTTCCTCTTCCCGACGCTTGGCGAGAACTACGGACACGTCATCCTGGAAAGTCTCGCGTCCGGTTGCCCGGTGGTCTGCTCGGACGCGACGCCATTCAGCGACCTGATCGCCACCGGTGGGGGAGCGGTGGTCCGACCCGCCACCGCTGCCGCGCTGAGTGAGACCCTCGACCGGCTGGCCAACCGGTCGGCCCGGGAGCGCGCCGAGGCGAAGGAGAGCGCCGGCCGGCGCTACCGACTCTGGCGACAACAGGTCCGGGAACTCAACGTGCTGGACCACGCCCGGCAGTTCTGCGCCTGATCCGGCTGGGCGCGACCGCGTCACTCGGGCTGGAGTTGCGTCGTTGCAATGGCTGGGCCCACGTTGGAGGGTCCGTCGCCCGCCACCCCGGTAGGCTCCGATGAGCGAGGACAGCACGTGCCCAAGCGCGTTCGTACGATGGTCCGACGAGTCCAGGACCACCTGGCCGCCACCCGTGACCCCGAGGCGTTCGCGCGGTCCCTGGGGGTGAACCTGACCGGGCGGGTCAGGTTCTACGGCATCAGCCGGGCGATGTTCGGCTCGGAGCCGTGGCTGATCACCATCGGAAACAACGTCTACATCACCTCCGAGGTTCAGTTCGTCACGCACGACGGCGGCACCCTGATCCTCCGCAAAGACCATCCCGACCTGGACTGGACCGCCCCGATCACGATCGGCGACGACGTCTACATCGGGATGCGGTCGATGATCCTGGCCGGTGTCACCATCGGAAACCGGTGTGTCATCGGGGCGGGCTCGATCGTCACGCGCGACATCCCGGACAACACGGTGGCGGCCGGTGTCCCGGCCCGACCGCTGCGGACCACCGACGAGTACCTCGAACGGTTGCAGGCCAGGTCGCTGGGCATCGGGCACCTTCCCGTCCCGGAGAAGCACGCGGCGATGAAGAAGATCTACGGCGTGACCACCGTCTGACCCGAGCGCCGGGTCAGGCCCTCCGGTATGCGACCCGTGGTGGCGGCAGCTGGTGGACACCGGCGATGGTGATCGCCCCCAACGCGCCGGTCGTGCCGGTCACCTCGTAACCGAACCGGTCCCCGGTCATCGCCGCCGAACTGGTGCCGAGGTTGAGGGTGGTGCCGGTGCCGGCGCTGCTGGCCCGCAGCGTGGGCGGGGTGACGCCGCTCGTCTGCCACACGTGCCCGTACCAGTGCCAGCCGGCGGGCAGCACCACGTAGCCACTCAACACCGACTCCTGGACTCCGGTGGACGTGATTCCGACGCTGCCGAAGTCGGCGATCGGGCCGAGACCGGCGGGCCGGCCAGTGGCCGGATCGTGGGCGTACACGCCGTGCCGTAGCACCCCGGAGCCCTCGGCGGTCACCTCGACGCACACCCGGTCGACCGGGGTCGGCTCCGCCAGGTACACCGGATGCAGCAGCAGCAACTGGTAGGTGCCGGCGTAGGTGACCTGCTGGGTCGGGCCGGCGAGGGCCAGGAACCAACTGCCACGCGGGCACGTCGCGCCGGGCAGCGGCCCCACCCGCGCCGGGCCGGGTTCCGCGCGCCACATCCCGTAACCGGTGGGGACGGCCATGCTGTACGAGATCCCGCCGACGGCGACCCGGTCCGGCACGGTGAGGTTCGTCGGGCCGGCCGGGACCAGCAGCCGGTGGAACAGCTGCGGCGCCGCCATCTGGGCCTGGGCGACCGCTTCGACCCGCTCGATCATCACGAAGTCGCCTGTGGAGTCCGACACGACGATCTGGGTGGCCGCCGAGGGCGGTGCCAGGTAGCGCCGGTAGGCGGTTCCGGTCACTGATTCGCCGGCCTCCAGGGTGCGGCCCCACACCAACTGCGGGTAGTTCTTCTTCAGGCTGGAGGTGATGAACCAGCCCTTGGCCGTGGTGTGCCGGGCCCGGATCTCGGGCACGCCGTCGGCGGCCGGCAGCAGCCCCACGGCGATGCCCCACTGCTGGATCTGGCCGCTGTTGAGCACCCACTGGGTCATGCTGCTCGCCGGCATCAGCCGGTTCGTCAGGGTCGCCGGGGTGAAGTCGGTGAGGGCCGCGAGCGTGTCGATGTTGGCCCACACCGACCAGTTCAGGCCGCCGGCCGCGCCCACGTTCGGCATGAACTGCCGGCGGGTGCCGCCGGCAACCGGGGTCAACGGACCGCACTGGGTCACCCCGGCGTTCAGCGTGAACCGCTCCAACGCGGCCACCGTCTGTCCGACCAGCAGGCCGCCCTGCGACCAGCGGTAGACGTTCGAGATGCGGCACAGGGACGGGATCCGCGACATGATCGTGGCGATGGGTGTGCCGATGTTCGCCCGTGCGGTGTCGATCATCCCTTGGTAGGACGGGATCAGATACGACTCGCGGATCGTCAGCTCCTGCCCCGTGAACCGGCCGTCCGGCACCGGTCGCCCGTCGAGTTCGACAGTCACCGTGTGGGAGTGGGTGGCCGGGCGGATCTGCACGTCGGGCGTCAGACCCGTGATCGGCACTGTCGCAGTGTGGGTCGCCCCCGAGAGGTGGGTGAGCGGCGCGCCCGGCTTGACCCGGGCACCCTGCGCGATGCCGTCGACGATCGTGTACGGGTTGCCGAACAGCAGGCTGTCCGCGTTGGTGATGGCCAGCAGGGTGAAGGTGCGCGTCCCGTCGGTCCACTGCGAGCCCACGTCGACGGACGTCTTGCCGTGGTTGGCGACGACGATCTGGTTGCCGATGTTGTAGCCGTGGTTGCCGCCGACGTACGACCAGCCGGTGTTGATCGGGCAGTTGTCGTCGGAAGTGTCGTGGATCTTCGTCCCGACGGCGGACATGACTGGCCACACCTGCGCGTCGGTAGCGGTGGAGGGCACCAGGGTGACCTGGGTGAGACCGGAGTGCCACATACCGACCATCGCCTCGGCGTACGCGAGGTTTGCCGGCATGACGAGGTCCCGGGTGCTGTCGAAGCGCGACCTCACGGACATCAGGGCGTTGGACCGGTAGACGATCAGCTCGGGCATGGTCGGAACCTCCACCTCGATTGCAGTGACGACGAAACCTCACTGTGCGCCGTCGGGGCGAAGCTGGTCGTTCTCGGTCAGCACCCGGACAGGGTGAAATTCCTGCTGTCGCCGTCACGCGGGCCGGGTTCACTCGATGAACAGGTGTTCTGCGTTCACGGGGGGTTTCATGCGCATTCTGATCACCGGCGGAGCCGGTTTCATCGGGTCCAATCTGGCCCGCGCGGCGATGGTCGAGCCCACAATCGGTGGGGTCACCGTCCTCGACGACTTCTCGGTCGGGCTGCGGGCCAACCTCGACGGTCTGGACGTCGAGCTGATCGAGGGCTCAATCCTGGACCCGGCCGCCCTCGACGAGGCGATGGCGGGCCGCGAGGCGGTGGTCCATCTGGCCGCGCTGCCCAGCGTCCCGCGCTCGCTGAGCGATCCGTTGGCCTCCCACCACGCCAACGCGACAGGCACCCTCATGGTGTTGGAGGCGGCGCGACGACAGGGCGTCGCGCACGTCCTCGTCGCGTCCTCCTCGTCGGTGTACGGCATGAATCCGGCCCTGCCCAAGGCCGAGCTGACCTGGACCCGCCCGATGAGCCCGTACGCGGCCAGCAAGCTCGCCACCGAGGCGTACGCCCTGGCCCACCAGGCGTCGTTCGGGCTGCCGACGATGGCCTTCCGCTTCTTCAACGTGTTCGGCCCGGGGCAGCGACACGACCACGCGTACGCGGCTGTCATCCCCCGCTTCGTGCACGCCGCCCTGCGCGACGAACCCGTGGTGGTGCACGGCGATGGGACACAGTCGCGCGACTTCACCTACGTCGGCACGGTCTGCGACGTCATCCTCGACGCACTCCGCCGCCGGGTACATCACCCCCATCCGGTGAACCTGGCCTTCGGCGCCCGGGCCAGCCTGCTGCGGGTCCTCGACGAGCTCGAGGGGTTGTGCGGCAGACCGATCGCCCGCGAGTACGCGCCTCCGCGTACCGGCGACGTCGCGCACTCCCTGGCCGACAACGCCACGCTGCGGCACCTGTTCCCGGACGTCGCGCCCGTCGCCCGTGCGGAGGGCCTACGCGCGACAGTCGAGTGGATGGCCGGTCGCTTGGACGCCGAGCGCGCCGTAGTCGCCGCACCTCGGTGACCCGGGCAGCGAGTCGGCCCGCACCGGAGCCGCTGGCTCCGGTGGCGGCGGTGCCAGCCGCCGCCACCACCGTCGCGCCCGCCGCGCCGACTTCGGCGGCGTCGAAGGACCGGGACCGCACGGTCACGGTGGGCATCGCCGCCGCGATGGTGGCGAAGGGTATCGGCCTGGCCGCCCCCCTGGTCATCACCCCGGCGTGCTTCCGGTTCCTCGGCGACCAACGGTACGGCCTGTGGATGGCGATCACCGCCCTCACCGGGATGGCGTGGTTCGCCGATCTGGGGCTGGGAAACGGGCTGCTCACCCGGCTCAGTCACCTGGCCGACGACCCCCGACAGCAGGCCCGGGAGATCTCCAGCGCAGTCGCCACCCTCGGTGTGGTCGCGGTCGCGCTGCTGGCGGGTCTCGTGCTCGTCGTACCCGTGGTGCCCTGGAACGCACTGTTCAACGTCAGCGACCCGGGTGTCGCCGCAGAGGCGTCCGCCCTGATCCTGCTCTGCTTCGGCGCCTTCGTGGTCAACATTCCGCTCTCGCTGATCCAGCGGATCCAGTACGCCCGTGGCCAGGTGGTGCAGAGCAACATCTGGCAGTCGGCCGGGGCTCTGGCGGCCATGGCTGCCGTGCTCGCCGCCATCGCCGCCGGGTGGCGACCACTGGCGGTCATCGCCTGCGCGGTGCTGGCCGTGCCGGTGACCAACCTGCTGAACTGCGTGACGTACTTCTGGTTGCAGGATCGCGGACCGCGACCGGGCCCGAAGCTCGTGCACCGGGCCACCGCTGTCGGTCTGCTCCGGTTGGGTCTGCGGTTCTTCGCGCTCACCACGATGTCGGCGATCGCGCTGAACGTCGACAGCCCGCTGGTCGCGAACGTCCTCGGGCCCACCGCGGCCGCGCACTACGCGGTGGTGGGGAAGCTGTTCGGCGTCCTCTCGATCTTCGTCGGTCTGGTCGGTATGACGGTCTGGCCGGTGAACGGCGCCGCTCTGGCGCGGGGCGAGGTGGCCTGGGTGCGTCGCAACACGCGGCGGATGGTGCTGCTCTACGGGGTGATCGTGGGGGCGGTCGGGATGGTGCTGGTCGGCTACGGCCACCGGCTGATCGACCTGTGGGTGGGCGGCATCGATCGCACCGAGATTCCGGTCACCGTGCTGATCGGGTTGGCGATCTGGTCCCTGCTGATCGCGGTCACCTCCCCGCTGATCCTGGTACAGAACAGCATCGGGCTGCTCCGGCCGCAGTTCGTCGGCTGGGCCACGTTCCTGCTACTGGCCACCGCACTCAAGATCTGGGCGCTGCGGGAGTTCGGGCTCGCCGGCCTGCCGGCGGCGGCCTGCGTCGCGTACGTGCTCACCATGGGGCCGGCCGCGCTGGTGGGATACCGCCGGGCGCTGAGCGGGGTAGAGCCGACGTGACCGGACAGTGCCGGGTGCTGCGGGTGGTCGGCGAGCTGAACTTCGGCGGCACCGAGATGCGGACCGCCGAGCTGCTACCTCGTCTCTCCGCGGCCGGCGTCGAGGTGCACCTGGTGACGCTCAGTGACCGGATCGGTCCCGGCCCGCTGGCCGGTGTGGTCAGCCGGCACGGCGGCACCGTCACCCCGATCCCGCTGGACCTGCGCTTCGTCACCCGCTTCCTGGGCCTGCTGCGTCGACTGCGACCGGACGTGGTGCACGTCGACTGCGCCAACTTCTCCGGGGTGTTGCTCGCGCTCGCCGCCCTGTGCGGTGCGCCCGTCCGCGTCGCCCACTTCCGGGGCGACGACAACCAGCACCGCAACCTGCGCCGACGCGTCTACCGCTGGATCTGTAAACGGCTGTTGCGGATCTCCGCCACCGACATTCTCGGCGTCTCGCCCAGCTCGCTCACCTTCGCCTACGATCCGCTCTGGCGCGACGACCCCCGGTGCCAGGTGGTCCTCAACGGACTCGACCTGGACCGGCTGCGCCACCCCAGCCGCGACGACCTACGCGAGTTGATCGGGGCAGGCCCGGCCGAACTGGTCTGCGTCAGCGTCGGCAGGGCTTCGCCGGAGAAGCGGCGCTGGCTCCTGCCGCCGATCCTCGCCGAGCTGCGGGCCCGGGGCGTGGAGGCCCACGCCGTCCTCATCGGGCCGGGCGACGACGCCGACGACGAGCGCGTCCGGGTGGCGGCGGTCGCCGCCGGTCTCGCCGACCGGGTGCACCTGCTGGGCCCGCGCGACGACGTGGGCGGGCTGCTGAGCCAGGCCGACGTCGTCATCCACCCGTCCTGCCTGGAAGGGCTGCCCGGGGGCGTGCTGGAGCCCATCGCGTTGGGCATCGGCACGGTGGCCGCCGACCTGCCCGGGGTGCGCTTCATCGACGAGCACCTGCCCGGCGTGACCATCGTCGACACCGACGCCCCGCCGGGGCGGTGGGCGAGCGCGGTGTGCGCGGCGGCGTCGTACACCGGGCAGACCTCGGCCTCGGCGGCGTCGGAGCGGTTCGGGGGCAGCGTCTTCGCCATCGACACGGCGGCCGCCACCCACCTGACGATCTACCGACGGTGGGCGTCGGGCCGCCCGCACCACCCGGCGCCACCCCGGCCGCCGGCCCTCTCGACACGGGGAGAGAAATGAACGATCAGACAACTGTGATCGGCCGGCAACCGCGCCGGGAGGTGGGTTCGACCGGGCGGGCCAACCGGCCCCGTCCGCTGCTGGTGGGCGCGTACGCCTTTCCGCACGGGGACGCCACCTCCAACCGCCTGTTGCAGCTCGCCCGTTCCGCCGCGCCCGACGGCGCGCACACGCTGGTGGTCAACGACTGGCCCTGCGAGGTGGCCTTCCCGGCCGGGCAGCCAAGGGTGGCCGGCATCGACCTGGTCACCATGCGGATCCACGGTCGGCACCACCTCACCCGCGCGTCGGCCCGGCTGGCCCGACCGCTGCGCGTGCTGCGGGCCGTGCGCCGGGTCGGCGTGGGTCGCGGCGACGTGAGTGTCGTGTTGTTGCCGATGGCCCTGCTGACCCTCGGTAACTGGGCGACGCTGCGCCTCGTGCTGCGGTGCCCGGTCGTGGTGGACGCCAGCGAACGCCACGACCGACGGCAGTTCCGCCGCGGCTGGCTCACCCCGTACTTCCTCCGGCATCGCTGGTCGACGTTCCTGGCCACCCGGCTCGTCGGCCGGGCCACGGCGGTCTCCACCACGCTGGCCGACTACCTGACCGGCCATGGCCTGGACGTGCTCGTGGTGCCGCCGCAGGTGGACTGCGACGAGTTCCGGGCGCCCCAACCACCCCCGATCAGTGACGGTCTGCGCCTGCTCTACGCCGGCACTCCCGGGCGCAAGGACATGCTCGACGTGATCCTCCGAGGGCTCAGCCGGCTCGCTCCGGAGCACCAGCGGCGGGTCAGCCTCACCATTGCCGGGGTCAGCGCGCAGGACGCCGCCGCCCATTCGGATCTGGACGTCGGGGTGCTGGACGCCGTCTCGGCGGACGTGCGGTTCCTCGGGCGCGTTCCGCGTGAGACCGTGCTGACCCTGCTGTCGGAGTCGCACTTCTCGATGCTGGTCCGCCCCACCGGGGGGTACGCGGCCAACGGGTTTCCGTCCAAGGTGCCGGAGAGTCTCGCCGCTGGGTGCCCGGTGCTGCTCAACCACACCAGTGACCTCGCCGCCTACGTCCACGACGGGGTCGAGGGGTTGGTGCTCGACGGCAACGGGCCGGACGATGTCCGGTCGGCGGTCGAGCGGGCGCTGCGGCTGCGCGACGAGGAGTGGACGGCGATGAGCGGGGCGGCCCGGTTGCGGGCCCGCGAGTCGTTCGACCACCGGGCCTGGCGGGACCGGGTGAGCGCCTTCATGACGGCGGGCCGGGGCAACTGAGCCCGACACCCACCGGCCGGGGTCGCGCAGTGCGTGGGCGCTAGCGCAGCAGGGCTGTGGGTCGGCGTGGCACGCCCTCGTCGAACACGCCGGCCCGCTGATGGCGTGCCTCGGCGTGGGGCAGGTTGGCGCGGGCCGTGGCCTCCCGGTCGGCGGGGTCCGGCTTCTTCGGCAGGTGCAGCAGCGCGGCGGCGACCACGGTCCAGAACACGTACGGGTAGGTCTGGCCCGTGCCGAACATGGCCGACTCGGTGACCTGGATCAGTAGTCCGGTGACGACGAGCCAGACCAGACCCGCGCCGGCCCGGCGCACCGGTGCCCGCAGGACGACCCGCCCCGCGGCCAGGAGCAGTAGCAGCAGCGGTATCACGGCGGCGAGCCCCAGCTCCAACAGCAGTTGCAGGTAGCTGTTGTGCACCACGCTGACGCCGGCGGTGCCGAAGAACTCGTCGGCGCCGGCTAGTTCGAACAGGTGGTTGCGCGACGCGTACCCGAAGCCCAGCGTGGGGCGGTTCTGCCACCACAGGTCGACGGTCGTCTGCCACATCTGGGTCCGCCCGTTGGACAGGTCGCCGCCGGTGGGGTCGGTGAAGCGCAGGACGAACTGGCGCATCCAGGGTGCGGCGAGGACGGTGGGCAGCATGTTGAACAGGTGTGCCACCAGCAGCAGGGCGGTCACCCCCGCGGCCAGCCGCACCATCCGGCCGAGCCCGTAGCGCAGCACCAGCCAGAGCGCACCGACGAGCACGGCGATCAGCGCGGTACGCGACTGGGACAGCAGCAGGCTGGCGGCGGCCGGCACCATGCCGAGCAGCACGACCTGCCGCCGGGACTGCCGGTAGACCGCCCAGCCCAACGGGATCGTCAGGGCGCAGACGATGCCGAGCATGTTCGGGTTGTTGTAGAGGCCCTGGAACCGCGTGACACTGGAGGTCGCCGCGACGAGCGTGCCGTCGGCGAACCCGATGCCGAGACTGACCACGATGGACGCGGTGAGGACCAGGTAGACCACGCGCAGATCGGCCATCATGACCGCAGCATCGGGCCACCTACGCCGGACGAGCACGTGCACCAAGGCGGCCAGCAGCAGCAGCGCGACGCCCCGCTGGAGGGTCTCCATCGGGACCACCGACCAGGCGGAACTCAGCGTGGCGAGGCCGCCCATCGTCCAGAGCGCGGCGACGAACACGCGGGTCCAGACATCGGTGCGCGCCGGCGTGCGGCCGGGTAGGCAGAGCCCCCAGAGGACCAGGCCCGCGACCGCCGCGTACCGGGGATAGAAGCTGGCCTCGACCACCGCCGGCACATTCGACGAGGCGCACACCAGAAGGCCGATGGTCAGGGCCAGCATCCACCGCCAGCCGTCCACCCGCCGACTGAAGGCGAGCAGCAGCACCAGCGCCACCAACCCGGTGGCGACCAGCGGGGCGGTGATGGCCGCGATGGTGGTGACCACCACGAGACACGTCGCGCCGACGAGCAGGCCCAGTTGGCCCATTCGGTTTCCCACGTGAAGTCCTTTGAAGTCCGGCCGCAGGCGTTGCCGGCGGTCGTCGGGTGGACCGCTCTCAGCGAGGCACGTCCTGTAGACCCGGTTGGGCCGGTTCGACAGCCCAGCGGGCCCTGGCGGCGTGCATCGCCCGGATCATGTCCGGCCAGTTCGGTGGCCGGTAGCCGGTGGCCTGGGCGAGGGCGTCCGCGTTCATCGACCTGTCGCAGGTGAACTCGTCGTCCGGCAGGATGTCGCCGGGCCACCCGTACACCTCGGCGATCAGGCGGAGCAGGTCGTACTTGGAGATCGGCTCGGCGGCCACGTGATAGAGCCCGGTCAGCCCCGCCTGGGGCAGGATCACCGTACGGAGCAGTCGGGCGAACTCGACTGTCGTCACGCCGCTGTAGATGGCCCGGGTGAAGCCGCGTACCTGCCCCCGCTGGGAGAGGAACCAGTCCACCAGCGAGCGGTTCGTGACCAGCTCGTGCCCGATGATCGACGTACGGAGGGTGAGCGCGGACACCCCGCGCGCCTCACCCAGCAGCTTGGACCGCCCGTACAGGTCGGGTGGGTCCGGCAGGTCGTCCTCGACGTAGCCGCCCCGCCGACCGGAGAAGACGCAGTCGGTGCTGACGTGGATCAGGCGGCTGCCGAGCTGCCCGCAGGCGTCGGCGAGCAGGTGGGGAAAGAGCGCGTTGAGGGTGACTGTCTGCACCGCGTCCTGCACGTCCGGTCGTTGTTTGATCACACCCACACAGTTGACCACGACGTCGGGTCGCAGGTCGTCGATGAGCTGCCTGACCTGGCCGAAGCGGGTCGCGTCGACGGCCGTGGTGATCCGGTCGAGCAGGCGCCGGGGGAACCACCCCGCGCGGTCCTCGATGCTCCGGGCGACACCGTGCACGTCGAGGTCCGGATCGTCACCGAGCTCGCGGATGACCGCGTGACCGAGCATGCCGGTGACGCCGACGACGAGAACCCGTCGCGCCGGGCGCGGTTCCTCCGCGCCGGGGCCGCCGCGGCGGCGGGGGACCAGTTCCGGTCGCCGGCCACCGGTATGGGTGCTCATGCCGTTACGACCGCCGCCGCCGCGGCCTCGACCTGTGCCCGCACCTCGGGCAGCGTCAGCAGCAGCGCCTCGATCTCCGGTACGGACAGTCGCCGGGCGTTGTGCGAGTGGAAGTCGGCCATGTTGCCGCTCTCGACGTCGCCCTCCTCGAAGTAGAGGGAGTAGTTGAGGTCACGGCTGTCCACCGGCACCCGGAGGAACTCGCCGAGATCCTCGACGTGGGCGAGCTCCTCGCGGCTGGCCAGGGTCTCGTACAGCTTCTCCCCGTGCCGGATGCCGAGCACGTTGAACTTCGCCGGGACCCGGAACAGGTTGCACAGCGCGGTGGCCAGATCGCCGATGGTGCAGGCGTCGGCCTTGCGAATGAAGACGTCACCCGGCTGGCCGTGCCGGAAGGCGTGCTCGACCAGGTCGACCGACTGGGGCAGGGACATCAGGAAGCGGGTCATCGATGGCTCGGTGACCGTCGGCAGCCCGCCCCGCAGGATCTGCTCGATGAACAGCGGGATCACCGATCCGCGCGAGTACATGACGTTGCCGTAGCGCACGCAGCAGACCCGGGTACGAGCTTCGGGATTGTTGCGGGAATGCGCCTGTGCGACCTTCTCCATGAGGGCCTTGGTCATGCCCATCGCGTTGACCGGATAGACGGCCTTGTCAGTGCTCAGCAGCACCAGCGCCTCGACGCCGACCCGCTCACAGGCGTCCACCACGTTCGCGCTGCCGAGCACATTGGTCCGCACGGCCTCCAGTGGAAAGAACTCGCACGAGGGGACCTGCTTGAGAGCCGCGGCGTGAAAGACGAACTCCATTCCCCGCGCGGCCTTGAGCACACTGTCGTAGTCCCGGACGTCACCGACGTAGTAGCGGACCCGGTCGTCGCCGAGGCGGTGCCGCATCGCGTCCTGTTTCGACTCGTCACGGCTGAGTACGCGCACCTCTGCCGCCCCGGCGTCGAGCAGTCGGGAGACCATCGTCTGGCCGAAGGACCCGGTGCCACCGGTGATCAGGAATCGCCGGTCCGAAAGCGAGGAAACCACATCTTCTCCTGCCTGTTTCCCGGGAGGCCATCCACGGGAATCGGATTCTCGTCGAACGCGACCCTACGCGCGGATAAGTGGCACCGTGACCTCTTCCGCTAAACGGAATTGGAGTCGCGTTCGACTGTCCATGGCGGTCGTCGGCAAATAAGCGAACAAGGCTCGGCGTTGCCGAAATAGCCGTTCGGCCCCGCGTTGTCGGCGCGACGAAGTCGTTAGCGCTGAAGACGGAGTTGGCCTTCTGGAAAGGTGGTATGCGTACTCCATGCCAAAAGTTGCTCTCCACGCGGCGCACCCGCGCCCCGGTGCTTCCGACCTGACGACCGGTCGGGAAACACGTCGGGAAGGCACTGCGACACGGCGACCCTATGATCGTTGGAAGCGGCTTCTCGACGTCCTCGGCGCTCTTCTCGTTCTGGTGCTCGGCGCTCCCGTGCTGGCGCTGGTAGCACTGGTCGTGCTGGTGACGCACGGGCGTCCGGTGCTGTTCCGGCACACCCGCCCCGGGCTGCACGGCAAGCTGTTCGAGGTGGTCAAGTTCCGGACGATGCGCCATCCCGACCCGGACCGGGGGCTGGTGAGCGACGCGGATCGCCTGACCCGGGTGGGCCGCTGGTTGCGGGCCAGCAGCCTCGACGAGCTGCCGGAGTTCTGGAACGTGCTGCGGGGCGAGATGAGCGTGGTCGGTCCCCGCCCGCACCTCGTCCGCTACCTCAGCCTCTACAACCCGGAACAGGCCCGCCGGCACGACGTGCGGCCGGGCATCACCGGGCTCGCCCAGGTGCGTGGCCGCAACGCGCTGGACTGGGACGCGAAGTTCACCTACGACGTCGAGTACGTCGACCGCCGCTCGTTCCTGCTGGACCTGCGGATCGTCCTGGCCACCATATGGGTGGTGCTCAGCCGCCAGGGAATCTCCGCGCCGGGCGCGGCCACCTGGCACGAGTTCACCGGCAACGCGCCCTCGCAGGCGACCGCCGAACACGACTCCGCCCACCGGCGATGAACCGGGTCCTGCTCCTGGGCGCCGGTGGATTCCTCGGCCGACACATCCGGACGGCGCTGGCCGCCCACACCACCGTCCGGTCGATCACCCGCGCGGAGTGTGACCTGGTCCGGGTCGAGCTGCGGGACCTGACCGCGCTGGTCGGCCGGGAACGACCGGACGTGGTGGTGACGGCGGCCGGGCGGATCGTCGGCTCCGGGTACGACTTCGTGCAGGCGCACGTCGTCGCGACCGCGAAACTGATCGAGGCGGTGGCCGCCGCCGCCCCCGGAGCCCGCCTGATCCGGATCGGCTCGGCCGCCGAGTACGGCACCGTGCCGCACGGTCTCGCCGTCGACGAGGACTACCCGGGCACACCCGTCAGCGAGTACGGGCTCAGCCACCTGGCCGCCACCCGGCTGGCGGAACTGGCCGGTGGGGCCGGCCGCCTCGACACGATGGTGTTGCGGATCTTCAACCCGGTCGGGCCGGGAATGCCGCCGGGGAACGTGCTCACTCGGGTGACCGCGATGGTGAGGTCGGCGGTCGCCACCGGAATGGAGGAGATCGCCGTGGGCCTGCACGACACGTACCGGGACTTCGTCGACGTGCGGGACGTCGCCACGGCGGTCCTCGCGGCGGCACGCTCCCGGCCGGGGCCCGCGCGGGTCTTCAACGTGGGCAGCGGAAAGGCGGTGGCGACCCGCGAGGTCGTCCAGCTGCTGGCCGAGGTGTCCGGCTTCACCGGCGAGATCCGCGACGGCAGCTTCGCGCCGGACGCCAGCCGCTCAGCCGCGGTGCCCTGGATGTGCGCCGACATCGAGCGCGCGAACCGGGTGCTCGGGTGGGCGCCCGCGTACGACCTCGGTGAGTCGCTGACCACGCTGTGGCAGGCCGATGGCGAGCAGTCCGCGCGCCCTGTCGCCGGCTCAGCGGCGAGGTGAGGCCGATGCGGATCGGTCTGCTCACCCAGTGGTTCGACCCGGAGCCGGGCGCCGCCGCGCTCCCCGGGATGCTCGCCCGGGCCCTCGCCCGCCGAGGGCACGAGGTCCAGGTCCTCACCGGCTTCCCCAACTACCCGACCGGCGAGTTGGCGCCCGGCTACCGGGTGACCCGCCGACTCGACGAGGTCGACGGCACGACCCGGATCCGCCGGGTGGCCCTCTATCCCAGCCATGACCGATCCGCGCTGCGACGGATGGCGAACTACGGCTCCTTCGCCGCCTCCGCGCTGCTCTCCGGCACGCCGGCGCTGCGCGGCCTGGACGCCCTCTGGGTCGGCAACTCACCGATCAGCGTCGCCCTGCCGATGTGGTTCACCCGGTACGTGCAGCGGGTGCCGGTGCTCCTGCACGTCCTGGACCTGTGGCCCGACAGCGCGGTGGCCAGCGGCTTCATCGGCACCGACCGGGTCTCGCGGATGATCGAGCGGGGAATGGCCAGCTGGTGCGGTGGGATGTACCGCAGCGCCGGCCGGGTCGCGTACGTCTCGCCCGGCGCCGCCGACCTGCTCGCCAGCCGAGGCGTGCCCCGGGAGAAGCTCGTCCACATTCCGGTGTGGGCCGACGAGACACCGCGTACCGGCGTCGCGGACCTACGCGCCGAGCTCGGGCTCCGTGAGGACCAGGTGGTGCTGGTGTACGCCGGCACGCTCGGCGAGGCGCAGGGGCTCGACTCGCTCATCGACGCCTGCGTCCGGATCCGCGACCCGCGGCTGGTCTGCCTGATCGCCGGCTCCGGCACCACGGAGGAGCGGCTACGCCGCCGGGCCGAGGAGGCGAACGCGACACACGTGCGTTTCCTCGGGCGGGTGCCCCGGGAGCGGATGCCCGCCCTCATGGCCACCGGCGACGCGCACTACGTGAGCCTGCGACCGGGCGGCATGTCCGCGTACACGATGCCGAGCAAGGTGCAGGCCACCCTCGCCGCCGGTCGGGCCCTGCTGGTCGCCGCGGAGGGGGACGCCGCCGCTGTCGCGCGGGACAGCGGTGCGGGTATCACCGCCCGACCGGGTGACCCCGACTCCATCGCCGACGCCCTGCGGGAACTCTGCGACCTGGGCCGGGAGAAGCTTGAGCTGCTCGGCCAGGCCGGACAGGCGCACTACGACCGGGTCTTCTCCGTCGCCGCCGGTGCCGAGCGGGTCGAGCGGGCGCTTTGCGAGGCGGTGGAGAGCCACCGGCGGCGCTGACCCCGGTGCAGCACGTTCCAGAGCGTGGGCAGCTCGTCCAGACTGGTGGCGCGTAGCCAGCGCCCGAGCGGGGTGAGTCGATCGCGATCTTCGACCAGGCCGAGGCTCACGTTGCGAACTCGGCCTCGTGCAGTTCCTGGCCTCGACGGGGCGAGCTGTAGAGTCGCGACGGCCGGTCGGCGAGGGAAGAACGGCCGGACCTGCGAGGGGATGGCGCGTGCTGCACCTGAGGGTGATCGCCCCGGAAAGCAGGTCGACGGAGGTCGTCGACCTGCTTTCCGCAGAGGCGGGGGTAACTCACCTCGCCGTGCTGCCTGGTGCCGCCCGGCAACCGCAGGGTGATCTCATCCTCTGCGACGTGGTGCGGGAGAGCGCTGACCGCGTACTGCGGCAGTTGCAGCGGATCGGCGTGGACACCGACGGCGGCATCGCGGCCGAGGACGTCGAGTTGACCATTTCCGCGGCGGCCGACCGGGCGGCGGACCGGGCACCGGGCAGTGGCGCGGACGCTGTGGTCTGGGACGAGATCGCCGCGAAGACCGGCGAGCAGACGGAACTGTCCGGCACGTACCTCGTGCTTATCGTGGTGGCCACCATGATCGCCGGCATCGGCGTGCTGCTGGACCAGCCGATCCTCATCGTCGGGGCGATGGTGGTCGGCCCGGAGTTCGGCCCTCTCGCCGCGCTGTGTGTGGCGCTGCTGCGCCGCCAACTCGGGGTGGTCGGCCGCTCCGTGCAGGCTCTCGCGGTCGGCTTCCTGGCGGCCATGGTGGCGACCGTGCTGAGCACCTGGGCGCTGACCGCCGTCGGTCTGGTCAGTCGGGAGATGCTGCTGGCCGACCGTCCGCTCACCGATTTCATCTGGCGGCCGGACGCGCTGTCCTGGGTGGTCGGTCTACTCGCCGGTGTCGCCGGCATGCTCTCGCTGACGTCGAAGAAGTCCGGCAGCCTGGTCGGCGTGCTCATCTCGGTCACCACGGTTCCGGCGGCGGCGAACGTGGCGGTAGCGGCCGCCTACGGAGTGTGGGACGAAGCGGGCGGCTCGGCGCTCCAACTGGTGATCAACCTGAGCGCGATCGTCCTTGCCGGCCTGCTCACCCTTGTGGTGCAGCAGGCCTGGTGGTGGAACCTGGCCCGGCGGGCCCGTCGTCCAGCAGCCGGGTGAGCAGCGTCCGCAGCGGGATCGACTCACCGTCGCGGCCACCGGCCCCGACCACCAACGGCGCCGGGCTCGGCTCCGGGTCAGCGCCGAACAGCCGGGCCCGCAGACCGCCCGGCACGGTCAGCAGGTGGAACCGACCGGCCACGTCCACCGCCCGGGTCTCGGCCCGGTCGACGTACCAGCCGGTCAGCCTGGTCCGGTAGCGCCCACGCCCGTCGTACCCCCGGGCGACCAGCCGGGTGGTGCGCAGCCCGCGCCGGGTCGCCTCGGCCACGAACCAGGCCACCAGCTTCGCTGCCTCGGCCTGCTCGGCGGCCCGCCGCCGCGCGTCCGCGTCGGCGTGCGCCCGCACCGCCTGCCGCTGCTGATCCCGCCACTCCCGGGCGTCTCGCTGACTCACGACGCCGACGGTACGCGAGCCGACTCGGTCGAGCACGGCGCGCAGCGTCTGCCGGGCGATGCCGACCATCACCGTGTTGGTCTCGACGTAGTACGGCAGCGCGTTGATCGCCTGCTCCAGGGCCCAGCCGCGCCCCCGCTGCCAGGTCGAGTCGTCCACGCCCAACGCCCGCCGGTACGTCTCCCGGGAACCCGCGGCGAGCATGTTCCACGCCGGCATCAGGTCCACCGCGGGGTCGCCCACGCCGACCGAGCCCGCCGCCCGCCGCCCGCGCCCGCCGCCCGCCGCCCGCGCCGATCTTGCGTTTTCGGTCGTCGATACACAGGGAATGACCGCTTATGTCGGGACAGTAAGTGCAAGATCGACGGAGCAGATCACCTCGGCTTCGTCGATCATGGAGTTGTGGTGCCTGGGTTGGCGCTGTGCGGGTGATTTGTCACCCACCACAACTCCATGATCGACGGGACGGCGCGGGGTTGACGTGCTGAGGGTCAGGCCAGTCCGGCGCGGCGCAGGGCCTCCGCCATCGCGTCATTGGCCGGCGCCGGTGCGCCCTGCCGCTGCCCGCCGCGACCGCCCTGTGAGCCGCCGCGACCGTCCTGTCCGCCGCGACCACCCTGCCCGCCACGACCGCCCTGTGAGCCGCCGCGACCGTCCTGTCCGCCGCGACCGTCCTGTCCGCCACGACCGCCCTGTCCGCCACGACCGCCCTGCTGTCCGGTGCCGCGGCCACCCTGCGGGCCAGCGGATGCGCCCTGCCCACCGCGGCCACCCTGCGGCGCGCGCTGCGCCGGCCCCCCACGCCCCTCTTGGCCCGCCCGACCACCACCGCCGCCACCACCGGCGGCGGGTTCGTCGTCCAGGCGCAGGGTCAGCGAGATCCGCTTGCGGGGTACGTCCACGTCGAGCACCCGGACCTTGACCACGTCGCCGGACTTCACCACCTCGCGGGGGTCCTTCACGAAGGTCCGGGACATCGCCGAGACGTGCACCAGACCGTCCTGGTGAACTCCGACGTCGACGAACGCGCCGAACGCGGCCACGTTGGTGACCACGCCTTCCAGCACCATCCCCGTCGTCAGGTCGCTGATCTTCTCCACCCCCTCGACGAAGGTGGCGGTGCGGAACTCCGGGCGGGGATCCCGGCCCGGCTTCTCCAACTCGGCGAGGATGTCGGTGACGGTGGGGAGGCCGAACCGGTCGTCGACGAAGTCGGTGGCCCGCAGCCCGCGCAGGATGCCGCTCTTGCCGATCACCGAGCGCAGGTCCTGGCCGGTGGTGGAGAGGATGCGGCGCACCACCGGGTACGCCTCGGGGTGCACGCTGGAGGAGTCCAACGGGTCGTCGCCACCGGGGATGCGCAGGAAGCCGGCGCACTGTTCGAACGCCTTCGGCCCGAGCCGGGCCACCTTCTTCAACTCGGTACGCGTACGGAACGGCCCGTTGGCGTCCCGGTGCAGCACGATGTTCTCGGCCAGCCCGGCGCCGATCCCGGAGACCCGGGTCAGCAGCGGCGCGGAGGCGGTGTTGACGTCCACCCCGACCGCGTTCACGCAGTCCTCCACTACCGCGTCCAGCGACCGGGACAGCTTCACCTCGGACAGGTCGTGCTGGTACTGGCCGACGCCGATCGAGCGCGGGTCGATCTTGACCAGCTCCGCGAGAGGGTCCTGGAGGCGGCGGGCGATGGAGACCGCGCCGCGCAGCGACACGTCCATCCCGGGCAGCTCCTGGGAGGCGTACGCGGAGGCGGAGTAGACCGACGCGCCGGCCTCGGAGACCATCACCTTGGTCAGGTTGAGCTGCGGGTGCCGGGCGATCAGATCACCGGCGAGCTTGTCGGTCTCGCGGGAGGCCGTGCCGTTGCCGATCGCGATGAGCTCCACCCCGTGCGCCCCGGCCAGCCGGGCGAGGGTCTCCACCGACGCGTCCCACTGCCGGCGAGGCTCGTGCGGATAGATCGTGTCGGTGGCGACCACCTTGCCGGTGGCATCCACGACGGCCACCTTCACGCCGGTCCGTAGGCCCGGGTCCAGGCCCATCGTGGGCCGGGTGCCGGCTGGCGCGGCGAGCAGCAGGTCCCGCAGGTTGGTGGCGAAGACCCGGACGGCCTCCTCCTCGGCCGCCTGCCACAGCCGCATCCGCAGGTCCGCGCCGAGGTGGATGAGGATCCGGGTACGCCACGCCCAGCGGACCGTGTCGGTCAGCCAACGGTCGGCCGGGCGGCCCGCGTCGGACACCCCGAACCGGCCGGCGATGGCCGCCTCGTACCGGGTCGGGCCGGCCGGTACGGCGTCCGCCTCGCCCGCCTGCTCCGACTCCATGGTCAGGTCGAGCACGCCCTCCTTCTCGCCCCGGAACATCGCCAGGATCCGGTGCGAGGGCAGCTTCGGGTACGGCTCGGAGAAGTCGAAGTAGTCGGCGAACTTGGCGCCGGCCGTCTCCTGACCCTCGCGTACCCGGGAAACCAGCCGGCCCCGCGACCACATCTGCTCGCGCAGCGTGCCGATCAGGTCGGCGTCCTCCGCGAAGGTCTCGATGAGGATGGCCCGGGCGCCCTCCAGCGCGGCGGCGGCGTCGGCGACGCCCTTGTCCGCGTCGACGAACCCGGCGGCGGTGGCCTTCGGGTCCTGACCCGGGTCGGCCAGCAGCGTCTCGGCCAACGGGGCCAACCCGGCCTCGCGGGCGATCTGCGCCCGGGTCCGCCGCTTCGGCTTGTACGGGAGGTAGATGTCCTCCAGCCGGGACTTCGAGTCGGCGGCCATGATCTGCGCTTCCAGGGCCTCGTCGAGCTTGCCCTGGGTGCGGATCGACTCCAGCACCGCGGCCCGCCGCTCGTCCAGCTCGCGCAGGTAGCGCAGCCGCTCCTCCAGGGTGCGCAGCTGGGTGTCGTCGAGCAGGCCGGTGGCCTCCTTGCGGTAGCGGGCGATGAACGGCACTGTCGAGCCGCCGTCGAGCAGCTCCACGGCCGCCCGTACCTGACGCTCGGCCACGCCGAGCTCGTCGGCGATCCGCTGATGAACAGACTGGGTCACGATCTCGATCCGCCTTCGGGAGTGGGTACCGGTTGCATTCTGCCGGGCGGCCCCGGTCGCTGTCGCCGCGCCCGGCCGGGGCGGCAGACCGAACCGCATCGCCCGGCCGGGGTGACCGGCGGCGGTCCCGTCGGGCCTGCGCTAGCGTTGCGATCATGGAATCTGCTGCGGAGCCGCGCGCCCGGCGGCTCTTCGGCGGCAGCGCCCGGGCCCTCGGCGACCTCACGGCCAACCCGTTCCGTGCCGACCGGGACCGGATCGTCGGCTCGCCGTTCTTCGCCCGCCTCGGTGGTGTCACCCAGGTGATCAGCCCCGTCGGCTCCGGGCTGCTGGTGCACAACCGGCTCACCCACAGCCTCAAGGTCGCTCAGGTGGCCCGGGCGGTCGCCGAGCGGTTGGGCGCCGACGAACGGTGGCGTGACCTGCTGGACAAGCTCGGCGGCTGCGACCCCGACGTGGTGGAGGCGGCGGCGCTCGCCCACGACCTCGGCCACCCACCGTTCGGGCACCTGGGGGAGCGGGTGCTCGACCGGCTGGCCCGCCAGCGCCTCGGCCTCTCCGACGGTTTCGAGGGCAACGCGCAGTCGTACCGCATCGTCACCAGCACCGAGATCCGTGGCGCGGCCACCACCGGGTTGGACCTGACCGCGGCGGTCCGCGCGGCGATGCTGAAGTACCCGTGGACCCGGCTGGACCACCCCGACCCGCACCCGCGCACGATGGACCCGCCGCCGCGGGGCGCCACCCCGCCGCCGGACGACCCGGAGAGCGGGTCGTCGAAGTTCGGCGCGTACCGGACCGAGCTGGACGACCTGCGGCAGGCCCGGGCCCCGTTCGCCGGCCGCATCCCGGACTGGCAGCAGACCGTCGAGGCGTCCGTGATGGACACCGCCGACGACATCGCGTACGCCATCCACGACGTGGAGGACTTCTACCGGGTCGGGGTGCTCCAGCAGGGTTCGGTCTCCGCGGAGTTGATGGCCTGGCAGCGCGAGAGTGGGCAGCTGCGGGCCATCACCGACGCGGCGCTGGCCACGGCTGCCCGGCGACCCGGGGCGGCGATCGAGCGGCTACGCCGGCAGCTGCACCGCAAGGACGCCTGGATCGCCGACGACGACGCGTTCGCGGCCGCCGTCGAGCACGTCCGCGAGGAGTTGGTGGACGGGCTGCTCGCGATGCCGTTCGACGGCTCGATCGAGGCCGAGCAGTACGTGGCCCGGTTCTCCGCGCGCTGGTCAACCCGCTTCGTCGAGGCGATCACGGTCACCGAACAGCCGTCGGTGCGCTCCGGGCACGTGCTGCTGGGCTGCGCCCAGTGGCACGAGGTGCAGGTGCTCAAGTTCGTCCACCACCGCTTCGTGCTGGCCCGCCCGGACCTCGCCCTGCACCAGCGCGGCCAGGCCCGGCTGCTGGGCACCCTGGTCGAGGCGCTGTGGGAGTGGCTGCTCGACCCGGAGGAGGAGTCCCGGCTGCCCCGCCGGTTGCACGACCTGGTCGAGCTGGCCGAGGCGGAGCTGCACCCGCGTACCACGGACCGGATCGGTCGCGCCCGGGGCCGGGCCATCGTCGACTTCGTCGCGCAGCTCACCGATGGTCAGGCGGTGGCCATGCTCGACGCGCTCTCCGGCCGGTCCGGCGCGCTCTGGACCGACGCGTTCGTGCTCTGACGACCCGACGGCCGCCTCAGGCGATGCCTGCGACGGCCGCCTCAGGCGATGCCTGCCGCGGATTCCCTCAGGGGACGGCCTGCTGTGGCCTGCCTCAGGCGACGGCCTGCCACCACCCGTCGACGGCGGGCGGCTCGTCGACGACGACCCGCTCGCCGGGGCGGGGCACGGCGAGGCGCACGTCGCGGGCCTTCGCCTCGGCCCACAGCCGGTCGACGGGCTCGGACCAGTCGTGCAGGGCCAGGTTGAACGTCGCCCAGTGCACCGGCACGAACAGCCCGCCGCGCAGGTCGAGGTGGGCGCTGACCGCCTCCTCCGGGAACATGTGGATCGTCGGCCAGGCCCGGTCGTACGCGCCGATCTGCATCAGCGTCACGTCGAACGGCCCGTGCTCGGCGCCGATCTCGGCGTACCCGTCGAAGTAACCGGAGTCGCCGGTGTAGAAGACCTTGCGGCGCGCCCCGGCCACCACCCACGAGCTCCACAGGGTGCCGTCGCGGCGCAGCCCGCGTCCGGAGAAGTGCTGGGCGGCGGTGGCGGTGATCTCCAGGCCGGCCACCCGGTGCGACTCGGACCAGTCCAGCTCGATGATCCGTTCGGCGGGTACGCCCCAGCGGTCCAGGTGCGCGCCCACTCCGAGCGGCACCAGGAACGGCGCGGACTGCCCGGCGAGCAGCGCCCGCACCGTGGCCATGTCGAGGTGGTCGTAGTGGTCGTGCGAGATCAGGATGGCGTCCAGCGGGGGCAGCTCGTCGATGCCCACCGGCGGCTCGTGCAGCCGGCGTGGGCCGACCAGACCCGAGGGGGAGCACCGCTCGCTCCAGACCGGGTCGAGCAGCACCCGCCGGCCCTCGATCTCGATCAGCGTCGAGGCGTGGCCGTACCAGACGATGTTGAGCTCGTCGGCGGCCTCCGGCCCGTCGGCGCTGGGGCGCAGCAGCGGGACTGCGGCGGTCGGACGCCGCTTCTGCTTGCCGAAGATCAGCTCGCGGACCAGGTTGCGCCCCGGCTCGGCGACCATCGTGCGGGTGCCGGCCCGGTTGTGGAAGGTGCCCTCGCGGAACTGCGGCGAGCGGGCCGCCCGTTCGGCCCGTGCCCCGCTGAGCCGGCCACCCAGGGCCGCCGGCACATCCCGGGCGACCCAGGCCAGGCCGGCCAGCGCGGCCAGGCCGGCGGCGCCTCGCATCCGCCGCCCGAGCGACCGTTCGACGTCCGTGTTCTGCGCTCGTGCCATTGCCGTCCCTCCGACGTGTCCGCCCTACACGGTAGTCACCCGGACCGAACCGTGCCTCGGTGGTCGCCACGCCGGGTCGGCCACCGGCAGCGGCGACCGACCCGGGACGAGGTTCAGAGCGTGCTCAGCCGCCGTTGCTGGGGCGCCGGGCGGTGATCCGGAACGTCTTGCCCACGCCCGCGATCCGGTCCACCGCCGCCAGGAACTTCGGGCCCATGGCGGCGCGGGCCTGCACCGCCGGGTGGGTCGCGCCGAAGTCCTCCGGGTTGGCCTGCCCGTCGGCGAAGAGGGCGTAGGTGAGCACCGCCGCGCCGGAGCGGTCGAAGATCACACCGGCCTCGTGCCGGGCGTCGGCGTACCAGCCGGCCTTGGTGGCGATCCGGGCCCGCTCGTCGGAGGACATGGTGCGCCGGATGCCGTCGGTGAACGCCACCGGGGAACGCAGGAGACCCAACAGGTACGTCGTGGAGGCGGGGGAGAGCAGCGTGCCGGCGACCAGGGCGCGCAGCAGGTCGTGCGTCTCCCGGGGGGTGCTGGTGCCGAGGAAGAACCGGTTCGGGTTGGCCACCGGCTGGACCTGGGTGTTCGGGAAGCCCTTGGCGACCAGGATGGAGTTGATCTCGGCGGCCGGGGCGACCAGCCCGCACAGCCGCACCGCCGTGTCGTCCGAGACGGTCAGCAGGTTGGCCAGCACGTGCCCGATGGTGACCAGGCTCGGGTACGCGCCGTCCAGGCTGAAGATGCCGTCGCCGCCCGGTACGACGATCGTCGAGCTCACCTCGACCTGCTGGTCCAGGGTGAGCAGCCCCCGGTCGACCTTGTCGAGCACCGCCGTGGCGACGGCGATCTTGTTGACGCTGTACGCCTCGATCCGCCGGTCCGCGTCAGCCTCGACCGCTACCACCGGCGCACCGGCCGGGTCGGCGACGCTGACGTACGCCTGCCAGTTGCCGCCGGCCTCGGCGCTGTGCTTGGCGAAGACGGAGGCGACCCGACGGGCGGCCCGAGCGGGGGTGGTCGGCGACGCCTCGGTGGTCTCGGCTGCGCTCGCCGGGGCGGCGGCGCCCAGCACGGTGCCGGCGGTGGCCACAGTGCCCAGTCCGAGTGCCGTTCTGCGGTTCAGTCGCATGGTGAATCGTCTCCCCGATCGTGGTGTGCCTGAGCGCTTGCTGGCCCACCACCCTAGGCGAGTTGATCGATGCACGACGCCCCCGAATGTGTCCCGAACAGTCCCGAACAGGTCAGCCGAACCGTCGGCGCAGCGCGGCGCCCACCGCGCCCACCGGCCCGGACACGAGTTGCCGCAGGTCGGGCAGGTGACCACCGCGTACCGCCTCGCCGGCCGGGTTCGCGGTGAAGACCGAGCCGTCGTGCGGGGCGACCGACCGTCCACTCAGGCCGGCCGCGCGCATCAACGGACCGACGAGGACGTCGTAGACCCCCGGCAGCACGGTGAAACCGGCCCGCAGCACCACGTTGAGCCTGCCCACCGACACCTCCCGGCGGGGCCGGTCCACAGAGTGCACGATGGCCCGGGCCACCCGCTGCGGCCCGGCCACCGGTGGCGGAGGTCGCCCGATGCGGCCCAGGTAGTTGGCCGCCTGTTGGTAAACCGGTGTGTCCACACTGCCCGGGTTGACCAGGCACAGCCGGATCTCCGGGCTGTCGCGCAACTCCTGCTGCACCGTCCGGGCCAGACCCTGCAACCCCCACTTGCTCGCCACGTACGCGCTCATGTACGGCGCGGTGATGTGTCCGAGCACCGAACCGGTGAGGATCACCGTGCCGGCCCCGACGGCCCGGAAGTGCCGCAGCGCCACCCGCACCGAGCCGGCAGCGCCGAGCAGATCGGTCCGTACCACCTGGTCGAAGACCCGTTGTGGCAACTCGTCGAAGCGACCGTAGGCCATCACCGCCGCCGTGTGCACCCACACGTCGACACGGCCGAAGCGGTCGATCGCGGCCTCCGCGAGCGCGTCCAGCGCGTCCGGCTCGGTCACGTCGGTCGGCACGGTCAGCACGTCGACGTCGGCGCACTCAGCGCGTACCTCGGCTAGGGTCGTGGTGGCGCGGGCGGCGAGGACCAGGCGGTCGCCGCGCTCGGCGAACGCCCGGGCCGTCGCCCGGCCTATGCCGCTGGTCGCGCCGACGATCACGACCACCCGGCTCACGGCACTCTCGCACTCATGGTTCGAGCACGACCTTGATGCAGCCGTCTTCCTTCTTCTGGAACATCTCGTACGCCTGCGGCGCCCGGGCCAGCGGCATCCGGTGGGTACGCAGGTCCTCCACGCCCAGTGGGTCGTCGTCGCCGGAGAGCAGCGGCAGGATCTCGTCGGTCCACCGGCGCACGTGACACTGCCCCATCCGCAGCTGGACACCCCGGTCGAACATCTCCATCAGCGGCATCGGGTCCGCCTCGCCGCCGTACACCCCGGAGACCGACACGGTGCCGCCGCGGCGAACTCCCTTGAGCGCGGCGTGCAGGACGGACAGCCGGTCCACGCCGGCCCGGTCGGTCATCGTCTGGGCCAGCTTGTCCGGCAGCAGGCCGACGGCGGTGTGGGCAAGCTTGCCCACCGGCGACCCGTGCGCCTCCATCCCGACCGCGTCGATCACGGCGTCCGGGCCCCGGCCGTCGACCAGGTCGATCAACGCGCCCGGCACGTCGGACAGTTGGCTCACGTCGATCACCTCGATGCCGTGCCGGCGGGCCAGCTCCAGCCGCTCCGGCACGAGGTCCAGCCCGATCACCCGGCCCGCGCCGAGGTGACGGCCGATCCGCGCGCAGAACTGCCCGACCGGACCCAGACCGAAGACGGCCAGGGTGCCGCCCGGCGGGGTGTCGGCGTACTTCACCGCCTGCCAGGCGGTGGGCAGGATGTCGGACAGGTAGAGGTAGCGCTCGTCGGCGCCGGTCTCCGGGATCTTGATCGGCCCGAAGTGGGCCTGCGGGACACGCAGGTACTCGGCCTGCCCGCCCGGCACCGAACCGTAGAGCGAGGTGTAGCCGAACAGGGACGCGCCCTTGCCCTCGCTGGTGACCTGGGTCGTCTCGCACTGCGCGTAGAGCTGGCGCGAGCACATCCAGCACCTGCCGCAGGCGATGTTGAACGGCACCACCACCCGATCGCCCGGCTTGAGCCCGGTCACCTCCGACCCGACCTCCTCGACGATGCCCATCGGCTCGTGGCCCAGGACGTCACCCGGCTTCAGGTACGGCCCGAGCACCTCGTACAGGTGCAGGTCGGAACCGCAGATCGCGGTCGAGGTGATCTTCACGATCGCGTCGGTCGGTTCCTCGATCCGGGGGTCCGGGACCTCCTCGACCCGTACGTCCCGCTTGCCCTGCCAGGTGAGCGCCTTCATGTCCCTCATCCCCTTCACGCTGCCGTCTCGAGAGACTGCTACCCGCGCTCGGGCACTTGAACCGGCTGCCTGTCCCCGGCGGGCTTTGTCGGTGGCGGGGTTGATCCACTCGGGTTCCTTGAAGTCGCGGCATCCGAGGCCCGCCAACAGGCCGATTTTCTGAAGCCCGAGTGGATCCTCCCGGAGCCGCGAGAAAGCAAGACCGCCGTACCCCCGAGGAAAGCGGGGTACGGCGGTCTGGTGTCGTGCGGCGGACCCTCAGGAGCCGGGGGTGTTGTTCGCGCCCTTGGCGGTGGCCGCGAGGTAGTCGCGGTTGAGCCGGCCGATCGTGTTCAGCGGGATGCCCTTCGGGCAGGCCGGGGTGCATTCGCCGGCGTTGGTGCAGCCGCCGAAGCCGGCCTCGTCGTGCGCGTCGACCATGCCGATCACCCGGGTGTAGCGCTCGGGCTGGCCCTGCGGCAGCAGGGAGAGCTGGGTGAGCTTGGCGGCGGTGAAGAGCATGCCGGAGCCGTTCGGGCAGGCTGCCACGCAGGCGCCGCAGCCGATGCAGGCCGCCGACTCGAAGGCGGCGTCGGCGTTGGCCTTGGCGACCGGGGTGGAGTGGGCCTCGGGCGCGCTGCCGGTCGGCGCGGTGACGTAGCCACCAGCCGCGATGATCGTGTCGAAGGCACTCCGGTTGACGACCAGGTCCTTGACCACCGGGAAGGCGCTGGCCCGCCACGGCTCGATGTCGATCGTCTCGCCGTCCTTGAACTGCCGCATGTGCAGCTGGCACGCGGTGGTGCCGCGCTGCGGCCCGTGCGCGTCGCCGTTGATCATCAGGCCGCACATGCCGCAGATGCCCTCGCGGCAGTCGTGGTCGAACGCCACCGGGTCATCGCCCGCGAGGATCAGCCGCTCGTTGAGCACGTCGAGCATCTCCAGGAACGACATGTCCGGGGACACGTCGTCGACCGGGTAGGTCACCATCCGACCCTTGTCCTCAGGGCCCTTCTGGCGCCAGATGCGCAGGGTCAGGTTCACTTGTAGCTCCGCTGCGTGGGGTGGACGTATTCGAACTTGAGGTCTTCCTTGTGCAGCACCGAGGGCTCGCCGTCGGCGGTGAACTCCCAGGCCGCCACGTACGCGAACCGGTCGTCGTCGCGCTGCGCCTCACCGTCGGGGGTCTGGTGCTCGGCCCGGAAGTGGCCGCCGCAGGACTCCTCGCGGTGCAGGGCGTCGATGCACATCAGCTCAGCCAGCTCGAAGAAGTCGGCCACCCGGCCGGCCTTCTCCAGCGACTGGTTGAGTTCCTCGCCGGTGCCGGACACCTTGACCCGCTGCCAGAACTGCTCGCGCAGGGCACGGATCTCGTCGATCGCCTTGCGCAGCCCGGCCTCGCTGCGCTCCATGCCGCAGTGTTCCCACATGATCTGGCCCAGCTCCCGGTGGAACGAGTCCACGGTCCGGTCGCCGTCGACAGCGAGTAGCCGCCGAATGCGGTCCTCGACGTCGGTGCGCGCCTCGATCGCCGCCGGGTGGGTGGCGTCGACAGTGTCCAGCCCGCCGGAGGCCAGGTAGTTGGCGATGGTGGTGGGCAGCACGAAGTAGCCGTCGGCGAGGCCCTGCATCAGCGCCGAGGCGCCGAGCCGGTTCGCGCCGTGGTCGGAGAAGTTCGCCTCGCCGATCACGAACAGGCCGGGGATGTTCGACTGGAGGTCGTAGTCGACCCACAGGCCGCCCATCGTGTAGTGCACGGCGGGGTAGATGCGCATCGGCACCTCGTACGGGTCCTCGCCGGTGATCCGCTCGTACATCTCGAAGAGGTTGCCGTACTTGGCCTCGATGGCCTTGCGGCCCAGCCGGCCGATCGCGTCGGCGAAGTCGAGGTAGACGCCGAGCTTGGTCGGCCCGACGCCCCGCCCCTCGTCGCACACGTTCTTCGCGGCGCGGGAGGCGATGTCGCGGGGGACCAGGTTTCCGAAGGAGGGGTAGATCCGCTCCAGGTAGTAGTCCCGCTCGTCCTCCGGAATGTCCTTCGGGCTGCGGTCGTCACCCTTGGTCTTCGGCACCCAGACCCGGCCGTCGTTGCGCAGCGACTCGCTCATCAGGGTCAGCTTCGACTGGTGGTCGCCGGAGACCGGGATACAGGTCGGGTGGATCTGCGTGTAGCACGGGTTGGCGAAGTACGCGCCCTTGCGGTGCGCGCGCCAGGTGGCGGTGACGTTGCAGCCCTTGGCGTTCGTGGAGAGGTAGAAGACGTTGCCGTAGCCGCCGGAGCCGAGCACCACGGCGTCGGCCATCTCGGTGCTGATCTCGCCGGTGACCATGTCCCGGACGACGATGCCGCGGGCCTTGCCGTCGACGAGGACCAGCTCCAGCATCTCGTGCCGGGTGTTCATCTCGACGTTGCCCAGGCCGATCTGCCGTTCGAGGGCCTGGTACGCGCCGAGCAGCAACTGCTGGCCTGTCTGGCCCCGGGCGTAGAAGGTGCGCTGCACCTGGGCGCCACCGAAGGAGCGGGTGTCCAGCAGGCCGCCGTACTCGCGGGCGAACGGCACCCCCTGGGCGACGCACTGGTCGATGATGTTGACCGACACCTCGGCGAGCCGGTGCACGTTCGACTCCCGGGAGCGGAAGTCGCCGCCCTTGACGGTGTCGTAGAAGAGCCGGTGGACGGAGTCGCCGTCGTTGCGGTAGTTCTTCGCCGCGTTGATGCCGCCCTGTGCCGCGATGGAGTGCGCCCGGCGCGGGCTGTCCTGGTAGCAGTAGGACTTGACGTGGTAGCCCTGCTCGGCCAGGGTCGCGGCGGCGGAGCCGCCGGCCAGGCCGGTGCCGACCACGATCACCGTCATCTTGCGGCGGTTGGCGGGGTTGACCAGCTTGGCCTCGAAGCGCCGGGTCTCCCAACGCTTCTCGACCGGGCCGGTGGGAGCCTTGGTGTCGGCGATCGGGTCGCCCTCGGTGAAGAGTTCCATGTCAGGACACCAATCCGGTGAGTACGGCGAACGGGACCACCAGGTACCCGGCGCAGAGCAGCACGGCGAAGACCAGAGCCGCGGTACGCGCCCTGCGCTCACCGCGTGGCGTCTGCTGGCCGAGGCTGCGGAACGCGCTGAACGCGCCGTGGCGCAGGTGGAAGCCGACCGCGAGGATGGCGAGGGTGTAGAAGAGCGTGACGTACCAGCGCTCGGGCGCGAAGTCGGCGACGACGTTGCCGTACGGCTTGCTCTCGTTGCCGACCGGGTTCAGCGTGCCGGTGGTCAGGTCCAGCAGGTGGTAGATCACGAAGAGCAGGATGATCACTCCACCCCAGCGCATCGTGCGGGCCGCGTAACTGCCGTTGACCTTCTTGCGGTGGGCGTACTTGACCGGGCGGGCGGCGCGGGCGCGCCGGGCCAGCACGGTGGCGGCCACGATGTGGGCGACGACCGCCACGACCAGCACGGTGCGCAGGATCCACAGGAACCAGACGCCGGGCAGCAGTGGCTTGCCGATGTCGCGCAGCCAGTGCGCGTAGTGGTCGAACGAGGTCTCCCCCGTGAACACCTTCAGGTTGCCGAGCATGTGGGCGATGAGGAACAGCGCCAGCAGGATGCCCGTCACCGCCATGACGGCCTTGAGGCCGACGTTCGAGCGGATGGGCGACCGAGTTTTCGTCATTACCACGCAACCGACGCTAGGAGCACTTCGATCAGTCGTCCAATGCATCAAACTCGCAGTGTTGATAGCCGTAGGCTATGTAGATGCAGCTCCATCAGCTCCGGTACTTCGTCGCGGTGGCCGAAGTACGACATTTCACCCAAGCGGCCGACCTCGTAGGCATCACTCAGCCTTCTCTCAGTAAGCAAATTCACGCTCTGGAGGCCGACCTCGGGGCACCCCTGTTCGAGCGGGTAAGGGGCAACATCACCCTCACCGCAGCCGGCGAGGTGCTGCTGCCGTTGGCCACCCGGATCCTCGCCGACGTGGAGACCGCGACCCGGGAGGTCCAGGAGTTGGTCGGGCTGCGCCGGGGCCGGGTCCGGCTCGGGGCCACCCCCAGTCTGGCGACCTCGCTCGCCCCGCCGGTGCTGCGCCGCTTCCGCGACGCGCACCCCACCGTCGACCTCAAGGTCGAGGAGGGTGGCTCCCAGGACCTGGTCCGCGACCTGCTCCGCGGTGACCTCGACCTGGCCCTCATCATCATGCCGGCGCAGGGGGCCGACCCCGGGCTGCGGGTCGACCCGATCCTGCGCGAGAGCCTGGTGGTGGCCTCGGTGGGGGAGGTGGCGACCGCGTCGCTGACCGGGGAGCTGCGGATCACCGACCTGCGGGACCAGCCGATGGTGATGTTCCGGGAGGGGTACGACCTGCGCGACGCGACCATCCAGGCGTGTCGGGAGGCGGGCTTCGAGCCCACCTTCGCGGTGGACGGCGGCGAGATGGACGCGGTGCTCAGCTTCGTCGAGGCGGGACTCGGCATCGCTCTCGTCCCCGGCATCGTGTTGGCCCGCCGACCGGGCGTGCGGATCACCCCGCTCGCCCCGCCCGGGGTGCGGAGGACCATCGCGGTGGCCCGTCGGCGCGACGTCGTACCCACCCACGCCGGTCGGGAGCTTCGGCGCATCCTGCTCGACTACATCCAGTCGGCGATCAACCTCGGCGAACTGCCCCCCGGCGTCGAGCCACTGACCTGAGCCGGGGACCGCCGCCGCGAGGAAGCCGGACGGGGCCGCCGCCGCGACCAGGTCGGCGGCGGCCCTGCGGTCCGGCTCAGCGGCCCTCGGCGTCGTCCATCGCCCGGTAGATCCGCTGCTCGGAGACGGGGTACGGGGTGCCCAGCGCCTGAGCGAAGACGTTCACCCGCAACTCCTCGATCATCCACCGGATCTGCCGGACGGCCGACTCCTGGCGGCGGGCCGGTGACAGGTTGGCGAGCAGGTCGGCGTACTCCTTCTGCACCACAGCGATCCGGTCCTGCTGCTGGCGGTCCCGCTGCGGGTTGCCGCCCAGCCGCTCCAGCCGACGCTCGATGGCGGTGAGGTAGCGCAGCAGGTCGGGCAGGCGCGCGTACCCGGTCTCGGTGATGAAACCGGCGTGCACCAGCCCGGCGAGCTGGTTGCGGATGTCGGCCAGCGCCGCCACCACGGCGAGGTTGCGGGTCGCGCCGAGCCGCTGCTCGACGGCGTACGCGGCGGCGAGGACCTTGCGGACCCGGTCCATCACCTCGACCACTGTGTCGACCAGGTCGGCGCGGACCTTCTCGCGCAGGGCCGCGAAACCGTCGGCGTCCCACGCCGGCCCACCGGCCACACCGATCAGCCGGTCGATGGCGGCGCCCGCCGCGTCCTCGATCAACTCCTGCACGCCGCCGTGCGGGTTGCGACTCAACGCCAGCTTGGCCTCGTTGTCCAGCCGCCCCTGTAGGAACCGCGCCGGGGACGGCACGGTGAGCCGCAGCAGCCGGCGGGTGCCGGCCCAGTGCGCCGCCTCCGCCTCGGCGGGGGAGTCGAACACCCTCACCCCGACCGTGGCGCCCTCGTCGACCAGCGCCGGGTACGCGGTGACCGCGTAACCCGCGCGGACCTGCTCGATGGTCCGGGGCAGTGTGCCGATGCTCCACTCGCGCAGCCCGGTGCGGGCCACCTCCGGCGCAGCGGCCGCCACCACCTGGCGTACCTCCTGGCGGAGTTGGCGTTGCAGGGCCGGCAGGTCCTTGCCCTCGGCGACCGGCTTCTCGTCGTCGCCGAGGACCCGGAACGTCACCCGCAGGTGCGCCGGGAGCTTGCCCGGCTCCCACGCGTCGCGGGGCACTGTCACTCCGGTCATCCGGCGCAGTTGCCGGGTGAGCGCGTCCAGCAGCGACTCCTCGCCGGGAGTGATCGCCGCCAGGGCCGCCCGTGCGTAGTCCGGCACCGGGACGAAGTTGCGGCGGATCGCCTTGGGCAGCGACCGCATCAGCGCGATCACCGTCTCCTCGCGCAGCCCCGGCACCTGCCAGTCGAAGGTCTCCGCCGGCACCTGGTTGAGCAGCGGCAGCGGGATGTCCACTGTGACGCCGTCGTCCGGCGTCCCGGGCTCGAACCGGTAGGTCAGTGGCAGGCTCACCCCGTCGGCCTGCCACTCGTCCGGGTAGTCGTCCTCGTCCACCCCCGGTCGGCCGTCGTTGATCAGCAGGTCGCGGGTGAAGGTGAGCAGGTCGGGTTGCTCGCGGCGGGTCTTCTTCCACCAGCTGTCAAAGTGCCGGCCGGAGGACACGTCGGCCGGGATCCGCTGGTCGTAGAAGCCGAAGATGGTCTCGTCGTCGACCAGGATGTCCCGGCGTCGGGCCCGGCTCTCCAACTCCTCGATCTCGGCGAGCAGCCGCTTGTTGTCCGCCCAGAACTGGTGGTGGGTCTGCCAGTCGCCCTCGACGAGGGCGTGCCTGATGAACAGTTCCCGGCTCAGCGTCGGGTCGATCCGCCCAAAGTTGACCTTGCGGGAGCTGACCAGCGGGACGCCGTACAGGGTGACCTTCTCGTAGGCCATCACCGCGGCCTGCTTCTTCTCCCAGTGCGGTTCGCTGTAGCTGCGCTTGACCAGGTGTTGCGCCAGCGGCTCGACCCACTCCGGCTCGACCCGGCCGGCGATGCGCCCCCACAGCCGGGAGGTTTCCACCAACTCCGCGGCCATCACCCAGCGCGGCGGCTTCTTGAACAACGCCGACCCGGGGAAGATCCCGAACTTCGCGCCTCGCGCCCCCAGGTACTCGTGTTTCTGGGCGTCCTTCAAGCCGATGTGCGACAACAGGCCGGGCAGCAGCGACTGGTGCACCTTCGGGGTGTCGATCTCCTCCGGCAGGTCCGCGCCGCCCCGGCGGCCCCGGCCGGCGTCCGCGTCGTCCGAGCTGTCGCGCGCCGGCCGCCCACCACGCCGGTCGCCGTCGGACGGGGTACGCAGCACCTGGCGCAGTTGGCTGACGATGTCCTGCCACTCGCGGATGCGCAGGTAGTTCAGGTACTCCGCCTTGCACATCCGGCGGAAGGCGCTGGAGGACAGCTCCCGCTGCTGCTCACGCAGGTAGCGCCACAGGTTGAGGTACGCGACGAAGTCCGACTCCTTGTCGGCGAACCGGGCGTGCGCCTGGTCCGCCTGGGCCTGCTTCTCCGCCGGCCGCTCCCGCGGGTCCTGGATGGAGAGCGCCGCGGCGATCACCAGCACCTCGGTGGCGCAGCCGTTGCGTTCGCCCTCGACCACCATCCGGGCCAGGCGCGGGTCGACAGGCAACTGGGCCAGCCGCCGGCCGAGCGCGGTGAGCCGCTTCTCCGGGTCGGCCTCGGTCGGGTTCAACGCGCCCAGCTCGTGCAGCAGGTTGACGCCGTCGGTGATGTTGCGCTTGTCCGGTGGGTCGATGAACGGGAACGCGGCGAGGTCGCCGAGCCCGATCGCGGTCATCTGGAGGATGACCGACGCCAGATTGGTCCGCAGGATCTCCGGGTCGGTGAACTCGGGCCGGGAGAGGAAGTCCTGCTCGTCGTAGAGGCGGATGCAGATGCCGTCCGAGGTACGGCCGCACCGGCCCTTGCGCTGGTTGGCCGACGCCTGGGAGACCGGCTCGATCGGCAGCCGCTGCACCTTGAGCCGACTGGAGTAGCGGGAGATGCGGGCGGTGCCCGGGTCCACCACGTACTTGATGCCGGGCACTGTCAGCGAGGTCTCCGCGACGTTGGTGGCGAGCACCACCCGGCGTGAGGAGTGCGCGGCGAAGACCCGGTGCTGCTCGGCGCTGGACAGCCGCGCGTACAACGGCAGGATCTCGGTGCCGAGGAGCGAGCGCTTCGTCTGCACCAGCTTGCCCAGCGCGTCGGCGGTGTCCCGGATCTCCCGCTCACCGCTGAGGAAGACCAGGATGTCGCCGGGGCCCTCGGCGGCCAACTCCTCGACGGCATCGCCGATCGCCTGAATCTGGTCGCGGACGGTCTCCTCGTCGCCGTCGCCGTCCTCCTCGCCCTCGGCGAGCTCGACGAGGGGCCGGTAGCGCACCTCCACCGGGTAGGTACGCCCCGAGACCTCGACCACCGGGGCGGGCACGCCGTCGGGCTCGTCGGCAGTGGGTGGCCCGGCGAAGTGCCGGGCGAACCGGTCGGTCTCGATGGTCGCCGAGGTGATGATCACCTTGAGGTCGGGTCGTCGGGGCAACAGCTCCCGCAGGTACCCGAGGATGAAGTCGATGTTGAGGCTGCGCTCGTGTGCCTCGTCGATGATCAGCGTGTCGTACTGGCGCAGCATCCGGTCGGTCTGCAACTCGGCCAGCAGGATGCCGTCTGTCATCAGCTTCACCAGGCTGCGCTCGCTGACCTGGTCGGTGAAGCGCACCTTGTAGCCGACCACGTCGCCCAACTCGGTGCCCAGCTCGTCGGCGATCCGGTCGGCCACCGTCCGGGCGGCCAACCGCCGGGGCTGGGTGTGCCCGATCAGGCCGTGCACCCCGCGCCCCAACTCCAGGCAGATCTTCGGAATCTGGGTGGTCTTGCCGGAGCCGGTCTCGCCCGCCACGATCACCACCTGGTGATCGCGGATCGCAGCGGCGATGTCGTCCTTGCGCTCACTGACCGGCAGACCCACCGGGTACGTGATCACGGGCACCGCCGCCTGCCGGGCGGCGAGCCGCTGCTCGGCCCGGACCAGGTCGGCGGTGATCTCGGTCAGCGCCGCCTCCCGACGCTGCGGGTCGCGCAGCTTGCGGGCACCGTCCAGTCGCCGCTGGAGCCGGCGCTGGTCGCGGAACATCAGAGGTGTGAGGCGGCGGTGCAGCTCGCGAACGGGGTCGGACGCGACGGAGGCGGTTGGATTCTGCATGTCGTGCCCAAGGATAGGCAGCCCGGCGGCGCAGCGCCCCTGGGTTACCGAGCGGCCGGCTCTCCGACGGCCACCTCCGGTCCCTTGACGGTCACGAGCGGGCCCTAGAGTTGGCGGCCGACGTCGAGCGCTGGGGGAGCCGGATGGAGATGCGCGACACCGACCGCGCGTTGGTGCAGGCCGCCACTGCGGTCTCCAAGCTGCGCTGCCGCAGCCCGCACCACACTGTCGCGTCGGCGGCCCGGACCGCGGACGGGCGGGTCTTCACCGGCGTGAACGTGCAGCACGCCACCGGAGGGGTCTGCGCCGAACTCGTCGTGATCGGCACGGCCGCCACGCAGGGCGTCACCGCGCTGGAGACGATGGTCACTGTCGCCGACCGTGGCCGCGAGGTCGTCGCGCCCTGTGACCGGTGTCGGCAGGTGCTGCGGGACCACTTCCCGGACCTGCGGGTGGTCGTCGGCCCGCTGGACGCCCCGCGGGTGGTCCCGATCGGGGAGTTGCCCGCGCAGGCCGGCAGCGGCTCGGCCGGCTGACCGGGCCCGGGTCAGTCCCCGGAGGCCGCCTCCAGCATCGACTGCGGCACCGGCACGCTCTCGAACCGCAGGGTGCCCTCCGGAAGCAGCCACGACGTGACCCGCGCGACCAGGCGACCGGCCCGCACGGCGGGGTCGTTGGCGAACAGCGCGCGTGCCTCGTCCGGGGCGATGGACAGCACCACGAAGCCCCGCAGCTGTTCGTCGTCGGGATGCAGGAACGGCCCGGCCGCGAGGACGAGGCCCTGCTGCACGAGGCCCGCCTGGTGGGCCAGGTGGGCGTCCCGCAACCTGTCGATCGCGTCCTGCGGCAGCTCCGGCGGATCCGACGGTCGGGTCAGCAGGACGACCGTGTGCTGGTCGAATCGCATGTCCACACCCTATGACGTGAATGTCCCTCTTATGGGTGTCATCTGCCATCTGTCCGCCCTGTGGTCGTCCGCGAATCTCATTCTCATATCGAGGTTCGAAGCGACTGGGAGGTGCGGCATGGTCACCAGACGTCGGCTGCTCGCGGCCGGTGCCACCGGCGGCGCGGCGGCGCTGATCCCAGCGGGCTGGGCGGCCTCGGGCCGGGCCCTCGCCGCGGTCGCGCCGCTGGACGTCCGGGACATCCCGAAGTACGTCACGCCGCTGCGGATCCCCCCGGCCATGCCGACGGTGGTCACCGATCCGGAGCGCGACACGTACGAGATCGCGGTGCGACAGTTCCGCCAGCAGATCCTGCCGCCGTCCTGGCCGCGCACCACGGTGTGGGGTTACGGCTCCACCGCCCACCCCGGCAGCTTCGGCTACCCGGCGCCCACCATCATGGCGCGGGTCGGCCGCCCGGTACGGGTGACCTGGGTCAACCAACTCGTCGACGACCGGGGCGACTACCTGCCGCACCTGCTGCCGGTGGACCCCACCCTGCACTGGGCGAACCCGGCCGGTGGCATCGAGCACCGGGACCACCACGGGCAGTGGGACGGCAGCCCGCGGGGCTATCGCGGCCCGGTGCCCCAGGTGGTGCATCTGCACGGCGGGCACAGCACGCAGGAGAGCGACGGACACTCCGAGGCGTGGTACCTGCCGGTGGCCCGTGACCTGCCGCCCGACTTCGCCGTGTCCGGCAGCGCGTACCGGGAGTTCCGGTCCCGGTTCGCCGAGCGGTCCGGCCTGCGCTGGGCGCCGGGCTCGGCCACCTTCGAGTACGCGAACGACCAGCGGTCGTGCACCCTCTGGTACCACGATCACGCGCTCGGGCTCACCCGGGAGAACGTCTACGCCGGGCCGGCCGGGTTCTACCTGCTCGGTGGTGGGGACGAGTTGCCGGAGGGAGTGCTGCCCGGCCCGGCGCCGACCCGCGACGATCCGCCGAACGCCTCCTACCACGACATTCCGCTGATGATCCAGGACCGCAGCTTCACCGCCGACGGTGAGCTGCGCTATCCGTCGAGGTACTCCGGCGGCGGCGACGGGCCACCGACCTGGGTGCCCGGGTTCTCCGGCTCCACGATCGTCGTCAACGGCCGCACCTGGCCCTCGTTGACGGTCCAGCGTCGGCGCTACCGTTTCCGGCTGCTCAACGGCTGCAACAGCCGGTTCCTGCTGCTCAGCGTTGCCGCCCACGCCACGGCGCGGCCGGCCCGGCCGGTGCTGCCGGTCTGGCAGATCGGCAGCGACGGCGGTCTCCTGCCCGAGCCGGTGCCGCACGAGCGGGTGATCCTCGGCCCGGCCCAGCGTGTCGACGCGATCGTCGACTTCACCGACGTGCCGGCCGGCACCGAGCTGTACCTGGTCAACGAGGGGCCGGACGGGATGTACGGCGGCGGTCGGCCCGGGGTGGACTTCGACCCCGCCGACCCGCACACCACCGGGCAGGTGCTGCGCTTCGTGGTCACCGAGGCGGCCGGCGCGGATTCGAGCGTGCCACCGGAGCAGTTACGGCTGCCGTCACACCCGCGCCTCGGCCAGGCCCAGCGGGTACGCCGACTGTCGCTCAACGAGCGGATGTCCGGCGGGTCGATGATCATGCTGCTCGGCGTCCTCGACGAGCGCGGCCGAGGGCTGCCGTTGCGCTGGAGCGACCCGGTGACCGAGCAGCCGTCGCTCGGCGACACCGAGGTGTGGGAGGTGCGCAACTTCACCCGGCACGTGCACCCGGTCCACCTGCACCAGGTCCAGTTCGAGCTGCTCGGCCGGGGACACTCGGGGCGGTCGCTGCCGGGCCCGGGGGACCGGGGGTGGTTGGACACGGTGCTCGCGTACCCGTGGGAGGTGACCCGCATCAAGGCGCGCTTCGACCTGCCGGGTCGCTTCGCCTGGCACTGCCACCTGCTGGAGCACGAGGACAACGAGATGATGCGGCCACTCAACGTCCTGCCGCGCGGCGGCGCGGCGACCGGGGACGGCGGCTCGCCTGACGTGCCGGAGTCGCCACGGGGCGTGCCGGAGGTGCCGGTTACGGCATCGACCGACGCCGGTTAGGCGCGTTTTCGCAGGTCGGCTAAGGTTAGGCGAACCTAAGCCCGATCGTGCAGGAGATTCGTGACCGCCCTCGCCAGCCGGCCGACCCGTAGTCGGGCCAGCACCCGCACCGGGCGTCGGGTGACAGTCACCGTCGGGGCCGCGCTGGTGCTGCTGCTCACCGTGCTGGCCAGCTTCGCGCTCGGCAGCCGACAACTCGGCGTCGACCAGGTCTGGCACGCGCTCGTCGCTCCGGACGGCAGCGATGCCAGCACCATCGTCCGGGAGCTGCGGATGCCCCGGACCGCGCTCGGTCTCGCTGTCGGGCTCGCGCTCGCCGTGGCCGGGGTGCTGTTCCAGGCGCTCACCCGCAACCCCCTCGCGGAGCCGCGCATCCTCGGCATCAGCGCGGGCGCGTCGTTCGGGGTGGTGCTCGCGATCTCCGTCTTCGGCGTCGGCACGCTCGCCGGGTACGTCTGGTTCGGTATCGCCGGGGCCCTGATCGCCGGGCTGCTGGTCTTCGCCATCGCCACCCGCGCCCGCGAGGGCGCCAGCCCGGTCACCCTCGCGCTGGTCGGCGCGGCGCTCGACGCCAGCCTGGCCTCCGGGGTGTACGCGCTGCTCAGCATCGACGCCCGCACCTTCGAGGAGTACCGCTTCTGGGTGGTCGGCGGGCTGGCCGGACGGGACCTGTCGGTCGCCGCGCAGGTGCTGCCGTTCGTCCTCGTCGGGTTGGTGCTCGCCGCCCTGGTGGCGCGGGGCCTGGACGCGCTGGCCCTCGGCGACGACGTGGCCCGTGGCCTCGGCCACCGGATCGGCCTGGTCCGCCTCGGTGGTGGCCTCGCCGCCGTGCTGCTGACCGGTGCCGCGGTGGCCGCCGCCGGACCTGTCGCGTTCGTCGGGCTGGCCGTGCCGCACCTGGCCCGCGCCCTGGTCGGCGCCGACCACCGCTGGACCCTCGCCGTCTCCGCCCTGCTCGGCCCGGCGCTGCTGCTCGCCGCCGACATCGCCGGTCGGCTCGTCGCTCCGCCCGGCGAAATCCCGGCCGGGATCGTCACCGCGCTGATCGGCGCGCCACTGCTGGCCGTGCTGGTCCGCCGCGCCCGGGTGGTGACAGCGTGACCACCACCCAGCGCCCCCCGGACCCCACCGACCCGCCCCGCCCGTCAAGCCCGGTCGGGCTCGCCGAGCCGGCCGGGCAGGCCCGGCTTGCGGGGCGGTCGCTGCTGCGGATCGGCCCGGTCAGCCTGCTGATCCGCCGACGCGCGGTGCTGGTGGCCGCCGTGCTGACCGTGCTGCTCCTGCTGGCCGTCGTGCTCAGTCTCTCGCTGGGCACCCCGTACGTCGCCCCGGCCGACGTGCTGCGTGCCCTCTCCGGAGCCGGCACCCCGTACGACCTCGTGGTCTTTGACCTGCGGCTGCCTCGGGTCGTGCTGGCGGCCGTGGCCGGCGCCGCCTTCGGCGTGGCCGGCACGCTGATCCAGAGCGTGGCCCGCAACCCGCTCGCCAGCCCGGACGTCATCGGCATCACCCAGGGCGCCGGCCTCGCCGCGACAGTGGCCCTGACCACCGGAATGGCCGCGGTGCTGGTGGCGCCCACCGCGCTGGTGGGCGGGCTGCTCGCGGCGGTGCTGCTGTTCGCCCTCGGTGCCCGGCACGGGCTGGCCGCGCAGCGTTTCGTGCTCGCCGGGGTGGCTGTCGCGTTCGGCTTCCGGGCGCTCACCGAGGTGGTCATGCTCACCGCCGACCCGATCGACGGGCTGCGCGCCCAGATCTGGCTGATCGGTACCCTGGCCGGCAAGGGCTGGACCGAGGCCGCCTGGATCGCCGGCACACTGCTGGTGCTGCTGCCGGTGCTGGCCTGGGCCGGCTGGGCGCTGAACAGCACCGCCCTGGACGACGACACCGCCCGGGGAGTCGGGCTGCGTCCGGTGGCCCGCCGGGTCGGCCTCGCCGGCACCGGCGTGGTCGTCGCCGCGATGGTCACCGCCCAGGTCGGCGCCGTCGACTTCGTTGCGCTGGTCGCCCCGCAGGTGGCCCGTCGCCTGGTACGCGCCGAACGACCACCGCTGGTCTGCGCGGCGCTGCTCGGCGCCCTTCTGCTGGTGCTGGCCGACCTGGCCGGCCGGCGCCTGTTCGCACCCACCCAGCTACCCGCCGGTGTGCTGACCGCCGCGATCGGCGGCCCGTACCTGATCTTCCTGCTGCTGCGCGGCCGGCGGCGGTCGTCGTGACGCCTCAAGGAGTCGTGTGATGCTCTCCACCCGCGACCTGGTCGCCGGCTACGACGATCGGACCGTGCTCGACGGGCTCGACCTCGACCTGCCCACCGACGCCTTCACCGTGATCGTCGGACCCAACGCGTGCGGCAAGTCCACCCTGCTGCGCACGATGGCCCGGCTGCTCACCCCCCGCCGAGGCACCGTGCTGCTGGACGGCACCGCCATCCGCGAACTGTCGACCCGGGAGGTCGCCCGCCGCCTCGGCGTCCTGCCGCAGAGCCCGCTGGTGCCCGAGGGCGTCACTGTGGCGGACCTGGTCGGGCGCGGCCGACAGCCCTACCAGCGGTGGTGGCGGCAGTGGTCGTCGGAGGACGGTGCCGCGGTGGACCAGGCGATGGCCCTCGCCGACATCACCGACCTGGCCGACCGACCGGTGGACAGCCTCTCCGGCGGTCAGCGGCAACGGGTGTGGATCGCCATGACACTGGCCCAGGACACCGACGCCCTGCTGCTGGACGAGCCGACCACATTCCTCGACCTGGCGCACCAGGTGGAGGTGCTGGATCTCCTGCACCGGCTGCGCTCCGAGCGTGGCCGCACCGTGGTGGCCGTGCTGCACGACCTGAACCAGGCCGCCCGCTACGCCGACCACCTGGTCGCCATGCGCGCCGGCGCAGTGGTCGCCGCCGGCCCGCCCCGGGAGATCCTCACCGCCGACCTGGTCCGCGACGTCTTCGGGCTGGCCTGCGTGGTCGTGCCCTGCCCGGTGACGGGCGCACCCCTGGTGGTGCCCGCCTACACCGGAGGCAACGCTCTGGTCCCGGGTGACCCGGTCGACGCGTCCGCCGGCGCGAAGGACCCCGATTCGTCGACGGCATCCGTACCGGACGCCCGACCCTCCACCGGCGACGCGGCCAACCCGCTCGCCGGCTCGCACCCCTCGAAAGGACACTGATGCGTCGTCTCGTCGCAGCTCTCGCCGCGGCCGTCGCCCTCGGCGCCGGCCTCACCGCCTGCGGTGAGAGCGACCCGGTCGCCGGCTCCACCACCGGGGAGACCCGGGAGATCACCCACGCCATGGGCACCACCAAGGTCCCGGCCGAGCCCAAGCGCGTCGTCGTGCTCGACACCGACAAGATCGACACGGCGCTCTCGCTGGGCATCACGCCCGTCGGCGCGGCCACCGCCGGTGAGGCGAAGAGCTGGCCCACGTACTTCGGCGCGGACAAGCTCGCCGGCATCAAGGAGGTCGGGGTGCTCACCGAGCCCGACCTGGAGGCGATCAACGCGCTGAAGCCGGACCTCATCCTCGGCAGCAAGTTCCGCCAGGAGAAGTTCTACGACGAGCTGGCCGCCATCGCGCCGACCGTGTTCACCGACAAGGTGGGCATCACCTGGAAGGACAACCTCCTCCTCGACGGCAGGGCGCTCGGCCGCGAGCAGCAGGCAAAGGATCTGCTCGCCACCTACGAGAAGCGGGCCAAGGACTTCGGCGCGACGCTCGGCGACGCCGCCGCGCGCAAGGTCTCCATCGTGCGCTTCCTGCCCGGCAACATCCGGGTGTACGGGCCGGACTCGTTCTCCGGCATCGTCATCGGCGACACCGGCCTGGGCCGCCCCGAGCGGCAGCTGCTCGCCAACAAGGCGGACAAGCGCTTCGACCTGGTCAGCCCCGAGCGGATCAACGAGGTCGACGGTGACGTCATCTTCGTGACCGCGTACGGCGACAAGGCCGCCGCCGAGCAGACCAAGGTCTCCGGCGGGACGCTGTGGAAGGGCCTCGGCGCGGTCAAGGCCGGCAAGGCGTACCCGGTCTCCGACGAGGTCTGGATGACCGGCATCGGCGTCGGCGCCGCCAACAAGATCCTCGACGACCTGACCAAGTACCTCCCCGCCGCCTGACCCCCGCGCACCCGCACACCCGCGCGAGGCGTGCGCTCGCGGGCGCTGGCTCATGATCGTGCTCGATCCAGGATGTAGTGGCCTCCCCGTCTAGGGAGGCCACTACATCCATGTTCGAGGGCGATCATCGTCACCGGGGGGAGTTCGAGCGTGCCCGTAGGGCGGCCCGGACCTCGGCGGGGAACCCGTCAAAGTCGTCTCGGAGGCGCTTGGCGGTCAGGTGCAGCACGATCCAGTCGCCGCGGAGCAGTCCGTTGAGGCGTTGGCGGTCCCGGTGGAACTGCTCAGGATCGTCGTGCCAGAGTCCGTCGTACTCCACCGCGACCTTGAACTGCGGCCAGGCCAGGTCCAGACGGGCCACGAATCGGCCCTGCTCGGCCACGACCCACTGCGTCTCCGGCCTCGGCAGGCCGGCGAGCACCAACCCGACCCGGGTGCGGGACTCCTGAGGGGACTCCGCGCCCGCGTCGGCCAGGTCGACCGCGCGTAGCAGCGATCGCCAGCCGCGTCGACCGGCCCGGCTCAGCGCGTACTCGCGCAGGGCTGGCGTGGTCGTCAGCCGGTTGGCCAGCATGGCGTCGATGACGACCACCGCCTCGATCACATCGAGCCAACGGGCCAGGTCCCAGCAGGTACGCGCTGGGCTGGTCACCCTGACCCCGGCCCGGTCCACGGTGTCGCCGGAGTCGATCTCTCCGTGGTGGACTCGGATGCCGGCGGTCGGGCCGATCCGGGTGGCGGTGGGAACGAGGACGTCGACCGGCTCGCTCGCGCTCGGCTTCGCGCATCCGTAAAGGCCGGCCGCAGCGCGCCCTGCGATGGCCGCACCGGGCGGGACCAGCCAACGTCCGACGGCGGTGCATCTGATCGTGTGGGTGACTGCGATCTGGGCATCGGCGTAGACGTCGCGGAAGAGCGGTCGCCACGCCGAGCTGCGTAGCTCGTTGCGGGTCAGGAGGCCTCGCGAGACGGCGGTCGAGCCACGGAAGACCCGGCCCCGCAACTGCGGCGGCCGACGAGGAGCTTTCGGCATGGGGCTCAGATTGGCCGAACCTCTTCGCGTCACGCTGCCCCTGTGGATAACCACAGTCAACAGACGAGCGCCGATGCGCGTCGTTATCCCCATGATCGCGCTCGAACATGGATGTAGTGGCCTCCCGAGAAGCGGAGGCCACTACATCCTGGATCGAGCGCGATCTTGCCAGGCTGGCGCACGGAGCGCGTCGGTCTCAGGCGGACGTGGGTCGCGGGAGCGGGTGGGGTGCGTGGGTGGGACGTGGAGGTCGGGGGTGGATCAGGCGGCGGTGGACCAGATGGCGCGGAAGGCGGCGGCTTCGCCGGAGAGCCATCGTTCGATCTGGTCGGGCTTGGCGTCGGTGGGCATGCGGTGGGCCAGGCCGCGGCGGACGTCGACCAGGACCGGCTCGGCGTGCGGGAGCACCGCGTCCATGTGTCGGGCCATCAGGTGCAGGGTGGCGAGCACCGATTCCTCACTCGGTGGGGCCTCGTCGAAGTGCAGGCGGACCGCTTCGGCGCGGCCGTCGGCGTGGCGTACCCCGAAGTGGGGGTTGATCTTGACGGGCAGGTCGCCCAGCATGGCCAGGGCGTCGCGGGTCTGGGCGAGATCGACGGCGGCCGGCTCGCCGAGGGAGCGCAGCCAGGTCGTGGCGCCGGGGACGAGCGCCTGGTAGAGCGGGCGCCATCGTGGCTTGACGATGTCGGCCACCCCGGCCAGGTGGGTGCCGCCGGTGTGGAAGGCGATGTCGGCCTTGAGTGCCTTGACGAACTGGCCGTGCGGGTTGAAGCCGGACCGGCTGGCGCGCTGCTTGCGCAGCCCTCCCACGAAGGTCGCCTTGGTGGGGCCGGTGCGGTCGACGTAGCGGGTGAAACCGAGCAGTGTCGCGTAGGGGGTGAGGGGCGTGGAGGCGGGCGCGGTCACGGGCGTCCTCCCAGGTCAGGATCTTGATTAGTACATACATTCTAATCGACAGGTCTGACATTGCCCAGCAAAGTTGAGGGCATCGCCGCCTCCTGCCAACCAGGCGATTTGCCCGTATCCGGTCCAGCCGAAGGTGACCAGTCCACGGGACGTTGGCCAACGGCGTGGCAGCGATCGCCGCCCAGCCGATGACAGCCGATCGGAGCGCCACGAGTCATCCGGACGGCGGGCGGACCCTCTTGTCAGCGTCGTGATCCGCCCAGGCGAATTGCCGTCTGTGAATCACAGCATCCATCCTTGCCGCAGCCGGCACGGAAGCGGTTGGGTCAGTGGCATGGCTCGCATCGCCTACAACAGCCACGACGCGGCAGCGTTCGAGGCCACCCGTCACTTGTCCGACCAGGCACTCGCCGGCTGGCGTGAAGCGGTGACCCGCCACCTCAACCCTCAGCCCGGCACCCGCCTGCTCGACCTCGGCGCGGGCACCGGCGCGTGGGCGCAGACCTTCACCGACTGGTACGACGGCATCGACGTTGTCGCCGTCGAGCCGGCCGAGGCCATGCGAGCCCGCTGCCTGCACCCTCAGGTCCTGGCCGGAGACGCCGCCAACGTTCCGCTGGCGGCCGGAAGCGTCGACGCGGCCTGGCTGTCCACCGTCATCCACCACGTGCCGGACCTGACCGCTGCCGCACGTGAGCTGCGCCGCGTGCTGCGTCCCGGCGGGCCGGTGCTGATCCGCTCCGCCTTCGCTGGCCGCCACCACGCAATCACGCTGTTCCGCTTCTTTCCCGAGGCCATCCGCGTGTTGAACACCTACCCCAGCGTGCACGACGTCGAAGCGGCTTTCGCCGCCGCTGGCTTCACGACGATCTCACTGGAACAGGTCCCGCAGACCACGGCCCCGTCGCTTCGCGACGTCGCGGCCACCATGCGCCGGGAAGCACACACGCCCCTACAGCTGATCACCTACAACGAGTACGCCGCCGGTCTGGCTCGACTCCACCTCGCCGCTCAAACCGAATCCGGCCCCGTCATCGACGCGCTCGACCTGCTCGTTCTTCGATAGAACGCCGTCCTCAGCGGCCAATCCAAGATCCTGCCGTCCGGCGGCTTGTCTTTCGGGGAAGCTGGCTGATCGGAGGGACAGCCCGCCCGCGGCCGGCCGCTCCCGTTACTCGCGTTCGCGATGGCGCGAACTTTGTCCTAGTTGTGGCGTTATTGTGCGTTGTGGTCATCGGTGAGGCGTCCAGGGTCGTCATCCCTGGTAGGGGTACGGCGGCGCGCGCCGCCCAGTCCGCCGACCCCGCAGACGGCCGGGACCGCTACCTGGACCTGCTGCGGACGCTCGCCCTGGTCCGCGTCGTGCTCTTCCACGTCACCGGTTGGATCTGGTTGAGCCTGCTGGTGCCGGCGATGGGTCTGATGTTCGGCATCGCCGGTTCGTTGATGGCGGCGTCACTCGACCGGCACGGTCCGACGGCCGTACGCCGGCGGCTGCGCCGGCTGCTGCTGCCGTACTGGGCGTTCGGCGCGATCGCACTGGTGGTGCTCTCCGTCGGGTGGCGTCCGCTGCCCAGTGGCGTGGCCGGCTGGGCTGAACTGCTCTGGTGGGTGCTACCCCTGCGGGTGCCACCGGTGGGTGGACAGTCCTGGGCCTGGGTGTTCCACATCGGGCTCTGGTACGTCGTCACCTATCTGTGGCTGGTGCTGCTCTCGCCGGTGCTGCTGTGGCTGTTCCGCCGCTGGCCGTGGCCCAGCATCGGCGTCGCCACCGCGCTGCCGGTCGGGATGCATCTCGGCGGTGTGCACGCCGGCTACTTCGTCGCCGCCTACCTGTCCTGCTGGCTGCTGGGCTTCGCCCATCATGATCGGCTGCTGCACCGCGTCCCGTGGCGCTGGTACGGCTGCCTCGTGGCCGGCCTCGCCGGGGTGGGCGGCACCTGGGTGGTGGCCGCCATGGTGACCGGCCGGGCCGTCGACCTCAACCACATCGCGGGTGGCACCACACTGTGGTCGATGGCGCTCGTCGCCGTGCTGCTCAGAGTGCAGCCCCGGCCGGTCGGCCGGGGGCCGCTGGGTGCCGTGCTCCGGGTGGTCAACGCCCGGGCGGTCACCATCTACCTGTGGCACATCCCGGCCAGCCTCGGGATGTTCCTGCTGCTCGCGCCGGTGCTCCCGTACAACTCGGTGGCCTCCATCGCGCTGCGACTGACCGGGGTGTGCCTACTGGCCGCCGGGGCGGTACTGCTGTTCGGCTGGATCGAGGACGTGGCCGCCCGGCGTACCCCGGCGCTGTTGGGCCCTCGGCCACGCACCGCCGGACGGCACCGCGCCGATCGACACCTCAGAGCTGGCCGACGTCGGTGATCCGCACGACCGCCGCGCCGACCTCGTCCGAGGCCACCAGGTCGATCTCGGCGCTGATGCCCCAGTCGTGGTCGCCGTCCGGGTCGTCGAAGATCTGCCGTACGGTCCACCGCTCCCGGCCCTGCTCGATCATGAGCAGTGCCGGACCGCGGGCGTCCGGACCGACCCCGATCGAGTCGTACGACTCGAAGTACGGCGCCAGGGCATCGGCCCACGCGTCGTAGTCCCAGCCGTCCTCGGCGTCCAACTCGGCCAGCAGGTCCCAGCGACGTAGCGCGGCCAACTCGACGCGCCGGAACAGCGCGTTGCGCACCAGCACCCGGAACGCCCGCGCGTTGCGGGTCACCGCCGGCGGCCGATCGGTCAGGGCGGCGTGCGCCTGAGCGACCTCGGCCACGTCGGACGGGTTGCGCAGCCGTTCCCACTCGTCGATGAGGCTGGAGTCGACCTGGCGGACCAGCTCGCCCAACCACTCGATGAGGTCGATCAGCTCCTCGGTCTTGGCGTCCTCGGGCACGGTCTGGCGCAGCGTCTTGTACGCGTCGGCCAGATAGCGCAGGACGAGACCTTCCGAGCGGGTCAGCCCGTAGAACTGCACGTACTCGGTGAAGGTCATGGCCCGCTCGTACATGTCGCGGACGACGGCCTTGGGGGAGAGCTGGTGGTCGGCGACCCACGGCTGGCTCTGCCGGTACATCTCGTACGCGGCTTCCAGCAGCTCGGCGAGGGGCTTCGGGTGGGTCACCTCGTCGAGCAGTTCGAGGCGGGCCTCGTACTCGATGCCCTCTGCCTTCATCGCGGCGACCGCCTCGCCGCGTGCCTTGAACTGCTGCGCGGAGAGGATCTGCCGCGGGTCGTCGAGGATCGACTCGATGACGCTCAGCACGTCGAGCGCGTACGACGGGGACTCGGCGTCGAGCAGCTCGATGGTGGCCAGCGCGAGGGGGGAGAGCGGCTGGTTGAGGGCGAAGTCGAGCTGGAGGTCGACGGTGAGCCGGACCCGGCGGCCGGTCTCGTCCGGCTCGGGCAGCTCCTCGACCACCTCGCCAGCGCGCAGCGCGCGGTAGATGGCGATCGCCCGGCGGATGTGCCGGCGCTGGGCGGCGGGCTCCTCGTGGTTGTCGGTGAGCAGGTGCCGCATCGCGGCGAACGCGTCCCCGGGGCGGCTGATCACGTTGAGCAGCATCGAGTGGCTGACCTGGAAGCTGGAGGTCAGCGGCTCCGGCTCGGCGTCGACCAGCCGGTCGAAGGTGGGCTGGCCCCAGCCGATCGAGCCCTCCGGCGGCTTCTTGCGGACCACCTTGCGTCGCTTCTTCGGGTCGTCGCCGGCCTTGGCGAGGGCCTTCTCGTTGTCGATGACGTGCTCGGGGGCCTGCACCACGACCCGGCCGATGGTGTCGTAGCCGGCTCGCCCGGCCCGCCCGGCGATCTGGTGGAACTCCCGGTTCTTCAACAGCCGGGTACGAACCCCGTCGTACTTGGACAGGCCGGTGAACAGCACGGTGCGGATCGGCACGTTGATGCCGACGCCGAGGGTGTCGGTGCCGCAGATGACCTTCAGCAGGCCGGCCTGGGCGAGGGTCTCCACCAGGCGGCGGTACTTGGGCAGCATGCCGGCGTGGTGCACGCCGATGCCGTGCCGGACCAGCCGGGACAGCGTCTTGCCGAAGCCGGCGGTGAACCGGAAACCGCCGATCGCCTCCGCGATCATGTCCTTCTCGGCGCGGGTGCAGACGTTGACGCTGGTCAGCGCCTGGGCGCGTTCCAGCGCGGCGGCCTGGGTGAAGTGCACGACGTACACCGGGGCCTGCTTGGTCTCCAGCAGTTCCTCGAGCGTCTCGTGCAGCGGCGTCATCGCGTACGAGAAGATGAGCGGGACCGGCCGCTCCGCCGTGCGCACGACGGCGGTGGGTCGCCCGGTGCGCCGGGTCAGGTCGTCGACGAAGCGGGTGGTGTCTCCGAGCGTGGCGGACATCAGGATGAACTGGGCCTGCGGCAGTTCGATGATCGGCACCTGCCACGCCCAGCCTCGGTCGGGCTCGGCGTAGAAGTGGAACTCATCCATGATCACCTGGCCGACGTCGGCCTTGGTGCCCTCGCGCAGCGCCAGGTTCGCCAGGATCTCCGCGGTGCAGCAGATGATCGGGGCGTCCGCGTTGACACTGGCGTCGCCGGTGAGCATGCCGACGTTCTCGGCGCCGAAGACCTCGCAGAGCGCGAAGAACTTCTCCGACACCAGTGCCTTGATCGGTGCGGTGTAGAAGGTCGTCCGGCTGTCGGCGAGGGCCGCGAAGTGCGCGGCGATCGCCACCAGGCTCTTACCCGAGCCGGTGGGCGTGTTCATGATCAGGTTGGCGCCGGAGACGATCTCGATGACCGCCTCTTCCTGATGCGGGTAGAGGTCGAGGCCGCGCTCCTTCGCCCAGCCGGCGAACGCGTCGAAGAGGGTGTCGGGGTCGGCGCTTGTCGGCAGCGCGGCGGTGAGCGTCATAGCCTGTCCATGGTGCCTGGATCATGCCCCGGTACGCCAACCCGGTCCGCACGGGACCCCCGTCCGGGCATCCCGAACGCCCCGCCGCGTGCCGGTTCGGGCGTTTCGTCAGTCACCGTCGGCGGTACAACAGGTCGGCGACCGGCCGACCGGCAGTGATCGCCCGACGTTCGAACTTCGTCACCGGTCGGTGCGCCGGCCTTGGCGCGAAGCCGCCGTACGCGTCGACCAGCTCCGGGTCCGCGTCGAGGGTCACCCGCATCGCCTCGGCGTACTCGGCCCAGTCGGTCGCGCAGTGCAGCATTCCGCCGGGGCGCAGCCGGGACCGCAGCAGCGCCACGTGCGTCGGCTGGATGATCCGCCGCTTGTGGTGGCGGGACTTCGGCCACGGGTCCGGGAAGAAGACGTGCACGGCGTCCAACACACCCTCGGGCAAGCCGTTGACCAGGGACAACGCGTCGCCCTCCGCCACCCGTACGTTGCGCAGGCCACCGCGCTCCACCAGGTGCAGCAGGTTGGCGATTCCCGGCGTGTGCACCTCGACCGCCAGATAATCTCGATCCGGGTCGGCGGCAGCCATCGCAGCGGTGGTGTCGCCCATGCCCGAGCCGATCTCCAGCACCACGGGCGCCCGGCGACCGAACAGGTCGGCCAGGTCGACGGGCAGCACAGGTCCGTCCGGCACATCCAGGCCGTACGCGGGCCAGAGCCGGCTCAGCGCGTCGGTCTGCCGGTCGCTCATCCGACCCCGGCGGGGGTGGAACGTGCGGATCGTCCGGCTCGCGGGCGGGACGGCGGGGTCATGGTCGATGGCGGTCACAGCGAAACGAGCGTACGCGACGCCGCCAGCGGATCGGATGTGATGTGCGACCGGAAATGAGAGGATCCAACTGTTACGGCAGGTCGGGTGCTCCGCTGCCCGACACGGCCGCACGGCGTCGAGAGGGGGCATCGTGACAGTGACCCGCGGCGTCGTGACGCTGTCGTTGGTGACCGTGCTGGCCGGCCCCCTGCTCGCCGCCGCGCCCGCCCTCGCCGCGCCCGAGCGGGCGGTTGCCGTCGCGCCAGCGCCGCAGCCCGGAGGGCCGCCTGGCGGAGCTCCCCAACCGACTCCGGCGGTGGACATCTTCGTCGAGGTGAGCCCCAGCACGGTGCAGCCCGGTTACCTGGTCGGCATCCGGGCCAGTTGTCGGGACAACTCGGTGGGCGCCACCGTGGTCTCCGACGCCTTCGGGGCGGTAGGCGTGCAGCCGCAGCGTGGGGTGCTCACCGCCGCGCCGATGGTCCGCGAGCGCACCCGCCCCGGCAACTACCGGGTCAAGCTGGAGTGCCGCGACGGCGAGACCGCCTCGACAATGCTCCAGGTGGTCAAGAAGGTCCCCGTCCAGCCGAGTCGGGGTCCGGCGACCGGGTTCGGTGGAAGCAGCGGCGGGATCACCGGCAAGCTGCTGCTGCCCGGCGGCGCGGCACTGATCATCACCGGGCTGGTCCTCGCCGTGATGGCGCTGCGTCGTCCCCGAGCCGCCGTGCGTCGCTGAGGCTGCCATGACGATTTTCCGCCCCACGCCGCCGCCGGCCGGTTCACGCCCGCCGTCGCCTGGCCGTCCCGCCTCGCCGCCGGCCGCTGCCCGCCAGCCGTTCGCCGGCCGCCCCGCCTCGCCACCCGATGACCTCCGGCTGCCATTGGACGACGGTTGGCCGGGCTCCGACCATCCGTCAGGTCCCGAGCGCTCGTCGCGGCCCCAGCGCCCGCCAGCCCCCGACCGCCCGTCGGTGGCCCCGCGTCCGCCGACCGCCGTCGCCCCCCGGCGTAGTCGGCCGTCCGGGCGCAGCCCCTGGTCGATACCGTTGGCCGTGGTGTTGGTGTTGGCCGGCGTCTTCGCCACCGGGGCGGGGCTGGGCCGTTCGGTCGGCCCGTTCGACCTGGCCCCGACCGGCGGTGACCGACCGGCCCGCAGCGAGTCGGTCGGTTTGTCGGCCAGTCGCCCGGTGCGGCTCTCGGTGCCGGCGATCAAGGTGGCCGCGCCGGTGGCGCCCGTCGGGCAGGCGCGGGACGGCTCGATCGCCGTACCGCCGTTGGAACGGCACAACGAGACCGGCTGGTACGACCGGGGGCCCACGCCCGGTGAGCCTGGCCCTGCGGTGATCGTCGGGCACGTGGACACGAAGAGCGGCCCGTCGGTCTTCTACGACCTGGGCAAGCTCAAGCCGGGCGACCTGATCGAGGTCGCCCGTGCGGACCGGTCGACGGTGATCTTCAAGGTCGACACCGTGGAGCACTTCCCGAAGGACCAGTTGCCCGCCGAGCGCATCTACGGCCACGACGGCCCCGCCGGGCTGCGGTTGATCACCTGCGGCGGCCAGTTCATCGGTGGACGCACCGGCTACGCCGACAACGTGATCGCCTTTGCCACCCTCCAGTCCTCCCGCAAGCCCTGAGACGCCCCGGACAGGCCGGCCAGGGCCGCACGCCCGTGGGCCCAGCCGTGCCGCGCGCCCGTGGCCGCTCCTTCTTGATCGACTCGAGGTCATTGAAGTCGGGGTGTCGGACCGGCCCGGACACCCCGGTTTCGCTGAACCCGAGTGGATCAAGCCGACGGCGGAGCCCACAGACCAGGCTGGCAGGGCGACTGGTGGCCGACTACCGCTCGGTCTGCCTCGACGCTATCAACGGCGACAGCCGGTCCGGCGCGGCTTGACTTCAACCAGCATTCAGGTCCTAGCGTCGCTGACACGAGGTACGGAAGCGGATCCGAAGCACTGGACCGCGGCTGATCGGAGACATACGTGCGGGCGATCCAGGTTTCTGAGTACGGGGGTCCAGAGGTTCTGAACCTGGTGGACCTGCCCGATCCGCAAGCCGAGGAGGGAGAGGTCATCGTTCGGGCAGAGGCCGTGGACACGATCTACCTTGAGACTCAGATCCGCGGTGGCTGGGGTGAGATGTTCGGTGTCACCCCGCCGTACGTACCGGGCGGCGCAGCGGCGGGAGCGGTGGTCTCCACCGGTCCGGGCGTCTCTGCGTCCTGGCTTGGCCGCCAGGTCGTTGCGGGTGCCGGCACGCGGGGTTCATACGCTGAACTGGTTCGGGCGAGCGTCGACCGGCTGGTGCCGGTCCCCGACGGACTGAGCCTGCGGGAAGCGGCTGCTCTCGCACACGACGGCGTGACCGCCATGGGCATCATCGACGGTGTCGCCGTCAAGCCGGGCGACCGGGTCCTGATTCTGGGGGCCGCGGGCGGCATGGGAACGTTGCTCGTCCAGCTCGCACACCGTCTCGGCGCGCAGGTCGTGGGAGCGGCCCGTGGCGCGGACAAGCTCACACTGGTACGGCGGCTCGGCGCCGACGCCGTCGTCGACTACACGGGTGACGGATGGACCGACGCGGTACGCGAAGCCCTTGGCGGTCTGTCCGTCGATGTGCTGCTGGACGGTGTCGGGGGAAAACTCGGCAGCGACGCCTTTCATCTGGTGGCCGACGGCGGGCGGGTCTCGGCCCATGGGGCGGCGAGTGGCGAGTTCGCCACGATGGATCTGTCGAGTTCGCGGGCGCGCGGCATCGATCTGTACGGCATTGCTGACGTTCAGTTCGAGGCGCCGGAGATGGTGCAGCTCGCGGGCAGGGCCCTGACCGAGGCGGCGGAGGGGCGGATACGCCCGGTGATCGCACGCGAGTATCCGCTATCTTCCGCGGCTGAAGCTCACCGCGCGATCGAGGCGCGCTCGATCCCGGGCAAGGCCCTCCTCATTCCGTGAGACGTGGCCGTCACTCAGGGCTGGGGGACGTGCAGCGCCACCTCGAACTCCAGCAGGCTGGCACCGGTGGAGACCGGGGGACGGGGCTTGTCGCCGGGTGCGGCGGCGTGTGCGGCGCGCGACGGGCCGGCGGCCCACGCCTGGAACGCTTCTTCGCTCTCCCACTTCGTGTAGACGAAGTAGCGGGTCTCGCCGGCCACCGGGCGGAGGAGTTCGAAGCCGAGGAAGCCGGGGGAGTTCTCCACAGCTCCGGCTCGCGCCGCGAACCGCTTCTCCAGCTCCTCGCCGCCACCGGGCGGGACGTCGATTGCGTTGATCTTCACGACTGCCATCTGCCCACCCTAGCCAAACTCAGAACGTCTCGACCGCTGGGACCAGGTCCACGTCGACCACGATCGGGGCGTGGTCGGAGGGGCCCTTGCCCTTGCGGGCCTCCCGGTCCACGTACGCGGAGCGGACCGCTCGGGCGAACGGCGCGGACGCGTACACCAGGTCGATTCTCATGCCCTTGTTCTGGTGGAACATGCCGGCCCGGTAGTCCCAGTAGGTGTAGGGGTGCGGGCCCTTCATCGGAGTGGGCACGACGTCGCTGAGGCCCAGGTCGCGCAGCGCCGCGAGGGCTGCCCGCTCGGCCGGGGTGACGTGCGTGGAGTGGGTGAAGACCGCCGGGTCCCAGACGTCGGCGTCGGTCGGGGCGACGTTGAAGTCGCCGCAGACCGCCAGCGGCAGCCCGCCGGCCAGCTCGGCGTCCAGCGCGTCGCGTAGCGCCGCGAACCAGGCCAACTTGTACGCGTAGTGCGGGTCTTCCGGCGTCCGGCCGTTGGGCACGTACACCGACCAGACCCGCACCCCGTCGCAGGTGGCCGAGATGGCCCGGGCCTCGGGCTCGGGGAAGCCGGGCTCGTCGGCGAACCCGACCCGGACGTCGTCCAGCCCGACCCGGGACAGGATGGCCACCCCGTTCCACCGGCCGTCGCTGTGGCTGGCCACGGTGTAGCCCAGCGCGCCGACCTCGGCGACCGGGAAGGCGCCGTCGGGGCATTTCGTCTCCTGGAGGCAGACGACGTCCGGCCCGGTGTCGGCCAGCCACTCCAGCAGCCGGGGTAGGCGGGCCTTCACCGAGTTGACGTTCCAGGTCGCCAGGCGCATGCCCCCAGCCTGCCGCATTCGCCGCCGCGACGCCGGGTCAGCCGGCCGGGGTGTCGCCGGGACGGGTCTGTTCGGCCAGGAACCGTTCCAGTTCGGCGCCGAGTTCGTCGGCGGTGGGCAGTGGGCCGGCATCGGGGGCGAGCAGGCTCTTCTCGCCCCGGCCTCGGGCGAACGCGTCGTACTGCTCCTCCAGGGCCTGGACCAGGGCCGCGGCGTCCTCGGTCTGTGCGACCTGCCTGTCGATCTCCACCCGGACCACCTCGGCGGCCGAGCGCAGCCCGTCGCCGGGCAGCAGCAGCCCGGTGCTGCGCGACACGGAGGTGAGCAGCACCTCGGCGGCCGCCGGGTATTCGGTCTGCGCCACGTAGTGCGGCACGTGGGCGGCGAAGCCCAGCGCGTCGCGGCCCTGTTCGCCGAGGCGGAACTCGAGTAGGTGACCGACGCTGCCGGGCACCTGGACGCGTTGCAACCACGGCTCGTAGCCGGCGATCAGCTCGGGGCGGGTGGCGTGCGCTGTCACCCCGGTCGGCCGGGTGTGCGGGACCGCCATCGGGATCGAGTTGAGCCCCACTGTGAGCCGGACGTCCAGCCGGGCGGCGAGCCCGGCCACGGCGGCCACGAAACGCTCCCACTGGAGGTCCGGTTCGGGGCCGGTGAGCAGCAGGAACGGGGTCTCGTCGTCGTCCTGCAGCAGGTGCAGCTCCAGCTTGGGCGCGTCGACGCTCTCCCAGTGGTCCTCGACGAAGGTCATCACCGGTCGTCGCGACCGGTAGTCGAAGAGCTGGTCGACGTCGAACGTGGCGATCGGCCGACCCTCCAGCGAGGTGAGCAGCTGCTCACGCGCCAGTCGGCTGGCGTTTCCGGCGTCCACGAACCCGGTGAGGGCCTGGATGAGGACCGGCTGCCCGAGGTCGGGCAGATCGTCGGTGAGCTGGTAGAGCTCGTGTGGGTCGAGCACCGGTGCGGACCTCCCTGAAATGTGCGTGCGGGGTGCCGTCGCGACGGAGGGCACCCGTTCGGGCAACGTACCCGCCATCCTGGCGCATTCCTTCGTCGGGCGATCCGTTGGCCGGGTGGTGGGCGTGACCGGACTAATCGTCTGTTTACGCCACCAGGCCGAGCCTCGTGGCCGATCGGCCGAGGGGTGGTTCGGCCCAAAGGCCGAGTTTGTCGATCATGTCGTTCTCAGGGGTGGAATGTTCGCTCCCGTCCTGGCCCGTGCCGGTCCGCGTGCGGCGCCAGCTTCATCCGGTACGCGAGGTCCGTTCCCCGGGCGGGTCACCCCGCCCGGGTCGTCCACCAGTACCGCTCCGATCTGTGTCGAGCGCCACGTGATCACCGTGCGTGATCGGGGTTTCCACCTGCCTAGCCTCGGTTGATGCGTGACGACGGCACCCTCGACGACCCGTACGCCCCGAGCAGCCCCACTGCCGATACGGAGGATGGCACCTCAACCGAACGGACAACCGCCGCGACCCGGCTCCGGGCGTACGCCCGGGACCTGACCGGTCGACGCCGGGCACAGCTGGCGCTGGCCACCGGTGTGGTGTGCTGCCTCGGTCTGACCGCCGTCGTCCAGGTTCGTAACGAGGACGCCGACGCGGCGACGCGGAGTGGATCGCTCTCCAGCTCCGAGCTGGCGCAGCGCGCCGAGCAGCAGCGCGCCTCCCGTTCCCTCGACCGCACGGTCGCCCCGAGCGCCTCCGCCGCCGCCCAGTCCGCCGCGGCGAGCCCCGCCGATCCGGACACCAGCGCGCCGGCCCGCAAGGTTGCCCCGGCTCGTCCGACCGACCCCGCGCCCGTCGCCGGGCTGGACGAGGACCAGATGGAGAACGCCGAGGCGATCGTCCGCACCGGCCGCAAGATGGGGGTGCCGCGCCGGGGTCTGGTGATCGCGGTGGCCACCGCCATGCAGGAGAGCAACCTCTACAACGTGGCCAGTGGCGTGCTGCCCGAGTCGCAGGACTACCCGCACCAGGGCGTCGGCTGGGACCACGACTCGGTCGGGTTGTTCCAGCAGCGTTCCAGCAGCGGCTGGGGCCCGGTGGGGCAGCTGATGGACCCCGAGTTCGCCACCCGGCAGTTCCTCAGCGCGCTGGAGCAGGTGCCCGGCTGGCAGCGGATGCGGCTCACCGACGCCGCCCAGGCGGTGCAGGTCTCCGCGTACCCCGAGCACTACCAGCAGCACGAATGGCGGGCCACCCGGGTCGTTGACGCCATCGTGCCGGCGGGACGGTAACCTACCGCCCACTATGGACGGTCAGGGTTGAGGCTGTCGCATCCCGGGTACATGTGTTGCAGGTTCGAGGTACACATGACTACGGGACCATCGACAGGAGGACGCCATGTCACTGATGCAGCGGATCACCACGTTCCTGAGATCGCCGAAGGGGCAGCAGTTGGTCGAGCGAGGTCGTCGGGAGATGGCCAAGCCGGGCAACCAGCAGAAGCTGAAGGGGTTGGCGGCCCGGCTGTCCAACCGCCGCCGCTGACCGTTCCATCGGCCGCCCTGTCCACCGTTTCCACCCCTGGGGAGACCTGGTGACCGACACCCCGCCCGTCGACGGTCAGCCCGTCGTCCCTACTCCGCAGCCGTCCGTCGACCTGCCGGCCGGGCCGGTGAACGCCCCCGAGGGTCCGCCGGCCCGGCTCTGGGACCGGATGCGTGACGACCCGCAGTACGCGCCGGAGCACCTTGCCCTGGAGGCAGTGCGCCGCCTGGGGCCGGAAGCCGCGCAGTGGGCGGCCCGGGCCCGGGCCGAGCAGCCCGGCGTCTCCGCCGACGCCCTGGCCGACCAGGCGGCCCGCAAGTTCGTCAACCTGGCCCGGCTGTCCGGCGCGGTCTCCGGCGCGGCCGGGCTGCCCGGCGCCGTGATCGACGTGGGCGTGCTGGCCTGGACCCAGGCGCGGATGGCCCTGCACATCGCCGCCGCGTACGGCGTCGACCCCCTGCACAGCGACCGCGCCACCGACCTGTTGGTTCTCCAGCGGGTGCACAAGGTCGCCGCGAGCGCCAGGCTGGCGCTCGGCGTGGCCGCCGGGCGGGAGCGCGCCGACGCGCTCTTCGGCCTGGGCGGCCAGCGTCCGCTGGGTCGGGTCATGCTGCAACTCGGCGTCCGGCTGGCCCAGATGGCCGGCGTCCGGGCCGCGAAACGGATGGTCGCCAAGATCGTTCCCGGTGCGGCGATCGTGCTCGGCACCTGGGCCAACTCGTCGGCCACAAAGGATCTCGCCCAGCGGTCCCGGGCTCTCTACGGCTCCCACGGCAACGGCGTCCCGGAGCCGCGCCAACCCTGACGGGCCGTCCGGGGTCGTCAGCTGGCCAGGCCGGAGGAGCGCCAGGTCACCTCGGCGATCCGGCCCTGGCCGGTGGCGTTGGGGTGGAACCAGTCCAGCGGGTTGAGCAGGTCCAGGGTGAACCGGACCTTGTGCAATGCGCCGCCGTCGTGCCGGCACCGTGATCCGTACGCCCGGCAGGCCGCCTTCAACTCGGCGTTGTAGGCGTCGATCCGGTCCCGGACGGCGGCCCGGCGCGCCCGGTCGGCGGGCGCGGTCGAGGTCGCCTCGGCGAGCAGGGCCGGGCAGATGCCCCGCCGCCACGCGCGGGTGGCCCGTTCGTCGTCGTGCCCGACCTCCCAGAGCCGGTACAGGTCGGGGATGCTCACCACCAGCACCCGGGCCTTGGGCCGGCCGGTCCGCAGGACCCGCAGCCCTTTGTCGACGTCGGCCCGGAACTGCGCCACCGGTGTCATCGCGTCCACCCCGCCCCGACAGACGTCGTTGGCGCCGATCAGCACTGTGACGTAGTCGGCGCGGTCGCGTACCGCCGCCTGGGCCTGACCGACGAGGGCGTCCGCGCGAGCACCGGGACGGGCATGGTTGTACGTCCGGTCGCGGATCGCCGAATTCTGTTCGAGCAGCCGCCGGTAGTGGCTCTGCACCCGCAGCCCGTCCCCGGTCGACCAGGAGTTGCGCTCGCAGGAAGTGAGCACCAGGCAGGAAGCGAAACCGGTGCTGATCGAGTCGCCGAGAGCGGCGATGCCGCCGGGCCCGGTCGACGGCCTGGCGCTCGTGGTGGGGCGGGGTTCCGCGGAGTTGCCGCCCTCGCAGGCCAGTGCGACCAGCGCCGCGAGACAGGCCAGTGCGGCGACCCAGCGTCGTGGCATGACGTCTCCCGTTCCCGCAGCACAGAGCGACAGCGCGGTAACTCTATGCGCAGGATGCGGTTGGCCGGGAAGTTGCTGTCGGGTATGCGGCAGAGTGCCGACGTGGAAGCCGTAGAGGTGCTATGCGTCCCGCCACGGTGCCCGTTGACCGTGCAGCCACCAGTGCAACGCCCGGGTGATCCGAGGCAGCACCAGATAGGTCATCAGCGGGGTCAGGCAGAGCGTCATCAGCAGCACCCGGGCCGCCAGCGGCACCGCGTCGAGGAAGCGGCTCGTCAGCAGGGTGGCGGTCAGGCTCAGGGGGAAGAACGCCAGCCAGATGGTCACCGCCTGCTTCCAGCGGGGCGGCGACGGGGGCGGGGCCAACTCCACCGGGTCCACCGAGTGCTCCAGCGGCCTGTCGAACCAGCCCTCGATCCCGGTACGCCGCTCCACCCGGGTGTGCTCGACGATGCCCTGCGCCGAGCTGAGCCACCAGTGCCGCTGCGGCGACTCCTCCCACCGACGCAGCGTCTCGGCGTCGGCGAAGCGGTAGAGCATGTGCCACTCCGGCGAACCGGGCCCGCTCTGCACCCAGCCGGCGCCGAGAAACCCGGGGAACGCCTCGGCCAGCGCCGTGCCGGCCCGCATCCAGGCCACCATCTCGCTGGCCCGGCCGGGATCGACGCGGCGGGCGATGGAGACGGTCACCGGCACGGCGAGGGTCATTGACATGCGCCCATCCTGCGGTCGACGAGGGCCGCGGCGCGAACGGATGTGCCGGAGCACACCGGCCGGTGCGGGTGTGCAGGCGCGCGGTAGCAGGTTAATCCGGCCGATCGGGGGTAGCTCCCTGAGCATGACGAGATCGCAGCCCCGGCGCGCCCGCGGCACGGTCGGCCATGCCAACAGCGCATTGAACCTTCGGCTCACCCTCGCCAGCTTCGGGTTGGTGATCATGGTGCTCTTCGCGGTGCTGGCGTTCTGGGCCGGCATCGCCTGGCTCGGCGTACTCTGCGCGATCTTCGCCGTGGTCGCCGTGGTCGACCTGGTCGTGATCCAGCGCCGCCGCGCCGCCCGCCGCCGCGAGGAGCCGGGCGTACGACACTCGTTGTTCGAGTGACAGGAGGACGGAATGCCCCACATCGCCACCACCAACCCCGCCACCGGACAGGTGCTCAAGACCTATGAGGCGATGTCCACCGAGCAACTCGACGACGCCATCGAGCGCACCGACCTCGCATTCCACCAGCTGCGGGCGACGACAGTCGACCAGCGCGCCCAGTGGATGAACGCCGCGGCCGACCTGCTGGACGCCGAGCGCGACGAGATCGCCCGGATCATGACCACGGAGATGGGCAAGACGTACGTCGCGGCGCAGGCCGAGGTGACCAAGTGCGCCACCGCCGCCCGCTTCTACGCCGACAAGGCCTCCGCGTTCCTCGCCGACGAGCCCGCCGACGCCGACGCCGTGAAGGCCACCCGGGCGTTCGTCCGCTACCAGCCGATCGGCGTGGTGCTCGCGGTGATGCCGTGGAACTTCCCGCTCTGGCAGGTGATGCGCTTCGCCGCCCCGGCGCTGATGGCCGGCAACACCGGCCTGCTCAAGCACGCCTCGAACGTGCCGCAGACCGCGCTGCTGCTGGAGGACGTGTTCCGGCGAGCAGGCTTTCCCGAGGGAGCCTTCACCGCAGTGCTGGTCGACTCGGAGGCCGTCGACCACATCCTCAGCGACCCGCGGGTACGCGCCGCGACGCTCACCGGCAGCGAGCCCGCCGGCCGGTCCATCGCGCAGATCGCCGGACGGGAGCTCAAGAAGACCGTCCTCGAACTCGGCGGCAGCGACCCCTTCGTGGTGATGCCCTCGGCCGACGTGGACCGGGCCGCCGAGGTCGCCACCACCGCCCGCTGCCAGAACAACGGCCAGTCCTGCATCGCCGCGAAGCGGTTCATCGTGCACACCGACGTGTTCGACGCCTTCGCCGAGAAGTTCGCCGCCAACATGGCCGCGCTGCGCGTCGGCGACCCGATGGACCCGAACACCGACGTCGGGCCGCTGGCCAGCGAGCGTGGCCGCGACGAGGTGCACGCCCAGGTCAGCGACGCGGTCGACAACGGGGCGACGGTGCTCTGCGGCGGCGAGCGGCCGAACGGCGACGGCTGGTTCTACCCGCCGACAGTGGTCACCGACCTCACCCCACAGATGCGGATGTGGTCCGAGGAGGTCTTCGGCCCGGTCGCCGGCCTGTTCCGGGTCTCGTCGTACGAGGAGGCGATCGAGGTCGCCAACGGCACCAGCTTCGGACTCGGCTCGAACGCCTGGACCCGGGACCCGGCCGAGCAGGAGCGCTTCGCCACCGACCTGGACGCCGGCAACGTCTTCATCAACGGGATGACCACCTCCTACCCCGAGTTGCCGTTCGGCGGTGTGAAGAACTCCGGGTACGGGCGGGAGCTCTCGGCGCTGGGCATGCGGGAGTTCTGCAACACCAAGACGGTCTGGGTCGGCGAGGGCGCCGCCTCGGCCGGCGCGGGGGCACACGCGGAATAGGGCACGCATCAGGCGACGCGGACGTGGGTAGGAGGTGTGCCCATGACGTCGTTCGGCTTTCACGCCTCGCATGAGCAGATCGGTCCGCGCGCCCTCCTGGAGGCGGTGATGCACGCCGAGCGGGCGGGCTTCGACGCCGCCATGTGCTCCGACCACTTCTCCCCGTGGAGCTCCCGGCAGGGCGAGTCCGGCTTCGCCTGGTCCTGGCTGGGCTCGGCGTTGCAGGCCACCGGCATGCCGTTCGGCGTGGTCAACGCGCCCGGCCAGCGGTACCACCCGGCGATCATTGCGCAGGCCATCGGCACCCTCGGCGCGATGTACCCGGGCCGGTTCTGGGCGGCCCTGGGCACCGGCGAGGCCAGCAACGAGCACATCACCGGTGACCCGTGGCCCCGCAAGGACGTGCGCGCCGCCCGGCTGCGGGAGTGCGTCGACGTGATCCGGGCCCTGCTGGCCGGCGAGGAGGTCAGCCACGACGGCCTGGTCCGGGTGGACCGCGCCAAGCTGTGGACCCGCCCCGAGCAGCCGCCCGCGCTGGTCGGCGCCGCCGTCAGCGTGGCCACCGCCCGCTGGTGCGCCGAATGGGCGGACGGGCTGATCACCGTGAACGCCCCGGTGGAGCACCTGCGCGAGATGATCGACGCGTACCGGGACGCGGGTGGGCGGGGGCCGCTGCACCTCCAGGTGCACGTCTCCTGGGCGCCCGAGCAGGCCCAGGCCGAGGCGCTCGCGTACGACCAGTGGCGCAGCAACGTCTTCGCCCCGCCGGTCTGCTGGGACCTGGAGACCGTCGAACACTTCGACGTGGTCTCCGCCGACGTGCCGGCGCAGCGGGTCGCTGAAGTGGTGAACGTGTCGGCGGACCTGGGTCGGCACGTCGGCTGGCTGGAGGAGTACGCGCAGCTCGGCTTCGACCAGATCGCCCTGCACCACGTCGGGCAGGAGCAGCGCGGCTTCATCGACGCGTTCGGCGCGGAGGTGCTGCCGAAGTTGCGCCCGGGCGGCTGATCGAGGCCGGAACCGGCGTACCCCTAGGCTCGTACCCCATGGAAAGCCTGTTTCCGGTCGTCGTCTTCCTGGCGATCGCCACCCTGGGCGCCGCGTTGGCCCGCCGGCTCGGCCTGCTCGCGCCGATCGTGCTGGTCGTCCTCGGCCTGGCGCTCTCGTTCGTGCCGGGCTTCCCGCAGGTGCACCTCGAGCCGGAGTTGGTGCTGGTCGGCATCCTGCCGCCGCTGCTCTACGTGGCCGCGCTGGAGACCTCGGTGCCGGCGTTCAAAAACAACATCCGGCCGATCCTGCTGCTCGCGGTCGGCCTGGTGTTGTTCACCGCGTTCGTGGTCGGGTTGGTGCTGCACCTGCTGTTGCCGCAGCTGCCGCTCGCGATCTGCCTCGCCCTCGGCGCGGTGGTCGCCCCACCGGACGCCGTGGCCGCCACGGCCGTCGCCCGTCGGGTCGGGCTGCCCCGCCAGGTCGTCACCATTCTGGAGGGCGAGAGCCTGGTCAACGACGCGACAGCGCTCGTGCTGCTGCGGGTCGCGACGATGGCCACCGTCGGCTCGGCCGTCGGCGCCGACAAGATCGCCATCGAGGTGCTGCGGTCCACCGGCGGCGGCATCCTGATCGGGGCGCTCGGGGCGCTGGTGTTCGGCTTCCTGCATCGGCGGATCACCGACCCGCTGCTGGACAACGCACTGTCGTTGATCATTCCGTTCGCTGTGGTGTTCACCGCCGAACACCTGCACGCCTCCGGTGTGGTCGCCGTTGTCGTCACCGGCCTGGTGCTCGGGCACAAGCTGCCCCAGCTGCTGTCGGCGGCGTCCCGGTTGCAGATCGGCGCGTTCTGGCGGCTGGTCCGTTTCCTGCTGGAGGGCCTGGTCTTCCTCCTGGTCGGGCTGCAACTGCGGGAGGTGTTGCACGACCTCGACGAGCCGATCGGCTCGCTCATCCTGATCACCCTCGCGGTGCTCGCCACCGTCTTCCTGACCCGGTTCGTCTGGCTCTTCCCGGCCACCTACCTGGCCCGGTTGGTCCCCCGGGTGCGCCGCCGTGACGCCCGGCCGTCACCGAAGTTCCCGATCATCATCGGCTGGGCCGGCATGCGGGGCGTGGTGACCCTGGCCGCCGCGCTGGCACTGCCGCTGACCCTGGCCGACGACAAGCCGTACCCCAGGGCGTTGTTGATCTGGTTGGCCTTCGCCGTGATCGTTTTCACCCTGGTCGGCCAGGGCGCCACCCTGCCGCTGGTCGCCCGCCGGTTGAAGCTGCCACCGGACGACGCGGTGCAGGACGCGCTATCCGCGGCCGCCGTGCAGCAGCAGGCCAGCAAGGCCGCTCAGGACCGCCTCGACGAGTTGGCCGACGGCGCACCGGATGCGGTGGTGGACCGGCTACGCCGAGCGGTGGCGGACCGCACCAACATGGCGTGGGAACGACTCGGCGGCAACGAGCGGGAGACCCCGTCGCAGGCGTACGGTCGGCTGCGGCAGGAGATGATCGACGCCGAGCGGGACGTGTTCCGGGCGGCCCGCGACTCCGGTCGGATTCCTGAGGAAGTGTTGGTGCAGGCCTACCGTGACCTGGACCTGGAAGAGTCGTTGCTGCGAGAGGTTGAGAAGTGAGCTGTCAGCACCTGACCGAGGCCGGTGCCGCCGAGCCGCGTACCCCCGACGAGTGCGCGGACTGCGTCGCCATCGGCGACACCTACTGGGTGCACCTGCGCACCTGCCTGAGCTGCGGGCAGGTCGGCTGCTGTGACTCGTCGCCGAACCAGCACGCGAGCAAGCACTTCGCGTCCACCGGCCACCCGGTGATCCGCTCGGCGCAGCCGGGCGAGGCCTGGCGCTGGTGCTTCGTCGACGAGGAGATCGGCTGACCGTCGGCCGTCGGCCGACGGCCGGCACGGTGGGCGGGGGGGTCGTCGTCAGGCCGGTCGTCGTCAGGCCGGGTTCAGCGGCTGATGACGTCGACGAGACGTTCGGTGGCGAGGCACGAGACGAGGCAGCGTTCCTTCGCGTCACCGCTCAGCCGGGCGGTCCAGTCGGTGAGGCCGCCGTCGCCGAGCTCCAGGCTGCCGTTCAGGACGGTGACCCGCAGGGCGCAGCCCGTGTAGTAGCCGCGACCGCGAGACCGCTCCGGTTCGTCCACGAGCGGCACCACACCTGCGTCGAGTGCCGGTCGGACCGTGTCGGCCAGCCGCTCCCGGACGGTCTCGTTGTCGAACGTGGTGATGTGCAGTTGAGGCGCGGCGGCCGGTGCCAGCTCGGCGAGGACGGTCTGCCAGTAGGTGAGGTGCCGGACCAGCAGCCGGGCCTGCGTGTCGCCCGAGCCGGTGTCCCGGGCGCTGGACACCAGGGCGAAGAGCCGGAAGTGCGCCGACGCGGCGCTGCCGAAATCCTGCGCCCGCAACACCCGGTGGGCGGCGGCCAGGTGCACCTCGCTCTGTCGACGGCGACGTACGGCCGCCTCGATGGCGAGGGCGTTTGTGGGATCGCTCAGCACCTCGCTGGCGCGCATCGTGGTGACGATCCTGTTCTGGCTGACCGGTGCGACAGCCGAGCAGGCGCCGACCGGTACGACCGGCGACAGTTCCACCCCGGCGACGTCGGCGGGCAGCAGTTGCCACATGCGGGCCTCCACCCGCGCGAGCGCGCGCGGGTCGGCGCGGGCCGGGCGGACGAAGCGGTCCTCGCGCCACCGTCGTACCACTTCGGACGGGCGCGCTGTCGCCGCCCGGTCGCGGGCCACGCTCAACAGCAGACTGCGCAGGTCCGCGCCGGAAAGCCCGGACAATGCGCTGCGGGACCCGGGCGGCATCGCCGCCCACACCCGACGCTCCGCGCCAGTCAGATCACCACCGGCCAGATCACCACCGGCCGCTCCACCGCCAGCCAGATCGTCGTCAACCAGACCGCTGCCATCCATGGCGTCACCATGGCTCACTCGGCGGCGTCCGATCCACCGGTTTTGCCGCGTGCCGTGATTCGTCCACGTCATCAGCTCGACAGCGCCGGCCGCAGACACCCTCCCGGCGTGCCCCGAACTGTCCTGCGGAGCGCCACACCGCCACCGCTGTGCAGGCCACACATCAAGTGATCATCCAAGCCCGCCGGCTGCGCGTACCCCCGCCTATGCTTCACCGACAATGTGAGCGTCGACGGGGGACGGACATGATTGACACTGTCATCTTCGATGTCGGTGGGACGATTCTCGACGAGTCCCACGAGTTCGCTGCATGGGCCGACTGGCTCGGCGTGCCCCGGCACACCTTCTCGGCGGTCTTCGGTGCGGTGATCGCCCGGGGTCTGGACTATCAGGAGACGTTCCGGGTCTTCCGGCCCGACTTCGATCTCGCCATCGAGCTGGAGCGTCGGGCGGCGGCCGGCCAGCCGGAGTCGTTCGTCGAGGAGGACCTCTACCCGGACGCGCGGGGATGCCTGAAGTCCCTGAAGGACCAGGGCCTGTTCGTGGGCCTGGCCGGTAACCAGCCGGCTCACGCGGAGGCGACCCTGCGCGATCTCGAGCTTCCGGTGGACGTGATCGGTACGTCGCACGGGTGGGGTGTGGCGAAGCCGTCACCGGTGTTCTTCGAGCGGGTCGTCGCCGCGGGCGGTGGTGTCGCGTCGTCGATCCTGTACGTCGGCGACCGGCCCGACAACGACGTGCGCCCGGCCCTGGAGGCGGGCATGAAGACGTGCCTGATCCGACGCGGTCCGTGGGGGCACATCCTCGACGCCTCCACGGTGGCCGAGCGGTGCCTGTTCCGGATCGACTCGCTCGACGAACTCCCGAGCCTGGTGGCCGAGCACAACGCCGCCGGCCATTGACCCGCCGGCCCTGAGCACAACGCGGCCGGCGGTTGACCCGCCGGCCCTGAGCACAACGCGGCCGGCGGTTGACCCGCCGGCCGCGCGAGACGTGCGGTCCTGGTGGCCGCCCTTCCCCGGGCGGCCACCAGGACGTCGGTCAGCTCAGCGAGCAGGCTGCCCCGTTGACGGTCACCAGGCCGGGGCTTGGGTTGGCGCCCCCGGTGGTCGTCGCGTTGAAGCCGAACATCACTGAGCCACCCGGTGCGATCTTGGCGTTGTGCGACTCGTTGCGCGCGGTCACGGTCGCGCCGGACTGAGTGACCTTCGCCAGCCACGCCTCGCGTACGCGCTGGTCGCCGGTGAACGCGAAGCGCACGCTCCAGCCGTTGACGGCGGTGGTGCCCGTGTTCTGGATGGTCAGCTGCCCGGTGAACCCGGTGCCGCCCTGCCAGGCGCCGTAGTTGGTGTAGCGCGCCGTGCAGGTGGTGGCCGGCACCGCGCCGGCGTCACCCTGGTCGGCCAGGAACGAGGCGATCCAGGTCAGCGCCGAGTTCCAGTTGATCGCCACCTCGTTCGTCGAGTACGAGTTGATGTCGTCGACGTAGCAGAACATCGGCTCGCAGCCGGCCAGCAACTGTGCCACGAACGGGTCCTGCAGGGCCGCGTTCGGGCCACCGGCGAGGGAGCCGGCGGGCGGTCGGGGAAGGCTCGGGTCGAGCTGGTGGCCGAAGATCCGGCTGTGCTGGTTCTCCGCGGCGTGCTCTCCCCACCCGGTGACGTAGGAGATGTTCAGGGCGTTGCGACCGAGGATGTAGTCCATCGCCTGCACGGCCCCGTCCCGGTAGGCGACGTTGCGGGTCAGGTCGAAGGCCGTGGCCAGCACCACCGCGTTGTTGATGACGTTGCTGTTGCCGCCCCAGAAGTAGCTGTTGGCGTCTCCGGGCATCGGCAGCCCGTACGCCTGCCGGCGCAGCTCGGCGAGGTACGTGTCGGCGGCGGCGGTGACCGAGGCGCGGACCCGGGCCAGATCGGCGGCGGGCAGTCCGTTCGGCACGGTGGCCAGGTCGAGGCGGCCCAGCGCGGCCACGCTCTGCCAGCCGAAGCCCCGGGCGTCGAACACGTTACCGGTGTGGTGCGGTGAGGCGGTCAGGTCGGCCAGGTAGTTCTGCGCCCCGGTGGTCAGGTACAGCTCGGCTGCCGCCCAGTAGAACTCGTCGGTGACGTTGCTGTCGTCGTACGCGCCGCCGCCGGTGCCGTCGGTCGGGCTGGCGTACACCGCCGGGTGGGCCTTGGCCGCGGCGTAGGCGGTCTTCGCGGCAGTGCCGCAGCGGGTCGCGAACGCCGCGTCGTAGGGGGCGAAGAGTCGGGCGCACTGGGCCGCGGTGGCGGCCATGTTGAGGGTGGCCGCGGTCGACGGCGGGTGCAGCTCGCGAGGCTGCGGGTCGTCCTGCGGCGACAGCGGCAGCCCGGTCCAGTTCTGATCGTGGATCTTGTGGTGGACCATGCCGGCGAGCGGCTTGCCGGCGGGCACCTGCATGCGCAGCAGGAACTCCAGCTCCCAGCGGGCCTCGTCGAGGATGTCCGGCACGGCGTTGCCGCGCTCCGGCACCCGCAGTGTGCTGTCGGCGAGTTCGGCGCCGCCGCTGGCGGTGGCCGCCGTCTTGGTCCGCTCGAAGGTGTTCAACAACTGGTAGGTGGCGATGCCGCCGTTGACCACGTACTTGCCGTGGTCGCCGGCGTCGTACCAGCCGCCGCGCACGTCCAGGGAGTAGTCGCAGACACCCGGCTGGCAGGGCACGTTGGTGTCGCCCTGGTTGGGTGCGACGCCGAGGTGGCCGGCGGGCCGGGCGTACTCGTCGCCGATCAGGTCACCGTCGATGGCGATGCCGCTGCGCTGGGCGTAGAAGAACTGCAACGAGTCGGAGCGCAGCTGGTCGTAGAGGGCGCCGGAGATGTCGAACGGGTGGCTGGTCTCCCCGTCGACGCTGAGCGTGAGCCCGGTGCCAGGGGTGCGGTAGCTGGAGAAGTCGACAGTCTGCACGTTCTGCCCGGAGGCGGCGTCGACGCCGCGAGCGGTGGTGGTGCCACTGGCCACGACGGTTCCGGTGGCGTTGCGCAGCTGCCAGGGCAGCGCCGTGGTGGCCTCGGTGACGACAGTGGCGTTCTTCGGGCCACCGGGCAGGTAGCCGACCTGGTTGACGCGCACCCGTGGCCCGGTGTCCGGCACGTACGGCTCGGGCGGCTCGCCGCCGCGCAGCGAGACGTCGTCCAGGCAGATGGTCTGCGCCTGGGCGGCGCCACCGACCTGGAAGATCAGTTGAGCGTTGGAGTTGTCGTCCGGGACGGTGAAGGTCTGCTCGACCCGCTGGAGGGTGCCGGTGGCGGCGGCGTCCACTGCCGCGTACGTGGTGTACGGGGCGCTGCCAAGTTGCAACACGGCCTTGACCGCGGCGCCGGGAGTGGCGGAGACCGCGAAGCCGAGGGTGTATTCGGCGCCGGCGATCAGCGGCACGCCGTCCTGGCCGATGCCGGCGTCCCACGGGTTGGCCAGCCCGCCCGCGACAGTGGTGCAGAGCTGGCCGTCGGTGACTGCCAGCGCGCCGGTGCCGAAGGAGAACCAGGGGCTCACGCCCTCGCTGAAGTCGCCGTTGTCGATCTGCTCGGGGGCGTCCGGTGGTGGGTCGGCGTGGGCCGCGCCGGCGCCCGCGCCGGTGAGGGCCAGGGTGGTCGCCGCAGCCAGTAGGAGGCGGCGTCGGGATGGCGTCACGGGAGTCCTTCCGGGACGGGAAGTGGGACAGTGGTGGTAGCAAGGAGCTGGGAAGACGCTGGGAGCGCTCCCAGGTGTCTGCTCGATGTTTCCAGTGCCAGCACGCCCTGTCAATTGATCTGGTTGGATGGGTTTCAGCATCCGACGTGGGCGGCCAGCCCGAGCGGCGCCCCCGACGCGCCGCCCTCCGGACGTGAGATTGGCCGCGCCACGCGCCGTCGTCCTGATCTCCTAGAGACAACTGCGCCCTTCGCCTGGCAGGCTGCCACCCATGACCCTGAAGCTGCGTTCCGTGGGAACGAGCGACCGTGGGCTGATCCGCAGCGGAAACCAGGACGCCCTGCACGCCGGCACCTGGCTCGTCGCCGTCGCCGACGGCATGGGCGGAATGGCCGCCGGCGACCTGGCCAGCGCCCTCACCATCGACGCGGTCGCCCCGCTGGACCTCGAGACACCCGAGGACGCCCTGGTGGCTGCGCTCGAGGGCGGCATCGCGCTGGCCACCTCGCGGATCCGACAGGCGGTCGCCGAGGATCCCGAGCGCCAGGGCATGGGCACCACGCTGACCGCCCTGCTCTTCGCCCGTACCGGCAGCTGTCTGGCGCTCGCGCACGTCGGCGACTCCCGGGCCTATCTGTTCCGCGAGGGCGTGCTCAAGCAGGTCACCCGGGACGACACCTTCGTCCAGATGCTTGTGGATCAGGGTGTGATCACCGCCGACCAGGCCAGCAGCCACCCGCGCCGGGCCGTGGTCACCCAGGCGTTGCAGGGTGAGGAGGTCTCCCCGTCGTACGCGACGATGGTGCCCCGGGCCGGCGACCGGTGGCTGCTGTGCAGCGACGGCCTCTCCAACGTGGTTCGCCCGGACACCCTCACCGAGGTGCTCAGCGGCTATCCGGACCGGGACGCCTGCGCCGCCAAGCTGATCGACCTCGCCCTGCACGCCGGCGCGCCGGACAACGTCACAGTCGTGGTGGCCGACGTCGTCGAGGAGTAGACCGCCGCTCAGCGCCGACGCGGCGTGGCGTGCCGGGTGGGTGTGGCCGTTCCCGGATCCTCCGGCCACGGGTGCCGGGGATAGCGCCCGCGCAGCTCGGAGCGGACCTGCGGATAGCCGGTACGCCAGAACGACGCCAGGTCGGCGGTGACCGCCACCGGCCGGCCGGCGGGGGAGAGCAGGTGCAGCAGCACCGGCACCCGACCGTCGGCGATGCGGGGGGCCGCCGGCCAGCCGAACGTCTCCTGGAGCTTCACGGCGAGCACCGGCGCGGCGGGGTCGCCGTAGTCCAGCCGGATTCGAGAACCACTCGGCACCTCGATCCGCTCCGGAGCCAGCTCGTCGAGGCGTGCGGCCTGCGCCCAGGGCAGCAGCCGACGCAGCGCCGACGGTACGTCCACTCGCGCCAGGTCGGTCCGGCGTCGCGCGGCGGCCAGCTCCGGGCCCAGCCAGGTCGGCGCGGCGTCGAGCAACGAGTCGTCGCCAACCTCCGGCCACGGCTCGCCCAGGTGGTGCCGGAGGAACGCGAGCCGCTCGCGCAGCGCCCGAGCCGCCGGCGTCCAGGGCAACAGCCCCAGCCCGTCCTGGCGCAGGCCGGTCAGCAGCGCGGCGGCCACCTCCGCCCGGTCCGGCCGGTCCAGGCGTCGCTGGACCAGCTCGATCGCGCCCAGCCGGGTCACCTCCCGGGCCACCACGTCCCCGTCCGACCAGCCGACCTCGCGGCCGGTGCGCAGCAGCGGACCAGCCGCCTCCCGGGCCGTCGCCTCGTCCACCGGGGAGGCCCGGCGGATGCGGGCCGACGGCGCGCCGGGCGTGCGGTCCGCGACCGCCACCGCCAGCCAGTCGGACCCGGCCAGCCCCGAGCCGGCGGCCAGCTCCGCGGCGGTCCCGCCGGTCATCAGGTACGCCGAGCCGCCCGGCCGCCGCACCCGGGCCAACCGTTCCGGGTACGCCAGACCGACGAGCAGCCCGGCGGCGAGATCGTCGCTCAGTCCACCCGGGCCGGTGCGGCCGGTGGCGTCGGCGCGGCCCTTCGGCGGGGCGTCGGCAGGCAGCGCGGCCCGCAGCCGGCGTACCTCGGTGCGCCAACGGGCGGTCGCGCCCGCGTCCACGCCGGTGCGCAGCCGACGCCAACCGGCGACCAGATCGTCACCGGGGCCGGCGGCGCCCTCATCGGCGAGCAGGGCGACCACCTCGGCGGCCCGGTCGGCGCCGACCCGGCCGGCGCCGTCGAGCAGCGCCCGGGCCAGTCGTGGGTGCGCCCCGGCCGCGGCGATCGACCGCCCCCGCGTCGTGATCCGACCGTCGACGTCGACAGCGCCCAGGGTTTCCAGGGTGTCCCGGGCCACCGTCATCGCGGCGGCCGGCGGCGCGTCGGGCAACGCGAGCCCTACACCGTCCGGTCGGCCCCAGGCGGCCAGCTCCAACGCGAAGCCGGTCAGGTCGGCGGTGGCGATCTCCGGCTCGGCGCGGGCGGGCAGCCGCTCGTGGGTCGCCGCCGACCAGCAGCGGTAGACGTACCCGGGGGCCTCCCGGCCGGCCCGGCCGGCGCGCTGCGTGGCGGCGGCGCGGGAGACCGGCACGGTGACCAGCGCGCCCAGCCCACGGGCCAGGTCGATCCGGGGCACCCGGGACAGCCCGGCGTCCACCACGATCCGCACACCCGGGACGGTCAGACTGGTCTCAGCCAGCGCGGTGGCCAGCACCACCCGCCGTCGGTCCCCGCGACGCAGCGCGGCGTCCTGCTCGGCGCCGCGTTGACGGCCGTGCAGCGGCAGCAGCGCGACAGCGTCCCGCAGGTCGGCCAGCCGGCCCGTGACCGCGGCGATCTCGCCGGCCCCGGGCAGGAAGACGAGCACGTCGCCGTCGTGCTCGCGCAGCGCCCGCCGGACGGTGGCGGCCACGTGGTCGAGCAGGGCCCGGTCCACCGGCCCAGCCCCGGGCGGGGCGATCGGGCGCGCCGGGGGCACCCAGATCCGTTCAACCGGGTGCAACGCCGAGTCGGCCCGCACCACAGGTGCCGGAGTGGGCCCGCCCAGCAGCGCGGCGAACCGGTCGGTGTCCGGCGTCGCCGACATCGCCAGCAGCCACAGGTCCGGCCGGAGGGTGGCGCGCGCCTCCACTGTGAAGGCCAGCGCGAGGTCGGCGTCGAGTTGGCGTTCGTGGCACTCGTCGAGCAGCACGGCACCCGTGCCGGGCAGCTCCGGGTCGTGGTGCAGCCGGCGGACCAGCAGGCCGGTGGTGACCACCTCGATCCGGGTGGCCGGGCTGACCCGGCGCTCGCCACGTACCGCGTAGCCGACCCGCTCACCGACCCGTTCGCCGAGCAGCTCGGCCATGCGCCGGGCAGCGGCACGGGCCGCCACCCGACGGGGTTGGGCGATCACCACCCGACCGGTCACCCGGTCGGCCACGGCCAGCGGCGCGAGGGTGGTCTTGCCGGTGCCCGGTGGAGCCACGAGCACACCGGCGCCGGCCGCGTCGAGTGCCGCGACCAGCGCCGGCAGCACCGGGCGGACCGGCAGGTCAAGGGTTACGTCGGAGAGCACGGCCCAGTCTCGCACCGGGACGGGTGCGTCAGGAGCGACGGACCTCGCCGACGCCGAGCACGAAGGCCCGCCAGGCCGTCGCGCCGAAGGCGAGCACCGGGCCGGAGCGGTCCTTGCTGTCCCGGACGGCGACCTGACCCGCGACTGTCGCGACCTCCACGCAGTTGCCGTTGCCGCTGCTGCGCGTGCTGGTGCGCCAGTCCGCTCGGGTCAGGTCGTACGCCGTCATCCGCGGTACCTCTCGTCTGCGTCGGCGTGCCGCAGAAGCGGTCACGCAAAGTTACGAGAAGCATGCTCAAGACGGGTCAACGACGCCGTCGGATCGAGCGCCATCCGGCACAGCTCCTCGTGCAGAAGGCTATACCCGAGCACATGATCGGCTTCTTCCAGAGCCAGCCCCATCGTGAGGTTATCCAGGTAAACCACTGACGCGTCGGCGGCATCGGCGAAGTTGAGGATCACGTACGGGGTGCTCATCGCGGGATGCCCGCCAGCGGTGAAGGGCAGTACCTGGATTGTCACGTTGGGTAGCTGCGCGATCCGGCTCATGTGGATCAGTTGCTCGGCCATCACCGCGGTGCCGCCGACCGGGCGCAGGAGCACCGCCTCGTTGAGGATCACCGAAAGAGCGACCGGGTCCTCGCGGCGCAGCACCTCCTGCCGGCGCAGCCGGGCGGCGACCTTGCGCTCCAGACCGTCCTCGCCGGCGGTGCGCCGGAAGATCTCCCGGGCGTACGCCTCGGTCTGCAGCAGTCCGGGCACCGACTCGGCCTCGTACGTGCGCAGCGCCGCCGCCTCGGCCTCCAGCCCGACGTAGAACTCGAACCACTCGGGGAGCACGTCGCTGTAGTTCTGCCACCAGCCGCGCTGCTGTGCCCCCCGGGCGATCTCGATCAGCGCCTCGGCATCCGAACCGGTCACCTGGTACAGCGCGAGAGCGGCCCGGACGTCGCGCGGTTTGATGCCGATCTGCGCGGTCTCGATCCGGGAGAGGTTGCTCTTCGACATGTCGAGCTGACGGGCGGCCACATCGAGGGTCATGCCCGCACGTTCCCGTAGCTGGCGGAGCTCCCGGGCGATGCGGCGACGCCGCACGGTCGGGCTGGCGGCGGGTCGGACGGTGGGGGTGGCGGTCACCGTCCGAGTCTGCCACGACAAGATCCGCAGGTCGCAGATGCACGGAGTGCAACTTTCAAATCTGGGAGTTGCGTTGCAGTAGCTGTCGGTGCATCCTTTCCCGGTTGCGAACACTGTGGACACGCCTGTCGGGAGGATCGTTGCTCATCGCCGACGAGTTTTTCCTGATCGCCCACAACGACAGTCGTGGTAAGGCGAAACTGCACCCTGCGGCGACCGGGCTCGGGCTGGCCGGCGGGCTCCTCGGCGAGCTGATCCTCTACGGACACATAACAGTCGTGGCCGGCCAGGTCACCGTCATCGACAGGCGTCCGCCGGCCGACGCCCTGGCGCACACGGTGCTGGACCAGTTGATCGGCGAGTCCCAACACCGGGAGCTGCGCACCTGGCTCAGTTTCCTGGCACAGAGCGCCACGGCGTCGGTGGGAGAACGGCTCGCCCGCGCCGGGGTGCTGCGCCGCCAGGAGAGCCGCCGACTGCTGCGTACCACGGTCAGCTACCTGCCGATCGACCTCAACGCGGTGGCCTGGCCGGCCACCCGCCTCCGGGCCCTGCTGGATCGGCCGGAACCACCGGGCGTGCCGGACGCCCTGCTGCTCGGCCTGGTCGTGGCCGCCGGGCTGACCCGCGAGGTGCTGTGGAGCGCCGGCCCTCGGGCGCACCACCGGCTGAACGTCCTCATCCCCGCGCTGCCGGCCCCGCTCAAGGAACTCGTCGGGCACACCGAGGCCGCCGTCGGCGCCGCCGTGCTGCGCGGCATCCCCTGATCCCCCTCCGGTAACCCCCAACCCTCCCCTCGACGATCGGAGTAGTCGTATGCCCCCGACATCGACAGTCGAACGACCCAGCAACGTCTCCGAAGCCCTGGCCCGAGGTCGCCTCGGCATCCCGTCGGTCATCTTCTTCGTCCTCTCCGCCGCCGCGCCGTTGACAGTGGTGGCAGGCGTCGTCACCACCGGCTACGGCGTCATCGGGGTGACCGGAATCCCGCTGGCCTTCCTGTTGATCGCCGCGGTCCTCGCCCTCTTCTCGGTGGGCTACGTGGCGATGTCCCGCCGGGTGGAGAACGCGGGCGCCTTCTACGCCTACATCTCCCGGGGGCTCGGCCGACCGGCCGGCGTCGGCGCGGCCTGGGTCGCGCTGATCGCGTACAACGCGCTCCAGGTCGGGCTGTACGGCACCATCGGTGCGGCGGCCGAGCCGGTGCTCGACCGGCTCTTCGGCGGGCACCCGCACTGGGCCGTCGTGGCCCTGGTGGCGTGGGCGTTGGTCGGCGTACTGGGCCTGCTCCGGGTCGACCTCAACGGCAAGGTCCTGGCCGCGTTGCTGGTCGCCGAGGTCGTGGTCGTCCTCGTCTTCGACCTGGGGCAGCTGGGCAACCCGGCCGACGGTCAGGTCAGCTTCGCCTCGTTCTCGCCGGACAACCTCTTCGTGTCGGGCCTCGGCGCGGTGCTGGTGCTGGCCGTCCTCGGCTTCGTCGGCTTCGAGTCGGCGGTGGTCTTCAGCGAGGAGAGCAAGGACCCGAAGCGGACGGTGCCGCTGGCCACCTACCTCTCGGTGGCGATCATCGCCGGGCTGTACGCGCTGTCCTCCTGGACCATGACGGTCGCCGTCGGGCAGGACAAGATCGTGGCCGAGGCCGGCGCGCAGGGCGTCGAGCTGATCTTCAACCTGGCCGGCGCGCAGCTCGGCGACACGATGGTCACCATCGGGCAGGTGCTCTTCCTGACCTCGGTGCTCGCCGCGATGATCTCGTTCCACAACACCACGGCCCGGTACACCTTCGCGCTCGGTCGGGAGCGGGTGCTGCCGGCGGTGTTCGGGAAGACCTCGGCCCGTACCGGGGCGCCGCGGGCAGCCTCGGTGGCGCAGAGCGTCCTCGGGCTGCTCGTCATCGCGCTGTACGCGGTCAACGGCTGGGAGCCGGTGGTGAAGCTGTTCTTCTGGGTCGGCACCACCGGTGGCTTCGGCGTCCTGCTGCTGATCGCCACCACCTCGGTGGCGGTGATCGCCTACTTCGCCCGCTCCGCCAGCGGCGAGAACCTCTGGCGACGGGCCATCGCCCCCGGCCTGGCCACCATCGCGCTCTTCGTGATCATCTGGTTGGCCGTGTCGAACTTCGCCAACCTGCTCGGCGTCGCGCCGGACTCGACGCTGCGCTGGGCGCTGCCGGCCGCGTACCCGGTGGCCGCTCTGCTGGGCGTCGGCTGGGCCCTGCTGCTGCGCAGCAGCCGCCCGGACACGTACGCCCGGATCGGCCTGGGCGCGGCGAGCGCCGCGGCCGCCGTCAAGCCAGAGGCTCCGGCCGTGGAGGTGACCCGATGAGCGTGGTCATCGAGCAACTCGGGCCGGAGGAGACCACCCTCGTGGCTGCTCGGATCGCCGAGGCGTTCACCGTCCTGGAGGTGACGTACTGGCTGGTCCCCGACGCGAGCAAGCGGGAGGCCGTGCTGGCCGGGGACTTCGAGATCCTGGTCGAGCACGCGATGCGGCACGGCATGGTCCACGCCACCGAGGACCGGGCCTCGGTGGCGGTCTGGTTTCCGTCCGTCGGTGAGCCGGCGCCGCCGCCGGCGGAGTACGACGCCCGACTGGCCGCCGCCTGCGGCGAGTGGACCGACCGGTTCCAGCACCTCGACGAGCTGTTCGCGGCGCACCACCCACACCCGGACCACCACCACCTCGCCTTCCTGGCGACCCGGCCCGACCGGCAGGGGCAGGGGTTGGGGAGCGCGCTGATGCGCCACCACCACGCCTGGCTGGACGCCAACGGGATGCCGGCGTACCTGGAAGCGAGCAGCCCGCGCGGCCGGGACCTGTACGCGAAGCACGGCTATCTGGCGGGCGAGCCGTTCCGGGTGCCCGACGGCACGCCGTTCTGGCCGATGTGGCGGGAGCCGGTCGGGCACTGAGCCGGTCGGGCACCGAGTTGGTCAGGTCGACTGACCAGCACGTCCTGTGGTCGCGCTGTCACGCTCACGTGACAGCGCGGACAGAGCGGAGGGCCGGGTCCTTGGGACCCGGCCCTCCACTCGTCAAAGGGTCAGTAGGTGCCGTCGAGCTGGCCGCGCAGCTTGGTCAGCGCCCGGGTCAGCAGCCGCGAGACGTGCATCTGCGAGACACCGATCTGGTCGGCGATCTGCGACTGGGTCAGGTTGCCGTAGAAGCGCAGCGTGAGGATCTTCTGCTCGCGCTCGTCGAGGGTGGCCAGCGCCGGGCCGAGGGCGACCCGCAGCTCCGCCAGCTCGAACTCGGTGTCCTCGCCGCCGAGCATGTCGCCAAGCTCGGTGGCGCGCTCGCCGTCACCGGTCGGGGTGGACAGCGACACCGCGTTGTACGCGCGGGCGCCTTCCAGGCCTTCCAGCACCTCTTCCTCGGTGAGCTTGAGGTGCGCGGCGATGTCGGCGACCGTCGGCGAGCGGCCGAGGGTCTGCAGGAGCGAGCTGTTGGCGTCGGAGATGGCCAGCCGCAGCTCCTGGAGCCGGCGGGGCACCCGGATGTCCCAGGTGCGGTCCCGGAAGTGCCGCTTGAGCTCGCCGATGATGGTGGGGATCGCGTAACCGGCGAAGTCGACACCGCGCTCGGGGTCGAACTTGTCGATGGCCTTGATCAGGCCGATCGCGGCGGTCTGCGCCAGGTCGTCGTTCGGCTCGCCGCGCCCGCTGTAGCGGTGGGCCAGGTGGTTGGCGAGCGGCAGCCAGGCCTCGATCGCCCGGTCCCGCAGGGCGGCGCGCGACGGGTGGTTGGCGGGCAGCGCCGCCATCGCGTTGAGCAGGTCGGCAGCGCTGTCGGTGAGAGCGCGCGGGTCGAGCTTGGTGGTGGTCTTGACGGCGGCGCTCGGCTGCTCGGTGATCGTTGGCGCGGTCATGGGTGGTCCTCCCTGCACCTCGTCCGCGGACAAAAAGGTGTGACGCTTTGGTTTAACTTCCAATAGGCCGTTCGGGAGTCACCTTAACCTGATCGGCTCCCGGAAATCTAGCCGAAAGGTTGATGTACTTAAGGTGTGTCCAGTGACAAAACGGGCAAACAGTGCGGAAGTTAGAGTGCTTGTGAGGATCCTTACCCGTTGTTCCGGCTGTGGACCGTTGACCGGTCGGTCGATCGGTCCGGCCGATCGGCCCACGGGTCGCGTCGGCTGGTCAACAGGAAACCCGACAAGTCGCCGGGAGTGTCGGCTATCCGTCCTTGTCCCGCTGGTGGGACCGGCCGTAGCGTCGCGTGTACACACCCGGTTCGGAGGCACCGTGCTCGATCCAGCCGCTCCCCAGCTTGTCGTGAACAGTCGCACCCTCTACTTCAGCTGGCTGCCGGCCGATCCTGACGCGGTCGCCGCGCTGGTCCCTCCGGGGCTCTGCCCCCGCCCCGACCGGCAGGTCTTCCTCAACCAGTACGTCGTCGACGACGAGACGCAGACCTCCGGCTTCGGCGCCTACTCGCTGACCTACCTCGGCGTCTCGCTGCTGGGCGTCGACGCGCCCGGCGGCCTCAACGCCGGCGGCTGGTGGACCCACTACGTGGCCTCCAGCCGGAGGGTCCGTGAGTACGCCGTCGCTCGCGGCGCCCCGGTGCTCGCCGGGCGCACCCACATCGACGTGACCGGCGAGGAACTGCTCTCCGAGACGGAGATCGACGGCACGCCGTTGATCCGGGCCCGGTGTCGGGTGGGGGAGACCGGGCACGCGATCAGCAGTGGGCACCACCGCTACTTCACCCGGCGCAACGGTCAGCTGGTCAGCTCGGCCTACCCGTTCGTCGCCGAGCCGGTCGCCCCGTTCGAGATCGAGTCGGTGGAGTTCCTCCAGCCCGGCCACCCGATGTACGCGCTGCGCCCGGACAACCCACTGACCATCGGCTTCGGCTACTACTCACCACGCTCGTCGTTCGCCTACCCGGGCGGGCTGCACGTGCACGCGGTGGCCGCGCCGGAGCCGGCCCGACCGTTTCACCAGGTGCCGGCCAGCCTCGCCCGCAGTGGCCTGCCGTCCGGGTCGTAGACCAGCCGGTACACCGGCAGCGCCCAGGCCCGCGTGTACCACGGCAGCCGCTCGGGGCGGTGCGGGCGCAGCCGCCCTGGTGGGCGTTCGCCGACCTGGCCGTCGTCGTACCACCCTTGTAGCGCGTCGGCGGCGGCCGTGACGGCCGCGACGGCGTCCGCCGGGTCGAGCAGGTCGGCGTCGTCCGCGCCGTCCGGGTCACGGTCCAGGTGCTCGCGCCACAACCGCAGTCGCAGGTCCCGGGCGAAGCTGCGCGCGCCGTCACCCCGCCCGGCCGGGTCGGTGGGCTCCCGCTGGTCCGGTGTCTCGTCGAGCACCGCGCAGGACAACTCGCTGTCGTGCGTCCAGGACCGCCGGTTGAAATTGTCGCTGCCCACGCTGGCCCAGACGTCGTCGATCACGCAGACCTTGGCGTGCACGTAGACCGGGTCACCGGCGTGGTTCTCCACGTCGAACACGTGCACCCGGTCCGGTGCGGCCCGCTCACACAGTGACAGCGCCTGCTCGCGCCCCACCATGTTCGGCGGCAACGCCAGCTTGCCGTCCACGTCCGGGTGGCGGGGGACGACGGCGACCAGGTGCAGGTCCGGATTGTCCCGCAGCGCGTGCGCGAACAGGTCCGCGACCTCGGCCGACCAGAGGTACTGATCCTCCAGGTAGATCAGCCGGCGGGCCCGGCGTACCGCCTTGGTGTAACCCCGGGCCACGGTCCGCTCCCCGTCCGGTGCGAACGAGTAGCGCGGACGGACGGCGGGGTAGGTGCGCAGCACCTGGATCTGGTGCGGACCACAGGCCGGCGGATCGGCCGGTTGCTCGGGCAGCGGGTCGGGGCGCAGATCCGAGCCGCGCAGCCGGTCCCGCAGGTAGGCCATCGGGTTCTCCGAGTCCAGCGGCATCGGGTCGGTCCAGCGTTCCCGGAACAGGGTGTCCAACGCGCCGACCACCGGACCGCGCACCGCGAGCTGTACGTCGTGCCAGGGCGGATTGGGTCCGTACCGGGGGGACATCTGCACCGGCTGCGGATCGCCGTGGTGCGCGGCGTCGTCGCGGCGGCTGTGGCACAGGTCGATCCCGCCGGCGAAGGCGACGTCCCGCTCGGGTGCGTCCAGGTGCCGCAGCACCACGAGCTTCTGGTGGTGCGAGCCGCCGCGCCGGACCCGTTGGTCCAGAAGTACCTCGCCACCGGCGGCCGAGATCGTCTCGCTGAGGTCGCGGTTCTCCGCCTCGCTGTACGCCAGCACGTCGAGGTGCGAGCGCCAGATCAACCCCTTGACCACCACACCGCGCTGCGCGGCCTGCGCGAAGAGCTGGGCCACTGTCGGACCGTCCGGTCGCAGCCGCTGGTCCGGGTCACCCCGCCAGTCGGTGAAGAACAGGTGGTCGCCGGCGCCCAGGGCCTCGACCTCGTCGACCAGTCGGTCGAAGTACGCCGCACCGTGAATCAACGGCTCGGCGAGGTTTCCCGTGGTCCACACGGGTATGCCAGACACCGGGTTGGCGCGTTCCTCAGCAGTGAGGAACCAGTCCTGCAACGGCACCGTCCAGCCCCCCTGGAGGTCGGCAACGTCCTCACCGTAGGACCCCCGACGCGGGTCCGCACGTCAGGCCGCCGTAGCGGTGACCTGGCCAACGCCATCGACAGCGACGCGACAACAGCCGAGGAGGCCACACCATGCCCCGCGACACGACGAATCCCGTGACCGAGAACCGCGAGCCGGCGGTGGAGAGCGAGCGGGGCGCGCTGGTAGCGGTGTTGGTGATGGTGATTCTGGGCGTTGCCGGGATATTTGCGGTCTCCTGAGGTGGCGCCGACGCCGCCGGGCTGAACCGGAGGCGTCGGCGCCGACCTCAGCGGTCGACGGTGGTCAGGGCCGGGTGCCCTGGCCGCCGGTGTGCGGGAGCCGCTCGGTGGGGATGACGCCGAGGCGGCCGGCCTGGAAGTCCTCGAACGCCTTTAGCAGTTCGTCCCGGGTGTTCATCACGAACGGGCCGTACTGTGCCACCGGCTCCCGGATCGGCTGACCACCCATGATGTAGAGGTCCAGTGCCGGCGTGTTGCTGTCCTGCGAGGTGTCGGCGCTGAACCGCAGCGCGTCACCCGGGCCGTGCACAGCGAGCTGGCCGGTACGCACCGGCCGCCGGTCGGTGCCGACCGTGCCGCGACCGCCCAGCACGTACACCAGGGCGTTGAAGTCGGGCCGCCAGGGCAGGTCGACCTGCGCGCCCGGCTGCACTGTGACGTGCGTGATGGTGATCGGGGTGAAGGTCGAACCCGGGCCGCGGTGCCCGGCGACCTCGCCGGCGATGACCCGGATCAGCGCGCCGCCGTCGGGCGTGGTGAGCAGCGCTGACTCTCGACCCCGGATGTCCTGGTAGCGGGGCGGGTTCATCTTGGCCGAGCGGGGCAGGTTGACCCACAGTTGGGTGCCGTGGAAGAGCCCGCCGCTCACCACCAGGTGCTCCGGCGGTGCCTCGATGTGCAGCAGGCCGCTGCCCGCCGTCATCCACTGGGTGTCGCCGTCGGTGATGGTGCCGCCACCGCCGTTGGAGTCCTGGTGGTCGAAGACGCCGTCGATGATGTACGTGACGGTCTCGAAGCCGCGGTGCGGGTGCCACGGGGTGCCCTTGGGCTCGCCCGGCGCGTAGTCGACCTCGCCCATCTGGTCGAGGTGGATGAACGGGTCCAGGTCGGTGGTCGACACCCCGGCGAAGGCGCGACGGACCGGGAAGCCCTCACCCTCGAAGCCGCTGGGCGCCGTGGTCACCGTGCGGACCGGACGGATCGTGGTGGCCTCGTCGAGCTGGGGCAGGCGGGGAAGGACGAGAACGTTGTCGACGGTGATCGCGGGCATGTCGAGGCTCCTAGCGTGAGGCGGGGGTGGTCGAGCTGGCCCGCGATGCCCGCAGGCGCTCGCCGAGCCGGTCGAAGACCCGGGTGAGGCAGGCGACCTCGGCATCGTCGAGGTCGTCCATGAGATGGGTACGCACCGACGCCAGATGGTGGGGTGCGGCTTCTCGCAGGGCGAGCAGCCCGGCGGCGGTGAGGACCGCCTCGCTGCCGCGCCGGTCGTCCGGGCAGGGCTCCTTGCTGACCAGGCCACGACGCTGCATGGAGGAGACCTGATAGGTGAGGCGGCTGGGCGAGAAGATCAGCCGGCTGGCCAGCTCGCCCATCCGTAGCCGCTGCCCGGGTGCCTCGGAGAGCAGGACCAGCACGTGGTAGTCGGCGAAGCTGAGATCGCTGGCGACCCGCAGATCCTCTTCCAACTGCGTGTAGAGACGCTGGCTGGCCTCGATGTAGGCGCGCCAGGCGGCCTCTCGGGTGCTGTCCAGGCTCTCGGTCATGCCCATGACGGTAGCACTCTTTCAAATTTGAATAACATCGTTTGAGCGTTACTTGGCTCACTTCCACGGGTGCTGACCGTCAGTTCATGCAGCTTTGAAATAAAGCCGCGTGAAACGAGCGGCGCCCAGGCCGTCGGTTGTGCCAGACTCCGGCCTCGTGGAACACGTGGAACTCTCCGCCGCCGACCTGTTGCTGCGCCCATGGCGGGACGAGGACGCCCCGGCGGTTCGCGACGCCCTCCGGGACCCGGCGATCGCCCAGTGGAACCCGCAGGCTGGCGGCCCGATCGACGACGAGGTCGCACTGCTCTGGGTGCGTCGCCGGGCCGACTGGTCCACCGGCGGCCACGCCTCGATGGCGGTCACCGCGGCGGCCGACGGCGAACTGCTCGGCTCGGTGTCGCTTCATCACATCCAGCACGACGAAGCGTCCATCGGCTACTGGACGGTGCCCGCGGCGCGGGGGCGTGGGGTGGCGGTGCGCGCCGTCGTCCGGCTCACCGAGTGGGCGTTCGCGGATCTCGGGCTGCACCGGGTGGAGTTGTGTCACGCGGCGGCCAATCCGGCGTCCTGCCGGGTCGCCGAGCGTGCCGGCTACCCGCCCGAGGGCACCCTGCGCGAGTCGTACCGCTACGGCGACGGCCGCCGCTACGACGAGCACCTGCACGCCCGCCTGGCCACCGACCGCTGACCGCAGGCGGGCCGGGTCCGAACTCGCTTCAGCCCCGGCCGCGCCGTTCGCCTCGACCCGTCACTCGGTGACCTTGCGGAGGAACGTCGCGAGGGCGCTCCTGACGCGGTCGATCCTCTCCGGCAGGGGCAGCGGCTCGGGCGCGGGAGGCCCGGCGTGCTTCCTGCCCCGCAGGTACAGCGAGCAGGCCAGGTCGGAGCAGAGGTAGGTGCCCACGGAGTCGCCCTGCCGCCCGCTCGGGCCGGCCTTGGGGGCGGTCATCAACGAGACGCTTCCGCCCAGGTGTGTGGTCAGGCAGAACGAGCACATGCTGTGCCGCACGCGCCCCGTCTGGTGCGTCGCGGCCCGCAGCACCACCCCGGCCAGCTTGCCGTCAATCTCGGCGACCAGGTAGGCCCGCTGCGGCGCGGACGGGTCCCGCCAGCCGAGGAAGTCGAGGTCGTCCCACGGACGCATTTCAAGATCGTTAGGTACGGTCAGCCGCTTCGCCTCGCCTCGACTGCAATTGACGAAGGACGCGCGGATGACGGATTCGGTCAGGACCAACATAGGTAGTAGCCTAGCTCTCCTAGGCAAGTGATTATTGGGGATAGGTTGGGAGTGCTGCATGGCACGTGCCGGGGTGACCGCCGAACGTCTGACGCTGGCCGCGGCCGAGCTGGCCGACGAGGTGGGCCTGGAGAACGTCACAGTCGCCGCCCTCGCACGCCACTTCGGGGTGAAGGACGCCAGCCTGTACTTCCACCTCAAGAACGCGCACGAACTACGGGTGAGAATGGCCCTGCTGGCGCTGGCGGAGCTGGCCGACCGGGTCGCCGCCGCGCTCGCCGGCCGGGCCAGCAAGGACGCGCTCGTCGCGTTCGCCAACGCGTACCGCGACTACGCGCGAGAGCACCCGGGCCGATACGCGGCCATGCAGATCGACCTCGACCCGGAGACGGCCGCCACGAGCGCGGGCGTCCGGCACGCCGAGATGACCCGGGCGATCCTGCGCGGCTACCAGCTCTCCGAGCCGGACCAGACCGACGCGGTGCGGATGATGCACAGCACGTTCCACGGGTTCGTCAGCCTGGAGAAGACCGGCGGCTTCCGGCACACCCCGCGCCCCACCGACGACTCCTGGTCGCGCACCCTGGACGCCCTCGACGCCGTCCTCACCAACTGGCCGTCGCGCTGACGGCCGAGCGGGCGGGCGGGTGCGTGACCCGGGCGGTCACCGCCCCGCGTCGGGGGTGACCGGGCGGCGCTGCGCGGTCCGCTGCCGGAGCAGGACGAATCCGAGGCCGGCCAGGAACCAGGTGGCGAGGATGGCGAGGGGTGCCACGGTGTGGGCGCCGTCGAAGTAGCCGAAGTTGTTGACGGCCCGTACGGCCGCGCCCGGTGGGAGCTTCGCCGAGATCGCCTGCGCCCAGTCCGGCAGCAGGTCGACCCCGATCGTCGCTCCGCTCGTCGCGTTGCCGATTGTCGTGAGAGTGAGGACGGCCAGGGCGATTCCGGCCGGGCCGAGCCAGGCGCCCAGGGCCTTCGTCGTGAAGGCGCTGGCGGCGGAGAGAAGGATGAGCGAGAGCGCGAGCAGCGGGAACGGGGCCGTGAGTGACCCGTAGATCGGGCCGGCGACGGTTGCCGCGATCACACCGATCGCGACGGCGAAGCCGCCCATCGCGTAGAGCCGGTGGCGCAGCCGCACCTTCGCGGTCGCCGCGGTGAGCCCCTGCGCGAGGACGAACGACGAGAGGGTGACGCCGAACACCACGTAGAAGGCGGACAGCCCGCGACTGTCGTAGGTCGCCAGCGGCACGATGTCGTTCTCCTGGACGGTCGCCCCAGCCTCGCTGGCGAGACCGGCCGCGAGCTGACGCGCGGCGCCGCTCTCGCTGAACCCGCTCGCGCCGGCGTAGTCGAGTGTCAGCGTGGTGGGGGAGGTCGCGCCGAGTACGGCGACCGCGTCGCCGTGTCGTACCAGGGCCTCGCCGTCCGCGACGCTCCCGACCTCGGTGACGGCCACGGAGTCGCCGAATCCGGCCTGTGCGGTGTTCGCCAGTTGCTGGCTGACCACGGCGATCGGCAGGTGGCTCGGCTGCGGGCTTCGTTGCAGTCCGACATAGACCGCGATGAACGCCGTGCCGATGATCAGCCCGGTGATCACGAGCGTTGTCCAGGCCCGGCGCTGGGCGACGACGGGTGGTGCCCCGTCGGTACGTGGTTCGGATGGCGATGTCATGGGCGCTTCCTCGGGTAGTGTGGTTTGAATGTCCAACCAAACGAACCGTAGCACCGACGGTTTGAAAACCAAACCAGAGCGGGACTCTCTCGCTGTGGCGCTCGACGCAGTCAACGACAGGTGGTCGCTGCACATCGTGCGGGCGCTCGCATTCGGCGCTTCCCGGTATACCGAGATCCTCCGGGCCGTCGGTGCACCACGGGACGTCCTCGCCGCCCGACTGCGCAAACTGACCGAGACCGGCATCCTTCGGGCTCGTGACGCCGAGAGCGGCAAGGTGGCGGGCTACGAACTCACCCAGAAGGGCAAGGACCTCGGGCAGGTGATCCTCGTGCTCAAGCGCTGGGGCGACACCTACAGCGAGGACGACGTGCCCAGGGTCGACTTCATCCACGACGTCTGCGGCCAGGTCTTCGTCGCTGACGTGCGCTGCCAGGCGTGTGGCAAACCCGCCCGGTCCGGCGAGTTCTCATTCGATCAGGAGTCCCCGGGATGCTGAGCGATCTGGAGTTGGCCGACTGGCGGGAGCGGGTGGCCCGGCTGTACCTGTCCGACGTCGACCTGGCCGGCTTCCGGGCCGGCCGCGACGCACTCTTCGCCAACCACCCGCAGAGCCCGATCCCGGTGGCGGAGCGACCCGACTTCGCCGGGGTGCGCTACTTCCCGCCCAACCCCGAGGCCGTTGTCGAAGCGCCCCTGCGCTCGGCCAGCGGTGAGCTGCGCATCGACACCGGGGGCCCGGACGGGGTGGTCGCGTACCGGCGGGTCGCGGTGGCCGAGACGCCGTGGGGGCCGCTGACCCTGTGGTGGATCGAGGCGTACGGGGGCGGGCTGTTCGTTCCGCTGCGCGACGGCACCTGCGGGCGGGACAGCTACGGGGGAGGGCGGTACCTCACCGACACGGTGAAGGGCACCTTCGGCCGGGGCGTCGAGTTGCTGCCCGGTGACCGGGTCCGGCTGGACGCCAACTACCTCTACAACCCGAGCTGCGCGTACGACGACCACTGGGCCTGCCCCCTCGCGCCGCCGGAGAACCGGGTCGACGTGCCGCTGCGGGCCGGCGAGCTGGCGTACCACGACTGAACGACGAAGCGGCCGTCCCGGTGTGTGCCGGGACGGCCGATCGAACGTCGCTCAACGGGCGTTCGTCGCCGAGTTGGGCATCTGCATCCGACCGAGGAGCTGTCGCGCCTGGTCGGCGAGCTGCGCGTCGACGGTCACGGCGTACTGCCCGGCGCGCAGCGAGCTGGCCGAGGTGAAGTCGCGCTGCCCGCCCGTCATGGCGTGCGCCACCGCGCCGAAGACGGCACCCCAGATCGCGCCGATGACCAGCCCGACCAGGATCACCGCCAGCCAGTTGCCGACCGTGAAGATGCCGAACAACAGGCCGATGAAGAGCCCGAACCAGGCCCCGGTTCCGGCGCCGAGCAGCCCGGCTCGACCGGTGGTCATTCGCCCGAGCACCGTCTCCACCAGGGTGAGGTTGGTGCCGACGATGGCGCTGTGCTCCACCGGAAAGCGGTTGTCGGCCAGGTAGTCGACGACCCGCTGCGCGGTCGGATAGTCCGGGTACGAGCCGATCGTCACGGTCGGCGGCCCGCCCTCGGGCCCGTTGCCGTTCCCGCTCGGTGTCGACAGCCGGCCGGCCGGTCCGGATGGAAGCAGGTCGCCACCCTGTGTGCCGGGCCGCCAGTTGCCGGTCGGCCCCGAAGCTGACGTCATGAGCATCCCCCCTCGTCAGCTCCCCGGGTTCCCGCCCAGGCCGACCGGTAACGCGGTGTCCATCGCCGGCAGGAGGGGAATGGGCGGCGACTGCCCGGGTAGCCAGCCAGGTGGAGAGCGGACAGATCAGCGACTACGGTTTCCTCGCCGACGGCCGCAGCGCGGCGCTGGTGGACGCCTCGGGCTCGGTCAACTGGTGGTGCCCGGGCCGCTTCGACGCCCCGTCGGTGTTCGGGCGGCTGCTCGACGACAACGCCGGGCACTGGTCCATCCAGCCCGAGGGCGACTACCGGGTCGAGCGCTCCTACCTTGAGGACACCCTGGTGCTGCGGACGGTCTTCCACACCGCGCACGGGGAGGTCGCGCTGACCGACGCGCTCGCCTTCGAGCCCGGCTCACGCGGTCACGACATCGGTCTGCACTCGCCGCAGGTGCTGGTCCGTTCGGTGGAGGGCCTGTCCGGTTCGGTGCCGATGCGCGTGCACTACCGGCCGCGTTTCGAGTACGGCCGCACCATCGCGTACCTGATCGAGCGGAAGGACATGCTGGAGGCCATCGCCGGAGCCGCCCGACTCACCCTGCGCTGCAGCGAGCGGTTGACCGCCCTGGACGGCGAGGCCGCCGGGACGTTCACCGTCCGAGCCGGCACGAGACACAACTTCACCCTCGGGTACGCCCCGACCTACGACGCCCCGCTGCCCGAGGTGCCGGACGCCGATCGGACCATCGCCGACACCGTCGCGGGTTGGCGTTCCTGGTCGACCGGACACCCCTACGACGGGCTCTACCCCGAGGAGGTGCGACGCAGCCGGCTGGTGGTGCAGGGCATGACGTACCGGCCCAGCGGAGCGGTGGTGGCCTCGGTGACCACCTCACTACCGGAGAAACTCGGCGGGGACCGCAACTACGACTACCGCTACGTCTGGGTGCGCGACTTCAGCCTGACCCTGCGGGCGCTGTGGCGGACGGCGTGCCTGGACGAGGTGCAGCGGCAGTTCGCCTGGTTGGGCCGGGCGATGGGCCGCATCGACGACAGGCCGGTGCCCATCATGTACGGGGTGCTGGGGGAGCGGGACCTCACCGAGCACCGCCTGGAACAGCTCGCCGGCTACCGCGACAGCCCACCCGTGGTGATCGGCAACGACGCGTGGCAGCAGCGGCAGACCGACATCTTCGGCGAGGCGATGGATGCCGCCTGGTTGATGCGCGACAAGCTGGAGCCGCTGGACCCGGAGGTGCAGCACGTGCTCCGCGTGCTCGCCGACCAGGCCGAGCGGGACTGGGAGTTGCCCGATGCGGGCATGTGGGAGGAGCGCGGCGTCCAGCACCACCACGTGTCCTCGAAGGTGCAGTGCTGGGTCGCCCTGGATCGGGCGGTCCGCTTCGGTGACAGGCTCGGCGAGCCGCAGGACGTGGCCCGCTGGGCGGCCGCCCGCGACGCGGTGCGCGCGGAGGTGTTCGAGCGGGGCTGGAACGAGCGGCTCCAGTCGTACACCGGAAGTTTCGAATCCGACGGCCTGGACGCCTCGGTGCTGGTGATGCCGCTGGTCGGGTTCCTGCGGGCCGACGACCCGCGAATGCGCTCGACGATCCGGGCGGTGGAGCAGCGGCTCTCCCACGACGGCCTGCTGCGGCGCTGGGACGGTGACCCGGCGGGTTTTGTGATCTGCTCGTTCTGGCTGGTGTGCTGCCTGGCGTTGGCCGGTGAGCGGGACCGGGCGCACGAGTTGTTCCGAGGGCTGGCGGAGCGGGTCAACGACCTCGGCCTGTTCGCCGAGCAGATCGACCCGCTGACCGGGGAGCAGTTGGGCAACTTCCCGCAGGCGTTCTCCCACATCGGCCTGATCAACGCCGCCGGTGTGCTGACCGACGTCGAGCGGGACCCGACGCTGCGTCAGTGCGGGATGCCCCCGGCGTACTTCTCTCCGGTGGACCGCTGAGCCGGACTTTCGCGGAGATCGTGACAACTTTCTATCTGGCGACGCGAAGTTCTATCGCTTTCCAGTGAAAGACGTTAATGTCCGGGACACCCTGCGGTGCTCCTCCAGTCGGCGGGAGCGGCACCGAGATCCCCCGGACAGCTGGAGGTCTCGTGTCCCGCACACCGCGCCGACGTCTCGTCAGCGCCACCACACTGCTCACCGTCCTGGTCACCCTCTGTCTCGTCCCGCAGGCAAGCGTTCTGCCGGCCGCCGCGTCCCCGGCCCAGGCCGCCGCCCTCGCTCCGCCCGCCACCGCCGGTTTCGAGAAGGTCGCCCTGGATGGCGGCCTGTCCATGGGCGAACCGATCGAACTGGCCGTGGCACCCGACGGCAAGGTCTTCTACATCAACCGGGGCACCAGCAGCGCCGGTGGTCAGGTCCGCCTCTACAACCCGGCGACCAGGTCCACCACAGTGGCCCTCACCCTGGCGCTGGACGCCCGCTTCGAGGACGGCCTGATCGGCATCACCCTGCACCCGAGCTTCGCGAGCAACCGCTGGGTCTACCTCTTCTACTCGCCGAAGGTCACCCCACTGGTCAACCGGATCAGCCGGTTCACCTTCAACCCGTCCACGCTGCTGCTCGATCCGAGCAGCGAGGACATGCTGATCGAGTGGCCCACCGAACGCGATCTCTGCTGCCACTCGGCCGGCTCGATGAGCTGGGACACCGCCGGCAACCTGTACTTCGCCGTCGGAGACAACACCAACTCCGGAGGCGACTCGGCCGGGATGGCCCCGATCGACGAGCGGACGAACCGCAACGCCCAGTACGACGCCCAGCGCACCTCCGGCAACACGAACGACCTGCGCGGCAAGATCAACCGGATCCACCCGGAGAACGACGGCAGCTACACCATTCCCGCCGGCAACCTCTTCGCCGCCGGCACCGCCCTGACGCGCCCCGAGATCTACGTGATGGGTGTGCGCAACCCGTACCGGATCTGGGTGGACCGCAAGGCGAACAACACCCTCTACTGGGGTGAGGTCGGCCCCGACGCCGGCACCGACCTCGCCAACCGTGGCCCGGCGGCCTACGACGAGTTCAACCGGGCCAACGGGCCCGGCAACTACGGCTGGCCGTACTGTGGCGGCCCCAACGTCGCCTACAACGACTGGGACTTCGCCACCGCCACACCGCGTGGTTGGTTCCCCTGCGGCGGCTCGACCGGACCAGTGAACAACTCACCCCGCAACACGGGCGTCCAGCAGCTACCGCCGACGAGACCGGCACTCGTCTGGGAGCAGCACGGCGGCAGTGAGGACTGGCCGGCGCTGGACAACCCGGGCGGATGCGGATCGCCCAACCACGTCGAGGTCTACCACTACGACCCGAACCTCGTCTCGGACGTCAAGTGGCCGGCCTACTACGACAACAAGTGGCTGATCTCCGAGTACTGCCGCAACTGGATCAAGGAGGTCCAGTTCGACAACGGCAACCCGTCCACCGGGGCACCGACAGTCATCGAGCCAGTGCTCGCCGGCATGCAACTCGTCCACCCCATCGACTGGCAGTTCGGCCCGGACGGCTCGCTCTACCTGCTGGAATACGGCAGCGGCTACTTCTCCGGCGCGGTCGACGCCGGTCTCTACAAAATCAACTACGTCCAGGGTGGCCGGTCGCCGGTGGCCAAGGCCACCGTCAACCGGGACAACGGCCTGGCACCCCTCGCGGTGACCTTCTCCAGCGCCGGCAGCTCGGACCCGGACGGCGACCCGCTGACGTACGCGTGGGACTTCACGAACAACGGCAGCACCGACTCGACCGCGGCGAACCCGTCCTTCACGTACTCCGCGAACGGCAGCTACAGCGCCCGGCTCACCGTCAACGACGGCACCGGCCGCAGCGCCACGACGGTGGTGTCGGTGGTGGTCGGCAACAACCGGCCTGTTGTCACGTTGACCGGACTGCCCGCCGGCGGACTCTTCGACTGGGAGCAGGACCTGACGGTGGGCGCCACGGCCAGTGACCCGCAGGACGGCACGCCGGCCTGCTCGGCGGTGGTCGTCCGGGCGGCGCTGGGCCACCAGGAGCACGCCCACGAGGAGGGGGAGGGGACCGGCTGCGGCGCGACCTTCAACACCGGCCCGGTGCACGCCGGCCCCGACTCCGTGCTGTTCTTCGTCCTGCGGGGCAGCTACACCGATCGCGGCGCGACCGGTTCGGTCGCACTCACCGGTGAGCAGGAGATCAGCCTCTACCCGAAACAGTGGCAGGCCGAGCACTTCGTCCAGCTCAACGGACCCAAGGTGATCGACCAGGCGGCGGCCGAGGGTGGCAAGCGGCTGGGTGACGTCCAGAGCGGCGAGAGCGTCCGGCACCACGCGGTGAGCCTCAAGGGGATCACCGGCGTCCGGGCCCGGGTCTCCTCCGGCGGCCCCGGCGGCACCCTCTCCTTCCGGTACGACTCACCGACCGGCACCGAGGTCGCCCGGATCGCGGTGCCGAACACCGGCGGCTGGGACAACTACACCGAACTGAGCGCCACCGTGACCAAACCGGACGACGGCACCCACGACCTGTACCTGGTCGTCACCGGCGGCAGCGGGGCGTTGCTGGACGTGGACAGCTACACCTTCACCGGCCCGGGCGTCGGCACCGGCGGGGCGCGCACCGGTGAGGTCAAGGCCCTCGGCAAGTGCGCGGACATCGCCTCCAGCCAGACCGCGAACGGCACCAAGGTGCAGACCTGGACCTGCAACGGCACCGCCGCCCAGCGCTGGACCCTGCCCGGCGACGGCACGGTGCGGGGGCTCGCCAAGTGCCTGGACGTGAAGGCAAGCGGCACCACCGACGGCACCCTCGTGCAGCTCTACGACTGCAACGGCACCGGGGCCCAGCAGTGGGCCACCCAGTCGGACGGCAGCCTGCGCAACCCCCAGTCCGGGCGTTGCCTGGACATCCCCAACTCGGATCTCACCGACGGACGGCAACTGCGGATCTGGACCTGCAACGGCACCGGGGCGCAACGCTGGACCCTGCCCTGACCGCCCCCTGACCGGCTCGGCACCCGTACCCGAGCGTCGATGACGCACGGGGCCGGGCGGCGGAGGCGGAGCCCGGCCGTCCACCCACGTCCCCCGGGTGGGCGGCCGGGACTCGGGGGACAATGCCGGTTATGCGGCTGGTGCTGACGGCGGACACCCACCTACCCAAGCGGGCCCGGGACCTACCCGGACCCCTCTGGGCGGCCATCGACGCGGCCGACGTGGTGGTGCACGCCGGCGACTGGGTGGACGAGGCCCTGCTCGACGCCATGACGGCGCGATCGCGCCGACTGATCGGGGTGTACGGCAACAACGACGGCCCGGCGCTGCGCGTCCGGCTGCCGGAGGTGGCCCGGGTCGAACTCGACGGCCTGCGGATCGCGGTGGTGCACGAGACGGGCCCCCGGACCGGCCGGGAGAAGCGGTGCGCGGCTCGCTTTCCCGACGTCGACCTGCTGGTGTTCGGGCATTCGCACATCCCCTGGGACACCGAGGCGCCCGGTGGGCTACGCCTGCTCAACCCCGGCTCACCCACCGACCGCCGCTCCCAACCCCACGCCACGTACCTCACCGCCGAGGTGCGCGAGGGCAGCCTGACCGAGGTGAAGCTGCACCCCCTGCCCCGCCCCTGACCGCCACCCCACCCTCGCGCCCGTCTCCCGCGCCTGCCCCGCCCCTGCTCCCTGCTCCCTGCTCCCGCGATCTTGCACTTGTTGTCGTTGTTCTGCGCCTTGCGCGCCTTTTGTCGCGACAGCAAGTGCAAGATCGCGTGGCGGGGTGCGAGCAACGCCGTTGCGGTTGGCGGGACGGGCAGTCCGGTCCGCCGATCATTGAGTTGTGGTGCCTGACTTAGGCGTTTTGCGGGCGGTTTGTCACCCACCACAACTCCATGATCGGCGAGGCAGTGCCGGCTGACGGGCGAGGTGCGGGGTTACTGGCCTCGGCCCGTTTTGGCCTGGAGTTCGTCGATTCGCTTGGACGCCTCGGCCTTGGTCAGGTCGTCCGGGAGGTCGGCGTGGGCCTCCCGGGCCAGCGTGCTCAGGTAGGACTCCTGGGCGGCGGTCGGCGGCTCGTCCCCCGTGACCCACTCGTCCGGGTCCTTGATCGCGGCGTTCTGGTCGGCCTGCTGGTCGGCCTGCTCGGTGCGGCGGTCCGTCATCATCATCACCCTTCCTTTCGAACAGGTGTGCCAGTACCCCGATCGTCGGTGGTTCATGCCCGAACGCCGCCACCTACGATCATCGGATGACGAAGGACCGGTCGAGCGTGGTGGTGGTCGGGGCGGGCATAGCCGGGGTGGCCTGTGCGGTCGAGCTGACCCGGGCCGGGGTGCCGGTGCAGGTCCGGGAGCGGGGGCACGTCTGCGGTGGCCGGATGGCCAGCAAACGCTTCCAGGGCCGCCCCGCGGACATCGGCGCCGCCTACTTCACCGCCACCGACCCGGACTTCGCCGCGCTGGTCGAGCAGTGGCGCGCCGCCGGGCTGGTCCACGAATGGACCGACACCTTCCAGGCGTACGACCGCAGTGGAGACCACGAGGTGGCCGGGCCGATGCGTTACGCCGCTCCCCGTGGGCTTCGCTCGTTGGTCGAGCACCTGGCCGGCGCGGTACCGGTGACCGTCGACCGGCTGGTGCTCACAGTGGAACCCGGCCCGGTCGTCGACGGGCAGTCGTGCGCGGCGGTCGCCCTGGCCATGCCGGGTCCGCAGGCCGCCCTGCTGCTCGACCCGGCCCTGACCGAGGCCACCCGGGTCGTACAGGAGCAACGCTGGTCGCCGTCGCTGGCCGCGGTGCTGCGCTTCCCGACCCGGCGGTGGCCGGACTTCCGGGGCGCGTTCGTCAACGAGCACCCGGTGCTCAACCTCGTCTGCGACGACGGCGACCGGCGCGGTGACGGCGCGCCGGTGCTGGTCGCGCACACCGTGCCGGAGTTCGCGGCCGGGCACCTGGCTCAACCCACCGGGGCCGGCCCGGCGATCGAACAGGCCGTCCGGGACCTGCTCGGGCTGCCCGAGCCGGCCGTCGACGTGCACGTGCACCGTTGGACGTACGCCAAGCCGACCAGCGACGCCGGCGGCGCCACCCACCACCTCGACGCCGACGGGATCGGCCTGGCCGGCGATGCGTTCGGCAAGCCCCGGGTGCAGAGCGCCTGGCGCTCCGGCCGGGACCTGGGCCGTGCGCTGGCCGCCCGCCTCGCCTGAGTCACCCCCTCAGGCGTGCCCGCTCGGCCTGAGTCACACCCTCGGGCGTGTCCGCTCGGCCCGGGTCGCCCGCTCAGGCGTGCCCGGCTGCCGCGACGGGGCGAGCGTCGGCGTCCCGCTCGGCCGGGTCGGAGGTTCGCTCTCCCTCCCGGTCCAGCAGTTGCATGACCGGGGTCGCCGTGATGCCGTGCACCACGACGGAGACGAGCACCACCAGCCCGACGGTCGCCCAGAGCAGTTCGGCCTGCGGGAAGTCGGCCTTGGTGGTGGCGTACGCGAGGTAGTAGAACGAGCCGACGCCGCGGATGCCGAACAACGAGATGACCCAGTGCTCGGCCGGGCGTCCGGGAGCGCCGCGCAACGACAGCCAGCCGATCAGCGGCCGCACCAGGAACACCAGCGCCAGCCCGACGGCGGCTGCCGGCCAGGTCAGCGGGCTCAGCAGACCACCCACTATCGCGCCGCCGAGCAGCAGCAACAGCACCAGGGTGAGCAGCCGTTCGACCTGCTCGGCGAAGTCGTGCAGCACCGAGTGGAACTCGTGGGTCCGTTCGGCGGCCCGAATGGCCCGGGCGGCCACGAACACCGCCAGGAAGCCGTACCCGCCGACCACCTCCACCAGCCCGTACGCCAGGAACGTGGCGGCCAGCGCCAGGAAGCCCTCGGCGTGCCGGGCCAGCCGCAGCTCGCTGGGTGCGCGGAAGAACAGCTTGCCGAGCAACCAGCCGATGAGCAGGCCACCGCCGACGCCGACGCTGATCTTCCACAGCACGTCCACTGTGAACCACTCGGCCAACCAGTCGCTCGGGGCGAGGCTGGTCGAGGCGATGGCGATGGCCGCGTAGACGAACGGGAACGCCAGCCCGTCGTTCAGGCCGGCTTCGGAGGTCAACGCGAAGCGGACCTCGTCCTCGGAATCCTCCACGTCGGTCGGCTCGCCGACCTGCACGTCGGCGGCGAGCACCGGGTCGGTGGGCGCCAGCGCGGCGCCCAACAGCAGCGCGGCGGCCGGCACCAGCCCCGCCCACCACCAGCCGAGCAGGGCCACCGCCGCGATGCACAGGGGCATCGCGATCGCCAGCAGCCGCCAGGTGGACGACCACCGCCGCCAACTCAACGGCCGGTCGATCTTCAGCCCGGCGCCCATCAGCGCGACGATCACCCCGATCTCGGTGAGGTGGGTGGCCAGCTCCGGGTGGGCCAGGGGGTCCGGCGACGGCAGCCCGACCGGCAGCAGGAACACCAGCATGCCGAGGGCGAGGAAGGCGATCGGCATGGACAGCGGGCGGCGATCCAGCACCCTCGGCAGGATGCCCGCGAGCAGGGCTCCCAGGCCCACCAGTGCGAACGCCACATCTACCGGCTCCACGGCACCACCTTTCCGCCCGCACCCGCAAGGTGCGGGCAGGTGGTGACAGTCCTTGCCCCGCAAGGGCTCCGGCTATGCGCGTCGGTGCCGGTGGACCCGAGTGATCCTCACCGGGGTCGGGTGAGCGGCGAGTCAGCCAACTCGTGCAGCAGCGCGGCCGGGTCGTCGTACACCGCCACGGCACCCGCGCCGGCGAGCTCGCCGCGGCTGGTGCCACCGCAGGTCAGGCCCACACACGGAATGCTCAACTTGCCGGCCGCGACGACGTCCCACACCGAGTCGCCGACGAAGACCACCCGCTCGGCGGTCAACCCGGACTGCTCCAACGCGGCGACCAGGATGTCCGGTGCCGGCTTGCTCTGCTCGGCGTCCGCGGAGGAGGTGATCGTGTCGATCACGTCTTCGGCGCCCAGCGCCCGACGAAGCGCGCCCACCTCGGGTTCCGAGGCGGAGGTGGCCAGCACGACACGCAAACCCCGCTCGGCGCAGGCGCGCAACAGGTCGGCCGCCCGGGGTAGCGGCGTGAGTCGTTCCCAGTACTCGGCGTAGAGGGTGTCGTGCGCGTCGCGCAGCTTGGAGTCGGCGTCGCGGTCCCGCTCCGGGCCGAGGAGATGGTCCAGGAGTTTGTCCGATCCCATCCCGATCGAGCGGTGCACCAACGCCATCGGCACCGGCTGATCGGTCTGGCGTAACGCCTCCCACCAGCTCACCGTGTGCAGGTAGGTGGTGTCGACCAGGGTGCCGTCGACATCGAAGAGGACCCCGGCGGGCCGGTTGGTGGCCATTGGCGTCCTCCTGCCATCGGGCGGCTCAGGGCTGCGCGGCCGGCGGCGTGAGGATCTCGAACCAGACCGTGGAGCCCCGGACCGACGGGTCGGTGCCCCAGGCGTCGCTGAGCTCCTCGATCAGGCCGAGGCCGCGCCCGCGACTGCTCAACGTGTCGGTACGGGCCCGGGTCACGGTCCCCCGGGTGCCGGAATCCGCTACCGAGACGAGCAGCCGCTCGGCGCTGAGGTCGATCTCCACCCGGGCAGCCGTGCCGGCGTGCAGCAACGCGTTGGTGGTCAGCTCGCTGGTGCAGAGCACCGCCGCTCCGATCACCGACTCGGGCACCTGCCACTCGGTGAGCTGGCCGGTCAGCCAGTGTCGGACCCGGCTGGGCGCGGTCGGCTCGGCGGGCACCTCCATGCTCGCCGAACGACTCGGCCTGAGCGCGTGCTCGACCGCCAGCACGGCCACGTCGTCCTCCGTGCCGCCCGGGACCGCCGCGGTGGCCACCGCGCAGAGCGCGCGGGGGTCGCCGCTGCCGGCCTTGGCAATGGCGTCGCTCAGGGTGGCCAGCCCGGCGCTCAGGCTCTGCCGGCGACGCTCCACCACCCCGTCGCTGAACAGCAGCAGGGTGTCACCGGGGCGGAACGGAACGGTCGTGGTGCCCGGCCGGCCGCCCAACCCCAGCGGCGGCCCGGCCGGGACGTCGACGTACTCGGCGTGGAACCGACCATCCGGGTCACCGCGGCGGATCAACGGCGCGGGGTGACCGGCGCTGGCCAGGGTCAGCTCCCGCCGCTCCGCGTCGATCACCCCGAACGCGACGGTGACGAACAGCTCGTGGGTGCTGGCCTCCGCGCCGAGGCTGGTCACCAGCCGATCCAGGCCGGCCAGAACAGCGTCGGGCGCCGGGTCGGCCAGGGCCAGAGCGCGCAGCGCGGCCCGGACCTGCCCCATCCGCGCGGCGGCCTGCACGTCGTGCCCGGCGACGTCGCCCAGCACCACGCCGAGCGAGCCGTCGGGCAGCAGGAACGCATCGTAGAAGTCACCGCCGGCCGCGTTGCCGTCCACGCCCGGGTCGTAGCGGGCCGCGATCCGCAACCGGGGAAGATCCGGCAGGTGCTCCGGCAACATGCTGCGCTGCAACAGTTGGGCAGTGCCGTGCTGGGTCTCGAAACGGCGGGCCCGCTCGGCGGCCTGGCCGATCAGCTCGGCGGAGGCGGCCAGCAGCGCTCGTTCGGCGGGGGACCAGGTGTGCGGAACCTGGTAGCCGACCGCCAGCCCGCCGCGGACCACCGAGGTGCCCAGCGGCAGGGCCGCCATCGCGCGGATCTTCTGGTCGTGGCGGTCCACGGCGGTGTCCCGCAGCGGCTGCCCGTCGCGCGTGAACGACGGGGCGCCGGAGCGGGCCGCCTGCACCACCGGGGCCGACCAGTCTGCCGGCGCGCGCCTCCAGAGCGGGGGGAGCCGCTCGTCGGCCTCGTCCAACAACTCGCCACGGACCCGACGCACCATGCGCCAGCCGCCGCCGCCCTCGTCGACGGCGAACGAGGCCTGGTCGGGGTCGAACGTGGTGATCGCGTACCGCAGCGCCACCCGGGCCACGTCGTCGAGGGTGAGGGTGCCGGCGAGCGCCGCGGCCACGGCGCTGAGGCTCTGCAACTGCTCGGTGACGTGGGTGGTCTCGGCCGCGACAGCCAACACGCCGACGATCTGCCCGGCGCTGTCGCGCACCGGTGAGTAGCCCCGGGTGAAGACCGCCTGCTCCACCGTCGCGGAGTGCCCACGGACCAGCGGGAGGGTGGACTCCTTCTCCAGGAAGGGTTCGCCCTGCCGGTAGCAGCGTTCGATCACCGCACCGACGCCGGGCAGCGCCCAGATCTCCGCGAACACCTCGGCGGCCGGACGACCGAGGGCGCTCGGGTGTTTGGTGCCCAGCAGTTCGGCGTAGCCGGCGTTGTAGAGCAGGACGAGGTCGTCGCCGTACGCCAGGGCCATCGGCATCGGCGAGGCGAGGACCAGCTCCACCACCGCCTGCAGGGCGACGTCCCAGTCGTCGGCCGGGCCCAGCGGGGTGTTGGCCCAGTCGTGGGCGAGCACGCCGACGGCCGGGCCGGACCCGGTGCGTCCGCCCGGACCCGGAGTTGCTGGCGTGGGGACCCGCCCGACCGTTCCTGGCATGGTCGCAGCCTAGTCGGCCGACCGGGAAAGGCGTCCGACCACGGCGGCGGGCCGTCGCCGAGTCCGTCGCGGTGGCCATTTGGGCAGTTCAGGGCCCCTGCCCGGAGGTCTGTCGGAAAAAACGCCGCGCGCTGCGCGGAGTGCCGGACCGGTTGCCGGGTATGCGCCCGGCGCAGTCCATGCGACAGGAGGGACATCATGCTGAAAACCCTCGCGGTCCGGCAGGCCGACATCGGCGATGCCATCGCCGACACCTGGAGGTCGGTGCTGCTCTTCATCCCGAAGGCAGTGGCCTTCATCGTCATCCTCGTGGTCGGCTGGCTCATCGCCAGAGCCGTCCTCAAGATCGTGGATACGGTGCTGGAACGGGTGCGCTTCGACCAGGCGGTCGAACGCGGTGGCATCAAACGGGCCCTGGAGAGAACGAAGTACGACGCCAGCGACATTCTGGCCCGACTGGCGTACTACGCCGTACTGCTGTTCACGCTGCAGTTCGCCTTCGGAGTCTGGGGGCCCAACGCGATCAGTGACCTGATCAGCGGCGTGGTGGCCTGGCTGCCGCGCGCGTTCATCGCGATCGTCATCGTGGTGGTGGCGGCCGCGATCGCCAACGCCGTCCGGGATCTGGTCACCGGGGCGTTGGGAGGGCTTTCGTACGGCAAGGTGCTGGCCGACCTGACGGCGATCTTCATCATCGCGCTGGGTGTGATCGCCGCCCTGAACCAGGTGGGTATCGCCACCACGGTGACCACTCCGGTGCTGATCGCGGTACTCGCCACGGTGGCCGGCATCCTGATCGTCGGCGTCGGTGGTGGTCTCGTGAAGCCGATGCAGAACCGCTGGGACGGCTGGCTGGACCGGGCGGCCCGGGAGGCCCGGGCGGTGCAGCAGCAGCGTCAGGCCAACGCGGCCGGGCGTAGCGACGTGGAGCGGCAGATGGCCGACCGCGGGGGTGACCGCACCCAGGCAATGCCTCGGGTGGACGAAGCCCAGCAGTACCGCTCGTAGCGGGCGGAACGGCACGACGGGTGGGAGGGTGTTCCGCGTACGCGCGGGGTGCCCTCTCCTCGCGTGTCAGTGCTGGTCGAGTGCGCGAGCCAGCGCGCAGACCGCGACCAGCCGGGTGAGCAGCCACTCCGGCTCGCTCCAGTCCACCGCCCCGCTGGGCGGCGTCCACCCGTGCTCCAGCGCGGCGGCGCGCACCCCCTTGGCGTAGCCGGCGAGCGCCGCGGAGGTCAGCGGCGTGCGGTCGCCGTCGAGGCTGTCCCGGACGGCCGCCGCATGCTGGTCGACGAGGGCCAGCAGCCCCGGGCGCGCGGCGGCGGCGGCGAGCCCGACAGTGCCCACGGAGACGGTGAGGGCGGCCAGGGTGGACCGCGCCGAGTCGACGGCGGTACGGGAGGCGACCCGGTTGAACGGCACACGCATGGTGACCGAGGCTAACCGACCAGTGACCGCGTCGACCTCGTCCGCTCGGCGGATGTCGGCTGCACCACTGGGGCGCTCGCCGCTGACCTGGGGGATTGATCCGGCACAGACGGGGCAGCAGGAGAACGCCCAGCTTTGACCGCACCCCCCACGGAGGCACGGATGGGACAGCAGGCGGACGGACCCGACGAGCGGCACCGGCGGCCGGACGGCGTCAGCGACGCGACGGTGGCCGCGCTCGGCAAGCTCAGCGAGGCGCTGGAGTGTGTGGAGCGGGCCCGGGGGCATCTCTACTCGATGCACCAGTTGATCGGTCATGCCGACCTGATGCTCGACGACGCTGTGGAACAGTTCCAGGCCGCCGGGCATCCGCGCCTCGCCGACCGGATCGCCACCGAGTTGCGCGGCCGCAACGTCATCGCCGGACGGTGGACGTTTCAGATCGTCGAGGACTTCGACGACGGCTACCACGCGCTGTTCCGGGAGTTGGACCAGCAGGCCCGCGACGAGTTGGTGGGTGGGCGGCGCCATCTCTACGAGGCGGAGATGAAGGAACACCGCAGTAGCCGGGGCCGGCCAGGCCACGAGGCCCGGCCGGATGGCGGAGGCTAGTCGCTTGTCGCGTTGGCCGGGCGACGCCGTGCCGCGTCGTCGGCGATGATCACGGTGGCCACCATCAGCGCGACGCACAGGCTGAACAGCCACGACTCGTCGGCGACGACCCAGGCGGAAACGGGTGCCTGAAGCGCGGCCAGCAGGAAGCCGAGCCAGGCGAGTTTGCGCTGACGCGTGGAGAGGATTCCGGAGCCTTGATGCATTCCGAAATTCTTACGCGAACCGGCCGCCTTGCCGTCCTCCGATCGGCCGATTCTGGATGAGCTGTCCATTTTCTCGACCGTACGGGCACGACTTCTTTGCGCCGCGAGCGATCGGGTGCCGGCGGCGCTAGGGTGCCCCTGCGGCAGGATGGTTTCTCGTGTCCACCACGCCCGCGCGTCCCCGCGCCGCACTGCTCCTGCTGTCCTACCTGGCGTTCGTCAGTCTCGGCCTGCCCGACGGCCTGCTCGGCGTCGCCTGGCCCTCGATCCGAGGCGACTTCGACGTGCCGACCGAGGCCGTCGGGTGGGTGCTCACTGCCGGCACCGTCGGTTATCTCACCTCCAGCGTGCTGGCCGGCTTCACGCTGGCCCGGGTCGGCGTGGGCGCCCTGCTCGCCGGTAGCACCCTGCTGGCCAGCCTGGCGTTGACCGGCTACTCGGTGAGCCCCGGGCTGGCGGCGCTGGTGGGCTGTGCGCTGCTGCTGGGGCTGGGCTCCGGCGCTGTCGACTCGGGGCTCAACGCGTACGCCGCCGGGGCCTTCGGGCCCCGCCACATGAACTGGTTGCACGCCTTCTTCGGTCTCGGCGTGGCCATCGGTCCACTGATCATGACCGCGGTGCTGAGCGCCGGGCTCGCCTGGCGCTGGGGGTACGGCATCGTGGCCGCCGCCCAACTCGTCCTCGCCGCCGCGTTCGCGTTCACCGTGCGGGCCTGGCGGCGTGGCGGTCCAGCCAGCGCCGAGGCGGGTGACGCCATCCAGGGCGTGCCCGCCGCCGCGGATTCCGGGCCGGCGTCCACCGTCCAGGTCCCGGTGAGGGACACGCTGCGGCTGCCGGCGGTCTGGTCGGGGACGCTCGCCTTCGTGCTGTACGTGGCGATCGAGGTGTCCGCGGGGCTGTGGGCGTTCCTGCTGCTGACCGAGGGGCGTGGGCTCAGCGCGGCGGTGGCCGGCGGCTGCGTCTCCGCGTACTGGGGCAGTCTCTTCGTGGGCCGGGTCGTGCAGGGTCTGGTGGCCGAGCGCCTGGGGGCGGGGCTGGTGTTGCGCGTCAGCCTGGCCGGGATGGCCGTCGGCACGGCGCTGATCGCCGTTCCCGGGCCGGCGGTCCTTGCGGTGCTCGGCCTGGTCGTCGTCGGTTTCGCCGCCGCACCGGTGTTTCCGCTGCTCACCCTCACCACCGCCGAACGGGTCGGCGCGGCGCACGCGGACCGCGCCATCGGCCTCCAGATCGGCGCCGCTGGCATTGGTGCGGCGCTCGTCCCGGCCGGGCTGGGCGTGCTGATCGGCAAAACCTCGGTGGAGGTGCTGGGATCGGCCCTGCTGGTGCTCGCGTTGGCGCTGATCGCGCTCTACGAGTGGGGCGCGCGCCGGCCGGCTGCGGGACGTCCCGTGCCGGTGGTGCCCGCCCAGCCCGGAAGCGATCCTCAGACGTCGGGCCCGGTACGGCCGGTCGTGGACGGGCGGTAGGCGCGCTGCGGGTCGGTGGCCTCGCGGCTGTTGCCCTGGGCCTGTCCGTCGTGGTCCGACGCGGCCGGCCCGTGCCCGAACGCGGCCTCCTCGCCGGCGTCGTTTCCCGTCACGTCGTCGGCCTGCCCGTCGAGGCTGGAGCCCGACACGGCGCGCTCCAACTCCTCCAACGGAAGCCGCTCCTCGTCCCGCCACACCCTGATGTTGTCGTCGGTCATACCTTCAGCCGTACCCGGGCACGATGATCGCAAACGGTGCCCGCCGAGCAGGCTCGGACACGGCGATGGCCGCCGGGATACCGGCGGCCACCTCAGGTCACTGCTGCCCGGGGTCACGGCTGCGGACGGTCCACCTGCCCGCGCCACGCGCCGGTCTCCTGACCACGCCGCTCGATGTAGGTCTTGAACCGCTCCAGGTCGCCCTTGGCCCGTCGGTCGACGATGCCGAGCTTGTCGCCGGCCTGCTCGACCACGCCGTGCGGCTCGAACTCGAGCTGCAGGGTGACCCTGGTCTTGTCCTGGTCCAGTCGGTGGAAGGTCACCACGCCGGCCTGCTGCGTGCCGTCGGTCGAGCGCCAGGCGACCCGCTCGTCGGGGAGCTGTTCGGTGATCTCCGCGTCGAACTCGCGCTTCACCCCGGCGATGTCCACGGTCCAGTGGGTCATCGTGTCGGAGAGCTGCCGGACCTCCTGCACACCCTCCATGAACTGGGGGAACTCCTCGAACTGCGTCCACTGGTCGTACGCGGTGCGTACGGGTACGGACACGTCCACGTGTTCGGTAACGCCACTCATCGGGGAACCTCCTTCAGTCGCCGGTGGATTGCCGGATCGGGGGCGATCCTGGTCACCAGCGAGTTGTCTCGTTCTTGTTGCCCAGCGCCGCCCACACCTCGGAGACCGTCTGGTAGACGGTGCCCTCGGGCAGCCGTTCCAGGGCCGCCACGATGTCGTCCGGCGCCTCGTTCTCACGGGCGCTGGCAATGAGCACCAGACGGTCGCCCGGCAGCGCGCTCATCGAGATGAACCGGCCGAGCCGGCTGCGCTGCTCGACGTCCGTAGAGCTCATGCCCTGCGGGGTGCCGGTGCGCAGGTCGCCGGCCGGGGCGGTGGTCGTCTCCGGCTGGTCCTCGCCAGCCGGTTCCGGCACCCGCGACTCGTCGACTCGAGAGCCACCGGTCCCCGGCCCCTGTACGAGGCCGCTGACCTCCTGACTCATCTGTTCGTCGATCCTCGGTCCGTGCTTGCTGTTGCCACGCTCCATGCCTTCTGCGCTACCCGGCACCCCACCCGATAAACCGGCACCGGGCCACGAACCGGCCCTCGGCCCGACGGCGAAACGGACACCGGGCCGGACGGGGGCTCACTCGTCGGCGGGTTTGCGGGGCGGCAGCACCGGCTCGTCCGGGTTCGGGTCGCCGGCCTGCAACTGCCGCCCGCGCTGCACCTCGGAGTTGATCTGCACGCCCAGCATCAGTGCCGAGTTGGACAGGTAGAGCCAGACCAGGAACGCGATGGCCGCCCCGAGGCTGCCGTAGGTGGTGTTGTACGAGCCGAAGTTGGCCACGTAGAGGCCGAAGCCGAAGGAGGCCGCCGCCCAGGAGATCAGGGCCACGGCGCCGCCCGGGGTGAGCCAGCGGAACCGGGGCTGGCGCACGTTCGGCGCGATCCAGAACAGCAGGGACAGCAGCGCCATCATGATCATGGCGAGGACCGGCCACTTCGCCACGCTCCACGTCGTGCGGGCCAGGCCGCCGGCGTTGACCAGGTCGCCGACCGCATCGGTGACCGGCCCACTGACGATCAGGGCGAGGGCGACCACAGCGAGCAGCACCAACGTGATCGCCGCCAGGCCGATCTGCAGCGGCCGGAGCTTCCAGACCGGGCGGCCCTCGGTCACCCCGTAGACGGCATTGGAGGCGCGGGTGAACGCGCCGATGAAGCCCGACGCGGACCACAGCGCGCCGAGCAGACCGAAGCTGAGCAGAAGCTTCGGGTTGCTCTGCTCCAGCACCACGGAACGGATCACCTTCAGCACGCCGCCCTCGTCGTCGCTGAGCACCGCCCCGGCACCGACCTGGTTGGCCAGGTCGACCACGGTGTCCAGGGTCCGCTCGCCGTCGGAGACCAGGCCGACCAGCGCCACCACCACGATGGCGGACGGGAAGAGCGCCAGGACGCCGTAGTAGGTCAGCGCGGCGGCCCAGTCGGAGCAGTTGTCGTTGACGAAGTTCTGCACGCTGCGGACCAGCACTCCGCGCCAGGTACGCCAGCTCAGCTGCCGCATCCGTCGGGGCACCCGGGTGTGCTGTGTGCCGTCGAGCGTCGTACCCGGCTCCGTGGTCGTCATGCCCGCTCCCTGCGCCCCGGCCGCCGGATGACCGGTCGTCCGGTCTGGCCTGGCCCGCCGGTACCCGGTTGGTGAAATCGACAAACCCGCCCGGTGCCCGACCGCCGCCGCTATGGTTTGCCGCCCGGTCACCGGGGAACGGTCACAGTGACCCTGTCGACACGGAGGAGGACGAGATGCCCGGGCGCGAAGACCTGCCCAGCACGCTGCGACGCTCCCCGGAGAAGGCGCAGCGCACCTGGGAGAAGACGCACGACTCGGCGGTGGAGACCTACGGCGAGGGGGAGCGGTCGCACCGCACCGCCTTCGCCGCGGTGAAGCATCAGTTCGAGAAGGTGGGCGACCACTGGGAGCCGAAGGGCCGCAAGGGCCCCAGCGACCAGCAGGCCGCCGGTGGCGGGCCGGAACGACGGGCCCCCACCGCTGGTGGCGTCGACGCCAACGCCACCAAGGACCACCTGATGTCGGTGGCCCGCAAACTCGACGTGCCCGGGCGGTCCAGCATGACCAAACCGGAGCTGGTCACGGCCATCGAGAAGGCCAACGACCGCGCCACCCGCAAGGCCCGCGGCGACTGATCGCCGCCGCACCCGAGCACACAACCGACGCGGTACGGGCGGACGCTCCACCCCTGCGTCCGCCCGTGCTGTTCTCACCAGTGCCCGCCCCCCGGCGCCTCGATGTGCACCGCCTTCGTCGCGGTGAACTCGTCCAGCAGTTCCGGGCCGTACCCGAAGCCCTGCCCGCTGGCGCGGCGCGGATGCGCGGCACCCCCCGGCGCACCCCCGAACACCGCGTTGACCTTGACCGTGCCCACCGGCAGCTCCCGCCACGCCCGCTGCGCGTGACTCATCGACGGGGTCAACACAGTGGCGGCCAGCCCGTACGGGGAGTCCGCGGCGCAGCGCAGCGCCTCGTCGAACGAGTCGACCACCACCACCGGTGCGACCGGCCCGAAGGTCTCCTCCCGGACCAGCGGCATGTCGTGGCGACAGTCGGTGACGACGGTGGCCGGGTAGAACGCCCCCGGTCCGTCCGGCACCTCGCCGCCCACCCGCACGCGTGCGCCGTCCGCCAGCGCGGCAGCCACCTGGCCGTGCACGTGGTCCCGGTGCCGTCGGTCGACCAGCGGCCCCAGCTCGGTGCCCGGGTCCCGGCCCGGCCCGGCCCGCAGCGCTGCGGCGAGTCGGACCAGCGCGGCCACGAAATCGTCGGCCACCTCCCGGTGCACGTAGAGCCGCTCCACCGCCACGCAGATCTGCCCGGCGTTGGCGAACGCGCCGAGCGCGGCCTGCTCCGCCGCCCACTCGGGGTCGACGCCCGCGTCCACGATCAGCGGGTCACTGCCGCCGTTCTCCAGGAGCACCTTCGCCCCGGTACGGGCCGCCGCGGCGGCGATCGCCCGCCCGGTCGCTGTGGAACCCACGTGGGCGACCACGTCGACGTCCTGCGCCGCCAGCGCCGCACCCACCTCCGGGCCGCCGGTGAGCAGCGACAACACCCCGGCCGGCAGTGCCTCGTCCAGTGCTCGGGCCAGCAGCCAACCCGTCGCCGGTGTGCGCTCGCTCGGCTTGTAGAGCACCACGTTCCCGGTCACCAGGGCCGCTCCGAGCAGTCCACAGGAGACCGCCACCGGGTCGTTCCAGGGGGTGATCGCCGCGACCACCCCGCGTGGCTGCGGGGTCAGGAAGTCCAGCGCGGCCGTCTCGCCGTTCAGCGTGCGCCCGCCGCGCAGCGGCGCCAGTTCCGCATACTGTCGCAGGGTGCCGATCCCCGCCTCGACGCCTCCGCGGGCGTCCGCCAACGGCTTGCCCATCTCCGCGGTGACCGCCGCCGCCAACTCATCGATGACCGCCTCCACCGCGTCCGCGGCCCGGTGCAGCGCCGCCGCCCGTTCCGCCGGGGCGGTCGCCGCCCACTGGGTCGCCGCGTTGCGGGCCGCCTGGGTCGCCTTGCCCACCTCGTCGGAGGTGGCCACCGGCACCGTGCTCACCGGCGTGTCGTCCGCCGGATCACGCACCACCAGTTCGCCGCCGTCGCCGCCCGCACCCCACACCCCGCCCACCAGCTGCGCAACCGTGTACATGCGGCGCTGGATGCCCCGGCCTCGACGAGGCAAACGCGTTTCGCCCGGTTGCGCGCCGGGTAGGCGGATCCGATGACAACCACCACCGCGCCGAGCGCGGACGCCGTCATCGTCGGGGCCGGGCACAACGGCCTGGTGGCGGCCAACCTGCTGGCCGACGCCGGCTGGGACGTGGTGGTGCTGGAGGCGACCGCGGTGCCCGGCGGCGCGGTCCGCTCCGCCGAGGTCACCGCGCCCGGCTACCTGAGCGACCTCTACAGCTCGTTCTACCCCCTCGGGTACGCCTCGCCGGTGCTGGGTGGCCTGGACCTGGGTAGACACGGGCTGTCCTGGCGGCATTCGCCGGACGTGCTGGCGCACCTGCTGCCCGACGGTCGAGCCGCGGTGATCAATCGGGATCCGGACGTCACCGCCGCGTCGCTGGAGCAGTTCGCCCCCGGGGACGGTAAGCGCTGGCTCAACGCGTACACCGACTGGCTCGACGTGGCCGAGCCGATGCTGGAGGCGATCACCTCGCCGTTCCCGCCGGTACGCGGCGGGCTGGGCCTCCTGCGTCGGCTGCGCGTCGCCGGCGCGCTGCGACTCGCGCGCCGGCTCGTCGTACCGGTCCGCAAACTTGGCGACGAACTCTTCGACGGTCCCGGCGGGCCGGCCCTGCTGGCCGGCTGTGCCCTGCACACCGACCTGTCCCCGGAGGAGGCCGGCTCCGGGGTGTACGGCTGGCTGCTGGCCATGCTCGGCCAGCAGATTGGCTGGCCGGTGCCCGACGGCGGCGCGCAGCAGATCACCAACGCACTGGTGGATCGGCTACAGGCGCGCGGCGGGACGATCCTCTACGGCGCTCCGGTCGACCGGGTGCTCACCGCCCGAGGCCGGGCGATGGGGGTCCGCACCGTCGGCGGCGCGCTGTGGCGGGCCCGGCGGGCCGTGCTCGCCGACGTGCCGGCGCCGGCGCTCTACCTCGACCTGGTCGGCGCCGCGGCACTGCCGTCCCGGCTGGTGGAGGACCTGGCGCACTTCCGGTGGGACGGCTCCACGCTGAAGGTGGACTGGGCGCTCTCCGCGCCGGTGCCCTGGACGAACCAGCAGGTGGCCGGCGCCGGCACCGTTCACCTCGGCGCGGACCTGAACGGGCTCACCCACTACGCCAGCGAGTTGGCCCGTGGCGAGCTGCCCCGCGACCCGTTCCTGCTGGTCGGGCAGATGTCGGTGGCGGACCCGAGCCACTCCCCGCCGGGCACCGAGTCGCTGTGGTCGTACACCCACCTGCCGTTCCGGCGGAACTGGCGGGCCGAGGAGGTCGCCGGGCACGTGCAGCGGATGGAGGACGTGCTGGAGGCGGCGGCCCCGGGTTTCCGCAGCCTGATCGTGGGCCGACACGTGGCCGGGCCGGCCGATCTGGAGAAGGGCAACCCGAGCCTGGTCGGTGGCACGCTCGGCGGCGGGACCGCCGCCGCGTACCAGCAGCTCTTCCTGCGCCCGATCCCTGGCCTGGGCCGGGCGGACACCCCGGTGGACCGGCTCTTCCTGGCCAGCGCGTCGGCGCACCCCGGCGGCGGTGTGCACGGCGCGCCCGGCGCGAACGCCGCCCGGGCGGCCCTGGCCCGCGACCGAGCGCTCACCGGCCGCGCGTACGCCGCAGCCATCACCACCGCCCACCGCGCCATCTACCCCACCTAAACCACCGCCACCCGGAACCCCCGGAACCGCCCGCCGCCGTCGATCATGGAGTTGTGGTGGGTGACAAAGCACCTGCCCGGGTTCTAAACGGGCACCACAACTCCATGATCGACCGGGGCCGGGGCCGGGGCCGGGGCTGGGGCTGGGGCGGGGGCGGGCTTTTAGCGGGTTATGTTGCGGTGTTTGCTGCGGAGGCGGAAGGGCATCAGGGCGCTCTCCACCTTGGTCGCGGTGGTCATCTTGGAGACGCCGTCGCGCCGCTCCTCGAAGCGGATCGGCACCTCCAGGATGGTGTGCCCCAGCTTGGTGGCGAGGTAGTGCATCTCCACCTGGAAGCTGTAGCCGTTGGACTGCACCCGCTCCAGGTCGATGTCGCGCAGGGCTTCGGCCCGCCAGATCTTGAACCCGGCCGTGAGGTCCCGGATGCGTACCCGCAGCAGGGTGTGCACGTAGAGGTTGGCCCAGCCGCTGAGCGCCCTGCGGTAGAGCGGCCAGTTCTCGTCCAGCTCGCCGCCGGGCACGTAGCGGGAACCGATCACCACGCTGGCCTGGGTGGAGAGCAGCGCGCCGAGCATCCCCGGCAGCGCCTCGGGCGGGTGCGAGAGGTCGGCGTCCATCTGCGCCACGTACTCGGCGCCGCCCTCGATCGCGCGGGTCATCCCGTCCACGTACGCCCGGCCGAGGCCCTCCTTGCCGGCGCGGTGCACGACCTCGATCCGGTCGGGGTTCTCGATGGCCAACTTGTCGGCCACCTCCCCGGTGCCGTCGGGGGAGTTGTCGTCGGCGACGAGGATGCGCAGCCCTGGCAGCGGCAGCGCGAGCAGTCGCTCGACCAGCGTCGGAAGGTTGCCCGCCTCGTTGTAGGTGGGCACGACGACGGTCAGGCGTGCGTCCCGCCACGGCGACGGCAACTGCACCGGCTTGATCATGTCGGTCATCCTCGGTTTGCGGACAAGGGTCATGGAAAGGGTATCTAGTTCCCGCATTCGGTCGGAGGGAGGCACCCCTTCCGGGTGTTGCGGGCCCTCGCCACCCACTCTGCGTGGGCGTCTAACCCCTGGTCAGAGGCTTGTGGTGGTCAGCGCCGACGGCGAGCGACAGCGCTGAGTGTGAGCGCCGCGACGGCGAGCGCCACACCGGAGAGCGCCGGTTTGTGCGTGCCGACCCAGAGCGCCGCGGAGCGGTCTCGCGCCTGTTCGCGGAAAACGCCCGCCGTGCCCCGGTCCGTGTCCGCATCGCCCGGGTAATCCAGATTGTCCCGCCAGGTCGTCGGATCGACCTTCTCACCGGTCTGCTGGCTGTCGTAGCCGTCGCGGGCCAGCTTCCGGTCCAGCAGGCCGGGGAACAGTGCGTCGGCCACCCGCGCCTGCCAGGTCGGGCCACCCACGTTCAGCTCCCTGGTGCCGCGGTCGGCGGCCCAGACGATGGCCCGGGCGGCCAGCTCCGGAGTGAAGATCGGCGGCACCGGCTGCGGATGGCGGGGCAGCCGGGTGCGGACCCAGGAGAACTGCGGGGTGTTGACAGCGGGCAGCTGCACCATCGACAACTTCACCCCCGGGCAGTCGTGCAGCAGCTCGGCGCGCAGCGAGTCGTTGAACCCCTGGACGGCGTGCTTGCTGGCGCAGTACGCCGACTGCAGCGGGATCCCCCGGTAGGCCAACGCCGATCCCACCTGGACGATGGTGCCCCGCCCGTGCGCCCGCATGTGCCGCAGCGCGGCGAGGGTGCCGTGCACGGTGCCCAGGTAGGTGACCTCGGTGACCCGACGGAACTCGCGCGCCGGAATCTCCCAGGCCGGCGCGAACACCGACGCCATCGCGTTGTTGATCCACACGTCGATTCCGCCCCAGTGGTGCACCACGTCGTCGGCGGCCTGCTGCACCGCGCCCGCGTCGGCCACGTCGACCCGGTACACGCGCACGTCTGTCGCGCCGCGCAGTCGGCACTCCCGCTCGGCGGCGACCAGACCCGCCTCGCCCCGAGCCAGCAGCGCCAGCCGGGCGCCGCGTGCCGCGTACGCGTGGGCCACGGCCCGGCCAACGCCGGCGCTCGCGCCGGTCACCACCACGGTCCGTGTCACTGTCACCCCTTCTGTCGGGTGGCGATGTCGGAGAGTCGGGCCAGGGTCTCCCGGTTACGCCGGTGCAGGACGAGATCGTTGATCTTGTTGTGGACCCAGCGGAGCGGTCCGGCCGCGAAATCCTCGCCGAGACGCACCCGGGTGGCGCCGTCGCCGACCGGTTCCAGGGTGAAGGCCACGATCGCCTCGCCCGCCGGCCAGAGACCGGCCTTGAGCACGAGCCGGTGCGGCGGTTCGCAGACCAGCACCGTCGACGCGTCCTGCAACGAGACCGGCCATGGTCCGGCCCGGTGATGCAGTTGGCTGCCCACCCGAGGCCAGGCGTCGTCCACGTCCCGCATGTGTGCGGTGCCCACCACCCAGTCGCTGTACGTCCACCCGTCGGCGAGCACGTCGAACACCTGCTGCGGGGGAGCGTCGATCACTTTCTCCACAATCGCCACTGGGCTTTCATACCCACGCCACGTGCTGGCTAACGACCGGCGGGGTTAGCTTCTCGGGGGCGGCGGGTAAGGCCTTCCCGGGGCATCGCCGGCGGCGCTGGCCCACCCCCTCGACGGCGACGTTTACTCCTCGGGGCGCAGGGAACCCGCCGGCTGTGCGACAGGACCAGGGGGATCCGTATCAGCGCAGGTCAGCACAGGTGTATCCCGCCGCTGACCGCGCCGGTTCCGGATCTGTCGCAAGCCCCCGAGCGGTGCTCTACGACGCGGTGCTGCTGGACCGCGACGGCACCCTGATCGAGGACGTGCCGTACAACGGCGACCCGGAGAAGGTACGGCCGGTGCCGGGCGCGCGGGCGGCGCTGGACCGGCTGCGCGCGTCCGGGCTGCGGCTGGCGGTCGTCACCAACCAGTCGGGCCTGGCCCGGGGCTACTTCACCGCCGAGCAGATGCGGGCGGTGCACGCCCGCGTCGAGGAGCTGCTGGGCCGGTTCGACGCGTGGTTGGTCTGCCCACACGACGACGCCGACGGCTGTGACTGCCGCAAGCCGGCGCCGGGCCTGGTGTACGCCGCCGCCCGCGAGCTGGGCACGACGCCGTCCCGCTGCGTACTCGTGGGCGACATCGGCCGGGACGTCGGCGCCGCCATGGCCGCCGGGGCGGCTGGGGTGCTGGTGCCGACCCCGGTGACCCGGCCGGAGGAGGTCGCCGCCGCCGGGTGGGTGGCCAACGACCTGCCTGCTGCGGTGGCGGAGATCCTGCGCCGCCAACAGGCCGTGCAGCCCGCGACTCCGCCCACCGAACCGGTACGGACGGCGCTGGTGGTCCGCTCGGACTCGGCTGGTGACGTGCTGGTCACCGGCCCGGCGATCCGCGCCGTCGCGGCCGGAGCGCAGCGGGTGGTCCTGCTGTGCGGTCCGCGCGGTCGGGCCGCCGCCAACCTTCTGCCCGGCGTCGACGAGATCATCGAACATCCGCTGCCGTGGATCGACCCCACGCCGGGGCATGTCGACCCGGAGGCCATGCGGAGCCTGACCGCGCGGTTGGGCGCGGTCGGCGCGGACCAGGCGGTGGTGTTCACCTCGTTCCACCAGTCCGCCCTGCCGCTGGCGCTGCTGTTGCGGATGGCGGGGATCAACCGGATCGCGGCGATCAGCGACGACTATCCGGGCTCGCTGCTGGACATCCGGCACCGGGTGCCGGTGGGCGTCCCCGAACCCGAACGTGCCCTTTCCCTGGCGGCCGCCGCCGGCCATCGGCTGCCTGACGGCGACGAACCGGTCCTGCGGCTGCGCCGGGACGCCGTTCCACCACGCCCGGCCGACCTGGGCGATCCGGGGTACGTGGTGCTGCACCCTGGATCGGCCGCGTCGAGCCGGGCCTGCCCGCCCGACGTGGCCACCAGGATCGCCGGGGCGCTGGTCGACGCCGGGCACCGGGTGCTGGTCACCGGCGGCCCGGACGAGCGGGCGGTCACCGCCCAGGTCGCCGCGGCCGGCGGGACCGACCTGGGCGGCCGCACCGACCTGGCCGGGTTGGCAGCGATCGTCGCGGACGCCAGCGCGGTCGTGGTCGGAAACACCGGGCCCGCGCACCTGGCAGCGGCCGCCGGTGTGCCGGTGGTGAGTCTCTTCGCGCCGACCGTCCCGTTCGGTCAGTGGGGGCCCTACCGGGTGCCCACCGTCCGGCTCGGCGACGCCGCCGCGCCCTGCCGGGACACCCGGGCGGCCAGTTGCCCGGTCCCCGGGCACCCCTGCCTCAGCGGCGTCGACCCGGGCGACGTGGTCGACGCGCTCCGGACCCTCACCGCCAGCGGTGGTGGCGGCCGATGAACATCCTGCTCTGGCACGTGCACGGCTCCTGGACCACGTCGTTCGTGCACGGCAGCCACCGCTACCTGATTCCCACCACACCCGACCGCGGCCCGTACGGCCTCGGCCGGGCCCGCACCTACCCGTGGCCGGACAGCGCGGTCGAGGTCAGCCCGGAGGAGCTGCCGAGCGCTGACGTCGACCTGGTCATCCTGCAACGCCCCGAGGAGATCGACCGGGCCGAGCAGTGGCTCCGTCGCCGCCCCGGCCGCGACCTTCCGGCGATCTACGTCGAGCACAACACCCCCAAGGGCGACGTGCCGAACACCCGTCACCCGATGGCCGACCGCGACGACCTGCTCATCGCCCACGTCACCGGGTTCAACCAGATCTTCTGGGACACCGGCGCCACCCGCACCACAGTGGTCGACCACGGCATCGTCGCCCCCTCCGCGTCCTACACCGGGGAGCTGGACCGGCTCGCCGTGGTGATCAACGAGCCGGTGCGGCGAGGTCGGGTCACCGGCACCGACCTGCTGCCCCAGTTCGCCGAGATCGCGCCGTTGGACGTGTTCGGCATGGGCGTCGCCGGCCTGGCCGACCACCTCGGGCTGCCCGCGGACCGGCTGACCAGCCACGACGACGTGCCCCAGGAGCGGATGCACACCGAACTGGCCCGGCGGCGGGCGTACCTGCACCTGTGCCGGTGGACCTCCCTCGGGCTCAGCCTCATCGAGGCGATGTCGATCGGCATGCCGGTCGTCGCGCTCGCCACCACCGAGGCGGTGATGGCGGTGCCCCCGGAGGCGGGGGCGCTCGCCACCCGGACCGACGCCCTGCTCGACGCCGCCCGCCGGTTCATCGCCGAACCGGACACCGCGCGGCAGGCCGGAGCGGCGGCGCGAACCGCCGCGCGCGACAGATACGGCCTCGACCGTTTCCTCGCTGACTGGGACCGGCTGCTGGAGGAGGAAGTATGCGGATCGCGATGATCTCGGAGCACGCCAGCCCGCTCGCCGTCCTCGGAGGGGAGGATGCCGGCGGCCAGAACACGCACGTCGCGGAGCTGTCCGCCGCGCTCGCCGCCGCCGGGCACGAGGTGCGGGTCTACACCCGCCGCGACGCACCCGACCTGCCGGTGACCGTCCGCAGCCCGGACGGGTACGACGTGGTGCACGTGCCGGCCGGCCCGGCCGAGCCGGTGGCCAAGGACGCGCTGCTGCCGCACATGCGGGAGTTCAGCCGCTGGCTGATCGAGCGGTGGCGCGGCGGCGACTGGGTGCCCGAGGTGATCCACGCGCACTTCTGGATGAGTGGCCTGGCGGCGCTGACCGCCGGCCGGCAGACCGGGGTGCCGGTGGTGCAGACGTACCACGCGTTGGGCACCGTGAAGCGCCGCTACCAGGGAGTGCAGGACACCAGCCCGGCCCGCCGGATCTCCTACGAGCGGGAGCTGGGCCGCTCGGTGGACCGGATCGTCGCGCAGTGCCGTGACGAGGTGGGCGAGCTCGTCCGGATGGGTGTGCCCCGGTCCCGGATGACGGTGGTGCCCTCCGGGGTCAACCTCGCCACCTTCGCCCCACTCGGGCCGGCCGCCGACCGGGAACCGGGACGGGCCCGCATCCTCACAGTTGGTCGGCTGGTCGAGCGCAAGGGCTTCCAGACCGTGGTCCGCGCGATGGAGCTGGTGCCGGACGCCGAGTGCGTGGTCGTCGGCGGCCCACCCGAGGGGCTGTTGGAGACCGACCCGTACGCCCGCCGGCTGCGGGCACTCGCGGAGTCGTGCGGGGTGGCCGACCGGGTGCACCTGGTCGGCGCGGTGCCCCGCGAGGAGATGGGCCGCTGGTACCGCTCGGCGGACCTGCTGGTCGCTGCGCCCTGGTACGAGCCGTTCGGGTTGACCCCGCTGGAGGCGATGGCCTGTGGGGTGCCGGTCGTCGGCACGGCCGTGGGCGGCATCCGGGACACCGTTGTCGACGGGACGACGGGTGACCTCGTGCCGGCCCGGGACCCGCACGCGCTGGCTGCCGCGATACAGGGATTGCTCGACGACCGGATCAGGCGCTTCGCGTACGCGACGGCGGCGCGTGAGCGGGCCCGGGAACGGTACTCGTGGGCGGCCACCGCCGAGCGGCTGGTCGAGGTCTACAGCGAGGTGGCCGCCGTTCGTCGGCCGACCCGGGTGGTGGCCTGATGCCGACGGGCAGCCTGCTCGACACGCATCTGACGAACCTCGCCGCGGCACTGGTGCCGTACCGACGGTGTGAGCGACAGTTGGCGCGCTGGGGCGCGGACCTGGCCCACCGGCTGGTCGCCGGGGGTCGTCTGCTGGTGGCCGGCAACGGCGGCAGTGCCGCCGAAGCCCAGCACCTCACCGCCGAGTTGGTCGGCAAGCTGCACGACGACCGTCAGCCGCTGTCCGCGATCGCGCTGCACGCCGAGACGAGCGCGCTCACCGCCATCGCCAACGACTACGGCTACACCGAGGTGTACGCCCGCCAGGTGCGCGCCCACGGCCGCCCGGGGGACATCCTGCTGTTGCTGAGCACCAGCGGGACCAGCCCCAACCTGGTCGCCGCAGCGCGGGCGGCCCGCGAGGTCGGGGTGACCACCTGGGCGCTCACCGGCGCCGCCCCCAATCCGCTCGCCGAGGCCTGCGACGACGTGCTGGCCGTCGCGTCCCCGGACACCCAGGTCGTCCAGGAGCTGCACCTGGTGACCAGTCATCTGCTCTGCGAGTACCTCGAACAGGAGTTGCCCGCCGCGCTGGCGGCAGCCGCCGATCCGGCGTTCGTCCACCCCGTGCCCGGGGAGCCCGCACCGGCCGGTCGGCTGCCTGCCGCGCCGGTACGCACCGGGGTCGAGGTGGTGCTCGACGGCGGGCCCGGACGGCAGGTCGACGCGTGAGCCGGACAGCGGGTCGACGCGCGAGGATGAGGAGGCAAGCGTGAGGGGACCGGTGGTGGTGCTCGGGGACACCCTGCTCGACCGGGACGTGGAAGGTGTGGTGAACCGGCTCTGCCCGGACTCCCCGGTGCCGGTGCTCGACGAGACGGTGGCCACCGACCGACCGGGGGGCGCCGGGTTGGCGGCGGTGTTCGCCGCCGCGCAGGGCGCCGAGGTGGTGCTGGTGACGGCGCTCGCCGACGACGCCGGCGGGGCCCGACTGAGCGCGCTGCTCGCCGCCGCCGGCGTGCAGGTGTACCCACTGGCCCTTTCCGGCGCGACGCCGGAGAAGATCCGGCTGCGGGCCCGGGGGCGGGTGCTGTTGCGCCACGACCGGGGCGGCGTGTCCGGGGAGCCGGGTCAGCCCTCCGACGAGGTGCTCCGGGTGATCGCCGAGGCGTCTGCGGTGCTGGTCAGCGACTACGGCCGGGGGGTGGCGCGGGAGCCCGCGCTGCGTGCCGCGTTGGCCGCCACCCGCGCGCCGGTGGTGTGGGACCCGCATCCACGCGGCCCGGCGGCCGTGCCCGGCGTACACCTGGCCACGCCGAACGAGTCCGAGGTGCGTGAGCTGGTCCCCGCGCTGCCCGGCGCGTCCCGGCTGGCCACCGCGTCGCGGGGTGCCCAGGGACTACGGCGGCGGTGGCGGGCCGGCGCGGTAGCGGTGACGCTGGGCGGCGACGGCGCGCTGCTCTGCCACGCCGGGTCTACGCCGCTGGTGGTGCCGACGCCCGGTAGCGCGGAGGGGGACACCTGCGGTGCCGGCGACCGGTTCGCGGCGGCGGCCAGCGTCGCACTGGCCCAGGGCGCGCTGGTCTCCGAGGCGGTGCAGGTGGCGGTCGCCGAGGCGTCCGCGTACGTGGCCGGTGGGGGAGTGGCCACGGCGCTGCCTCCGTCGACGCCCGCGGTGCGGGGCCGGAGCGCGCCGGAGCCGCGCGCCTTCCAGCCGGGACCACGCGGTGGTGCGATGGCCGACCGGGTGGGAGTGGCCGCTGTCGCCAGGCTCCTGGGTGAGGTACGCGCCGCGGGTGGCACTGTGGTGGCGACCGGCGGTTGCTTCGACCTGCTGCACGCCGGGCACGTGGCCACCCTGGAGGCGGCCCGGCAGCTCGGCGACTGTCTGATCGTCTGCCTGAACTCCGACGCCAGCGTGGCCGGGTTGAAGGGGCCGGACCGGCCGGTGCAGTCCGAAGACGACCGCAGCCGACTGCTGGCCGCGTTGAGCTGCGTCGACGCGGTCCTCGTCTTCGACGAGCCGACCCCGCAGGCGGCGCTGTCCTGGGTACGCCCCGACGTCTGGGTCAAGGGCGGCGACTACGCCACCGGCGGTGGGGACTCCAGCGCCGCACTGCCGGAGGCGGAGGTCCTGCGCCGCTGGGGTGGGAACACAGTGGTGGTGCCCTATCTGGACGGTCGTTCCACCACCGACCTGATCGTCCGCACGCTCGCGGAGCGGACCCGATGACCGCCACGCGGCCCGGTGCCGGGCCCACCGTCCTGGTCACCGGGGGCGCCAGCGGCCTCGGCGCCGCTGTGGTCGCCGCGGTGGCCGCCTCCGGTGGCCGTCCGGTCGTGCTGGACCGGCAGCCGCCGGCAGACGGGGTGTCCTGGACCGAGTGCGACCTGGCCGACACGCGAGCCGCCGAGGTGGCCACCCGGCACCTCGCCGAGCAGGCCGGTGGCCTGGACGCCGTGGTGACCGCCGCCGGCACCGACGTGCCGGGCCGACTCGCCGACCTGCCGGGGGAGACCTGGGACCGGATCGTCGCCGTCGACCTGCTGGCCACCGCGGCGGTGATCCGGGCCGCGCTGCCGTTCCTGCTGACCTCCCGGGGCCGCATCGTCACCGTCGCCTCGACCCTGGGCGTCAAGGCGGTCAGCGACGCCACCGCGTACTGCGCGGCGAAGTTCGGCGTGGTGGGGTTCACCCGAGCCCTCGCCGCCGAGCTGGCCGGTCAGGTCGGCGTCACCCTGCTCATCCCGGGTGGGATGCGCACCGCGTTCTTCGACGAACGTGACCCGCAGTACAAGCCGGGGCCGGACGCGAACCTCAACGAGCCCGCCGACACCGCCGCCGCGATCATGTTCGCGCTCAATCAGCCGCCCGGTTGCGCGGTGCGCGAGATGGTGGTCTGCGCCGAGCAGGAGACGTCGTACCCGTGATCCTCGTGCTGCGCGCCCTCGGCGTCGGCGACCTGGTGACCGCTGTGCCCGCGCTGCGGGCGCTGCGGGCCGCGTACCCGTCGCGGGAGCTGGCGCTCGCCGCGCCCGGCTGGCTTGCCCCGCTGGTCGACCTGGTCGGTGGCGTCGACCGGCTGGTGGACACCGCGGGGCTGGATCGCCCTCTCCGGGCGGGGTCGGCCCCGTGGATCGTTGTCAATCTGCACGGGCGCGGCCCGCAGTCGCACCGGCTGCTCGCGGCGACCCGACCTGGTCGGATGTTCGCCTACGCCAGCCCGGACGCCGGCTTCGCCGACGGCCCGCGCTGGGCCGCCGACGAGCACGAGGTGGACCGGTGGTGCCGGCTGCTCTCCTGGTACGACATCCCGGCCGACCGCGCCGACCTGACCCTGCGTCGGCCCGCTGCGGCGGGGCTGCCCAGCGGTGTCACGGTGCTGCATCCGGGCAGCAAGATCCCGGCCAAGCGGTGGCCCGCCGAGCGGTTCGCCGGTCTGGCCCGGGCACTGACCGACCAGGGGCACCGGGTGCTGCTCACCGGCTCGGCCGACGAACGGGCGCTGGCGGCCCGGGTGGCCGAGGCGGCGGGCCTGAGCTCGGACGCCGTGCTGGCCGGCCGGACCGACCTCGGCGTGCTCGCCGCGCTGGTCGCCGACGCCCGGCTGGTCGTCAGCGGGGACACCGGCGTCGCTCACCTGGCCACCGGGTACGGCACCCCGTCGGTCGTCCTCTTCGGGCCGGTGCCACCGGCGCACTGGGGGCCTCCACCGGACCGGCCACGGCACCGGGTGCTCTGGGCCGGCGAAGGAGACTGGCCCAGGTGGGATGGGGTAGGAAGCCACCCGACGATGGCGGCTCTGCGCCTCGACGAGGTGCTGGCCGCCGTGGCCGAGGTGGAGAGGGTGGTGCGGGTCTCCGGTGCGGTTGCGGCGTAGCGACCCGGGTCGACCGGGGTACGGACGGCGTCGGCGCGGTCGGGGCTGGCTCTTCGTCGACCCGTCCGGTGCGCCGGTGCGGGATCCGGACGTCCTGGCCCGGCTGCGGGAGTTGGTCATCCCGCCGGCCTGGCAGGACGTGTGGATCGCGCCGCACCCGAACGGGCACATCCAGGCGATCGGGATCGACGCAGCCGGACGCAAGCAGTACATCTACCACCCGCGGTGGCGGGAGAAGCAGGACGAGGCGAAGTTCGACCGCGTGCTGGAGGTGGCCCGGCGGCTGCCGGCGCTGCGTGAGCGGGTGGGGCGCGACCTGGACGGGCCCGGACTGGGCCGGGACCGGGTGCTGGCCACCGTGGCCCGACTGTTGGACATGGGGATGTTCCGGGTCGGCAGCGACCAGTACGCCGCTGGCGACGACCCGACCTACGGGGTCGCCACCCTGCGTCCCGAGCATGCCCGGTCCCGAGGCGGCTGCGTGGTGCTCGTGTTTCCCGCGAAGGGGGGCATCGAGCAGGTACGCCGGATCGAGGACCCGGAGCTGTGCCAGGTGCTGTCCAATCTGCGCCGTCGTCGACGACGGGCGGAGCGGCTGTTCGGCTACTGGGACGGCAGGGAGTGGCGCGACGTGCGCAGCGACGAGGTCAACGGCTACCTGCGCGACGCCAGCGGTGGGGAGATGACCGCGAAGGACTTCCGCACCTGGCACGCCACTGTGCTCGCGGCCACCGAGTTGGCCACCGCCGGTCCGGCCCGCTCGGTGACCGCCCGGCGCAAGGCGGTGGTCGCTGTGATGCGTGCGGTGGCGGAGCTGCTGGGCAACACGCCGACGGTGGCTCGTGCGTCCTACGTGGATCCCCGGGTGGTCGACCTCTACCACGACGGAGTGGTGGCGTCGGTGGATCCGCAGGCGCCTCGCGAAGAGGCTGAGCAGGTGGTCCTGAAGCTGCTGGACGAGGCCTGACCGGCCCCGTCGGCGATTCTGGGGGGAAGCGCGACGGAGCCGGAGCCTCGGGCCTCAGCGGGGTGCCACCGGGCGGCCGCCCGCCGCTCGCGCGGCGGGCGCCTCGCCACGGCCCCCGTTGGCGGCCCACCAGGTGATGGCCGGCCGCGTTGGTGTCAGTCTGCCGGCAGCGAGTTGACCGTGGACGCCCGACGGTTGACGATCCGCGCCAGATCCGAGCCGCTGTCGCGGTGTTCCTGCGGGGTGGTGCCGTACGCGGCGCGGAAGGCCCGGCTGAAGTGGGCCTTGTCGGAAAAGCCCCACCGGGCCGCGACGGTCTGCACCGGCTGGTTGCGCAGCGCCGGGTCGGCCAGGTCGCGCCGGCACCGGGCCAGCCGCAGTTCCCGGATGTACGACGCCACTGTGGTGTCCTCGGCCTCGAACAACCGGTGCAGGGACCGCACCGAGATGTGGTGGGCGTCGGCGACCACCTGCGGGCCGAGGGTCGCGTCGCCGAGGTGGCGGTGGATGTACGACTGCACCTGGGTGAGCAGCGCCCGGCGGCGGACCTCGGTCGGCACGGCGTCCTCGGCGACGAGGTGCCGGCCGAGCATGGTGGTGGCCAGGTCGAGCCCCACCGCGCCGAGCCGGCTGGCGTCGGCGGCATGGTACTGCTCGGGGTGGCCGGTCACCTGGATCAGGAACTGCGCGAGCAACGCCCCGATCCCCTCGCTGCCGGACATCCGGCCGCCGTAGAGCGCCGCCATCCGCTGCGGCGGCAGGGGCAGCGCGGCGTGCGGGATCAGCGTGATGATCGAGGTGGCCTGGTCCCGTTCGGGCTCGATGGCGTGATGGCAGACGTCGTGTGGCCGGGACCCGTCGTAGAAGGTGAACTCGCCGGCCAGGATCTCGCTGCGGCGACCGTCCTGGCTGGACGTGCCGACGCCGCCGGTGGTGAGGGCGAGGATGTAGAGCTCCGGGTCGGACTGACGGACCAGTTTCCGGCTCCGGGTGGCGTCCAGGGACGGGTATGCGTACTGCACCAGCTGGATCGGGCCGAGCTCGACGAAGTCGGCGCGGGCGGCGAAGTCGTCGCTGTGCGCGGACCGGATGCGCAGCGGCGCCGAGGTGCGCGCCACCAGGTCCAGCCACATGCCGAACCGTTCGCCCGGCGGCAGGACCGTGGTGTCGATGGTGTTTCTCGGCAGCATGGGGCTCCCTCAGCCCGCTCGGCGCTGGATCAGGGCCTCGACGCCGTCGAGGATCCGGTCCAGGCCGAAGACGAACTCGTCGTCGGGGTCGTCGTCCTGGTTGAGCACACCGGCGCTGAGCACCCGGTGCAGCGCGGGGAAACGGGCCGGGTCGATGAGTCGGGCCACCAGCCGACCGTACGCCGGCATCATCTCGCTGGGCTCGACGCCTGCCGCCCGGCTGCCCTCGGCGATCTGCGAGGCGAGGGTGGCCTCGTTGCGGACGTACCCGGTGATCAGCAGGAGCACCGACATCTTCTCGGCCTCGCCGAGCGTGGTGCCGTCGAGGCAGCGCAGCCCGTCCTCCAGCCAGCCGAGCTGCTGGGGGGTGATGGGTGGGCCACTGATCGGCACGTGCAGCAGCCAGGACCGTTGCCGCAGCACCTCGTGCTCGGCCCAGGCCCACCGGGTGAGGCCGGCGCGCCAGTCGTCTTCCGGTGCGGGTGGGCCGGGCGACGGGCCGTACCCGGTGTCCACCATGAGCATGAGCAGCTCGTCCTTCGAGCCGACGTACCGGTAGAGGGCCATTGTCGCGGCGCCCAACTCCTTGGCCACCCGGCTCATCGAGACGGCCGCCAGGCCGTCGGCGTCGGCCACGCGTACGGCGGCGTCCACGATGGTGGGCACGCTCATTCCCGGCCGGGGGCCCTTGGGTGGCCGCTCCCGTAGCCCCCACGCGCTCTCGATGGCCGGCGGGAGTACAGGCCCGCCGTCGTCTGTCTTCGCCGCCACATTTCCTCCTTGCCCCGCCATCCTAGTTCTGCGTATGGTCTACGCATAACAGCGTACGTCATACGCAGAAGGAGAACTGATCATGGCGATCACCACCACACCGGCACCGCGAGCGGGCCGACGGGAGTGGATCGGGCTCACCGTGCTGATGCTGCCGCTGCTCCTGGTCTCGATGGACGTGTCGGTGCTCTACTTCGCCGTCCCGTTCATCAGCGCGGAGTTGCGTCCCACCGCCACCGAGCAGCTCTGGATCTTCGACATCTACGGCTTCGTGCTGGCCGGGCTGCTCATCACCATGGGCGCTCTGGGGGACCGGATCGGCCGACGCCGGCTCCTGTTGATCGGCGCGGCCGCGTTCGGCGCGGCGTCGCTGCTGGCCGCGTACGCCGACAGCACCGCGACGCTCATCGCCGCGCGTGCCGTGCTCGGCGTCGGTGGGGCCACCCTGATGCCCTCGACGCTCGCGCTGGTGCGCAACATGTTCCACGACGCCAAGCAGCGCGGCACCGCCATCGCCGTCTGGACCGCCACTCTCACCGGCGGCATCGCGATCGGGCCGGTGCTCAGCGGCATCCTGCTGGAGCACTTCTGGTGGGGCTCGATCTTTTTGATCAACATCCCGGCGATGCTGATGTTGCTACTGCTCGTGCCGCTCCTGGTGCCCGAGTCTCGCAACCCGGCGACCGGGCGGTTCGACCTGGTCAGCGCGGCACTGTCGCTCGGGGCGCTGCTGCCGGTGATCTACGGCATCAAGGAGATGGCCCGGGACGGCCTCAGCCCGGCGCGCGTCCTCGCCATCGTCGGCGGTCTGCTGGTGGGGGCGCTCTTCCTGCACCGGCAGCGGACCCAGGCGTACCCGATGGTCGACCTCGCCCTGTTCCGCCGCCGCGGCTTCGCCGGATCGCTCGCTGTCAACCTGCTGGCGATGTTCGCCATCGTCGGCTTCGCCATCTTCACCACCCAGCACCTTCAGCTGGTGCTCGGCCTGAGCCCGCTGCGGGCGGCACTGTGGAGCCTCGTGCCGTCCCTCGCCGTGGGCGGAGTCGCGCCGGCTGCCGCCGCCCTCGCCCAGCGCGTCGAACGGGCGTACCTGATCGGTACGGGGTTCGGAATCGCCGTGGTCGGTTTCGTGGTGTTGACCCGGGTCACCCCGGAGACGCCGCTGTGGCTGCTGCTCGCCGGCGCCAGTGTCTACGCCGCCGGCCTGGTGATGGTGATGTCTCTCGTCACCGAGCTGGTCATCGGCGCGGCGCCGCCCGAGCAGGCAGGTGTCGCCTCGGCGCTGACCGAGTCCAGCAGCGAGCTGGGCGGTGCGCTGGGGATGGCGATCCTGGGCAGCGTGGGCGCGGCGGTCTACCGCCGCGAGATCGTCGACGGCCTTCCGGCCGGGCTGCCCGCCGACGCCGGAGCGGCGGCCCAGGAGACCCTGGGCGGTGCGCTCGCGGTCGCCCAGGGGTTGCCGGCGGAGCTGGCCGACGCGGTGCGGCACGCCGCCGGTGTGGCGTTCACCGACGGGCTGCACCTGGCCGCGTACGCCGCCATGGCGGTGATGCTGCTGGGCGCGCTCACCGCGCTCGTCGCGCTGCGTGGCGTCCGGCCGGCCGACCCTGCGGCGCTGGCCGCCGAGCCGACCGGTCCGGCCGACACGTCGTTGTCGTCGGTCAGTCGATGAGCACGTGCGCGAGCCGGTCGCGGAAACGCCGCTCGGAGTCGCTGACCGACTCGCCGCCGATGCCCAGCAGCCCACCGCTGGAAGCGGCGCCCACCACCTGCTCGGCGATCTTCACGAGCCAGTGCTTGTACGCGCCGGCCTCACCCTCGTCGACCCGCGCGGCCAGCAACGTGCCGGCCTCGCCGGCCCGCAGCAGCACGTCGTCGATGTACGCCCCCGGGTCGGCGGGCGCGATGACCGGCAGCTCCTCGCCGGCCTCCGGGTCACCGACCCGGGTGACGATCTCGCCGGCCACGGCGACCACCAGCGGGCTGGCGGACTCCCGGCCGGCGGCGATGGTCTCCAGTCCGGCCGCGTTCTCCGCCATGGTCCGGCGGGTGCCGTCGGACTCGGCGGCGCTCGCCGCGGTCAACACCGACTGTGGCAGGCCGACCAGCAGCCCCCACTCCTCGTCGGAGAAACCGAACCCGGTGTACGCCGGCTGCTCGATCACGACAACGCCCCTTCCGCCCTGCTCTTCTTGGTCAATCGGTGCTCTGCTTTGTCGATCCACCGGGGCCGCAACCGGCGCCCGGGTCAGGCTAGTCCAGTGTCAGCAGGCCCTGTTCGGACACCACGCGCACCGACAACGTCTTGTACCCGACCTCCTCGAAGAGGACGGTCATCTTGTCCTCCTCGTACGAGAGCACCATGCCCGGCCCCCACTCCGGGTGACGCACCTGACTGTGCACCGGGAACGGCCCGACCGCACCCTGGTCGGCCACGCTGGTGCCGTTGTGGCAGTTGTCGCAGTGCCCGCAGACGTCGCTCATCTGCTCGCCGAAGTAGGCCAGCAGGGTCTGCCCCCGGCAGGCCCTGGTCTCGGCGAAGGCCCGCATCATGTCGGTCCGGGACCGGGTCACCGTCTGCTGACGTTCCGCCTCGGCGAGGGCCGCCGCGGCGGCGTCCACCGCGGCGGGGGAGTAGCGCGGGGCGCCGATGCGCTGCCGGGCGCGCGGCTCGGCCGCGCCGACCTGCTCCAGCAGGGACAGGTACTGGCCCAGCTTGCGTGGCCCCAGGCCGGTGGTCTCGCGCAGTTCGGTCTTGGTGGCTGCCTTCTTGCGCAGCAGAGCGGCCAGGTCGCGCAGCTCGTTCTCGTCGGGCAGGCCGCCGCTGAAGAACCGCTGCAGGCCCACGTCCTCAGCCCGCCACAGCAGCAGGACCCGGGCGGGTTGCCCGTCGCGCCCGGCCCGGCCGATCTCCTGGAAGTAGCTGTCCGGCGAGTCGGGCAGCGCCATGTGCACCACCCAGGCGATGTTCGGCTTGTCGATGCCCATGCCGAACGCCGAGGTCGCCACCATGATCGGGACCTGGTCGGCGAGGAACGCCTCGTGCAGCTCCGCGCGGGCACCCATCGGCATCCCACCGTGGTAGAACTGCGCCGGGAAGTCGGCGTCGGTCAACCGGGTGGCCAGCTCCTCGGCGGCGCGGCGGGTCGGCACGTAGATGATCCCCGGCCGGCCCTCGTCGCGCAGCAGCGTCATCAGCCGTCGCCAGCGGTAGTCCTCGTCCGGGCAGTGGGCCACCTCGAGGAAGAGGTTGGGCCGGTCCAGCCCGGAGACCACCACGTCCGGATCGCGCAGCCGCAGCCGGGCGATGATGTCGTCGCGTACCGGCGGGGAGGCGGTGGCGGTGAGCGCCACCACCGGCGGCCTTCCGATGCCCTCGATGAGGTGCCCGAGCGCCAGGTAGTCGGGGCGGAAGTCGTGCCCCCAGGCCGAGATGCAGTGCGCCTCGTCGATCGCCACCAGCGCCGGCTTCAGCGCGGCGACCTCGGCCATCCGGTCCGGGTTGCTGAGCTGCTCCGGGGTGATGAAGAGGAACTCCGCCCGGCCCTCGCGGACGTCGGCGAGGGCCTCGGCCTGCTGGCTGGCGGACTCGTTCGAGCTGATCCGCACCGCCCGCAGCTCCGGGCGTTGCCGCTCGTTGAGGGAGGCGATCTGGTCCTGCTGAAGGGCGAGGAGCGGAGAGATCACCACGGTGGGACCGGGGATCAGACTGGCCGGGATCTGGTAGATCGCCGACTTGCCGGCACCGGTGGGCAGCACCACCAGGGCGTCGCGTCGCTTCATGACCGCGCGCATGGCGGCCAACTGGTTGGGCCGCAGCGCGTTCCAGCCGAACAGGCTGCGGGCGGCGCGGCGCAACGTCATCGAATGCGTGGACAGTTTCATCGAGGGCCGGAGGTACCCGAGCCCGGGACAACCGAAACGCATTCGGAAGATCATGGGCTCGGGTGCCAGGGGCTCAGCGCAGGCCGGGCAGGACCTCGCGCTGGTACAGGTCGAACAGACCCTGGTGGTGCGGGCCGGTGTTGGCCACGTAGACCTCGTCGAAGCCGGCCTTGGCGTACTTGTCGATCATCTCCAGGTGCGCGTCGGCGCTGTTGCCACAGACGAACGCCTTCTTGAGCATCTCCGGCTCGACCAGCTCGGAGGCCTGCTCGAAGTGCCGTGGCGAGGGGAGCACCTGGGACAGCTCACCCGGCACCCCCGCGTTGGGCCAGCGCTCGTACGCGATCCGCAACCCCTCGTCCTCGCTGTCCGCGTACGCCGCCTTGAATCCGGCCTGGCACGGCTTGTCGCCGCCGCCGTTCTCGCGGAAGCGGCGGACCATCTCGCCGTCGGGCATGGTGCTCACGTAGCCGTCGCCGATCCGGGCGGCCAGGTCGATGGCCTTCGGTCCGAAGCCGGAGACGTAGATCGGCGGGGGAGTGTCGGGCAGCGTGTAGATCCGGGCGTGCTCCACCGTGTAGTGCTTTCCGTGGTGGTTGACGAAACCGCCCTTCCACAGCTCCCGCAGCACCTCGACGGCCTCCTCCAGCATCTCCAGCCGGACGTCCGCCTGCGGCCACGCGTCGCCGAAGATGTGCTCGTTGAGGGCCTCGCCGGTGCCGACGCCGAGCACGAACCGTCCACCGTGCAGCACCGCGCTGGTCGCCGCCGCCTGGGCGATGACGGCCGGGTGGATCCGTACTGTCGGGCAGGTCACCGCCGTGGTGACAGGCAGCGAGCAGACCTGGCTGAGCGCGCCGATCATCGACCAGACGAACGGGCTCTGGCCCTGGGCGTCCACCCACGGGTGGTAGTGGTCGGAGATCCACAGAGCTTCGAAGCCGGCCTCTTCGGCACCGCGCGCCTGCGCCAGCAACTCGGCGGGCGTGTACTCCTCACTGGACAGAAAATATCCGATCTTCATGGCTTACCCCTTCGGCACGCGGACCTGCTGATGGGGAGAGCCCTACCCCGGCGGCGCCCGGTCACACCGGTTCTCGCCGCGGGCGGGTCAGCGTCGCCCGAACATCGCCCGGATCGCGGCGAGGAGCAGCAGGGCACCGACCACCAGGCCGAGCAGGCGTACGCCGGGGATGTCGGCCGGGCTCGTCGCGTCGGCCAGCAGGACGGGATCCATCCCCGCACTCTCCCCGGGGAACGGGCCGCCAGGCAACTGTAAGGTTTATTGACTATTGAATCGCTCAGTGTGACCATGGCAGAACCGCCTGCCGGTGGCGGTGCGCCGAGGGCGCGCGAGAGATGGGGTACGGGGGCCGCATGAGCGAGCGCAACCAGCGGATCGACGGGGGCGCACCGTCGCCGGTGATCGATCTCGATCACTGCGAGGGAGTGGCGTGACCACTTCCAACGGGCACCTCTCGGCGCTCGCCGCCTCCGTCCTGCAACCCGGCTTCGTCGGCACCACCCCACCGCCATGGGTGTGCCGCTGGCTCGGCGAGGGTCTCGGCTCGGTGGTGCTCTTCGCCCGCAACGTCGTCGACACCGAGCAGGTGACCGCCCTCACCGCGACGCTGCGCGCGGAACGGCCGGACGTCATCGTGGCGATCGACGAGGAGGCCGGCGACGTCACCCGGCTGGAGTCGGTGCACGGCAGCTCCCGGCCCGGCAACTTCGCCCTCGGGGCGGTCGACGACCCGGGGCTGACCGAGGCCGTCGCCCGGGACCTCGGCGCCGAGCTGGCCGCGGCGGGGATCACCCTCAACTACGCCCCGGACGCCGACGTCAACTCCAACCCGGCGAACCCGGTGATCGGCGTCCGTTCCTTCGGCGCCGACCCGGTGCTCGTCGCGCGGCACACCGCCGCCTGGGTCCGCGGGCTCCAGGCCGGCGGCGTCGCGGCCTGCGCCAAACACTTCCCCGGCCACGGCGACACCCGGGTCGACTCACACCACGACCTGCCCCGGATCACCGCCGACCGGGACCGGCTGGACGCCTGCGAACTGGCCCCGTTCCGCGCCGCCGTGGCCGCCGGGGTGCAGGCGGTGATGACCGGTCACCTGCTGGTGCCCGCCCTCGACCCGCACCTGCCGGCGACGTTGAGTCAGCGCATCCTGGGTGGGTTGCTCCGCGACGAACTGGGCTTCTCCGGTGTGGTGGTCACCGACGCGATGGAGATGCGCGCGGTCGCCGACCGGTACGGCTTCGCCGGGGCCACGGTCCGCGCCCTCGCCGCCGGGGCCGACGCCATCTGCATCGGCGGTGAACGGGCTGACGAGCAGGCCGCCCGCGAGCTGCGCGACGCCATCGTGGCCGCCGTCGTCTCCGGTGAGCTGCCCGAGGAGCGTCTTGCCGAGGCCGCCAAGCGCGTCGGTCAACTCGCCGCCTGGACGGTGGCCGCCCGCAACTCCGGCTTGGCCGGAGCGCGCGCCGCCGCCGACGTCGGGCTGGTCGCCGCCCGCCGGGCCGTCCGGGTCACCACCGCCCCGGGTACGACGGTCGCGCTGCCCCTGACCCGCGCGGCACACGTCGTCGAGTTCGAGCCGCCGCGCAACATCGCCATCGGCGCCGAAACCCCGTGGGGCATCGGCGGACCACTGACCGAGCTGCTGCCCGGCACCAGCACGGTCCGTTACGCCGAACCCGACGTGCCGGCGGACCCGGGCGCCGGGGCAGGCAGCCGCCCCCTGGTCCTGGTCGTCCGTGACCAGCACCGGCACGACTGGATGCGCGCCGCCGTGCACCGCGCGTTGGCCGCCCGCCCGGACGCCGTCGTGGTCGAGTTGGGCGTGCCCGAGCTGGTCACCGGGGCGGTGCACCTGGCCACCCACGGCGCCACCCGGGCCAGTGGACGGGCCGCCGCCGAGGTGCTCACCGGCGCCCTCTGACCGCCCGCGCTACGGGAGGTCGGCGACCAGGTCGGCGTACTCGGGGTGCTTGTCGATGAACGCGGCCATGAAGGGGCACTGCGGCACCACTGTCGTGCCGCGTGCCCGGAGCTGGTCCAGGGTGCCGCGGATCAGCGTGCCGCCCACCCCCTTGCCCTGAAAGCCCCGGTCCACCTCGGTGTGGGTGAAGACCAGCACCTCCCCGCGCGGCAGGTACGCGGTGAAGCCGGCCAGCGCGTCGTCGACAAGGATCTCGAAGCGGTGCTTCGCCGGGTTGTCCTCGACCAGGGTGCTCATCCGGCCATTCTCCCCGCCTGGTCGGCCAGCGCGTCGAGTTCGCCGAGCAAACGGTCCACCTCCTCGGCGGTGTTGTAGTGGTAGATGCTGGCCCGCACCGCGCCGCCGCTGTCGCGCAGACCCATCAGCTGGAAGTACTCGTAGGCGTAGTAGTCGCCGACGGAGAGGCAGAACCCGGCGGCACCCAACGCCTCCTGGGTGGCGGCCGGGGACATCCCGGCGACCCGGAACGAGATCGTCGGGCAGCGCCGCGCCGGCGAGCCGTAGACGGTGATCGCCGGCCGCTGCGCCAGCCCGGCGAGCAGCCGGTCCAGTAGCGCCTCCTCGTGCGCCTGGGCGGCAGCCAGCCCGGCCCGCAGCCGGTCCCGCCGGTCCCCGACCGCGTCCGGGTCCAGCCCCGCCAGGTGATCCACCGCCGCGGCCACGCCGGCCAGCAGCGGGAAGCTCGGCGTGCCGTACTCGAACCGGTCCGGCACCGCGTCGGAGGACGGCACCAGCTTCGCCGGGCGCAACGCCTCCCACCGGGCCGGGTCCGCCACCATCGCCGCCAGGTGCGGGCCGGACCACTTGTACGCGCTGGTGACCAGCACGTCGGCGCCGAGCGAGGCCAGGTCGGTCGGCCCGTGCGGCACCGAGTGCACCCCGTCGACGTGGACCAGCGCGCCGACCGCGTGCGCGGTCTTGGCGATCGCCGACACGTCCGGCATGGTGCCGATGGCGTTGCTGCCGGCGGTCACCGCGACCAACCGGGTCCGCTCACCCACCAGGTCCGCGTACTGGGCCGCGGGCAGCTCACCGGTGTGCCGGTCGACCTCGGCCCAGCGCACCGTCGCGCCGGCCGCCTCGGCGGCCTGCACCCACGGCCGCACGTTCGCGTCGTGGTCGAGCCGGGACACCACCACCTCGTCGCCCGGGCGCCAGGTCGCTCCGAGCGTGCGGGCCAGGGTGTACGTCAGCGCGGTCGCGCTCGGGCCGAGCACCACCCCGGCCGGGTCGGCGCCGAGCAGATCGGCCACCGCCGAGCGGGCTTCGGCCACCAGCTCCAACGACCGGCGGCCCGGGACGAAGGCGGCGCTGCGGTTGCCGACCGCCGACCTCATGGCATCGGTGACCGCGTCGATCACACCGGCTGCGGTCTGGGTGCCGCCGGCACCATCGAAGTGGACGAAGCCCTCGGTCAGGGCGGGGTACGCGGCCCGGGTGCGGGCGATGTCGAACGGCATGTCCCGGACCCTAGCCGGTGCTCCTCGTACGCTGGTCGGCCGCCAGGTGATCACCGTTGGGCGGTGTCGTCGCGGATGTCTCGTACTCTTGGCGGGGTGACGAACCGACCCGCCACCATGCCCATTCCCGCCGTCCGCCGCGCCGCCGGTCTCTTCGCCGGTCTGGCGCTCGGCCTCGCCGTGCTCGCCGGGTGCAGCTCCCAGGGCGCCTCCACCGACTGTGCGCTGGACGCCTGCACGGTCACCTTCGAGCGGGGTGTCGACGCGAGGACCACCATCCTGGGCGTCGAGGCCAAGCTGGTCGGCGCCGAGGGTGACCAGGTGACCGTCGAGGTCGCTGGTGAGCAGCTCACCCTCACCACCGGCCAGCAGGCCGCCGAGGCCGGGGGCTTCGCTGTCACCCTGGACAGCGTGACCGACCAGCAGGTCAAGATCCGCGTAGCGCGCAACCCGGGCAGCTGATCCGGGCGGGCGGCGGTGGCCGACGTTTGGGAATCTTCAGAATCGGAGATTGTGACGCCATGTCACTCACCCGTAGCGCCGAAGCCACCGCCTCCCGAACGGCGGACAGCCGGTGGCTGGAACTCCTCGCCCGGGCCGGCTTCATCGGCTACGGCATCGTCCATCTCCTCTTCGCCTGGTTGGCGTTGCAGATCGCGTTCGGTACGTCGTCCGACGACGGCGACCAGTCCGGCGCGCTGCGTACCCTCTCCGCTCAGCCCCTCGGCAAGTTCCTGGTCATCGCCGTCGCGGTCGGCCTGCTCGCGATGGCGATCTGGCAGGCGCTGGAGGCGGCGGTCGGGCACCGCGCCGAGCGCGGCAAGGAGCGGGTCATGGAGCGGGTCGCCTCGGCCGGCCGGACCATCGTCTACCTCTACTTCGCCTGGACCGCCTTCAAGGTCTTCTCCGACGCCTCGTCGAACAGCGCCGACCAGCAGGAGGCGTTGACCGGCAAGCTGATGACCTCCAGCGGTGGCCGCTGGCTTGTCGGCCTGGCCGGGCTGGTCGTCGCCGCGATCGGCATCGGCCTGGCGATCTACGGCGCCCGGAAGAAGTTCGAGAAGCACCTCAAGACCGGCGAGATGAGCCCGAAGACCCGCCAGCTCGCCCGCCGGCTGGGCATGGCCGGATACATCGCCAAGGGCGTCGCCTACGGCATCGCCGGTCTGCTGGTCATCGTGGCGGCGGTGAACTACGACCCGGAGAAGGCCCGTGGTCTGGACGCCGCGCTGCACACCCTGCAAGAGCAGTCGTACGGCACGTTCCTGCTGGCCCTGGTCGCCCTCGGCATCGCCGCCTTCGGCGTCTACTGCTTCCTCCAGTCCCGGTACCGCAAGGTCTGAGCTGGTCGATTCTGAGGATGACGGGCACTCTTGGGCTTTTGCCCGGAGTGCCCGTCGTTTGATCGAAGGGAAGCAACCGAAGCCGTGCAGAACTATCTCGAAACGGCCGTCGCCGCGCTCATCGCGGCGGCGGTCGCCCTGTTCCTGGTCGAGGTCGTCCACCGGTTGACCCGGCGGTTCGGCCGCCGGTCACTGCTGTTGACCGAGTTGACCGACCACGCCCACCGCCCGTTCCAGGTCGCCGCGACGGTCCTGGCCGTGCAGTTCGCCGTCCGCTTCAGCACCGGGTACGCGGTCGGCGAGAGCTGGCGGCGGCTCCTGCTGCACCTGCTCATCCTCGGCGTCATCGCCACAGTGGCCTGGCTGGTCGCCTGCCTGCTGGTCGTCGTGGAGGACACCGCGCTGGCCCGGTTCCGGGTCGACGTACCGGACAACCGGCACGCCCGACGGGTACGGACCCAGGTGGTGATGCTGCGCCGACTGACCATCGCGGTGATCGTCATCCTGGCCGTCGGCGTGATGCTGATGACGTTCCCCAGCGTGCGGGGCATCGGCGCCGGTGTGCTGACCTCGGCCGGTGTGGTCGGTGTGGTGGCCGCGCTCGCCGCACAGAGCCTGCTCGGCAACGTCTTCGCCGGCGTCCAGCTCGCCTTCAGCGATGCCGTCCGGCTCGACGACGTCGTCGTTGTCGAGGGGGAGTGGGGCCGCATCGAGGAGCTGACCCTCAGCTACGTCGTCGTGCAGATCTGGGACGACCGTCGGTTGATCCTGCCCACCTCGTACTTCACCAGCAAGCCGTTCCAGAACTGGACCCGGACGGAGGCGGCAGTGCTCGGCACCGCCGAGTTCGACGTCGACTGGGCGGTGCCCGTGCAGACCATGCGCGAGGAGCTGCGCCGCCTCGTCGAGGGCACCGAACTGTGGGACGGACGGGTCTGCGTCCTGCAGGTCACCGACGCCACCGGCGGGACGGTCCGGCTGCGCGCGCTGGTCAGCGCCGCCGACGCCGGCAGCCTGTGGGACCTGCGCTGTCTCGTCCGGGAACACCTGGTCGCCTGGATCCGGGACAACCGCCCGACGGCGATGCCGCGGCTCCGCACCGAGCTGGGCGACTCCAACAGCAACCTGTCCTGGCAGTGGGTGCAGCCGAGGCGGCCGGCCCGCCGCCTGTCCGACACCGAGGCGCCCGACGACGCCCGTGTCTTCGGTGGCAGCGACGACGGCGACGCCCGAAGCGAAGCCTTCGTAGGCCCCGAAGAAACCCGCCCCTGACACCCCGCCCACCCCGCCCTCGCGCCCCGCCCCACCTAGCGCCTGCCCCACCTCGCGCCCCGCCCTGCCCTGCCCCGCAAGATCGTGCAACTTCCTGGTTGTAGTGGCCTCCATCCCCGTCGAGGCCACTACAACCAGGATCGAGCGCGATCTTGCGCGACAGACCTCGACGATCATGGAGTTGACGGGTGGGTACGCCTGGTTTGTCCCCGCCAACCTCATGATCACCGCTGCGAGAGGGGTGGGGTGGGGTGGGGAGCGGGGGAGGGGAGCGGGAGTGGGTGGTTGGTTGGTTTCGGAGGTTTGGTTGGGCTTGGGCGGGGGATGTGCTGCCTGACGTCTCTGGTGTGATCGTGGCGACTGGCGGCGGATCAGCGGCGCGGCGTCCGGACAAGCGGGACGGTGAGCTGGCTGGCGCGCTTTAGGATTGACGAGCGACGACTTCGGGCATACAGCGCGGTGATGAGGAAAGGAGGACAGCATGGCTGACGTGGCGAAAGCCCGCACATCCCAGAATGGGAGCGAGCCCTCCACCGCCGAGTTGGTGCAGCGGGCCACCGAGCAGATTTCCCGCCTCGTACGGGACGAACTGACGCTGGCCCGAGCGGAGTTGACCCAGAAGGGTAAGCACGCGGGCATCGGGATCGGCCTGTTCGGCGGCGGTGGCGCGCTCGCCTTCTTCGGTCTGGGTGCGCTGGTCGCCACGGCGATCCTGTTGCTCGACCTGGTGTTGCCCGCCTGGGCGGCGGCGCTGATCGTGGCGGTGGCGTGTTTCCTGGTGGCCGGCGTCCTCGCCCTGGTGGGCAAGAAGCAGGTCAGCCGTGCTGTCCCGCCGGTTCCGGCGGCCACGGTCCGTAGCCTCCGGGCAGACATGGACACCGTCACTGCCGCGGTGAAGGACAGGGGGCGGCAATGACCGGTAACGGGACCGGCGACACGGAGGCCCTCCGCGAGGAGATCCGTCGCACCCGGGTCGAGTTGGGCGAGACGATGGAGGCGTTGGCCGCCAAGGCCGACGTCAAGGCGCGTCTCAAGGAGTCCGCCGAGCAGGCCAAGGAGCGGATGCGGGAGCAGGCGGCGCAGACCGTCGCTCGGGTCCGCGGACAGGCCGCGCGTGGCGCCGGAATGGCGCGGGCGCAGGCATACGAAAAGGGCGAGTTGGTACGCGCACAGGCGTACGACAAGAGCGAGTTGGTGCGCCGCAACCCGGTGCCGTGGGCGGCCATCGCGGCCGGCGCGGTGGCCACCGTGGTGGTGCTGATGATCGTGCGGGGGAGGCGTAGGTGAGCAGGAGCATCGGCAGGGTCGCGTACCGGCCGGTCGGCGTGTTGTTGGGTATCGCCGCGGGCACGGTGGCCGGGGCGATCTTCCGGCAGGTCTGGAAGGCCACCGCGGGCGACGGTGAGGCGCCCAACGCGACCGACGAGGATCGCGGCTGGGGCGAGATCCTGGCCGCCGCGGCGTTGCAGGGGGCCATCTTCGCTGTCGTCCGGGCCGCCGTGGACCGGGGTGGCGCGGTCGGCGTACGCCGGATGACCGGCAGTTGGCCGGACTGACCAGCAGCGACTTCAGCCCCCTTCCCGCATCGATGGGAAGGGGGCTTTCGCATGGCATCGCACGCCGCCCAGCGCGCCTGAGGCATCCGTCAGGTCACATGTCGGAGAAATTCGTCGGAGAGGTCGTGACAGACTTTTTACCTCCGTGATTTGCTGGTCCCCGCTGTTGCGAGATGGCGTGGGTTGAGAGAAGTCTCCGTCGTGGGGCTGCCTCAGGCACCGCTGCTCAAAAACGGCCAATCGGCCGGACGGCGTGCACGGCCGCCAGTTTTTCGAGGGAGATACACATGGCTCAGGGAACCGTGAAGTGGTTCAACGCTGACAAGGGCTTCGGCTTCATCACCGTCGATGGTGGGGGTGCTGACGTGTTCGTCCACTTCTCGGCCATCCAGACCAGCGGCTACCGCTCGCTGGAGGAGAACCAGCGGGTGGAGTTCGAGATTGCTCAGGGTCAGAAGGGCCCGCAGGCTGAGCAGGTCCGTCCCATCTGAGTAGGACGGCCGGCCCCCGCCGGCCAGTGGGACGATCCGGCTCACGGGTCACGGTAAAGCCCCGCATCCCGGTTGGGATGCGGGGCTTTCGCCTGTTCAGGCTCGCCGCTGCGGCGAGCGGTCAGCGTCGACGCGAGCGCAGGCCGAGCCAGAGCACGATCAGCCCGACCACCGTCACGATCGGGCCGATCACGGCCCAGATCTTCTCGTCGGTCATCACGCTGCCACTGACGTAGCCGAGGCCCTGGACCGTCCACACCGCACCGATCACCACGGCCAGCAGGCCGAGGGTGAGCGGAAGCCAACCTCTCATCGCGTCCCCTCTCTGCCACCCGGGGCGGCGCGCCGCCGTCCAGCATCGCCGGCCGGGTGGCGTGACACGAGCACCCCGGGCGCGCGGGTCACCACCGGTCGTGCACCTGCGGGCGGATCAGCTCGTCGTAGGTGTCGCGGACGGCTGCCAACTGCTCGTCGGTGAGCGGGGACAGGTCCGCCGCGGCGGCGTTGCGTCGGGCCTGGTCGGCGTCGCGGGCACCGGGGATGACCACTGTGACGCCCGCCTGGTCCAGCACCCAGCGCAGGGCGAACTGCGCCATCGTGCGGTCCGCGTCGACGAGCGGGGCCAGCCGGCGTACGGCGGCCAGACCTCGATCGAAGTCGACCCCGGAGAACGTCTCGCCGACGTCGAAGGCGGCGCCCTGCCGGTTGAAGTTGCGGTGGTCGTCGGCGGGGAACTCGGTGTGCTCGTCGTAGCGGCCGGAGAGCAGGCCACTGGCGAGCGGCACGCGGGCGATGATGCCGACGCCGGCTGCCGCCGCGGCCGGCAGCACCTGCTCCAGGGGCTTGTGGCGGACCGCGTTGAGGATGATCTGGACGCTCGCCACCCCCGGTCGGGCGATCGCGGTGAGGGCCTGGTCGCAGGTCTCGACGCTGACTCCGTACCCGGCGACGGCCTTCTCGGCGACGAGGGTGTCCAGACCGTCGAAGACCTCGTCTGAGGCGAAGACCTCGGTGGGCGGGCAGTGCAACTGGACCAGGTCCAGGGTGTCCATGCCCAGGTTGGCCCGGGAGCGGTCGGTCCACTGCCGGAAGTTGGCCAGGGTGTACGCCTCCGGCCGCTGCTCGACGCGGCGGCCCATCTTGGTGGCGACGGTCAGCCCGGCGTCGGGTCGGGTGCGCAGGAAGCGGCCGATCAGCTGCTCGCTGCGGCCGTCGCCGTACACGTCGGCGGTGTCGAGGAAGGTGACCCCGGCGTCCACGGCGGCGGCGAGCACCGCCATCGCGTCGTCCTCGCTGACGGTGCCCCAGTCGGCGCCGAGTTGCCACGCGCCCAGGCCGACCGCGCCAACGGTCCGGCCGAGCCGGTTGAAGCTGCGCTGTTCCATGCCCCGAGCCTAGTGACCGGGTTGCGACCCTGCCACGCGAGCCGTACGGTCAGCAGTACGGACGTACGGTTTGGGAGGCGACCATGTGGAACCCGACGACCTACCTACGCTTCGGCGACGAGCGATCCCGGCCGTTTCACGACCTTCTCGCCCGGATCCCGGCCGAGCGCCCCCGGGCGGTGGTCGACCTCGGCTGCGGCCCCGGCCAGCTCACCGCCATCCTCGCCGAGCGCTGGCCGACCAGCCGGGTGCGCGGCCTCGACTCCTCAGCCGAGATGATCGAGCGGGCCGAGACCCTCGGCGCGCCTGTCGACTTCGCGGTCGCCGATCTGAGCGACTGGCGTCCGACCGGCGACGACGACGTGGTGGTCAGCAACGCAGCCCTGCAGTGGGTTCCCGGCCACCAGGAGCTGCTGCGCCGCTGGGCCACCGATCTGCCCGCCGGCGCCTGGCTCGCCATGCAGGTCCCCGGCAACTTCGCAGCCGACTCACACCGCGCCCTGCGCGAGGTGGCCGACCGGCCGACCTGGCGCGCCGAGGTCGCCCCGCTGCTGCGCGCGGACCCGGTCGACGACCCGGCCGACTACGCGGCGCTACTGACCGCCGTCGGCTGCGCGGTGGACGCCTGGGAGACTACCTACGTGCACCTGCTGCCGGCTCGACCCGCCGCCGAGCACCCGGTGCTGGCCTGGATGGAGGGCACCGCGCTGCGCCCGGTCCGGGCCGCACTGGACGCAGCCGGCTGGTCCGCCTTCCGGGCCGAGCTGGGGGTACGGCTCACCGCGGCGTACCCGGTGCGGCAGGGTCAGGTGTACTTCCCGTTCCGCCGCGTCTTCGTCGTCGCCCGCACCGGCGACCATGCCCAGGAGAATCCGTGACCGACCTGTCCACCTTCATCGCCGGCCTGCCCAAGGTGGAGCTGCACGTGCACCACGTCGGCTCCGCCCTGCCCCGGACCGTCGCCGAGTTGGCGGCGCGCCACGAGGGGCGCACTCCCGTGCCGGCCGACCCGGACGCGCTCGCCAGCTACTTCGAGTTCCGCGACTTCGCGCACTTCGTCGAGGTCTACCTGAGCGTCGTGGATCTCATCCGCGACCCGGAGGACGTCTGGATCCTCACCCACGAGGTGGCCCGCGAACTGGCCCGCCAACAGGTCCGGTATGCGGAGCTGACCATCACCCCGTACTCGCACGTCCGACGGGGCATTCCCGCGCCGGCGTTCTGCGAGGCCATCGAGGACGCCCGCAGGCGCGCCCTGACCGACTTCGGCATCGAGCTGCGCTGGTGCTTCGACATCCCCGGCGAGGCCGGGCTGCCGGCAGCCGAGGAGACGCTGCGCATCGCGCTGGACGAGCGTCCGGACGGGCTGGTCAGTTTCGGTCTGGGCGGCCCGGAGATCGGCGTGCCCCGACCGCAGTTCCGGCCCTACTTCGACCAGGCCCGCGCCGCCGGGCTGCGCTCGGTGCCGCACGCCGGGGAGACCACCGGGCCGCAGACCGTCTGGGACGCGCTGAACGAGTTGGGTGCCGAGCGGATCGGGCACGGCATCTCCGCCGCGCAGGACCCGCAGCTGCTCGCGTACCTGGCCGAGCGGCAGATCGGGATGGAGGTCTGCCCGACGTCCAACGTGCGGACCCGGGCGGTCGCCACCCTCGACGAGCACCCGCTGCGTCAGCTCGTCGACGCCGGGCTGCTGGTCACCATCAACTCCGACGACCCGCCGATGTTCGGCACCACCCTCAACGACGAGTACGCGGTGGCCGCCCGACTGCTCGGTGTCGGTGCCGAGGGACTGGCCGGGCTGGCCCGCAACGCGGTGACCGCGTCCTTCCTGGACGCCGCCGGCCAGCAGCGGACCCTCGCCGAGATCGACGCGTACCTCGCCACCGCCGGCTGAGCTGGACTGCCGCTCGGGTGCCGGCCGGGCCGGTTGGTTGAGCAGGGCGCGCGGCGGGAGCGTGGGTGTGGGGGGACCTGTGACTCCCGCCGCGCGCGCGGCTCCACCGGCCGTGGGTGCGTGGTGCGCTCGGCCGGTGGAACTGGTGGGTTCGTGCCCTGAATCCTGTCAGCCCACGGCCGATCCGACGCGGTCGTTAACCGCGATCTAAGGAAGACTTGCGCCGGCGCACAGCCCCGGGCCCGGCCGGGTCAGTCGTCGGTGGGGCGCTGGCGGGGCCAGCGACGTGCGGTGGCCTTCGTGTCCCGGGCGTCGCGGGCCATCCGACCGACCAGACCGAAGCGGCTGACCTGCCGGGGTGTTGCCTCCGGGTCGGCGAGCAGCATCACCACACTGGCCCCGCCCAGCCGGGCGCGGTCGATGCTCACCGAGCCGTTGGCCTGCAACGCGACCCGCTTGGCGATGTCCAGCCCGAGCCCGGTCGAGCCCTGGTCACTGGCACCGCGGCGCAGCGCGCGGTCCGGGTTGGCGATGCCGGGGCCGGCGTCGTCGATCCGGATCGCCACGTAACCGTCGCGCCGGGACACCGCCACCTCGAACGCGGTGCCCTGCGGGGTGTAGCGGAAGACGTTGCCGATGACCGCGTCGAGGGCGGCGGCCAGTTCGGCCCGCGGCACCGGCGCCGGGATGCGCAGCTGGGCGCCGTTGACCCGGTGCGGCCGGTTCTGGTCGCCGGCCAACGCCGCCCAGAACACCATCCGGTCCCGGACCACCTCGCTGACGTCGCACATCGCCGGCCCGGCCTCGAGCGCCACCGTCTTGCGGGTGGTCTTGATCAGCACGTCGATCTCACCTTCCAGGGTGACGATCGCCTGCCGGATCCGCCGGATCCCCCGCAGCCGGTCCAACTCAGCCGGGCTGAACGAACCCACGCTGGTGTCGTCGGACTCCAACGCCTCCGCGTCCAACCGCAGCACCGTCAACGGGGTACGCAGACGATGCGACAGGTCGGCCACCAACTCCCGCTCGTCGGTGCGGGCGGCGTCCAGGCGGTCCGCCATCCGGTTGAAGGCGTACCCGGCCTCGGCCAGCTCGCGCGGACCGGTCGGCTCGACGCGTACGCCGAGGTCGCCGTCGCCGATGGAGAGCGCGGCCTTGACCAGACCGCGGGTGGAGTCCACCGCGCGGGCAGCGACCCGGTCGACCACCAGCACCGCCGCGCCGGCCATCGCCGCGCCGACAGCGAACAGCAGCAACCAGGTGCCGCCGGCGCCCTCGCCCAGCGTCGACTCCGGAAGGAACACCTCGACCACGGCCGTCCGGTCACCGAGCACCACCGGGTCGAGCCGGGCCACACCCCCGTCGACGTCGACGACGAGCGACTGGCGCTCGGAGCGGGCCCGGTCCAGGTCGCTGCCGCTGGCCCGACCAGCGGATTCGTCCAACCCCAACCCGTGCACCACGGGCCGGGTGGGTGCGCCCTCGGCGCTGGCCACCATGGCGCGCTCGACGACCGCCGGGTCGGTGCTGACCGCCAGCGCGCCGGTCACCAGCGCGCTGCGCCGGGCCGCGTCGGCGATCGCCTCGTCCCGGCTCTGCTCCCGCAGGCTGAGCCCGAGCGGGATCAGGAACGCGAGCGCGACGAGACTGCACATGCCGGCCGTGAGCAGGGCCAGCGCCGTCCTCAGTCCGGTGCCACCAGCCGGAATCCGACCCCCCGCACGGTGCGCAGGTAGCGCGGCTTCGCCGCGGACTCGCCCATCTTTCTGCGGAGCCAGTACAGGTGAACGTCGATTGTCTGATCCTCGCCGACCGATGGCTGCCGCCATACCTCCTCCAAAAGTTCCCGGCGGGACACTACCCGCCCAGGTCGTGCGGCGAGATACGCCAACAGGTCGAATTCCTTGCGGGTCAGCGCCAGCGGCTCCCCGTCGAGCTGGGCGCTGCGCTCGCCCACGTCCACCCGCAGCCCGCCAACACTGTGCACGGCGGGCTGCACGGACCGACTGGCCCGGCCGGCCCGGCGCAGCACTGTGGTGATCCGCGCATCCAGGTGTGCGCCGGTGAACGGCTTGACCATGTAGTCGTCGGCGCCGGCCCGCAGCAGCTTGACCACCGACTGCTCGTCGTCGCGGGCGGTGGCGATGATGATCGGAACGTCGGTGATGCCGCGCAACATCCGCAGCGCGTCCGAGCCGTCCAGGTCGGGTAGGCCGAGGTCGAGCACCACCAGGTCGGGTGTCTCCGCGGCCACCCGACGCAGGGCGTCCAACGCCGTACCCACGGCGTGCACGGCATGCCCCCGGTCGGTGAGGGACCGCAGCATCGCGCCGCGTACGACGTGATCGTCTTCGACCAGGAGCACGGAGGCCACGACAAGACCGTACTTGGCCTGGCAAGTTGATCGCGTTGCGGCGTGCCTGGCGACCGGGCAAGCTGGTACGACGATGCCGTTCACCCTGTTCGCCGATGCCCGCCTGGCGCTCGCCCGGGACAGCCTCGCCGGTCTCTCCACCGGTGACGCGCTCGGCGCGCAGTACTTCCTACCGGTGTCGGCGCCGGTGGATCTCGCCGCCGACGCGCTGCCGCTGTCGCCCTGGGAATGGACCGACGACACCGAGATGGCCTGTTCGGTCTTCGCCCAGTTGGCCGACTCCGCCGGCATCGACCGGGACCGGCTGGCCCTCTCCTTCGCGCAGCGGTGCACCGAGCGACGGGGCTACGGTTCGGGCGCGATGCTCATCCTGGGGCTGATTCGAGCCGGCACCCCGTGGCCGCTGGCCGCCGCCTCCGCCTTCGACGGGCAGGGTTCCTGCGGCAACGGTGCGGCGATGCGGGTCGGCCCGCTGGGCGCGTACTTCGCCGACTCGACAGCGCGCGCCGCAGCGCAGGCGCGCGCGTCCGCCGAGGTGACGCACGCGCACCCGGAGGGGATCGCCGGGGCGGTCGCTGTCGCCGTCGCCGCCGCGCTGGCCGCCCGGGCCCGCCTCGACGGACACCGGCCGGCCCCGGAGCGGCTCCTCGCCGGGATCGCCGCCGCGCTCGACCCGGGCACCGAGGTGCATCGGGGCGTACACCGGGCGGCCGGGCTGCTCGGCCGGCCGTTGCCCCGGGTGGTGGCGGAGCTCGGCAACGGCTCCCGGGTGACCGCCCAGGACACCGTCGGGTTCACCCTCTGGGTGGCCGTCACTCACCTCGACGACTATCCGGCGGCCATCGAGACGTGCGTACGGGCCGGTGGTGACGTGGACACCACGGCGGCCATCGCCGGAGCGGTGGTGGCGGCGCACACCGGCGTCGGCACCCCCGGCGGGGTGCCCGCGCAGTGGCTGGCCGCCCGCGAACCGTTACCTACCTGGCTGCCCTGAGCACCCGGGGCTGCCCTGGCCGGCCGGGGGTTGCCCCTGTGCGGGCTGCCCTGCGCTGGCGCCGCCCTGGGCCTGGGCGGCCCGCGATCAACTCGGTTTCCTGCAAATTGGGCCGTCCGGGCGGCGGGGATGCCGCGGTTTCCTGGAGGCCGAGTGGATCACCGCGATGTCGCGGAGACAGCGGGCTGCGGGTCGGCGGGCTGCGGGTCGGTCGGCGGCCGCTCGGCGGACTGTGCGGTCTCGTCCGCGTGGCCAGTTGTCTCGGTGAGCGTCGTGGCGTTGCTCGCGCGGCCACCCGCCGTGGAGGGCTGTGCGGTCTTGTCCGCGCGGCCGGTTATCTCGGCCAGGGTCGCGGCCGTGTCGGGCGTCGCGGCCTCGTCCGGGTCGCCGGTCACCTCGGCGAGCGCGGTGACCTCTCCCGGGTCGCGTCGGCGCCACCGGCTGAGCAACCAGCCGATCGCCGCGCCGCCGCCCAGGCCGGCGAGCAGGCCGGCGGCCAGCAACCCGTCGGCACTGCCCTCGTCCGCACCGCCCGATCGGGCCGGCGGTGCCGCGTCCGCACCGTTGTCCAGGGCATCAGGCACACCGGCAGCATCGGGCACGCCGGCCGCCGGGCCGCCGTGGCCGCCGCCGTGCGCGCCCGGACCCGCCGCGCCGGGCGCCGCCGGCAGCAGGGTCAGCGCCGGGGCCCGGTGCGGACCGGTGGCGTCCGCCCACCGGACCACAGTGCCATCGGCGTACGTCTGGACGACCTCGAAGGTGAGCCGCTCGGCCTGCGGCATCGGCCCCATGGAGAGCGCCAACCGAGCCGGCCCCGGGTCGCTCGCACCGACCCGGACCCAGGTCACCGCGGTCGTCACAGTGCTCACCCCGGAGGAGTGGATGCCGGGCAGCGGCTTGTCCAGGGTGCGGGAGCTGAGCCGGGGCGCCCAGCCGTCCACCGACATGGGGTAGACCTCGGCGATCGGCGCGTCGGCCGGCAGCCGTACCTCGATCTGCTTGGTCTTCGTGCCGGCCCGCTCCTCCGGGACGCTGAACTCCAGCCGTACCGCCTCGCCCTGCCGGGCCTCGGTCGGGGTGGTCGTCACGTCTGCCGCGTACGCCGTGCCAGGCCAGAGCAGCAGCCCAGCGGCGGTCACCGCGGTCGCCGCCACGATCCGCCGCCGACGGCCACCGCCGTACGTGCTCGCCATGTCGTGCCCCCATCCGTGTCGGCGTGGCCGGTACCGGTTTCCGGCCACACCTTCTAGTTCGGCTGCGAGGCGCGAAAGGTTCAACGTCGGCGGTAAGCAGGTGCCCTTCCCGGTCGGGGGCGGGGCGACCGATAGCATCGGCAGGAGCCGAGGATCGGCACCGTTTCGTACCACTTGGAGGAGTCACCGTGTCCGCACCCCGTACCCCCGCAGTGGCCGACCCCGTCGTCGTCGCCGCCGGGACCACGGCGGCCGACGCGGTGGCCGCGGCCGGACTGCCCGCGAACGGTCCCAAGGCGATCGTCGTGGTCCGCGACCCGCAGGGCCAGCTGCGCGACCTGGACTGGGCGCCGGCCGAGGAGACCGTCGTCGAGCCGGTCACCCTGGATTCGCCCGACGGGCTCAACGTGCTGCGCCACTCCACCGCGCACGTCCTCGCCCAGGCCGTGCAGGACATCTTCCCCGAGGCCAAGCTCGGCATCGGCCCGCCCATCGAGAACGGCTTCTACTACGACTTCGACGTCGACAAGCCGTTCCAGCCCGACGACCTCAGCAAGCTCGAGAAGCGCATGCAGGAGATCATCAAGTCCGGGCAGCGGTTCCGTCGCCGCCGCTTCGGCAGCCTGGACGAGGCGCGCTCCGAGCTGGCCGACGAGCCGTTCAAGCTGGAGTTGATCGAGGTCAAGGGCGAGGGCCTGGACACCGACGAGGTGATGGAGGTGGGCGGCGGCGAGCTGACCATCTACGACAACCTCGACGCCAAGGAGGACAAGGTCTGCTGGTCGGACCTGTGCCGGGGCCCGCACCTGCCGACCACCCGACTGATCGGCGCGTTCAAGCTGATGCGCTCCGCCGCCGCGTACTGGCGGGGGTCGGAGAAGAACCCCCAACTGCAGCGGGTGTACGGCACCGCGTGGCCGACCCGCGACGAGCTCAAGGCGTACCTCAAGCTGTTGGAGGAGGCCGCCCGGCGCGACCACCGCAAGCTCGGCGCGGACCTCGACCTGTTCAGCTTCCCCGACGAGATCGGCTCCGGCCTGGCGGTCTTCCACCCCAAGGGCGGCATCATCCGTCGCGAGATGGAGCACTACTCGCGGCGGCGGCACGAGGAGGCGGGGTACGAGTTCGTCAACACCCCGCACATCACCAAGGCGCAGCTGTTCCAGACCTCCGGTCACCTGCCGTACTACGCGGACACCATGTTCCCGCCCATGCAGCTGGAGGGCGCGGACTACTACCTCAAGGCGATGAACTGCCCGATGCACAACCTGATCTTCAGGTCGCGCGGGCGGTCGTACCGGGAGCTGCCGCTGCGGATGTTCGAGTTCGGCACCGTCTACCGGTACGAGAAGTCCGGTGTCGTGCACGGCCTCACCCGGGTCCGCGGCCTGACCCAGGACGACTCGCACATCTACTGCACCCGTGAGCAGATGGCCGGCGAGCTGTCCACGCTGCTCAGCTTCGTGCTCGACCTGCTACGCGACTACGGCCTGGACGACTTCTACCTGGAGCTGTCGACCCGGGACGACTCGCCCAAGTTCATCGGGGCCGACGAGGACTGGGCCGAGGCCACCGAGGCGCTGCGGACCGCCGCCGCGACCTCCGGCCTGGACCTGGTTCCCGACCCGGGCGGCGCGGCGTTCTACGGGCCGAAGATCTCCGTGCAGGCCCGTGACGCCATCGGCCGGACCTGGCAGATGTCCACCATCCAGGTCGACTTCAACCAGCCGGAGCGGTTCGCGTTGGAGTACCAGGCCGCCGACGGTAGCCGGCAGCGGCCCGTGATGATCCACCGTGCGCTGTTCGGGTCGATCGAGCGGTTCTTCGGGGTGCTCACCGAGCACTACGCTGGCGCGTTCCCGGCCTGGCTCGCGCCGGTGCAGGTGGTGGGCATTCCGATCCGCGAGGACCACACCGACTACCTGCACGGCTTTGTCGCGGCGCTGCGTGCCGAGGGCATCCGGGCTCAGGTGGACGCGGGTGACGACCGGATGCAGAAGAAGATCCGGACGGCGCAGCAGCAGAAGATCCCGTTCATGGTGATCGCCGGTGACGACGACGTGGCCGCCGGCACGGTCTCCTTCCGCTACCGCGACGGCTCCCAGCGCAACGGGGTGCCGGTCGCTGAGGCGGTGACCCACGTGCTGGACGTTGTCAGCTCACGGACCAACATCGGCCCGTCCGCCGCGGCGGAGTAACGGGACCACCGCACGGCGCGGTCCGTCCGCACGGCGCGGTCCGTCCGCACGGCGCGGTCCGTCCGCGTGGTGCGGTCCGTTCGCGTGGTGCGGTCCGTTCGCGTGGTGCGGTCCGTTCGCGTGGTGCGGTCCGTTCGCGTGGTGCGGTCCGTTCGCGTGGTGCGGTCCGTCCGCGCGGTCTGCGTGGTGCGGCCCGCCCGCCCGCCGCATGATCGTGCTCGATCCAGGAAGTAGTGGCCTCCCCGGTATGGGAGGCCACTACTTCCATGTTCGGGCGCGATCTTCGCCGGGAGGTCGGCGCGGGAGGTCGGCGCGGGAGGTCGGCGCGGGTGGGACCGACGCCGGGAGGTCGGCGCGGGTGGGACCGACGCCGGGAGGTTGGCGCGGGTGGGACCGACGCCGGGAGGCCGGCGTGGGGTGTCAGATGCCGCAGTTCGGCGCTGACCAGCCTCCGACCGCCGCCACGTGGGTGTGGTCGTTGTGATCGGGGTAGCCGGGGCCGAGGATCTGCCCGAAGCCGTGGTTGCGGGCCTGCTGCGCCAATCGGCAGAACGACGGGGAGCCGACCAGGTCCACCCCGTCGCCGTACAGGTGTCGGCTGTTCGAGGCTCCGCCGACGGCGCTGTTGCAGGCGTAGCTGCGGAAGCTGCTGCTGATCGCGATGCCCACGTCGCCGAGGGCGTGTCGCATGGCCTGGAGCTTCCACATCGAGACGAGCGCGTTGAACCGGGCGGTGCTCGCCGAGACCGCACCGCCGGACCAGTCGCTGTTGCACTTGTTCAGCTCGGCGTAGCTGAAGTTGGCCGGGGTGCAGTCGTCGTCCTGAAGGGCGTAGAGCCGGTTGAACGTCTGGGGGCCGGCGATGCCGTCGGCGGGCAGCCCGTACGCCTGCTGGAAGCGGATCACCGCCGATCGGGTGGCCGGGCCGTACGCGCCGTCGAGGGTGAGCACCGCGCCGTAGCCGGGGTAGCCGGCGACCCGGATCTGGAGTTGCCGGACATCCTCGCCGGACGCCCCCTGGGACAGGGTGCGTCCCCAGGTGTAGCAGCCGTCCGCCTGGGCCGCGCCGGCAGTGAGGGTGACGCCGGCCACTGTGGTGGCGGCGGTCATCGCCAGTGCCGCGAGGAACCTGCCGAGCCGTCGGTACATGTAGCCCTCCATCAATGCATGGAAGTGCGTGGATGGATGGAAGTTTCATGCCTCTGCCTTGATCCGTCAAGAACTTGCAATGCCGGGTTTCCCGACGGCGGGTGTCGCGGCATGCCCGCGGGGCTCCGTAGGATCGGCTCGTGACAGGGGTGGAACGGCACACGGACAGTGACGGCATGGCGGACGGTCTGGAGCGGCTCTGGACGCCGCACCGCATGACCTACATCTCTGGCGAGGACCGCCCGGCCGAGGGCTACGAGAAGCCCACCGGCTGTCCCTTCTGTCGGGGGCCGAAGCTGCCTCCGGAGGAGAGCCTGGTGGTGGCCCGGGGTGAGCACGTGTTCGTGGTGCTCAACCTCTACCCGTACAACCCGGGGCACCTGCTGGTCTGCCCCTACCGTCACGTCGCCGACTACACGGACCTGGACGTGCCGGAGACCACCGAGCTGGCGTCGTGCACCCAGACCGCGATGCGGGTGATCCGCAAAGTCAGCAACGCCCACGGCTTCAACCTGGGCATGAACCAGGGCGGGGTGGCCGGCGCCGGCATCGCCGCTCACCTCCACCAGCACGTGGTGCCGCGCTGGGGCGGCGACGCGAACTTCATGCCGGTGATCGGCCGCACCAAGGTCCTGCCGCAGCTGCTCGGCGACACCCGGGACCTGTTCGCCCGCGCCTGGCCGTCCTGACCGCCGCCGGCCACGCCGCGCCGGCCGCGCGACCTCTGCGCCGGTCCGGCTAGTCGGCGCGCAGCAGCGGGGTCGGCGCCGACCAGCTCTCCACCCGGTGTCGAACGCCGGGCCGAACGCCCCGACGACGGCCGGGGTACGCAGGCGGTGCGCGTCGAAGAACGAGGTGTCCGCATCGTCGGCGGCCGGCTCGATGACCGTTCCGCCGATGTCGACCCCGAGCCGTCGTGCAGCGTTGATCATGCCGCACCGTGACCGTCCCGTGCGCCCGCGTGTCCGCCCGCCGGTCTGCTACGCCGCGGCCCGCCGAAGGTGGCACGATCGGCCGATGGCAGTCACGACACGGGTGTTGGGGCGCAGCGGCATCGAGGTCAGCGCCCTCGGCATGGGGTGCTGGGCGATCGGCGGGCCCTGGGCGGAGGGCACCCAGCCACTGGGCTGGGGCGCTGTCGACGACGACGAGTCGGTGCGGGCGGTACGCCGGGCACTCGATCTGGGCATCACCCTCTTCGACACCGCCGACACGTACGGGGCCGGGCACGGTGAGCGGGTGCTCGGCCGCGCGCTCGCCGGTCGCCGCGACGACGCCGTGATCGCCACCAAGTGGGGTTACACCTTCGACGAGGCCGGTCGGCAGGCCACCGGCGAGGACGCGTCGCCCGGATACCTGCGCAGTGCCGTGACCGCCTCACTGCGCCGGTTGGGCACCGACCGGATCGACCTCTATCAGCTGCACCTGGCCGATCTGTCGGTGCCGAGGGCGCAGGCGCTGATCGGGACCTGCGAGGACCTGGTGGCCGAGGGCCTGATCCGCGCGTACGGGTGGAGCACCGACCGCACCGACCGGGCTGCCGCGTTCGGGCACGCCGCCGCCGGTGCCACCGCGGTGCAACACGCCCTGTCGGTGCTGCGCGACGCTCCCGAGCTGCTCGCCGTCTGCGACAAGTACGACCTGGCCAGCGTCAACCGGGGCCCGCTCGGGATGGGGCTGCTCACCGGCAAGTACACGGCCGCGTCGACGCTGCCCCGCGACGACGTACGCGGACTGGCTCCGAGCTGGTTGGAGTGGTTCCGGGGTGGCCGGCCGGCACCGGAGTGGCTGCGGCGGGTCGGCGCGGTCCGTGCCGCGCTCACCGCCGACGGACGCACCCTCGCCCAGGGCGCGTTGGGCTGGATCTGGGCGCGCAGCGGCCGCACCATCCCGATCCCGGGCTGCCGTACGGTCGCCCAGGTCGAGGAGAACGCCGCCGCGCTGCACCGGGGCCCACTGCCGGCGGACCAGTTCGTCGAGGTGGAGCGTCAGCTTGCCGCCGTCCGCACCGCAGCCCTGCGCGACGCCGACCGCCCCCATTGGCCCCGCCCGACCCACCCCACAGTCCACCCGTAACCAGGTCCCCCAGAAGCCCACCCACGGCGCAGGGCGTACTGCCTAGCGCCGTGCCGCCTAGCGCCGTGCCGCCTAGCGCCGTGCGGCCCCGCCCCGCCGCGCCTCCGCTCAGTCCCGCCCCGCGCCGCCTGCCCGCGTCGATCAAGGAGTTGTGGTGCCTCACAAAACGGGCACCAAGTAACCTTTCGCCCACCACAACTGCATGATCGACCCGATGGCCGTTGCACCTTCCGCCGATCTTGCACTTACTGCGGGTACTTATGCCGCAGTAGCGACATATCGGCAACCGGAAGTGCAAGATCGCTGGGGCAGGGCAGGGCAGGGCAGGGCAGGGCGGCGGGGTTAGGGGAGTTGTTCCTTGCGGGTCTGGTCGGCCAGGTGGGCGGGCATGGGGTCGTGGCGGACGAAGTGGCGGCGGAAGGTGCCGGTGCCGGCCGTCATGGAGCGCAGCTCGACGGCGTACCGAAGCAGCTCGGTGGCTGGCACTTCGGCGCGGACGAGGGTGCGGCCCTCGGTGTCCGGGTCCGGTTCGGTGCCGAGCACCCGGCCGCGTCGGCCGGACAGGTCGCCCATCACACTGCCCACCGAGCCGTCCGGAACCCGGATGGTGACCTCGTCGATCGGCTCCAGCAGGGCCGGCTGGCCACGCTCGGCGGCGTCGCGCAGCGCCAGCGCGCCGGCGGTCTGGAAGGCCGCGTCGGAGGAGTCGACGCTGTGCGACTTGCCGTCGACCAGTGTCACCCGCAGGTCCACCACGGGGTGGCCGGCGACCAGCCCGCGCTCCAGTTGGGCGCGGACGCCCTTCTCCACGGATGGGATGTAGTTGTGCGGCACCGCCCCGCCGACCACCCGGTCGACGAACTCGAAGCCACTGCCGCGGGGCAGCGGCTCGACCTCGATGTCGCAGACCGCGTACTGGCCGTGGCCGCCGGACTGCTTGACGTGGCGACCGTGCCCCGTCGTGGGCACTGTCAGCGTCTCGCGCAGCGACACCTTGACCGGCTCGGTGTCCAGCTCGACGCCACCGGCGCGCAGCCGGTCGAGCACCACCTCCGCGTGTGCCTCGCCCATGCACCAGAGCACCAGTTGGTGGGTCTCCGGGTTGCGCTCCAGCCGCAGCGTGGGGTCGCCGGCGACCAGGCGGGCGAGGTTGCGGGCCAGGGCGTCCTCGTCGGCACGGCTGCGGGCGGCGATCGCCACTGGCAGCAGCGGCTCTGGCATCTCCCACGGGGCGATCAGTAGCGGGTTGTCCCTGGTCGAGATGGTGTCGCCGGTCTCGGCGCTGCCCGACTTGGTGATCGCGCAGATGTCACCGGCCACGCAGAGCGACACCTCCCGCAATGTGGCGCCCAGCGGGGTGTAGATGTGCCCGACCCGCTCGTCGGCGTCGTGGTCGGGGTGCCCGCGTTCGGCCATGCCGTGCCCGGAGACGTGCACGGTCTGGTCGGGGCGCAGGGTGCCGGAGAAGACCCGGACCAGCGAGACCCGACCGACGTGGCGGTCGATGGTGGTCTTGACGACCTCGGCGACCAGCGGCCCGGCCGGGTCGCAGCTCAGCGGCGGACGCGGCGAGCCATCCACGCCGGTCACCGCTGGCAGTTCGTGCTCCAGCGGCGACGGGAACGCGGCGGTCAGCACCTCCAGCAGCACGTCGAGCCCGACGCCGGTGTGGGCGCAGACCGGCACCACCGGGTAGAAGTGACCCCGGGCGACGGCCTTCTCCAGGTCGTCGATGAGCACCTCGTCGCCGATCTCCTCGCCGTCGAGGTAGCGGTCCATCAGGGTCTCGTCCTCGCTCTCGGCGATGATCCCCTCGATCAGCTCGTCACGGGACTCGTCGATGGCCCGCTGGTGCTCCGGGTCCGGGTCGCGGACGTCGGCGGGCAGCCCGGCACTGTAGTCGAAGACCCGACGGGTGATCAGGCCGAGCAGGCCTTCGGTGGACACCCCGTCGTCGCCGAGCATCGGCAGGTAGAGCGGCATCACGTTGTCACCGAAGAGGCGCTGGCAGAGCGCCACCGTCTCGTCGACGTCGGCGCGGGGTTGGTCCAGTCGGGCCACCGCGACAGCGCGGGGCATGTCGACGGCGGCGCACTCCTCCCACAGGGCGACGGTGGCCGCGTCCATGCCGCCCGCGGCGGAGACCACGAAGAGCGCGGCGTCGGCGGCCCGCAGCCCGGCGCGCAGCTCACCGACGAAGTCGGCGTACCCGGGGGTGTCCAGCAGGTTGACCTTGATGCCGTTGTGCAGCAGCGGCGCGCAGGACAGGCTGACCGAGCGCTGCTGGCGTACGGCGGCGGGGTCGTGGTCGCCGACGGTGGTGCCGTCGACCACGGTGCCGGCGCGGCCGATCGTGCCGGTCGCCGCGAGCAGGGCCTCGACCAGTGTGGTCTTGCCCGCCCCGGAGTGCCCGACGAGCACCACGTTGCGAACCCGCTCGGGCTCGGTAACCACCGGCGTGCCGCCGGTGGGACCTTTGTCGTGACTCTTCTGCGCCATGGGGCGCACCTCCCTCAGCCGGTGGTGGTGGCGACCGCCGCGCGACGGGTAGCGGCCCGGGGCGAGTGCGCGGCGTCATCCTCCGGTGGTCTGCTGCACAGCGGGAACGGGACGGGCGGACGGGTGAGCTGGCTCACCTCCCGGCTCGATCTCACACCCGTTGCCGGATAGGCACAAGCCTCCCCCGGGCGGGTCGGCGGTACCGTCCGTATCGCCGGAGCTGGGCGGACCGTTATCGTGGGGACCGCCATGGCGAAGATCTTCCAAGTGTCGGCCCGCGCGGGGATGACCCGCGTCGTAGAGCCGATTGCCCGCGCCCTGCTGCGCGCGGGCGTCACCCCCAATGCCGTCACCGTCGCGGGCACCGTTGGTGTGCTCGTCGGCGCGCTCGGCTTCGGTGCTCGCGGCCACCTGGTCGCGGGCGCGTTGATCGTCACCCTGTTCGCGCTCACCGACCTGCTCGACGGGACGATGGCCCGGATGAGCGGCGGCTCCACCAGGTTCGGCGCCTTCCTCGACTCAAGCATGGACCGGGTCGCCGACAGCGCCGTCTTCGGCGCTGTCGCGTACTGGCTGGCCACGCAGGGCAACTACTCCGGGGTCGCCGCCGCGCTGGTCTGCCTGGCCGCCGGCAGCCTCGTCTCCTACGTGAAGGCTCGCGCCGAAGGGCTCGGCATGACCTGCAACGTGGGCATCGCCGAGCGCACCGAGCGGCTGCTGATCGTCGGGGTCGGCGGGATCCTCACCGGTGTCGGTGTCGATCCGGCCCTGGAGATCGCGCTCTGGCTGCTCGCCGCCGTGTCGATCTTCACGGTGGGGCAGCGGATGACGCACGTCTACCGCCAGGCCCAGCAGCTCCAGCCGGACGGCCAGGCGTGAGTGGCGTGCCGACGACCGGGCGTCGGACGACCGGCGGCAGAGCCGCGTGAACCTCACCGAGCTGGGCTACATCGCCGGGTGGCGGGTGGTTCGCGCGCTACCCCGGCCGTTGGTGGCGGCGGCGTTCCAGGCGGGCGCGGACCGCGCCCACCGCGCCGGCGGCGGGGGTACGGCCCGACTGCGCGCGAACCTGCGCCGGGTGGTCGGCCCGGAGCTGCCCGACGCCGAGTTGGACGATCTCGTCAAGCGCGGTTTGCGCTCGTACGCCAGGTACTGGATGGAGGCGTTCCGGCTGCCCGGGTTGAGCCGGTCGCAGATCCTGTCCAATTTCCGGCTCGACGGCGCCGAGCTGCTCGCCGCTGACGTGGCCGCCGGCCGGGGCGCGGTGGTGGCCCTGCCGCACGCCGGCAACTGGGATGCCGCGGGCGCCTGGGTGGCGGCCACCGGTTGGCCGATCACCACTGTCATGGAACGGCTCAAGCCGGAGGGCGTGTACCGGCGTTTCATGGCCTTCCGCGCTGAGCTGGGCATGGAGATCCTGCCGACCCACGGTGGGCCGCGTCCGGCGTTCGACGTGCTGCTGGACCGGCTCCGGGCCGGCGCGGTGGTGCCGTTGCTGGCCGACCGTGATCTCTCCGCCCGGGGGGTGGAGGTGGACTTCTTCGGCGCGAAGACCCGGATGCCCGCCGGGCCGGCGCTGCTCGCGTTGCACACCGGCGCGCCGCTCTACGTGGCCTCGATGTGGTACGAACCGGACGCCGCCTGTGCGTCGCTGGCTGGCCCGCTGCCGGTGCCCGGCCCCGAGGCGGGGCCACTGGACCAGCGGGTCCGGTCGCTCACCCAGCTGATCGCCGACGGTCTGGCGGCGGGTATCGCCCGGCATCCGGAAGACTGGCACATGTTGCAGCGGATGTGGCTGGACCAGTCGAGGTCGGGGGAGGGCGCGGCGCTGCCCTCGTCGGCCTCCGGCCCGGCCTGAGGAGGTGGGCTGACGGATGCGGATCGGCATCGTGTGCCCGTACTCCTTCGATGTGCCCGGTGGGGTGCAGAACCACGTCATGGACCTGGCCGAGGCGCTGATCGCGCTGGGCCACGAGGTCAGCGTGCTCGCACCGGCCGACGAGGATTCGCCGCTGCCGGAGTACGTGGTGTCGGCCGGGCGGGCCGTTCCGCTGCCGTACAACGGTTCGGTGGCTCGGATCGCGTTCGGCCCGGTGTCGACCGCCCGGGTGCGGCGGTGGATCACCAACGGTGACTTCGACGTGCTGCACGTGCACGAGCCGCTCACGCTGAGTTTGTCGCTGCTGGCCGTGCTCTCCGCCCGTGGCCCGGTGGTGGCCACGTTCCACACCGCGATGACCCGTTCGCGGGTCCTCGCCGCCGCGCAGGGTGTGCTCCAGATCGTGTTGGAGCGGATCACGGCCCGCATCGCGGTGAGCGCGCTGGCCCGCAAGGTGCAGGTCGAGCACATGGACGGCGGGGCGGTGGAGATCCCCAACGGGGTGGCGGTGGCCAAGTTCGCCGACGCCGAGCCGTTGCCGGGTTGGCCGGGGGAGTGCGCGGCCGGCACCGGCGGCACGCTCGGCTTCCTGGGCCGGTTCACCGAGGCGCGCAAGGGCTTCCCGGTGCTGCGCGACGCGTTCGTGGCGCTGGCCGCCACCCGGCCCGGTCTGCGGTTGCTGGTCGCCGGCCCGGGTGACCCCGACGACCTGTACGACCAGTTCCCGGCCGAACTGCACGAGCAGATCACGTTCCTCGGCCTGGTCAGCGAAGCGGACAAGGCGCGCATGTTGCGCAGTGTGCACCTCTACGTCGCACCGAACACCGGCGGTGAGTCGTTCGGCATGATCCTCACCGAGGCGCTGGCGGCGGGTACGACGGTCATCGCCAGCGATCTGGACGCGTTCCGGCGGGTGCTCGACGGTGGGCGGGCCGGCCGGCTCTTCCCCACCGGAGACTCGGTGGGGCTGCGTGGCGTGCTGACCGAGCTGCTGGACGACCCGGGCGCGCGGGCCACGCTGACTGCCTGTGGCGATCAGGTGGTGGCGAATTTCGACTGGCCGGTGGTTGCTCGCCGCGTTCTGGAGGTATACGCAGCGGCGATCGAGGCAACCGACGGGCGGGTCATCGACCAGGAGTGGGTGGGGCTGAGCTGAGCCGGTGTGACGGATGGTGCGGTGGTGACCGGCGGGACCGGTCCGGACGCGCCCAATCGGACGAAACGGAGCAGCACTACGATGCCGCACATGTGGTGGGTGGTGGCCGCGAGCGTGGTCGTGGGGCTGGTCGCGGCGTACCTCATCTGGACCGCCGGCCGGGTGGAGCGGCTACAGGGCCGCGCGGAGCTGGCGGCCCGGGCTCTCGACGCCCACCTGCTGCGCCGCGCGGCGGCAGCCGCGGTCCTGGCTGAGCGGCGTTTCGGCGTCGAGCTGTACGCGGCGGCCCGCATCGCCCTGGACGCCGGTCCGGACGAGCGGGAGGCGGCGGAGAACGACCTGACCCGGCAGTTGCGCGGCGTCCAGTTGGACCCGGGCGACCCGGACTGCGCTGCGGTCGTCGCCGCTAGTCGTCGGCTCGCGTTGTCCCGGCAGGTGCACACCGACCTGGTCCGGGACGCCCGTTCGGCGCGCAGCCGGCCGCTGGTGCGCCTGTTGCGAATGGGGCGGGGCCGGGAGTGGCCGCGTTACTTCGACATCGACGACCCGACCCTCGTCGTGCCGGCGGACGTCCCCGCCGCCTGATCTTCGACGGTTGCCGCCCGCTCCCGGACGGGTACGGCGGGCCGGTGACCACTGCCACAGTGCAGGCCACCGGGGGTCTGATTGGCTGTCGGTGCGGCGTTGCACCGCGCGTAGCATTTCCGCCGCCACCCCCGGAGCATGTCCAAGGAGCGATGACCCGTGCCCGAAAACACCGCCTCGAACACCGGTAACGCCCCCGTCGTCGGCACCGCCCGCGTGAAGCGTGGCATGGCCGAGATGCTCAAGGGCGGCGTGATCATGGATGTCGTCAACGCCGAGCAGGCCAAGATCGCCGAGGACGCCGGCGCCGTCGCGGTGATGGCCCTGGAGCGGGTGCCCGCCGACATCCGCGCGCAGGGTGGGGTGTCCCGGATGAGCGACCCCGACATGATCGACGGGATCATCGAGGCGGTCTCCATCCCGGTGATGGCCAAGGCCCGCATCGGCCACTTCGTGGAGGCGCAGATCCTCCAGTCGCTCGGCGTGGACTACGTCGACGAGTCCGAGGTGCTGACCCCGGCCGACTACGCCAACCACATCGACAAGTGGGCGTTCACGGTGCCCTTCGTCTGTGGCGCTACCAACCTGGGCGAGGCGTTGCGCCGGATCACCGAGGGCGCGGCGATGATCCGCTCCAAGGGCGAGGCCGGCACCGGTGACGTCTCCAACGCCACCACCCACATGCGGAAGATCCGCCAGGAGATCGCCCGGCTGGCCTCGCTGCCGACCGACGAGCTGTACGTCGCGGCCAAGGAGCTGCAGGCCCCGTACGAGCTGGTCAAGGAGGTCGCCGAGAGCGGCAAGCTGCCGGTGGTGCTGTTCACCGCCGGTGGGATCGCCACCCCGGCCGACGCGGCGATGATGATGCAGCTCGGTGCGGAGGGCGTCTTCGTCGGCTCCGGCATCTTCAAGGCGGGCAACCCGGCTCAGCGGGCCGCCGCGATCGTCAAGGCGACCACCTTCCATGACGACCCCGACGTGCTGGCGAAGGTCTCCCGGGGCCTCGGCGAGGCCATGGTCGGCATCAACGTCGACGAGATCCCGCAGCCGCACCGTCTGGCCGAGCGGGGTTGGTAGGCGTGGGCGCGCCCACCATCGGTGTGCTCGCGCTCCAGGGTGATGTCCGCGAGCACGTGGCGGCGCTGGCCGCGGCGGGCGCGGACGCCCGCCCGGTCCGCCGTCCGGCGGAGCTGGACGCGGTCGACGGCCTGGTCATCCCGGGCGGCGAGTCCACCACAATGAGCAAGCTCGCCGACATCTTCGAGATGCGCGAGCCGATCGACAAGCGGATCGCCGACGGCATGCCGGTCTACGGCTCCTGCGCCGGGATGATCATGTTGGCGACCGAGGTGCTCGACGGTCGACCCGATCAGCGGGGCTTCGCCGGCATCGACATGACCGTCCGGCGCAACGCGTTCGGCCGGCAGGTCGACTCGTTCGAGGCGCCGGTGACCGTCGCCGGGGTGCCGGGCGAGCCGTTCCACGCGGTGTTCATCCGCGCGCCGTGGGTCGAGCGGGTCGGTGCCGGCGTCGAGGTCATCGGGGTGGTGTCCGACGGCCCGGCCGCCGACCGGATCGTCGCGGTGCGACAGGGCAACCTGCTGGCCACCTCGTTCCACCCGGAGCTCACCGGTGACCTGCGCGTGCACGCGTACTTCGTGGACCTGGTCCGCGCTGTCGGGTGACGGGGTGCCCGTCGCTCAGCCGGCGACCGCACGCAGGCGCCCCGGGCGGCGGCCCGCCAACTCGTCGAGCGCGGTCGCTGTGGCGGCGTCGGCGGGCAACTGCACCACCAGCCGCTGCGGGTCTGCCTCGGCCAGTTCCAGCGTCTCGACGTTGAGGCGGAGCAGCCCTGCCTCGGGATGGCGCACCGTCAGCAGGCCGGCCCGTGCGGCGGTCACCGGTCGCCGCCGCCAACGGTCGGTGAACGGCGCTCCCGCCGTCCGGGCCAGCCGCTCGGCGAAGGCGTCGCTGGCCGGGTCGCCTCGCCGCAGCAGGTGCAGCTCCGCAACCTGCTGGTCGGCCACCGCCGACCACTGCGGGTAGTGCCCGCGGGCCCGCTCGTCGGTCAGCACGAACCAGACCAGGTTCGGTCGCGACCCGTCCAGCAGGCCGAGCGGGCGGGCCAGCCGCTCGAACGGGTCGTTCCAGGCCAGCACGTCACCGAGCCGGTTGAGCACGTACGCCGGGGTGTCGCGCAGCGCGTCGAGCATGGCGCGGACCGTTGGCCGGACGGTACGGGAAACCGTAGGCCGGTCGCCCGAGCAGAGCTGTCGGGCGTGCTGGGCCGAGGCGAGCTGCCGCAGGTGTTCCCGGTCGGCGCTGTCCAGGCGCAGCGCGTCGGCGAGCGCGGCGAGGATCTCCGGCGACGGCCGGGTGTCGCGGCCCTGCTCCAGCCGGGTCAGGTATTCGACGCTGACCTGCGCCAACGTCGCCAGTTCGGCTCGGCGCAGCCCGGGGGTGCGGCGGCGCGGCCCCTCGGCGAGGCCGACCTCGGCCGGTTGCCGCGCCTCGCGACGACTGCGGAGGAACGCGCCCAGCTCACCGTCCATCACCGACCCAGTCTGGCAGCCGGCATCGGCTGGTGGGTGGCCCTGACGGGGCCATCCTCGCGGCGGTCTCCCCGGCCCGTGCCGTCGCGCACAGGATCGTGGTCATGACAAACGCACAGAGCATGGGCCCGCTGCGGATCGGCCTGATCGTGGGCAGCACCCGTCCCGGTCGACGTGGCACGGCGATCGCCCGTTGGGCCATGGAGGTGGCCGAGCGGCACGAGGCGGTACGTGTCGGGGACGCCGTCTGCACGCTCGTGGACCTGGCGGAGCAGGAACTGCCACTGCTCGACGAGCCGGTGCCGGCACTGTTCGGCGATTACCGACGCCCGCACACCCTGCGGTGGGCGGCCGTGGTGGACGCCTGCGACGCCTTCGTGTTCGTCACCCCGGACTACAACCGCTCGATCCCGGCCGCGCTCAAGAACGGCATCGACTACCTGTATGCGGAGTGGGCCGACAAGGTGGCCGGGGTGCTGAGCTACGGCGTACGGGGTGGCACTCGGGCGGCCGACCACCTGCGGGCGATCCTGACCGAGGTGCGGACCGTGGTGGTGCCGACGGAGGTGGCACTGTCGATCTTCACCGACTTCGACTTCACCGGGGCCGACAGTGGTGACCCGACCGCCGGCCGCTTCGTGCCGGCCGACGGCCGGGAGGCGGAGTTGTCGGCGATGCTCACCGAGATCGTGACCTGGTCGCGAGCAGGCCGTCCGGTCGACCAGGCACGGGTGGCGGCCGACCAGGCGGAGCTGGTGAGCTGAGACGGAGACCATCCTGATGAGGTGAATCCGCTTTCCCGGCGTCTGCCCGATTTGGGCAGGCGCGGGGAGGCCGCCACGCGCGGTGCGTGACAGCGACCCGAGGGACGTCGGTAGGATTGCGGAGATTCGGCAGGGCCATCTGCCCGCCACGGCTTCCACCAGAGCTTACCGGCACCTCCGCGTGCGCCGGTGGGAGCGGGGCGTGAGCGGTGCGGTCGATGCAGACGGCGGGTAGCAACGGAGGTAGCAGATGTCCGGCCACTCAAAGTGGGCGACGACCAAGCACAAGAAGGCCGTCATCGACGCCAAGCGCGGCAAGATGTTCGCCAAGCTGATCAAGAACGTCGAGGTGGCCGCGCGGATCGGCGGCGGCGACCCCACCGGCAACCCGACGCTCTTCGACGCGATCCAGAAGGCGAAGAAGAGCTCGGTGCCGAACGACAACATCGACCGCGCCGTCAAGCGCGGCTCCGGCCTGGAAGCGGGCGGCGCCGACTGGCAGACGATCATGTATGAGGGGTACGGCCCGAGCGGCGTCGCCATGCTCATCGAGTGCCTCACCGACAACCGCAACCGGGCGGCGACCGAGGTACGGACCGCGCTGACCCGCAACGGCGGCTCGCTCGCCGACGCCGGCTCGGTGTCCTACATGTTCTCCCGCAAGGGCGTGGTGATCGTCCCCAAGGAGGGCACCAGCGAGGACGACGTGATGCTCGCCGTCCTGGACGCCGGCGCCGAAGAGGTCAACGACATCGGCGAGGCGTACGAGGTGGTCTCCGAGCCGACCGACCTGATCCCGGTGCGCACGGCGTTGCAGGACGCCGGCATCGAATACGAGTCGGCCGAGTCCTCCCTGATCCCCAGCGTCAACGTGCCGCTGGACGAAGAGGGCGCGCGCAAGATCTTCAAGCTGATCGACGTCCTGGAGGACTGCGACGACGTCCAGAACGTCTACGCCAATTTCGACGTCAGCGACGACGTGATGGCAGCGGTCGACGCCTGAGGGGCGGCACCGACCTTCCCGAGCAAGGACGGTAGCGGACCCCAGAATGCCGTAACGGAGGGGGCCTTCACCAGGCCCCCTCCGGCGTGCGTAGTCGAGTAGCTGTGTGGCGAACGCGAGCATTCGGGTTGCCCGCTGCGTAGGCGGGGGCATCTCCGCCGGGAGTGGCTCCGGGGCCGGAACGGGGCGCGGCCCCTCGGTAGCCCACAACAGGGCGGACGAGCCAGATCGAAACATGACCTCGACGCCGGGGGGTGACTGCCCACCCGGGCTGCTGTCCCAGCCGTAGCGCGTTACCGCCGTGATGTCGGGGTGCTCGCTGGCACTGATGAGTGCCGCAATCGCATTTAAGGCTTCGGTCACCTGCATGTATCGACTCCAGCTTCCGCACGTCAGGGCAGCTCAGCTGGCGCTGCTCAGGCCTGGTGTGGGCGGGGGTGGCGCCCTCGTCCACCTACTGCCGGCTTTCGCTTCGCGGTGCCCGTTGGCCTTGCTGGTGGACGCGGGACGTACTCCACAAAATTAGGTCGGATGAACAGCGAACGCCTAGTGACGGCCTCACCCCTGCTGTCTAGCTGGTACACGTCGATCCATGCCCAACCGTCGTAGGTAGGCCAATCGAGTAGCCGAATGACTCGCACGGTTATCGGGATGAGGAACTGAACGCTGACGCTGAGATCGATGCGCAGCACGTCTCCTGACTTCATGATGGCTTGTCCTTGCGGTCACGCCATGCCCGTAGGCGTATGGCAGCCTGCCGCAGACGGGGGCAGGAGCCATCCGGACGGCACTTGGAGCACGCTTCACGGTGATGGAAGTCGACTACGAAGCCAGCCATGATCACCAGAAACGGCGGCTCTGGTCTGATCTCCTCATGCATCGTGCCGACCGTCTTTCTGGTTGCGTCGCTAAGCGCCTGACGCTTCTTGGTCGCCTCCTCCGGCTTCTCAGACGGCTCAGGAGGGTTGCAGGCAACTGGCTGGTGCGCGCAGCGCTCAACAACGTCGAGCGGCTCATCTGGACGTTGGAACCACTTCCATCGGCGCATGACGCTGTCTCCCGAGATCATCGTGATTTGGCCAACTACCAGGCACGATTCAGCAGCGTCGAAGTCATATGCAACACTCCCCGTGAGACTTTCACGGAGAGATGAGCCTTGCGGTTAGTGATGCATGAGCAGTCTCACCACAAGCCCGATGACGCGTCAGGATGAGACGAGGAAGATGGTGGCCGATGAGTGAAGTCGGTTCGACCGTGCCGCGCCGGGAGCTAGGTCGGTTGCTGCGGCAGGCCAGGGAGCAAGCCGGCATCGGGCTCGAGGCTGCCGCCTCCAACCTGGAATGGTCCCGCGCGAAGATGTACCGCATCGAGTCCGGCCAGACACCCATGCGTGCCTTGGACGTCGACCAGATGTGCCGGCTTTACGGGGCGTCACCAGAGATGACGGAAGTCCTAGTCAGCCTCGCCAAGGAGTCCAAAAGCAAGGGCTGGTATCACGCCTACGGGGAGATCATCCCTAGATGGTTTGAACTGTACGTAGGGCTTGAGTCGGCGGCTAGTTACATCCGGACCTACGAACACGCGCTGGTGCCAGGGCTGTTGCAGACATCTGAGTACGCCGCTGCGGTTATCCGTAGCAGGCAGGGTGTCTCTGACGAGGACGTAGCCAAGCTCGTTGGGCTCAGGACGGAACGTCAGCGGCTTCTTGTCAGGAAGCATCCTGCGGCACCCGGCCTAGAGGTGATCATCGAGGAGGCGCTACTACACAAGCTGGTACCCACCATGCCCAAACAGATAGATCGACTGCTGTTGGCGAGTGAGGCGCCCAATGTGTCCGTCAGGCTTCTGCCGATAGCCCAGAAGCTGAACAGGGCAGCCATAGCGGGGAGTTTCGTCGTGCTGGACTTCCCGACCAAGGGTGCCCGGTCGGCCGAGCCAACAACCGTCTACAGCGAAGGCCTGTCAGGCGCGTTGTATCTTGACCGTCTTGATGAGGTCAGGGCATACGCCGAGGTGTGGAACACGCTGAAGGAACAGGCTCTCAGCCTGGAGGACTCATGCAAGCTGATGCAAGAGATCAAGGAGAGGCACCATGGCTGATCTGACTGGCGCTACCTGGCGCAAGAGCACCAAGAGCAGTGATCAGGGCAACTGCGTTGAGGTGGCTGACAACCTTGCTGGTGTCGTCGGTGTGCGAGACAGCAAGGATATCGAGGGTCCGGCCCTGGTGTTCGGCCCGGCACAGTGGCAAGACTTCGTGGCTGGCGTTCGTGCGGATGCCCTGAGCTGACGTCACCTCCCGAGGTGGCAACCAAGGTGCTCCTGCTGGCACTCCGCATACGGGAAGGGAGTCTTCTTCCGCGGGAAGGCTCCCTTTTTGGCCGAGGGCAGAGAGGTTTTCGCTCGCCATCCACATGCGTGAACGTTTTCATGCCTGGCTCGGTGCAGCGGTAGCAGGTCATCTCTTCTGCTTAAAGACGGTGTAGATTTGACCGCCGGGCGGGCGGTCGCGTCGGCTACTCGCCTATGCGATCCGCCGATACGCGTTCCCGCTGCACTACCCACATCGCGTAGCACCCGATGGCCGGTGCAAGTGCGAGAAACCAGCCGAACGCCCCCTGATCTTGCAAGCCTCCATACTGCACCCGCGGCGTCTCCGCCCATTCCGTGACCTGAGTTGCCCACCATCGGATCATCAGCAGGGACAACACCGTCACAGCGAGCCCGCTCGTCCACTTGGCCAAGCCGGCAAGTCGGTCGAGTGATGCCGCGAACACGGCGATCGCCAGATACGGCAGCCCGAGGACCGTGCCGACGTGCAGTAGGAGTAGCCACCAGTCGTCGAAGGTCCTGGTCGGTGCCCAGGCGAGGGTCAAGGCGATCGTCAACGGGATCGCAACGGCGAGTGCCACGCGGGGCGCAAGGCATGCGTAGTTCCGAGGCGACTGTGCCGAGTGGTTGACTTCTGGTGTTTCCACGATGACTAACGGTAGGGTCTGCCCGGGCGCGCACCATTCAGCGACGCGCGGTCACGGTCCGTGACTTGTCTGCCCGGTGCTGGGGGTTGCACCGATCCAGTCGCTCTCGGGTACCTCGTTGTTCAGGCATGGCCAGTACGAACTCTGCGGTCGACTTATTGACGGGACCACGAGGACCGTGCGCGCCTGCGGCGGTCTAAACAGTTGTTTGTCGGTGTTCGGGGCACCGGGTAGCCGCAACGCTCGTTAGGCAGGTGCACGGTTCGGTAGGCATCCCCGGGTCCGACAATCCGTGCCATCGGGCGGGGTTGCTTTCCAAGTGACGCGCTGGTGGCCACAGGGCACGAGAGGGTTACGAACGATCGCGCGGCAGTTACGTGTGCGGGTTGTTCGCGTTGGTCACAGGGCGGGCGTCTGATGTTGCCCCCGTCGATGCAGCGCGTCCGCGAGGCCTAGAAGCGGGGGACGAGATGCTGACCGTGTCGGTGGCGATCGGCCTGGCCATCCAGGCGACGTCAGTCGTGGTGGTGCACCTCGCGATCCGCGGTGACTGGATGCGTCGACCGGGTGCGTTGATGTTGCTCGTCGCGGTGCTGTTCCACGGTGTCACCGAGGTCATGCAGTCGCTCTGGCCGGGCCGGAACTTCTATCGCGCCTACGTTGATCAGGATGTGATCGACGATTGGGTGCTGCTCGTGTCTGGGGCCATGGCCGTGTACGCGTGCACGTACGCCCTTATCGTGCGGCAACCCCCGTTCAGGCCGACCTCGCACGCGAAACCGGAGCCTGGGCTGGACGGGCTGCGGTTGCCATGGCTGCTGCTCCTGGCCGTGCCGCTGCTCGTCGCGACGTGGCAGGGCAAAGGGGCTGTGCAACCGTTGGCGCCGATCAACGCGGATGAGGACATCCCAGAGCGCGGCGGAGTCCTCGTCGATCTAGCCGGGGAGTTCCTGGTACCGGTCATAGCGATCTTGGGCGCGGTGGTGTTGGTGCGATGGGGGACGCGGTGGCTGATACCGGTTCTCATTGCCGAGAGCGCTCTGCTCGCGATGGCAGGCACCCGCGCGATGATCGTTTTCGCGGCGGTGTTGACCCTCGTCGGGGCGGCCCTGCACGGGGTGCGGCCGTCCCGCAAGCAGGTCGCGGTGCTCGTGGTGACGGTGGCCGCGTTCACCGCCCTCATCTCCAGCTCGCGGGCGGTTGCCGGCCGGGAGGCCTTCGACGCCGGCCAGGGTGGCGGTGAACGGCTGGAAGCGCTCATCGACGGGGCTGGAAAGCTACACACGGCGAAGAGCCGAGACGCGATCCTCGACGACGTGGTGTACCGGTTCGACGGCAATGTGTTCGGCGCAATGGTGTATGACAGCCTGCGCGGCTCCGGGCAACCCGTGGGGTTGGCGACGGTCGGCAACAACCTCGCCATGCTGGTACCCAGCGTTCTCGCCCCGAACAAAGTCGGGGGACGCAGCTTGGAACAGCGGTCCGAAGAGGCATACATCGACCAAGCGCACGGGTTGAGCCAGCACGTCGACTGGCTGCCCACAATCCTCGGCACCGGAGTCGCCTACTACGGCGCGGTCGGGCTGATCCTCGTCGCCCTGCTCCTCGGCCTGGGGGTAGGAGTTGCGGAGCGGTTCGCGCTTAGCTCGCGCAGCACCACCCGGGTGGTGCTCACCATCGGTCTCGGACAGTGCGCTTTGCTGTACGGGTCAGGACCACAATCGGTGATTACCACGCTGAGGATGGTCGTCGCAATCGCCGTAGTCATGTCCGGGTTGGCATGGCTGGGCCGGCGTCGGAGCGCACACGGCGGTTCGGACCTGGTGGGACCGTTGCAGTGGATGGCCCCGGGTCAGCGTCCAAAGTCAGGCGGCCTGCACAGTGATCGGCAGTCCCGGTTCGATGGCACTCGACATGCTGAAGCCCGCCGGTAACGCGCCGGTCGACGCATGCTGTGGCGGGGATCTCCACCGGTCGGTGCTTCAGGTGCCAACTGCCTGCCTTTAGCGACGACAAGGACAACGGCTTGCGGATCATGCTTGGGCGTGGACTGAACCTCAGTGCCCTGGCACGTAAGGCAGGGTGGACGCCGTGACATCGTGTCGGTCCTGACGTCACCGAGCCCTCGGTGGGAGAGTGCGGATGTGGAAGTGGTGGCGGACCGGTTCTCGCCCGGCGACACGGTGGTGCGGCGTGAGGTGCTGCGGGGTGAGGTCTGGTTCGGCTGCCCGACGATCTGCGTCGAGGATTCGCCTGACCTGCTCGCCCTCTTCCTTCCACCAGGGGCCGAGTTCGGCTACCCGGACACCGGCGTCTTCCCCTGCGGGCGGCACCCGTGGGAGGCCGCCGGGCACCGCTCCTGGTCCGGGCACGGCAAGCTGATGCTGCAACGCCCCGGTGAGGCGCACTCGATCGACGTGTTCTGGGCCGGGCCGGCGCGCGACTTCGCCGGCTGGTACTTCAACCTCCAGGACCCGGTGCGGCGTACCCCGATCGGGGTGGACACCCTGGACCACGAGCTGGACCTGTGGTGGGCCGCGGACGCCGACCGGTACGTCTGGAAGGACGTGGAGCTGTTCGCCCAGCGCCTCGTCGAGGGGCGCTACCCGGGCATGGCGGACACCATCCAGGCCGAGGGTGACCGGATCGCTGCCCTGCTCGACGCCGGTGAGCGCTGGTGGGACCGGTCGTGGGCCACCTGGCAGCCGGACCCGGCCTGGACGGCGCCCCCGCTGCCCGCCGGCTGGGATCAGGTGCCACCCGCGCGGTGAGCGGCGGCGACGTCAGTTCCCGGGCAGCGCTTTGACCAGGAACACCTGATCCGGGCCGCCGGTGCACGGCTCGACCAGCGCCGCGTTTGCCACGTCGTTGTCGTCGTCGCGCAGGCCGACGCACAACTCGCTCCGGTCGGGCCGGATCCGGTACGCGTCGGGGTTCGCTCCGGTCGGTTCGAAGTGGAACACCTGCGTCGGCCTGTTCGCGTTGCAGTCCTCCGCGTTCCAGGGTTCGAGGAAGTTCCGGCCGGGATCTTCCTCGCGGATGGTGAGGCAGCCCTTCCCCAGCACCGGGTGGACCCAGTGGATGAAGAACATTCCGTCGGCCACCGGTACCAGCGAGGTGTCCGGTGGGGTGGCCTCCGTGCAGGGCCGCTGGACCGCTATCTCCTTCGTGTACTGGCCGGTGCGGTCGCGGCCCTCGGTGAGGCAGAGGTGCGGGCTGCGGGCAGGGCTGATCTGGCTGAGCCCCGCGCCCGGCGAACGGGCACCGTCAGCCGCCGACGCGGTCGGATCGGTGGCGTGGGCGGTCTTCCCCTGTTCGTCGTCGCGTCGTTCGATCCAGAAGCCCACGCCGAGCGTGGCCAGCAGGGCGACGACGAGCAGCGCCACCGGCGCGGGCCGCGCGAACCAGCGTGGGCGGGCCGGGCCGGAGTGCTCCGGGGCCACCGTCGTGACCGGGTCGACCGGAGGCGGGTCCGCCGCCGGGGACGGCGGGGCCAACTGACCCGCCGCGAGGCGGTGCCGGGCCCGTAGCCACGTCTCGACCTGTTCTCCCGCGCCGCACGCCCGCACGAACGCGGCCACCACCTCGGGGCGTGGCAGTGTGGACCGCCGCAGGATGTCCGCCGCGGTGCTGCGCGCCAGGACGTCGCCTGTCGACGCGGCACGCTGTTCCAGTTGTCGGTAGGTGAGGCCCGACCGGTCCTTGAGCTGGCGCAGCATCTCGACGAATTCGGCCGGGTCGGACGCGTCGTCCGGGCGTAGCTCCCCCGTGGTCATCGCCCGATTCTCCAGACACCGCGGACGCGAGGGCAAATCAGGTCGCGGTGACTGTCCGACATGGTCGGACAGGATCCGGACAAGCCGCTGTGAGCTGCCCGGACATCCCAGCGCGGTGACCAGGGCATTGTCCTGGCCGGCCGGGTTACCTAGCGTCGTTGTCGATGGCCGCGCCGCTGACCGGTGTACGGCCGAGCGGCTCGCGCCGGCACGGGTTCGGGCTGGACCACACCAACCACACGGGGAGATCCGATGGATGACGCTGTCCGGGATCCGGTGCCGCAGGCGGCCACGGCGGGGGAGTACGTGGCGTTGCTCAGGGAGGTTCGGCGGCGTTCCGGTCTGACCTATCGGGAACTGGCCCGGCAGGCCTCGGCGGCCGGGCACTGGCTGCCGCCGAGCACCCTCGCGACGATGCTGGGGCGGACGACGCTGCCCCGGGAACGCACCGTCGTCGCGTTGCTGGCCGCCTGCGGCACCCCTGCGGTCGAGGTCGACAGGTGGCTGGAGGCACGGCGGGACCTCGAAGCTCGCCTCAGCGAGCACTGTCGAGGAGAGGGCGACGCGCAACGGACCCCTGCCGGCCCGTCCACCGCCGTCGCGGCGGACCTCCGCCCGAGCGTCGGCTCGGTTCCGCCGCGACCCCAAGCGCCCTGGCCGGCCCGTCGCTGGCTTCGGCTGGCGCTGCTGGCGGTGCTCGGCGTCCTGACGGTCGGGGCGACCGGGGCGCTGCGACCTCTCACCCCTTCCACAGTCGACAGTTCGTCGACGGTCGGCTGCCCGGAGGTGCTGCGCCAGGGCATGTACGGCCCCTGCGTGCTGAGCCTCCAGGAACATCTGGTGGCCGACGGACTCACTGTCCCGGTCGACGGCTGGTTCGGCCCGGACACCACCAGCCGGGTGATGGTGTTCCAGGCGTTTGGCGGCCTGCCGGTCAGTGGCACGGCGGACGAGCGGTTGTTCGACGAGTTGGCGGGCGATCGCACGGTGCCCGCCACCTGGTCGGAGGACCGGATCGGCAAACACCTGCGGCGGACGTTCCCGGAGGACCCGGCCGGGGCGGTGCGGGTGGCGCGCTGCCTGTCCGGCCTGGACCCCTACCGGGTGGAGGTCGTCGAGGACGGGTCGCGCCGCTGGGGGTTGTTCCAGTTCAGCGACATGGAGGTGTCCCGGTTCGGCGTCGACCGCCAGACGGCGCTGGACGCGGCGTGGAACATCAGGGCGGCACGGGAGCTCTGGTCCCGTACCGGCGACTTCGGCCACTGGAACTGCGCTTCCTAGCTGTCACGCGTGCCGCTCCCCGTCCGGTCCTCATGAACCGGACGGGGAGCCCCCGTTACGGCCGCAGGCGGTTGGCGAAGACGTACGCGCCCACCGAGCGGCCGGTGGCGAGGCCGGCGTCCGCGTCGAAGCGATAGTGCACGCCGAGGTAGATCCGGCTCAGCGCGTTCTCCTCGGCGGCGTGGTCGAAGCCGGTCATGTGCCGCACCACGCCCACGGCGTGCGGGTCGTCCGTCGTGGCGTCGAAGGCGATCGCATCGGTGCCGAAGAACCTCTTCATCACCGCCGACCAGGCCCCCGCGAAGGTGGCGTGCCCGGAGATGTAGGCCGGGAACGCCGGGGTGTACGGCACCCCCTCGCGGGTCTTCGACAGCGGCTGCCAACCGGGGCCCTCCATCGCCTCGATCGCCGTCACCGGCCGCCACAGGTCGATGGGCGTCTGGTACTTGGCGTCCCAGGCGGCGATGGCGGCGTCGGCGAGGGCGAGGGCCACCAGCCCGAAGAGCCGGGCGTTGGCGAGGATGCCGAGCTGACGCTGCTCCGACACGATCCGGGTGTGCGAGAAGAGTTGACCCGGTGGCTTGTAGGTGCCTCCCAGGTCGTTGGCCCAGAAGAACGCGATCTGCGTCTGCTCGGGTGTCCGCACCGACGACGTCCGACCGCCGTAGTCACGGATCTCCTGCACCTGGGTGCGGTACTCCTGCTTGCCGAGCAGGTCGGCGTACCCGGTGGCGCCGGCCGGTAGGCCGGGCCGGAACTGCCGGCCCGAGGTGAGCGCGAACGGGGTCACCAGTCCCCAGTTCGGGCTGACCGCCGCCTTGCCGTTTGTCGGCCGCCACGCGCCGGGCACGTTCTCCTGCACCGGGTAGGCGGTGGAGTTGTCGAATCCGTCGTTGGCGCGGGCCTGGAGGTTGGCGGCGGCCGCCGCCGCACCGACGGTGTCACCACGGGCGACCTCGGCGGCGTTCACCCCGGACGGTCGGCGCGCGACAGCGGCGGCGAGGGCCGCGGAGTAGGACTGGCCCTGACCGCCGTACAGGGCGGTCAGCACGTCGTACGCGGCCCGGTCGATGGCGGCGTGCACTGATGGCGCAACGACGTTGTCCATGGTGCCGGGGTAGCTGACCGGCACTCGTACCCGGTAGGGGTTGCCGACCCCGGTGACCGAGACGGCGGCGTCGTGCATCGCCGCGTGCAGGATGGCGGCCTCGCGCGACGAGGAGGTGGGTGGCAGGTCCAGCGCCTTGTAGGTGGCCAGCAGGACACCGTTCCAGTACAGGATCGGGTCGGTGGCCGGGTTCGCGGCCAGCGGGGTGAGCGAGATGTTGTCCAACCGGACCGTCGAGGCGCTCTGGCCGCCGAAGTGGAACAGCAGCACCGCCTTCGGGTCGCCGAACGGGGACACGAAGTCGAAGGTGAAGCGGCTCATCGAGGACGTCAGCGTGACGTTCTGGTCGACGGCGGAGGTGAAGGGCGTGTCCGCCCGGGAGACCGAGACGCGCAGGGAGCGGCTGACGTCGGCCGAGGCGTCGAACTGCAACCGGTACGCCTGCGCGGCCGTCACCCCGAACTCGAAGTGACCGACCAGGTCCTCCCAGACGGGTTTGCCCACTGTGGCGCTGGTGCGGACGCGTAGTTGCCCGGCGTTGACAGTGGTGCTGGTCGAGGCGAGCCGGGTCCACCAGGGCTGAGTGCTGCCGGTGTCGAACGTGCCGTTGAGGATGAGGTCGCCCGCAGCGGCGGCGGCCGGCGCGGGGCGGACGAGGGCGGTGAGGGTGCTGGCGAGCGCGACAGCGAGCACGACGCTGAGCAGACGACGGAGTTGCCGTGCGGTGATCGGTGGGGACATCGGGAGCCTTTCCGGTCCGGAAACCGGCGACGACCAGGTCGTTGCCGTGAGGATCGGCTCAACGTAGGAGTGTTCACGCTGTTCACGGCCTCCGAACAGCGCTCGGCACGGTGCCGTACGGCAGCGGGCGCCGGCATCCGATCAGGACACCGACGCCCGGGCGGGGCGGACCGCTGGCTCAGCCGATCGTCTCCCGCTCCCGCCAGGCGGTGCGCAGCGAGGTCCGGCCGTTGGTGCGCAGGAGTGACCCCTCGTACACCCGGGCCCCGGCGAGGAGGAACGCACCGGCGGCGAGCACCAGGAGGAGCAGCGAGACGATCGGCTCCCAGCCGGCCGCGTCGCCGGTGAAGAGCCGCAACGGCATGGCCGTGGGCGACGAGAACGGCAGGTAGGACAGCACGCGCATCGCTGTGGCGTTGTCGTTCAGGAAGATCACCGCGAAGAACGGCAGCATGACGGCGAGCTGCACCGGCGTCGAGACGGCGGCGATGTCCTCCTGCCGGTTGGCCAGTGCGCCGGCCGCGGCCCACATGGCGGCGAGCAGCACGAAACCGATCAGGAAGAACGGTACGAACCAGCCGATCGCCGGGGCGAGCAGGCTGAGCAGACCTCCGCTGTCGCCGATCTGCAGCCCGAGCACCGCCACCAGCGCGATCAGGGCGATCTGCGCGAACGCAAGGATGGCCCCGGCCACCACCTTTCCGGCGAGCAGGGCCCGGACCGGCACGGCGGCGACCAGGATCTCCACGATCCGGGTCTGCTTCTCCTCGATGACGCTCTGCGCGATCTGCACACCGAACGTCTGCGAGGTGATGAAGAAGACGAACGCGAAGACGAACGGCACCAGGAACGCCACCACCGGATCGACAGCGTCCGGGTCGAGCAGGCGGACGGTCGGCTGGGTGCTCAGGGCCCTCACCACGTCGTCGGGGGCTTCGTCCATGGCCAGGACGGCCGGTCCGGTGACCACCGCGGCGTCCACGTCGTCGTCGCGGACGGCCTGCTCGGCGGCCCGGTCATCGGAGACGACCCGGACTTCCAGCCCGGCGGCGCGCAGCGGCGCGGCCAGGCTCTCGGTCACCGCCACTGTGGACGGCCCGCCGGAGAACAGCGGCGGCAGGATGGTGCCGGCCGCGGCGATCAACAGGAAGAACAGCGTGCCGAACAGGAAGGTGCGGTCGCGCAGCTTGACCCGGATCTCGCGTTCGGCGACCAACCGGGTGGCCTGGGTGACGTTCACTGGGTGACCTCTCGGAAGATCTCGGTGAGCGAGGGGCTGACCGGGCGGAAGGCGCGGACCGGGCCGCGCGCGAGGGCGGCCCGCAGCACGGGCTGTTCGTCGGTACCGGCCGGCAGGTCGAAGACCACCCGCGCCCCGTCCAACTCGACCACTGTCACACCGGGGTGGTCGCGTACCCAGCCGGCGTCGTGTTCCACGACCAGCTCGAAGCGGGGCACCGTGTACGAGTCGCGCAGCTGCTGCCGGCTGCCGGCGGCCCGGATCACCCCGTCCCCGATGATCACCAGGTCGTCGCAGAGGCGCTCCACCACGTCGAGCTGGTGACTGGAGAAGAGCACCGGCGCGCCGGCCGAAGCCCGTTCCCGCAGCACGGCCACGACGGTCTCCACGGCCAGCGGGTCGAGGCCGGAGAACGGCTCGTCGAGCACCAGCACCTCGGGGTCGTGGACCAGCGCGGCGGCGATCTGGGCCCGCTGCTGGTTGCCCAGCGACAGCGTCTCCAGCAGGTCGTCACCGCGCTCGCCGAGCCCGACCCGGTCCAGCAGCGCGTCGGTGGAACGTCGTGCTGCGGCGGCGTCCAGCCCGTGCAGCCGGCCCAGGTAGGTCACCTGCTCGCGGGTGGTCATCTTCGGGTAGAGGCCCCGCTCCTCCGGCATGTAGCCGAAGCGCCGGCGGTCCTGCGGGGTCAGCGTGGTGCCGCCCCAGCTCACCTCGCCCGCGTCGGGGGCGAGCACACCCAGGATGATCCGCATGGTGGTGGTCTTGCCGGCGCCGTTGGCGCCCACGAAACCGGTCATCCGGCCGGCGGACACCTCGAAGGACACGTTCCTGAGCACCTGACGGTCGCCGAAGCTGCGGTCGACGCCGTCGAGGCGAAGCGTTCTGGTCACGCACACACGCTAGATCGATCACGCCGCCGTGCCGTCCGCCCGGCGGGTGAGCGGGCGGGTCCACCTCGCGGCGGACGCCGTCACCCGCCCGGGCGGACCACCCCGTTCTCGTACGCGAACACCACTGCCTGCACCCGGTCGCGCAGGCCGAGCTTGGCCAGTACCCGACTCACGTGCGTCTTCACCGTCGCCTCGCCCAGGTGGATGGCCGCGGCGATCTCCGCGTTGCTCGACCCGGCGGCGAGCAGCATCAGCACCTCCCGTTCGCGCGGGGTCAGCCCGGCCAGCGCGGCATCGGCCTCGGGACCCCGGTGGGCGGTGCCCGCCGGGTCGCCGGGTCGGGCGAAGGTGGAGATCACCCGGCGGGTGATCTCCGGGGCGAGCAGACCGTCGCCCCTGGCCAGCACCCGGATGGCCTCGATCAGCTCCTCCGGCGTGCCGTTCTTGAGCAGGAAGCCGCTGGCCCCGGCCCGCAGCGCCGCGAACAGGTAGTCGTCGCGGTCGAAGGTGGTGAGGATCAGCACCGCTGGCGCCCCGGGGCCGTCGGCGACGATCTGCCGGGTGGCCTCCAGGCCGTCCATCCCGGGCATCTCCACATCCATGAGTACGACGTCGGGGCGGGTGGCTCGGGTCATGGTGACGGCCCGCTCGCCGTCGGCGGCCTCACCGACCACCTCGATGTCGTCCTCCACCTCCAGGATGACCCGGAAGCCGGTACGGACGAGGTGCTGGTCGTCGGCGAGCAGCACCCGCACCGTCGGCCCGGCGTCAAGCGCCTGCTGGGCTGCCGCGCTCATGCCGACGGCTCCGCGCCGGCTGCCGCCTGCTGCCTGTCGCTCGGCTCCCGCTGTAGGCCCACCGGTCGGTCCGGCGACGCCGCCAGGGGGAAGCGGGCGCGTACCCGCCAGCCGCCGCCGGCCCGTGGCCCGGCCTCCAGGTCGCCGTCGTGGGCGGTGACCCGTTCGCGCATGCCGATCAGGCCCAATCCGTCGGTGTCGGCCCGCCCGCCGCCCCGCCCGTCGTCGGTCACGTCGACCTCCACCTCCCGGGCCAGGTACCGGACCCGCACGTCGAGCAGGGCCGCCTCGGCGTGCTTCAAAGTGTTGGTCACCGCCTCCTGCGTCACCCGGTAAGCCGTCTGGGAGACCGATTCGGGCAACGCGACCGGGTCGCCGTACACCCCGAGGGTGGCCGTCAGCCCGGCGGCCCGAGCCCGCTCGACCAGCTCGTCGATCCGTTCGACGCCGCCGGCCGGCGGCGTCGCGGCGTCGGTGCCGGCGGAGGTCCGCAGCACGCCGAGCATCCGACGCAGCTCGTCGACGGCGGTGCGGGCGCTCTGCTCGATGGCGGTCAGCGCGGTGCGGGCCTTGCCCGGGTCGCGGTCGAACACCCGGCGGCAGGCGGATGCCTGCACGCCCATCACCGACACGTGGTGGGCGACCACGTCGTGCAGCTCGCGGGCGATCCGGACCCGTTCGCCGAGCACCGCCCGCTCCCGGGCCTCGGCCTGCGACCGGCGCAGGTCCTCGGCCTGGGCGCGCAGCTCGTGCTCGCGGCGCGCGGCCACCCACGCGGTCTCGCCGAAGAAGTACCCGAAACCGAAGACCAGCACGTTGAGCAGCACGCCGGTGACCATCGCGGCGAGCACCGGTGGCACCGGTCCGACCGCGTCGGCGAAGGCATCCGCCGGGATGTGGTCGATCATCACCGCGTAGTAGACACCGAGCCAGGCGAACATCGTGGCGATCACGCCGATCCGCAGCCGGCGGGACAGTTGGCGGTCCTGCCCCCACGCGCCGACGGTGTAGAGGGCGCAGAACAGGGCCCACGAGGAGAACTGGGTCTCCGGGGCCGAGCGGGCCTGGGCGGCGATGAACGCCACCGCGACGACCAGCAGGGTCGCGGTCGGCCAGCGTCGTCGCCAGATCAGCGGGAGAGTCACCGCGACGGTCCAGAACAGCTGCTCCGGCCCGGACGGCGGTGGGCCCAGGAGGAACGCGCCGGTGCTGCGGGCCAGGGTCAGACTGACCAACGCCAGCCCGGTCATCCCCAGGCCGATCCAGAGGTCGTTGCGGCGCTGCTCCGCCGTCGGGCCCGGGCGACGCCATTCCTCTCGCGGTGCCACGCTCATCCGGGAACGATGCCACGCCGCCCACCAGGCCCGTCGACCGGGAGGGCTCGTGCCGGTCCGGTCGCGTCGACGGGCGGCGGCCCGGCGCGGGGTACGCGCCGGGCCGCCGTCTCCGGTGTCGCTCACGCGGTCGTCTGAGCGCGGGTCTTCCGGGCCGTGTCGATCAGGTCCCAGACCACGATCGCGGCCGCGCCCACGGCGATGGCCAGGCCGATGCCGTCCCGGTTGTCGGCCTCCGCCACCCAGGTCAGGCGCTCGGCCAGGGCCGGGTTGAGCAGGCGGTCGGAGAGCGCGAGCCAGGCCAGCGGCACCGCGAACGCCAGGTCGAGCAGCACCTTCGTGCCGAACAGCGCCCAGGTCCAGCGGCCGATCCGGTACTTCACGACCTCGAAGACCACACTGAGTGCCAGCACGCCGATCAGCGCCGGCAGCCAGAACGACCACAGGGCCGGGTCGAGGATCGCGATGTTCTCGCCGTCGGTGTCGCTCACCCAGGAGTGGTAGTGCTGGAGCGGCAGGTACGCGATGGTCAGCACCAACATGATCACCGATGCGATGGTGTCGGCGAGGGGGATGCCTCGTCGTACCGGCGCGTCGGGCAACTGGTCGACAGTCCACTCCGGCAGGTCCACGGCCGTCTGGTTGCGCTCGATGATGGCGAAGGTCACTGTGAGCCAGAAGGCGATCTGCACAGCCACCTGTATTGCTGCGACGATGCCGGGCCCGACGGCGCCGAAACCCTTCCCTTCCGCCGCCTCGACCACCGTGACGATCGTGCCGACGAGCGCCGGGATGAAGCTGAGCAGCAGCTTCAGCAGCCGCAGCCAGAGCAGGTAGTAGGTCGGACCGATGAGCTGCAATCGACGGTCGGCGTACCGGGCGGCCAGCACGTCGGGGTTGCCCAGCTCGGTGAGCACCTCCCGCTCGGCGGTGGTGGCGTCCTGCCCGCCATCGGTCCGGCCCTCGATCATGTCGTCGATGGAGGCCCGCAGCTCGTTGGCGATCTCGTCGCGGCGCTGGGCGGGCACCGATCGCAGGGTGGCGGCGAGGTAGCGGTCGGTCAGGGTGTTCATCGTTCCACTCCTTGGATCAGCCCGGTGATGGAGGTCTGCACGGCGGCGAGGTCGTCGAGGAGCCGGTTCAGCATCGACTCGCCCTCGTCGCTGGTCCGGTAGAACTTGCGCGGTCGGCTCTCTTCGGTGTTCCACTCGCTGGTCAGCAGCCCCTGGTCCTCCAGGCGGCGCAGCAGCGGGTAGAGGGTGTTGGCGTCGACCGGGAAGCCGTGGTCGCTGAGCCGTTGCAGCAGTGCGTAGCCGTAGTCCGGTCGGCGCAGCGCGACCAGGCTGGCCACCACGACGGTGCCTCGACGCAACTCCTGTAGGTGCGTCCGTAGAACGTCCTCGCTAACCATGTGTCACACCATACTGTGTGCCACACAGTGTTGTCTAGGCCAATAACATCGTGTCCGCCTCACCTTCCCTTCGGGTCCATACGACGTACGGGGCGCCCGGTCGACACCGGACGCCCCGTACCTGGGAAAAGTCAGCAAGTCGCGCCCTGCCGGAAGTTCCGCTCGACGAAGCTGGCCGGGCCGACCTGGAAGTAACCCACGCCCGGCCGGATCGGGTGCCCGGTGAACAGCTCCACCCGCGACCCCACCCGCACCAGGTACGCCTCGGCGTCTCCCGCGTCGTTGCGGATCAGCGAGCCCCGCCGCCCGTAGATGTCCTCCAGCTCGGCGAAGGTCATGCCGACCGCCGCTCCGGCGGGGGAGTAGGGCGGTGCGGTGGCCGTACCGACCTCCACGAGCCGCCCGTCACGGAAGGCCAGCAGGATCACGCCCGCCCAGGAACCGGTCGCGCCGGCGTGCACCACAGTGCCGCAGGACGGCGCGGTCCAGTCGATGTGCCCGTTCGCGGTGAGCGCGGCCAGGCTGGCGCCGATGCGGTACACGCCGACGCCGTCGACGCTGAGCACCTGCGGGTGGCTGTGCCCGACGGCGACGGCGAGCGGACCACGGGCCGAGGCGGGCGCGGCGTCGCCGGCCAGAGGCGCCGCTGCCGCCGCCGGGCCAGCGACGGCCGCCGCAACGAGCGTGCCGAGCGCCAGCACGGCGGTGGTGACGAGGATCGGGGGACGTTTCATGGTGGCTCCTTCGGTGATGGGACTCCTGCCCTGTTAGTCACCGCGCGGGGGCCAACGGTTCGTCACCTTCCGGCTCGGCCCGGTCTACCGTGCAGAGAGACGCCCGCCGGAGGTGACACGGTGACGGCTCCACTGCGGATCGGGCCCTACGCCATCGAGCGACTGCTCGGCGTCGGTTCGTTCGCGACGGTGTGGTTGGGCTACGACCGGGCGCTCGACGCGCACGTGGCGATCAAGGTGCTGGCCGAGAACTGGAGCCATGACCTGCGGGTGCGGGAGCGCTTCCTCGACGAGGCCCGGTTGCTACGGCGGTTGGAGCACGAGCGGCTGATCCGGGTGCACGCCGTCGGTGAGCTGCCCGACGGCCGCCCGTACGCGGTCCTGGCCTGGGCGGACGGAGGCAGCCTGCGGGACCGGCTGGCTGCCGGCGAGATCCCCGCGCCAGCGGCGCTGCGCCTGCTCGGCGAGGTCTGCGCCGGGGTCTCCGTGCTGCACCGGCACGGCGTCGTGCACCGCGATCTCACCCCGGGCAACATCCTGTTCCGTGCCGCCGGCCCCGGCGGCACGGAACAGGTGCTGATCGCCGACCTCGGCCTCGCCAAGGCGCTCGCCGCCGCCTCGGGCCTGACCGCCCGCGCCGGTACCCCGGGTTACATGGCCCCCGAGCAGGACGATCCGGGCGCTGTGGTCGACACCCGTGCCGACGTGTACGGGCTCGGGCGGCTCGGCGTCCGACTGCTCGCCGCGGGCCCGTCGCACGCGAACCCGTCCGGACCCGAATCGGCTGGCCGCGCCCCGGAGATCCGACTACGGGAGGACGTGCCTCCGGCGGTCGCGGCGGTGCTCGCCCGGGCCACCGCCCACCACCCGGCCGACCGCTACCCCGACGCCGCGACCCTGCACGCCGCGTTGACCCGCGCGAGCACCCCGGTGGGACGGCCGGTCGCGTCGACCGGTGGGAGTGGCCCGGCGGGGCCGGCTACGGCGACCGGTCCGGTGCGGCACCAACCTCGGCCGGGCCGCCTCTGCCGGTTGCAGCGGGCCGGGGCCGCTGTGGTGGCCGTAGCCGCGCTGGGTGCGGTGGGTGCCGAACCAGGCGCCACCGGGTCGGCTCGGCAGGTCGGCGGCACGTACACGACCGGGCCGCTGACCGTGGCGCTGCCGCCCGGCTGGTCGGCGGCGGGTGCCACCTGGGCCGGTCAGTACGGCACCGACGGCGAACCCGAACCGGCCCTGGTGCTGTCGCCGCAACCGCGCCGGTGGGCCGCCGACCCTCGCCTGCCCGGCGCGTTCGTCGGCCTCTCCACCGCCACGGCGGCCCGCACCACCCCGGCCGGGTTCCTGGCCGAGCGCACGCACGGCGACTGCACGCCCGCGCCGCCCCGCGCCACCCGGCAGGCCGGCGTCGAGTGGACCGTGGTGGCGTACCGCTGCGACCAGGGCCGGCCGCGCATCGTCGAGTCGGCCGCCCTGCACCCCGGCGGCGCTGCACTGGTGTACGTGCAGATCACGCCACCGCTGGACACCGACACCGCGTTCGTGGACACCCTGCTGGCCGGAGTGCGAGTGCGCTGACCGCCCGCTGCGAGAAAAGGCCCCGACGAGGTGTCCTGCGGTGTGAGGCTGTCAGCGTGAGGGAGGACCCGCGTCGGCCGCTGACCCGGGTGAAGGGCGGGCCGCAGCGTGCCGACCTGCTGGAGCTCTTCTTCGACCTCGCCTTCGTCGCGAGTCTGACCCTGGTCTCGCGGAAGATGGCCGCCGAGCAGAGCTGGACCGGCCTCGGTCAGGCGCTGCTCCTCCTGTCGACGCTCTGGGCGGTGTGGGTGACCACGACGCTGATCACCGACACCTACAGCCCGCGCAGGCGGCCGATTCCGTACCTGATCCTCGGCATCATGTTCGGCGTCATGCTGATGTCCGCCGCACTGCCGACGGCCTTCAGCGACCACGGTCTGGTCTTCGGTGGGGCCTGGGCCGCGATAAACCTGGGCCGAGGGCTGGTGCTCGTCCGGTCACAGCACGGTGGGCAGGGGCGGGAGCGCTCCCTCCGTGCCCTGGTCTGGTCCCTCAGCGCGGGGGCCCTCTGGGTGGTGGGCGGTGTGCTGGCCGACCCCGGCTGGCGCCTCGGTGTGTGGCTCGCCGCACTGGCCGTCGACTACGTCGGGTTCGGGTTCCGCTTCCCCGTCCCCGGCCGGCCGGCCCTGCCGCAGTACGAGGTGTCGCCGGAGCACCTCGCCGAGCGGTACCAGCAGATTTACACCCTCACCCTGGGCGAACTCGTCCTGGTCACCGTCCTCAGCCTGAGCCATGCGCCCTTCACGCCGGACCGGATAGCCGCCTTCGGCACCGCGTTCCTGACGGCCGTGGTGCTGTGGTGGAGCTACGCGGGAGGAGCGGGGGCGACCCTGCGTACCGCCATCGAGGCGTCACCGCACCGGGCCCGGCTGGTGCAGACCAACCCGTACGCCCACTGGTTGATGGTGGCGGGTGTGGTCAGCACGGCGGCCAGCGTCGAGCGGGTCGTCGCGGAGCCCGGTGAACCCCCTGGCAGTGTCATGACGGCGCTCATGCTGGGCGGCACCTGCCTGTTCCTCTGCGGTCGGGCGTTCCTGGAGCACGAGGTCTACGGGCGGGCGGCGCTGTCCCACGTCCTCGGCGTGGCCGCCACCGTCGTCCTCGCGCCGCTCGCCGCGCACCTGCCCGGGCTGGTACTGGGGGTGGCGGCCGCTTTGGTGCTCTCCGGTGTGGCGCTCGGCGAACTGCTCCGCAGGCGACGCCGACCCACCCCGGCGTCGGTGACCCCCTGACGCCAGCCTGCACCAGAGCCGACGCTCAGCGGACCACCACGGTGATGGTGTGCGCGCGGTCGTCCTGGGGGATCGTGACGGCGACGGTGCCGGGTCGGACGAACCGGATGTCCACCACCCCGGCCTCGTAGTGCTGCGAGACCAGATCCGGCCGGTCGACGGTGACCAGACCGGGCCCGATGCCCTGGATCCGCAGCACCGCGCCGGTGGCGAAACAGAGCGAACGCAGTAGCTCCAGCTCGGTCTCTGCCAGCGGTAGGTCGTAGCGGACCGCGCCCTGACAACTGCTGGTCGGCGTCGTCGGTGGCGAGGTCGGCCGCTGGGGCGTACCCCGGGTTCTCACCGGCGGGGGCGGCACCGGTAGGGGCGGCCCGATGGTCGACGGTGCCCGCGAGGGCGACCGGCTGGTACCGGGCGTCACCGATGGCGTGGGCGTCGACGCCACCACCGGCGACGCCACCACCGACGGCGACGGCGACGGCGGCTGTACGGGCAGCGGCGAGACCGCGTCGCTGCCGCAGGCGGCGACCGACACGGTGGCCGCGAACGCGGTGACCGCGCGGCCGACGGCCCGGCGGAGCGCAACCACCCGACCTCCCCTCCGATGCCACAGCCGTCTCGCTGACTCAGCCCGCGTCGGCGCCGAGCCGTTGCCGGACCTGGTGGCGGGCCAGGTGCAACCGGGACTTCACAGTGCCCACGGGCACGTCGAGCAGTTCGGCGATCTCGGGATAGCTCAGCCCGAGAACGTCGCGCAGGGCCACCACCTCGGCGAGGTCGGGGCGGACGGCGTCGAAGGCGTCGAGCAGGTCGAGGCGGGTGCCGGCGACCACGCTCGTCCGTCGGGGGTCGGCCCGGTCGGGCAGCGGTACGCCGCCGGCCTCCAACCGCCAGCGGCGGCGCAGTGTGCGGTACGTCGAGCGAGCCCGGTTGGCGGCGAGCCGGTGCAGCCAGGTACGGAACGAGGAGCGTCCCTCGAAACGGGTGATGCCGTTGGCCAGGGCCAGGAGGGTGTCCTGGCAGGCTTCCTCGGCGTCCTCCCGGTTGGGCAGGAACCGGGCGCACAGCCGCAGCGCCTCGGGGCGTACCGCGAGCAGCAGGGCGTCCAGGGCGGCCGGGTCGCCGTGCGCGGCGGACCGGGCCAGGGCGTCGATGTCGTCCGCGTCGGGCATGCCGGGTGTCCAATGCTCGCCGGTGCCGATCCCCGAGCGTACGACCGGTGACGCCGCGGTGGCCCCGTAGCGTCCGGCACCCGACGCGAACCGGCGCCCTACTCGAAGCGGGACACGTCCCCGGCTCCCCGGCGCAGGACTTCCGGCTCGGGCCCGGACAGGTCGATCACGCTCGTCGGCTCGCTGCCGCAGTCGCCCGCGTCGAGCACCGCGTCGAGCTGGTGGTCGAGCCGTTCCTTGATTTCCCAGCCCTGGGTCATCGGCTCGTCGTCGCCGGGCAGGACCAGGGTGCTGGACACCAGCGGTTCGGCCAACTCGGCCAGCAGCGCCTGGGTGACTGTGTGCCGGGGGACCCGCACGCCAACGGTCCGCTTCTTCGGGTGCAGCATCCGGCGGGGCACCTCCCGTGTGGCCGGCAGGATGAAGGTGTAGCTGCCCGGGGTGGACGCCTTCACGAGGCGGAAGACCGCGTTGCTGATCTGGACGAACTGACCGAGCTGCGCGAAGTCGTGGCAGACCAGCGTGAAGTGGTGCCGGTCGTCGAGGTGCCGGATCTGCCGGATCCGGTCCAGCCCGTCCTGGTTGCCCAGTTGGGTGCCGAGCGCGTAGCACGAGTCCGTCGGATAGGCCACCAGCCCACCACCGCGGATCAGGTCGGCGACCTGGCCGATGACCCGGGGCTGCGGGTTCTCCGGGTGCACGTCGTAGTACCTCGCCATCCTCCGAGACTAGGCGCACGCGGGTTGGATCAGGAGACGAGGGCCACCCTCGGCGCGGACGGTGGAGCCGCCGAGATCACCTCGGTAGGGTAGGTCCCGGTCGGCTCCGACCAACAAGATCCACACCGCCGGGGGGCGCCACGCATGGCTGATTCGTTCGCGCATCTGCACGTGCACACCGAGTACTCGATGCTCGACGGAGCGGCCCGACTGAAGGACCTGTTCGCCGAGGCCAAGCGGCTGGGCATGTCCGCCGTGGCGATCACCGACCACGGCAACATGCACGGTGCGAACGACTTCTACAACCAGGCGATGGCCGCCGGGATCACCCCGATCCTGGGCGTCGAGGCGTACGTGGCGCCGGAGTCGCGCTACCACAAGGCGCGGGTCAAGTGGGGTCGCCCGGAGCAGAAGAGCGACGACATCTCCGGTAACGGCGCGATCACCCACAAGACCATGTGGGCGAAGGACGCGAAGGGCCTGAAGAACCTCTTCACCCTCAACTCGCGCGCCTCCATGGAGGGGCACTACGTCAAGTGGCCCCGGATGGACATGGAGCTGATCGCCGAGCACGCCGAGGGGATCATGGCCACCACCGGCTGCCCGTCCGGCGCGGTGCAGACCCGGCTGCGGCTGGGCCAGTTCGACGAGGCCCTCAAGGTCGCCGCCAGCTACCAGGACATCTTCGGCAAGGACAACTACTTCCTGGAGATCATGGATCACGGCCTCTCCATCGAGAGCCGGGTCCGTGAGGGGCTCACCGAGATCGCCCGCAAACTGGACATCCCGCCGGTGGTCACCAACGACTCGCACTACACCCACGAGGCGCAGGCCACCGCCCACGACGTGCTGCTCTGCGTGCAGACCGGCAGCAACATCGACGACCCCAACCGGTTCCGGTTCGAGGGTGGCGGCTACTTCATCAAGAGCGCCGACCAGATGCGCGCTGTGGACTCGTCCGAGCTGTGGCAGGAGGGCTGCCGCAACACCCTGCTGGTCGCCGAGAAGGTCGACCCGAAGGGCATGTTCGAGTTCCACAACCTGATGCCGCGCTTCCCGGTGCCCGAGGGGGAGACCGAGGAGTCCTGGTTCCGCAAGGAGACCTTCGCCGGCCTGGGTCGCCGCTACCCGAACGGGATCCCCGAGGGGCACGTCGTCCAGGCGGAGTACGAGCTGGGCGTCATCAACCAGATGGGCTTTCCGTCCTACTTCCTGGTGGTCGCCGACTTCATCCAGTGGGCGAAGAACCAGGGCATCGCCGTGGGGCCGGGCCGTGGCTCGGCCGCCGGGTCGCTCGTCGCGTACGCGCTGGGCATCACCGACCTGGACCCGATCCAGCACGGCCTGATCTTCGAGCGGTTCCTCAACCCCGAGCGGGTCTCGATGCCGGATGTCGACATCGACTTCGACGAGCGTCGGCGCGGTGAGGTCATCAAGTACGTCACCGACAAGTGGGGCGAGGACAAGGTCGCCCAGATCGCCACCTTCGGCACGATCAAGGCGAAGGCCGCGATCAAGGACTCGGCTCGGGTCCTCGGTTTCCCGTACGCGGTCGGCGACCGGATCACCAAGGCGATGCCACCCGCGGTGATGGGCAAGGACATCCCGCTCACCGGCATCTTCGACAACAAGCACCCCCGCTACGCCGAGGCGGGCGAGATCCGCGGCCTGTACGACTCCGACCCGGACGTCCGCAAGGTGATCGACACGGCCAAGGGCATCGAGGGGCTGATCCGGCAGACCGGCGTGCACGCCGCCGGCGTCATCATGTCCGCCGAGCCGATCATCGAGCACATCCCGTTGACGCGCCGCGACGCCGACGGGGCGATCATCACGCAGTTCGACTACCCGACCTGCGAGTCGCTCGGGCTGCTGAAGATGGACTTCCTCGGCCTGCGCAACCTGACGATCATCGACGACGCGGTCAAGAACATCGAGCTGAACCACGGCCGCAAGCTCGACCTGCTGGGCCTGCCGCTGGACGACAAGGCCGCGTACGAGCTGCTGGCCCGCGGCGACACCCTGGGCGTGTTCCAGCTCGACGGCGGGCCGATGCGGTCACTGCTGCGGTTGATGAAGCCGGACAACTTCGAGGACATCTCCGCCGTCCTGGCCCTGTACCGACCCGGTCCGATGGGCGTCGACTCGCACACCAACTACGCGCTGCGCAAGAACGGCCTCCAGGAGATCACGCCGATCCACAGGGAGCTGGAGGAGCCGCTGCGGGAGATCCTGGCGCCCACCCACGGCCTGATCGTCTACCAGGAGCAGGTGCAGCGCGCCGCGCAGATCCTCGCCGGCTACACCCTCGGTCAGGCGGACCTGCTGCGCCGGGCCATGGGTAAGAAGAAGAAGGAGATCCTCGACAAGGAGTTCATCCCGTTCCGGGACGGCTGCCGCGAGCGCGGCTACTCCGACGAGGCGATCCAGGCGGTGTGGGACGTCCTGGTGCCGTTCGCCGGGTACGCCTTCAACAAGGCGCACTCCGCCGCGTACGGCCTGGTCTCCTACTGGACCGCGTACCTCAAGGCGCACTACCCGGCCGAGTACATGGCCGGGTTGCTGACCAGCGTCGGCGACGACAAGGACAAGATGGCGCTCTACCTGGCCGAGTGTCGCCGGATGCGCATCCAGGTGCTGCCACCGGACGTGAACACCTCGGCCGGGCCGTTCACCCCGGTCGGCAAGGACATCCGCTTCGGCCTGGCCGCCGTCCGCAACGTCGGGGCGAACGTGGTCGCCTCGATCATGCGCTGCCGGGAGGAGAAGGGCGAGTACGCCGACTTCTACGACTTCCTGTCCAAGGTGGACGCGGTGGTCTGCAACAAGAAGACGATCGAATCGCTGATCAAGGCGGGTGCGTTCGACTCCCTCGACCATCCCCGCAAGGGCCTGCTCGCGGTGCACGCCGACGCGATCGACGCGTACGCCGACGTCAAGCGCAAGGAGGCCGTCGGCCAGTACGACCTGTTCGGCGCCGGGTTCGGTGACGCCGACACCGGCAGCACCACTGTGATGCCGACCATCGGCGACAGCGAGTGGGACAAGCGCGACAAGCTGGCCTTCGAGCGGGAGATGCTCGGCCTGTACGTCTCCGACCACCCGCTGTTCGGTCTGGAGCACATCCTCAACGCGGCTGCCGACACCACCATCGCCTCCCTGGCCGAGGAGGGCGGGGTGCCCGACGGGGCGGTCGTCACCCTCGCCGGCATCCTCTCCGGGGTGCAGCGCCGGGTCACCAAGCAGGGCCGTGCCTGGGCATCGGCCACCCTGGAGGACCTGGCCGGTGGGGTGGAGGCGCTGTTCTTCCCCAACACCTACGAGGTGATCGGGCAGTACATCGCCGAGGACGCCATCGTGGTGGTCAAGGGTCGGGTGGACCGCCGCGACGACACGCCACGGATCATGGCGATGGACATGTCCATGCCGGACGTCAGCACCAGCGCCACGAACAAGCCGGTCACCCTCACCATCCCGGTGCACCGTTGCACACCACCGCTGGTGGAGAAACTCAAGGAAACCCTGGTGCTGCACCCCGGCGACACCGAGGTGCACGTCAAACTCCAGAACGGCGGGCGCACCACCACCCTGCGGCTGGGTCCGTTCCGGGTGGCGGCGACGACCGCGCTGATGGGTGACCTGAAGAGCGTCCTCGGCCCGGCCAACGTGAGCTGAGCCCGCATCGGTCCGGCCGGCCTGCGCCGGCCGGACCGCCGGGCTCAGACCCGCTCGGGGGCGCTGATCTCCCGCAGTTGGCCGTCGGCCAACCGCAGCCAACGCTGCACGCCGATCTCGGCGAGGAACCGTTCGTCGTGGCTGACCACCACGAACGCCCCCTGGTACGCCGACAGCGCGCTCTCCAGCTGACCCACGCTGACCAGGTCCAGGTTGTTTGTCGGCTCGTCGAGCAGCAGCAGTTGCGGCGCCGGCTCGGCACAGAGCACACAGGCGAGGGTGGCGCGCAGCCGTTCACCGCCGGACAGGACCCCGACCGGCAGGTTCACCCGGGCGCCCCGGAACAGGAACCGGGCGAGCAGGTTCATCCGCTTGGCGTCCGGCAGGCTCGGCGCGTACGCGGCGAAGTTCTCCGCCACCGTGCGGTCGAGGTCCAGCAGGTCCAGCCGCTGCGACAGGTACGCGATCCGTCCCTCGCCGCGCCTCAGCTCACCGCCGGACGGTTGCAGGTCGCCGTTGACCAGGCGCAGCAGGGTCGACTTGCCGACGCCGTTCGCCCCGGTCAGCGCGATCCGTTCCGGCCCCCGGATCACCAGGTCGGCGCCGTCGCCGCCGAACAACTCCCGGTCGTCGAAGTGGGCCCGCATCCCCTGGCCGGAGAAGACGGTGCGCCCGCCCGGGACTGTGGTGTCCGGCAGGTTCACGACGATCCGGTCCTCGTCGCGTACCGCCCGGCCCGCCTCGTCGAGTCGGGCCTTGGCCTGACCGAGCCGGGACGAGTGCGTCTCCTGCGCCTTGCCCGCCGACTCCTGTGCGCTGCGCTTGAGCCCACCAGCGACGATCCGGGCCAGGCCGGCGTTCTTCAGGTTCTTCGAGGCGTTGCTGGCCCGCCGGTCGGCCCGTTCGCGGGCCTGCTGCATCTCCCGCTTCTCCCGCTTCACCTCCTGCTCGGCGTTGCGCAGGTTGCTCTCGGCCACCTCCCGCGCCGCCTGCACCGCCTCCGTGTACGCGGTGAAGTTGCCCCCGTACCACCGGATCTCGCCCTGGTCCAGCTCAGCGATGCGGTCCATCCGGTCCAACAGTTCCCGGTCGTGGCTGACCAGCAGCAGGCACCCGGACCACTCGGTGAGGACGTCGTAGAGCTTGTGCCGGGCCTCCAGGTCCAGGTTGTTCGTCGGCTCGTCGAGCAGCAGCACGTCCGGGCGGCGCAGCAGTTGCGCCGCCAGACCGAGGGAGACCACCTGGCCGCCGCTGAGGGTGTGCAGCCGGCGGTCGAGCGACAGCTCACCCAGGCCGAGGCGGTCCAGCTCCGAGCGGGTGCGCTCCTCGATGTCCCAGTCGTCGCCGATGGTGGCGAAGTGCTCCTCGGCGGCGTCGCCGGCCTCAATGGCGTGCAGCGCGGCGATCCGCTCGGCGACGCCCAGCACCTGCGCCACGCTCAGGTCGCCGACCAGCGGCAACGTCTGCGGGAGGTAGCCGAGCACACCGTCGACGGTGACGCTGCCGCCGCTGGGCCGCAGATCCCCGGCGATCAGCCGCAGCAGGGTGCTCTTTCCGGCGCCGTTGGGCGCGACCAGGCCGGTGCGACCGCCCGGGACGGTGAAGGACAGCTCCGAGAAGACCGGGGTGTCATCCGGCCAGGAGAAGGAAAGGTTCGAGCAGACAATGAACGCATCAGACATGCGAGTGACCTCAGAGGGTGGGGTGGGCGCGCCTCAGCCGCCCGACGACAACGGGAACCGGTGGAACGACGACATGGCCCCGGCGGCTGCGCCGAACGCGCGCCGAACCGATGGCCGAACACATCCGGTCTCACCCGGAGATGTCGTCGTCACCCGCCATGTCTGGTCTCCCTGGTCGTACCACCAACCCAACCCGCCGAGTCTAACAACGGATCTCCGCCCCGCCACCGGGTTCCCGGCCTGCCACCGCCTTGCAGTACCGGGCAGCCACACTCGGAGCTGTCAAAGCTAGGAGACGTCGAAGAGACGTAGCCCGTCGTACTCGGCGAAGTCGGCGAAATCCTTGCCGTTGAAGGTGGCCAGCGGCAGCCGGTCGACCAGGCAGCAAGCCGCGATCCAGGAGTCGTTTGTCGGTCGGGGGCGTCCCCGGTGCTGAGCCCGCGCCTGAAGGTGCCCCCAGGTCACCGCCACCGCCTCGTCGAAGGGGAGCAGTACGATCCTCGAGCGCCACTGCGCGAGGTCAGCCAGCTTGCGCGGCCCCCAGCTTCGGAGCGCTGTCCACTTGGTCAGCTCTCCGAGCGTCACGAAGGTGATGCAGAGGGTCTTACCGGCCAGGCGGGCACGGAGACGTTCAGGTAGCCGCCCTCGGAGGATTGCCGATGCCACGTCGGTGTCCAGAACGACAAGGCTCATGCGGCGCCGGCCCGCCGAGAGGTGTACAGGTCGGCGAGAAACTCGTCCAATTCCTCGTCCGACTCGAACAGGCCCGGCCGGGCCAGGTCGTCCACGGAAGCGATCGGTCGAATGCCCTGACGGCGGGCCAACTCCTCGGCTGGCACGTGCTCGGCTGCCGGCCACTCGGGCATCCGCTCGGCGTTGCTCGACGTCACAGCTCACCTCCGGGAGTCGGTCCGTCGTCGATTCTCCCACTTCCAGGTCAATGCGTGGCACCTCGCCGCCGATGTCGGGCGGAGTTGTTCCATGCTCAACGGGGTCGATACTCGACCTCGGGGCGGCCGGGGGTGCCGTAGCGGGGGGTGCGGGCGGCCCGGTCGACGGTCACCAGGTACTCCAGGTAGCGGCGGGCGGTCACCCGGGAGATGCCGGTCAGCGCGCTCACCTCGGTCGCGGACAGCCCGACCTCCGTGCGGGTGCCGTCGGTGAGCGCGGCGCGTACCCGATCGAGGGTCTGCGCGTCGAGCCCCTTGGGCAGGCTGTGCCCGGCGGTGCCGCGCAGGGTGGCGAACATCTGGTCCACCTCGTGCTGGGCGGCGACCTCGCCGTCGGCGAGCGCCTGGGCGCGGTAGTCGGCGTACCGCTCCAGCTTGTCGCGGAACGCGGCGAACGTGAACGGCTTGAGCAGGTAGTGGGTCACCCCGAGGGACACCGCGGTGCGCACCACCGCCAGGTCCCGCGCGGACGTCACCGCGAGCACGTCGACGCTGCTGCCGGCCGCGCGCAGCGCCCGGCAGACGTCCAGGCCGTGCAGGTCGGGCAGCCGAAAATCCAGGAGTACGAGGTCCACGTCGCCGCCGTCATTGGCACGCAGGGCCGCCATCGCCGCCCGCGCGGTGTGCGCCACCCCGACCACCACGAAACCAGGAACCCGTTCGGTGTACGCGCTGTGCGCCTCCGCCAGCAGCGGCTCGTCCTCGACGACGAGTACCCGGATGGCGCTCATGACCGCCCTGTTCTGCCCGGCAGCCGAACGGTGAACAGGCTGCCGCCGTCGTCGGAGCGACAGACCTCGGCGCTACCGCCGTGCCGGCGTACCACCTGGCCGACCAGCGCCAGGCCGAGACCCCGGCCGGTGCTCTTGGTGGACCAGCCGCGCCGGAACGCGTCGGCGACCCGTTCAGGTGCCAGACCGGGGCCGCTGTCGGCTACCCGAACCACCAGCTCGTCACCGGTAGCGCCGACGAAGACCCGCACGCGGCGCGGCGCCGGCGTACCGGCCACCGCCTCCAGGGCGTTGTCGACGAGGTTGCCGACAACGGTGAGGAGATCTCCGGTCGGCAGTGGGCTGTCGTCGAGGCGGCAGTCCGGCTCGATGACCAGATCCACTCCGCGCTCGCCGGCCTGTGCGGACTTGCCGAGCAACAGCGCCGCCAACGCCGGCTCGGTGACCGCGCCGACCACCCGGTCGGTCAACTGTTGGGCGAGGGCCAGGTCCCGGGTGCCGAGCCGGACGGCCTCGTCGGCGCGACCCAGCTCCACCAGCGTCAGCACGGTGTGCAGCCGGTTGGCCGACTCGTGGGTCTGCGCCTGCAACGCCTCGGTCAACGCGCGCACCGAATCCAGCTCGCTGGCCAGGGTGCGCAGCTCGGTCTGGTCGCGCAGGGTCAGTACGGTGCCGAGCACCGCGCCCTCGAAGCGGGTGGTCCGCTGGTTGGCGACGAGCACCCGGTCACCGGCGACGATCGGCTCGTCGCGGGCGTCGCGGGCGGAGCCGAGCAGCTCGGCCGCCGCGGGCGGCAGGTCGATCCCGGCCACCGGCTGGTCGATGACTGGCGCGTCCGCGTCGAGCCCCAGCAGCCGGCGGCCCTCGTCGTTGACGAGCGCCACCCGACGATCGGTGGTGAGCACGACGAGACCTTCCCGCACCGAGTGCAGAACGGCGTCGTAGTACTCGTACATCCGGGTCATCTGGGCCGGCCCCAGACCGTGTGTCTGGCGGCGGAGCCGGCGGCTGAGCAGCCAGGAGCCCGTCGCGGCGAGGGCCAGAGCCGGCGTGACCACACCGAACAGCACCGGCAACTGGCCGAGCAGCTTCTTGTCGATCGCGCGGGTGGTGATGCCCACCGAGACCAGACCGACGAGGCGTCGCTGCTCGTCGTACACCGGAACGACCGCGCGCACCGACTCGCCGAGCGTCCCGACGTTGGTGGTGGTGAACGGGCGGCCCGCCAGAGCGGGCCCGATCTCGCCGACGAACGGCTCGCCGATCTGGTTCTTCGTCGGGTGCGAGAAACGGGTGCGGTCGGGGGCCATCACCACCACGAAGTCGGTGCCCGTGGCCTTCCTTGTCGATTCGGCGTACGGCTGGAGGACCTTCGCGGGGTCGACGGTCGTGAGGGCCTCGCGGACGTCGGGGGAGCCGGCCACGGTCTGCGCCACCGCGAGCACCTCCTCCTGCGCGGCCTGGCGGGAGTCGCTGCGGGCCAGCCAGACGGCGCCCGCCGCGCCGGCCAGCACGAGCAGCGTCACCACCATCGCCTGGAGGGCGAAGAGTTGCCCCGCGATGCTCCACTGGCGTCGGGCCACCTTCACCACCCTCCTCAGTCGCGTCACCGTTTCCGCCAACGCGGTGAACAGAATGACCGCAAGGCTGTCAACGGGTGAGACGCGCTTCACATTGTCGACATGGACACCACCGCATCCGCCACCACCCCGGCACCGGCGGTCCGCCGGGACCGTACCCGTTACCTGTATCTGGCCGTCATCGTGGCCGTGGTCGCCGGCATCGTGGTCGGCCTGGTCGCCCCCGATTTCGGCAAGGAACTCAAGCCGATCGGCACCGGCTTCGTCAACCTGATCAAGATGATGATCAGCCCGGTCATCTTCTGCACCATCGTGCTCGGCGTCGGCTCCGTACGGCAGGCCGCGAAGGTCGGCAAGGTCGGCGGCCTGGCCCTCGGCTACTTCCTGACCATGTCGACGGTCGCGCTCGCCATCGGCCTGGTCGTCGGCAACCTCATCCACCCCGGTTCGGGCCTGAACCTCGGCCCGGACCTGGTCGGCTCCGGTAAGGCCGCCGCCGGTGACGAGGCCGCCGGTACGGCCGACTTCCTGCTCGGGATCATCCCGACGACGCTGCTCTCCTCGCTCACCGAGGGCAAGGTGCTCCAGACGCTGCTGGTCGCCCTGCTGGTCGGCTTCGCCGTACAGGCCATGGGCCGGCGGGGTGAGCCGGTGCTCAGCGCCATCACCGTCATCCAGCGGGTCGTCTTCAAGGTCCTTGCCATGATCATGTGGCTGGCGCCGATCGGCGCGTTCGGCGCGATGGCCGCCGTGGTCGGCGCGACCGGCGTGGACGCCCTCAAGAGCCTCGCCCAGATCATGGTGGGCTTCTACGCCACCTGTCTGATCTTCGTGCTGGTGTTCCTGGGCGCGCTGCTGTGGTTCGTGGCCCGGATCTCGATCTTCTCGCTGCTGCGTTACCTGGGCCGGGAGTTCCTGCTGATTTTGTCGACCTCGTCGTCGGAGTCGGCGCTGCCGCGGCTGATCGCGAAGATGGAGCACTTCGGTGTGAGCAAGCCGGTCGTCGGCATCACGGTGCCGACCGGCTACTCGTTCAACCTGGACGGTACGGCGATCTACCTGACCATGGCGTCGCTGTTCATCGCCGACGCGCTGGGCAAGCCGCTGGCCATCGGCGAGCAGATCTCGCTGCTGCTGTTCATGATCATCGCGTCGAAGGGTGCCGCCGGGGTCACCGGCGCCGGGCTGGCCACGCTGGCCGGCGGCCTCCAGTCGCACCGCCCGGACCTCGTCGACGGGGTCGGGCTGATCGTCGGCATCGACCGGTTCATGTCGGAGGCTCGGGCGCTGACCAACTTCGCCGGCAACGCGGTGGCGACGGTACTGGTGGGAACCTGGACCGGCGAGTTCGACCGGGAGCGGGCGACCGCGGTGCTGAGCGGCAACGACCCGTTCGACGAGGCCACCATGGTCGACGAGCACGACGACGAGGCGGCGTCCCGCCCCGACGAGAAGGAGACCACGCCCGCCGGAGCCCCGGCCTGAGTCGAGGCGTGGACCCGGGGTCGCGGCGGCGCAGTGCCGCAGCGACGCCGTCCCCTGCGTTGATCAAGAGGTTTGCGTCACGACACCCCGGGATAGGTGACGCAAACCTCTTGATCAACCAGGGCTGAGGTGGGGTGGGCGTGCGCGTGCAGGGCTAGGGGGCGGTGGTCTTGTCGCAGGGGACGCCGATGCCGACGTCGACGCGGTCGGTTTGGCCATTCGACGTCACGATTAGTGGTACGCAGGCGACCTGCGCGACCCAGGTGCCGCCGACGAAGGCCAACCACTGAGCCTGCCCACCCTCCGGCAGGCAGGCGTGCACCGTGACGGTCGCCGCGGGCGTGCCGGTGCCGCCCCAGCCGAGCCGGGCCTTGTCCTGCCAGCCCGGTGCCACCCGCAGGTCGGCGACCGTCCCGGCGCGGACGACGAGCCCCCACTTGGCGAACAGCCGTGCCGCCGGATCGGCCTCCCCGGAATCCTCCGCCGACATCACGGGGGCGGTGGGCACCGCCACGTCTTCGCCCACCAACCGGTAGCCCGCCGGCGGTGCTGGCAGCGTGTCAACCGATGTCGTGCAGGGTGGCCCACCACCACTGGCGTCCGTCGACGGCGCCGCACCGGTGGCCGGCGGGGTGGCGTGCCGGCGCGAGTCACCCGCGGGCGTGCAGGCGGCCAGGGCGGCCACCACCAGGCTCAGGAAGCCCCACCAGGCGACCGGCCTGGTTCGGCTGCCCGGCCCGGGGTCCGGAAGGGCCGGGGCACGCGGGGGCCGGGTCGCACCGGCATTGGCACTCATCAGACATTCATAGCTGGTCGCCGGATCCGGCGCGGTCCTGGCCGGCAGGGCTCGCCGCCCATCTGACCACCGCATCCGGGGCGCCAACTCGAAATGGCAGGCCGGCTGAGCGCTGACGGCTGGCGTCGCGATGGTTACGGTCGTGAATGCCGAGGTTTCCCGACCGTTCGAGGAGTGATCGCATGCCCGCCTCTCCGTCCCGGCTCTTCGCCGAGATAGCGACGGCCGAACCACCCGCCGAGACCAGAGTGGTCATGCGACGGGCGGTGGTGCTCGGTGGCAGCATGGCCGGGTTGCTGGCGGCCCGGGTGTTGAGCGACCACGCCGAGGAAGTGCTGATCATCGAACGGGATCCGTCCGATGTCGACGCCGGTCCACGGCCGGGCGTGCCCCAGGGCAGTCAGGTGCACGCGCTGCTGCCCGCCGGTCAGGTCCAGTTGGAGCGCTGGTTCCCCGGCATCGCCGACGAGGCGCTCGCGCTCGGCGCCCCGCCACCACCGAACGACCCGGGCACCGCGAAGGTCTACGTGAACGGCATGTTGGGTCTGCCGCCCGCGGCGACCGGCACCGGGCCGGCGCTGATCACCACGCGTCCGTTCCTGGAGGCGCTGGTCCGCCGACGCACCCTCGCCATCGACAACATCCGCATGGTGTATGGCCGGGCCGAGGGTCTGCTCTTCGACGAGCGGCGGGTCAATGGCACCCGGTACGTGCCCGAGGGCGGCACCGAGCCCGTCGTCGAAGCGGCGGACCTGGTGGTCGACGCGATGGGGCGGTCCAGCCGGTTGAGCGACTGGCTGGCCGAGCACGGGTGGCCGCGCCCGCCGCTGCACCGCATGCCGATCAAGCTGAACTACGCCACGGCGCTCTTCAAGCGCGACGAGGCGGTCAGCGACGCCTGGGTGGCGGTCTTCCACACCATGGCGGGCAAGGGGCGTACCGCCCGGATCGGTGGGATCAACTCGGTCGAGGGGGACCGCTGGATCATGCTGGTGGCCGGCTACGACGGGGACCGGCCCAGCCGTGACGTCGCCGACTTCACCGCCCGTTGCCGGGAGCACTACCCGCAGATGTTCGGCGACATCGCCGAAAACGGGGAGATGCTCGGCGGGGTCGTCACGTACCACCAGGCGGACAGCCGACGCCGAGACTTCCACAAGCTCGACCGTCTGCCCGCCGGGTTGGTCGCCGCCGGCGACGCGGTCGCCTCCTTCAACCCGGTGTACGGCCAGGGAATGACCTCCGCGACACTGCACGCCTCCTGCCTGTCGAAGTACCTGCGCTCCGGTCCGAAGCCGCACGACGAGCCCGCGCACGCGTACTTCGACCAGGTCCGCGTGGTGGTCGACGCCGCCTGGCAGATCTCCACCACCGCCGACATCGAGCTGCCGCACGTCGACGGGCCGTACCCGCCCGGCTACAAGGTCACCAAGTGGTTCGGGGATCTGCTCTTCCGGGCGTCGCTGACCGACCCGGTGCTCAACGCCCGGCTGGGTCGGGTCACCACCATGCTCGACCACCCGGCCGCCCTGAGTCGCCCCGGCACCCTGTTCCGGGCCCTCCGGCTCGGCCTGCTCGGCGGCTCCCGGCGGTGATTCGTCGCCAAACGCTCCGCCGGTCGCGAGGCGCGGTGAAGAATGGTGGGCCGGGGAGGGTTGCCGCGACGAACCGGGGGAGCGGTAGTGCTCGCAACCAGCCTCCTTGGCCGGCTTCGCCGCCGTGACCGGGGTGACGCCGTCCTGCGGCGCGCGGTCCGGCTGACGCTCGTCGCGTCCGTCGTCTTCTACGGCTGCCGGTACGGGGCGGGCAGCTCGACGCTCGCCACGTACGGATTGTTCGGCACGATCGCCGCCGGGTCGTTCGCGCAGCTACCTGGTCCGGCGCCGCAACGGGCGCGGATCCTCGTGCTGTCGCTGCCGGTGATGTGGGCGCTGATCGCGGTGGGCTCGCTGTTGGCGTGGAGCACCTGGGCGGCCGCCGGTGGCATGCTGGTCGTCGGGTTCGTGGTGGCGTTCGCCGGGGTCGGCAACCCGCGCCTGGTGGGGTTGGCCAGCGCGTTCCAGCTCTTCTACATCCTGGCGTCGTTCCCGCCGTACCAACCGGACACCCTGCCGGAGCGACTCGGTGGGGTGACCCTCGCCGTCGTGCTGCTCGCCGCGGCCGAGGTGTTCCTCTGGCCCGACCCGGTGCCGGTCTCCTACCGGCAGCGCCTGGCCGAGGCGGCCGACGGCATCGCCGCCTTCCTCGACGCCACCGCCGAGCGGCTGACCGACCCGCACGCCGCCGTGGGTGATCGGGACGCGCGACGCGAGCGGGCGCACGACGTGGTGGCGGCGATCGCGCTGAACCGCAGCCCTCCCGCGTGGGCGCCCACCGCGGCGGGCGCCCAGGATCGGGCGTTGCGGATCTGCGGGGCAGCGTTACGGGAGGTGCTCGCCGACGCGGACCGGTTGGCGGCGGCCGCCCCGCCGGAGCCGATCCCGGACCTGGCAGCGGCGCGTCTGCTGCGCTCGTGCGCGGACACCACCCGCGCGGCCGGCCGGAGCCTGTCGCCGGGTGCCCCGGCGGTGGCCCCGGCCGACCTGGACGTGGCGGTCGGACGAGCCGAGGCGGCGTACCCGGTGGGTTCCGGCCAGGTCCGCGACGCGCCGGACGTACCCCGGTTGTGCCGGGACGCGACGGCGCTGGCCCTCGCGGACCAGGTGCGGGTCTTCGTCGTCGGTTCCCGGGTGGCGACCGGGGCGCGGATCGGCGGCGACGACTCCTCGGAGCTGTTCGCGTACGCCCGGCGCAGCCCGTGGACGCTGTACTGGTGGCAGTTCCGCTCACACCTGGCACCGCGCTCGGCCCACCTGCACAGCTCGCTGCGGCTGGCCGTGGCGCTCGCCATCGCCCGGGTGGCCGCCGGGGTGTTGGAGCTGACCCACGGGTTCTGGGTGCTGCTGGCCACCCTCACGGTCCTGCGCACGTCCGCCGCCGACACCCGCACGGCGCTGCGCCCGGCCGTGCTGGGGACCATCGTCGGTGCGGCCGTCAGCGGCGGGGTGATGCTCGTCGTCGACGAGCCGATCGTGTACGCCGTCGTCCTGCCGGTCACCCTGCTGCTGGCCTTCGGCGTCGGCCAGCTGCTCGGCCCGGTGTGGCAGCAGGCGCTGTTCACAGTGCTGCTGACAGTCGTCTTCGCCCAGCTCAGCCCGGAGGGGTGGCGGCTCGCCGAGGCGCGCCTCGTCGACGTGCTTCTCGGCGCGGTGATCGGCGTGCTCGCCGGGGTCGCGATGTGGCCGCGCGGCGCGGGCCACGACCTGCGGCGCAACGCCACTCGCTACCTGGCGGCCAGCGCGGACACTGTCGAACAGACGGTCCAGGCGATCCTCGGTGACGCTCCGCCGCCCTCGGGCGCCCTCGACCGGGTCCGTCGCCGGATGGTCCTCATCGACTCGTCGTACTGCCAGTACCACTCGGAGCGGCACGATCCGCACCGGCAACAGGTGAACTGGGACGCCGTGCTGAGCGCCGGGCACCACGTCGCGCCCGGAGCGGAATCACTGCTGCGGCGCAACCCGCCCGGCTGCCTCGCCGGTTGGCCCGGGGCGGCGACGCTCCTGCGGGACTCCGCCGGACGCCTGCGATCGGCGTACGACGCCCTCGCCGATGATGTCGCCCACGGCCGGGCATCGGACCGGGAGCCCGTCTCGACCACCTGCGTCGACCAGTTGGACCGGATCCGTCCGCTCCTCGGCGAGGCCGACCATCAGTCGGTCCGGCACCTGGTGGAGGTCGACAGGTGGCTCGCCAGCCTCGCCGACAGTCTCGCCCGGATCCACCCGCCCGCCCGCCGCCGATGAGCCGGCTCCCGGCCCGCCACCGGACGGGCCGCCGATCGCCGATTGGTAGTGCCCGTCGCGCGTCGTTCGGCCTAGCGTCGAGGGCATGGAGATCGAGCAGGCGCAGAAGCTGTGGGAGCCGGAGCCTGGCTGGTTGAACACCGCCAGCTACGGGTTGCCGCCGGAGCCGGCGTGGGCGGCGTTGCAGGAGGCTCTCGCGGTCTGGCGGGTCGGCCGTACGTCGTGGGAGGGCTGGGGCGAGTCGACGAGCCGGGCTCGGGTCACCTTCGCCGGCCTCATCGGGGTGCCGGTCGCTGACGTGGCCGTCGGCGCGGCGGTGTCCCAGCTCCTCGCGCCGGTCGCGGCGGCGCTGCCGGCCGGTGCCACTGTGGTGGTCCCCGAGGTTGAGTTCACCTCGAATCTCTTCCCCTGGCTGGTGCAGGAGGAGCGTGGCGTCAAGGTCCGCGTGGTGCCGCTGGGGTCTCTGGTCGACGCCATCGACGCCGATACCGACCTGGTGGCGTTCAGCCTGGTGCAGTCGGCCGACGGGGCGGTCGCGCCGTACGACGAGATCGTGGCCGCGGCCCGCGCGCACGACGCGCTGGTGGCGGTGGACGCGACCCAGGCGTGCGGCTGGCTGCCGTTCGACGGCAGCCGGGCCGATGTGGTGGCGGTGGGCGGCTACAAGTGGCTGATGAATCCGCGCGGGACCGCGTACGCCTATCTGGCCCCCGGGTTGCGCGAGCGGCTGCGTCCCGACGCGGCCGGCTGGTACGCGGGCCGCGACCCGCACGCCTCCTACTACGGCCCGCCGCTGCGGCTGGCCGACGACGCCCGCCGGTTCGACATCTCACCGGCCTGGTTCAGCTGGGTCGGTGCGGCGCCCGCCCTGGAGGTGGTCGCCGAGATCGGCGTGCCGGCGATCGGGGCGCACAACGTGGCGCTGGCCAACCGGTTCCTGACCGGGCTGGGCCGCGAGCCGGGGGAGAGCGCCATCGTCACCGTGGACGTGCCGGACGCGGAGCAGCGTCTGGCAGCGGCCGGTATCCGGGCGGCGGTGCGGGCCGGACGGGTGCGGGCCTCGTTCCACACCTACTCCACCGAGGCCGACGTGGACGCCGCGCTGACGGCGTTGACCGGCTGAGCCTGGCGCCGAGGACGGCCGGGCGCGCGACCGGCCGTCCTCAGCCGCGTCAGGAGCAGACGCTGAAGGTCGCCGCGGTGTACGAGAGGGCTCGCCACTCCAGATCGATCCCGAGGCTCATGTCCCACGTGCCGTCGGCCAGGCGACCGAAGTGAAGGATGTTGCTGCCGGCTCCGTCGTAGTAGAACCACCCCTCGCCCTCGTACACGGCGAGTCGGGTCGCCGCCCTGGAGAGCGTCCGGGGGCCGACGACGCCGTCACCGACGAGGCCCCGAGCGGTCTGCCACTTCCTGGTGGCGGCGGTCGTCGCCGGTCCGAACCGGCAGTCGACGCCCGAGCGGGCGAGGTAACCGTCCGCCCAGAGGATCAACTGCCACATCGCGACGACGTTGTTGTACGAGCGGGTCGACGCGGAGATGGGCCCCTCGTCGTTCCAGTCGTCGGTCCAGGTGCCCGAGCCCGCGACGTACCCCTGGCTGACGTTGGCCGACGCCGGCGCGGCCGGGATGGCGATGGCGCCGACCGTGGCGACGACGATCGCCGTCGCCACGGCCCTGATTCGTAGGTGCATGGAACATCCCCCTCTGGCTGAATGGCAGCTGTCATGGGGGTAGATGGCCGGCGGACCCACTTTGTTCACGGCGGGCGGACATTCGACGTCAGGCCAGGTGGCCACCGATCTTCGTGTAGCCGCGCAGCAGGTCCCGCGAGATGATCAGCCGCTGCATCTCGTCGGTGCCCTCGAAGATCCGGTAGAGCCGGACCTGCCGGTACCAGCGTTCGATCGGCAGCTCCCGGGTGTAGCCCATGCCGCCGTGGATCTGGAGCACCCGGTCGACCACCCGGTTGACCATGCCGGCGCCGTAGAGCTTGCCCATCGACGAGGCGTGCCGGGGGTCGAGGCCCGCGTCGACCGTCCACGCCGAGCGCAGCACCAGCCAGCGGGCCGCCTCCAGCTCCGTCTCGGAGTCGGCGATCATCCACTGGATGGCCTGGTTGGTGCCGATCTTCGTGCCGAAGGTTTCCCGGGTGTTGGCGTACTCGATGGCCATCTGCAACACCCGCTCGGCGATGCCGATGGCGTGCGACGGGATGGTGTAGCGCCCCTTGCCGATCCACTCCATGCCGAGCGTGAAGCCCTGCCCGATCTCACCGAGGATGTTGCGGTGCGGCACGCGTACGCCGTCGAAGATGAGTGACGCGGGCCCACCCTCACCCATCGTCTGGATGAACTCCGAGCGCCAGCCCATCGACCGGTCCACCAGGAACGCGGTGGCGCCGCCGTTGCGGGCGCCCTTCACCCGGTCGGTCACGGCGACCACGATGGCGAAGTCGGCGTCGTGACCGCCGGTGATGAAGGTCTTCTCGCCGTCGAGGATCCAGTCGTCGCCGTCCCGGCGGGCGGACAGCCGGATGTTGGCCGCGTCGGATCCGGCGCCCGGCTCGGTGATCGCGAAGCAGGAGCGTCGTTCGCCCTCGATGGTCGGGATGAGGAACTCCCGCTTCTGCTCCTCGGTGGCGTGGAACAGGATGTTGTCCGCCTCGCCGCCGAAGCGGAACGGCACGAACGTGCGGCCCAGCTCGGTCCAGATCAACGACTGGAGTACGGCTGGCAGGTTCATTCCGCCGTACTCCTCCGGGGTGGCCAGGCCCCAGAAGCCGAACTTGCGCGCCTTGAGTTGCAGTTCGCGCACCTCGGAGTGGTCGAGGCCCGGCTGGTGCGCCCGTTCCCGGCGGAGCACCTCCGCTTCCAGGGGCATCACCTCACGGGTGATGAACGCGCGCACGGTGTCCCGGACGGCGCGTTCCTCGTCGGACAGTGCGAAGTCCACGGTTCCCCCTCGGTCGGCGTGGTGGTGCGCCGCCACGGGCCGTAGCGGTCCCTCATAAACTAGCGGTGTAAGTTTTCATTCGTCCAGACCCCTTCTCCGGCCGACGTGGTGACGCCCGCCCGCAGGAGGTCCCCGATAGGGTGCGTGAACAGGTGGTTCCCACGGGGAGGGACACCGCAGACCGAGGAGTTCTGACGTGCCCCGACCTCGACGGCCTCTGCTCACCCGCGACCGGATCGTCGAGACGGCGCTCGCGCTGATCGACGCCGACGGGCTGGACGCGCTCTCCACCCGCCGACTCGCCGCCGCGCTCGGCGTGCAGGGTCCCTCGCTCTACAACCACTTCGCCACCAAGGACGAGATCCTCGACGCGGTCGCCGACACGGTCACCGGTGCCGTCGACACCAGCGGCTTCGCCAGCCGGGAATGGCTGGCCGCGCTACGGGACTGGGCGTGGTCGTACCGGCGGGCGCTCACCGCGCACCCGAACGTCGTGCCGTACCTGGCGCAGGGCCCGGGTCGTCGACCGGCGGCCCTCGCCATGGCGGACGCGGTCTACGGAGGGCTGGTCCGGGCCGGTTGGCCGCCGGCACGCGCCACCCACATCGGCGCGGCACTGCGGTACTTCGTGGCCGGGTCGGCGCTCGGCTCGTTCGCCCGCGGTTTCGTCGAGGACCCCGAGCTGTACGCGGCGCACTACCCGCACCTGCGCCAGGCCCACCGGCTCGCCGAGCACCAGCAGAGCGTGGACGAGGGAGCCTTCGCCCTCGGCCTGGACGCACTGCTGCACGGTCTGGCCGCCGAGTACACCCGCACCGTCGACACGGTGGAGTCCGCCCGGCCCGACGGGTAACGTCCAAACTCCCAGCGCTAGTTTCATCGCCCGTCGCACCCCATCGCCCACCCCCCTCGAAGGGACGACATGGACCTCGCCGCCCCGCCGTCGCTGTTGCCCGACTCCCTGCGCCTGCGGCGTCACCTGCACGTCGGCGGGGAGTGGACCCCTCCCGCCGACGCCGGCCTCATCGACGTGGAGAACCCGAGCACCGGGGAGCTGATCGGGCAGGTGCCGGCCGGCACCCCGGCCGACGTGGATCGCGCCGTTGCCGCGGCCCGGTCCGCGTTTCCCGGCTGGTCGGCCGCCACCCCCGCCGAGCGCTCCGCCCACCTCGACCGGCTGCACGCGGCGCTCACCGCCCGCGCCGACGACCTCGCCCGCACCATCGCCGTCGAGCTGGGATCTCCGCTCAAGCTCGCCACCCGGGTGCAGGTCGGGCTCCCACTGACCGTGCTGCGCGACCACGTCGCGCTCGCCGCCCGCGCGCCGGTCGAGGAGAGCATCGGCAACTCCCTCGTCGTCCGGGAGCCGATCGGCGTGGTCGGCGCGATCACCCCGTGGAACTACCCACTGCACCAGGTGATGGCGAAGCTCGCACCCGCCCTGGCCGCCGGCTGCACTGTGGTGCTCAAACCCAGCGAGCTGACCCCGTTGACCGCGTACCTGCTCTTCGACGCGGTCGCCGAGGCCGGCCTGCCGCCGGGCGTGCTCAACCTGGTTCCCGGCACCGGGCCGGTGGTAGGTGAGGCGCTCGCCGGGCACCCCGACGTCGACCTGGTCTCCTTTACCGGCTCCACCGCCACCGGCGCGCGAATCATGCGGCTCGCCGCCGACCGGATCGCCCGGGTCGCGCTGGAGCTGGGCGGCAAGTCCGCCAACGTGATCCTCCCCGACGCCGACCTGGCCACCGCCGTCAAGGTGGGCGTCGGCAACGCCCTGCTCAACTCCGGGCAGACCTGTACCGCCTGGACCAGGATGCTGGTGCACCGCGACCGGTACGACGAAGCCCTCGACCTGATCGCCGCGGCGGTGGCCGGCTACCGTCTCGGCGAACCGTTCGACCCGGCGACCCGGCTCGGCCCGCTGGTCTCCGCCGCCCAGGCCGAGCGGGTGCGAGGCCACATCGACCGGGCCCTCGCCGACGGCGCCCGGCTGGTCGCCGGCGGGCCCGACGCCCCCGTGCCGACCCGGGGGCACTTCGTCGCCCCGACCGTCTTCGCCGACGTGCACCCCGACAGCGCGCTCGCCCAGGAGGAGGTCTTCGGCCCGGTGCTCGCCGTCATCCCGTTCGCCGACACCGACGAGGCGGTCGCCATCGCCAACAACTCGAAGTACGGGCTGGCCGGCGCGGTCTGGTCCGCCGACACCGACGCGGCGCTCGCGGTGGCCCGGCGGCTGCGTACCGGCGCTGTCGACATCAACGGCGCCCCGTTCAACCCGCTCGCCCCGTTCGGTGGCTACAAGCAGTCCGGCCTGGGCCGGGAGTTGGGCGTGCACGGGCTGGCCGAGTTCTGCGAGCTGAAGGCGATCCAGCGATGACCGATTCCGGGCTGTCCCCGGCCGTGCCCGCAGGCCGGCCCGAGCTGTCCCCGGCCGTGCCCGCAGGCCGGCCCGAGCTGTCCCCGGCCGTGCCGGGTGGCGGCACCGGGCCGGCGTCCGCGCCGGTCATCGTTCGCGCGCTGGTCGCGCGCGGCTCCGGCGCCGAGCTGAGGGTCGAGCGGGTACGCCTGCCCGCGCCCGGCCCCGGCGAGGTGCGGGTGACGATCAGGGCGGCCGGTGTCTGCCACTCCGACCTGTCCATGGTCAACGGCACCCTCGCCGCGAGGTTCCCGCTGGTGCTCGGGCACGAGGCGACCGGTGTGGTGGCCGAGGTCGGGCCGGGCAGTCAGCTGACCGTCGGCACACCGGTGGTGCTCAACTGGGCGCCAGCGTGCCGGGCCTGCTGGTGGTGTCGGCGTGGCGAGCCGTGGCTCTGCGCCGACACCACGGCCCCGACCGTGTCGCGCGGCGAGACCGACGACGGGGTCCCGTTGCACCTGACCCTCGGCCTCGGCGCGCTCGCCGAGGCGGTGGTGGTACCCGAGCGTGCCGTCATTCCGATCCCCGCCGGGCTGCCGCCCGAGCAGGCCGCACTGCTCGGCTGTGCGGTGCTCACCGGCGTCGGTGCGGTCCGGAACACCGCCCGGGTGACACCCGGCGAGTCGGTCGCGGTCGTCGGGCTCGGTGGGGTCGGGCTCGCCGTGCTCAGCGCGGCCCGCCGGGCCGGTGCCACGACGATCCTGGCCATCGACGTCGCCGAGGCGAAACGGGACCTGGCGCTCGCCGCCGGGGCGACCGACTTCCTGCTCTCCGACGACCGGCTCTCCAAGGAGGTGCGGGCGCGCACCGAGAGCCGGGGCGTCGACCACGCCTTCGAGTGCGTCGGTCGGGCCGCCACCATCCGCGCCGCCTGGCGGCTGACCCGGCGCGGGGGAGCGGTGACAGTGGTCGGCATGGGCGCCAAGGACGACATGGTCAGCCTGGGCGCGCTGGACATCTTCCACTCCGCGCGCACCCTGCGCTCCTCGGTGTACGGCTCGTCCGATCCGGACCGGGAGGTGCCGGTGCTGGCCGCCGAGCTCGCCGACCGCGCACTGGATCTGGGCGTGCTGGTCAGTGGGACGATTCCGTTGGACGAGGCGCCCGCCGCGTTCGACCGGTTGGCCCGGGGTGAGGGCGCCCGCTGGGTGGTCACGCTGGACTGACGCTGGTCACCGCCGGGATCTCAGCACGTCGAGGATCTCAGCACGTCGACCTCGCAGCCTGGTGCCCACGGGTCGAAGCCGTGCTCGCCCAGCCAACGGACCGCCAGCAGGCCCCTGGCCAGGGGACCCTGGGTCGGCCCGGGAAGGGCCAACCCAGGGCACCCTGGCGCCGAGAGCCGGGCGACCGGTCAGAAGGGTGGGGCGTCCTCGCCCATCAGCGCCAGCACGACGCCACCCTTGCCGCTCTTGAGGCCCTGGACCACGACCTTGCCGGTGCTGCCGTCGGGCAGCTCCAGGGTGAAGGTCTTTCCGACCGCGTTCTTGGGGCCGTTTCCGGCGCTGTTGGCGGGTCGGAAGTCGCCCGCCCAGGGCGGAATCCCGCCCCTACGGGCCGGCTCGGCGAAGAGCGCGGCGGTGCCGGGGGTCCTGGTGCCGTCTGAGGAAAGGAGCACTGAGGCGCTGCGAAAGGTAGCCATATGAACAAAGGCTAACCCGGACAACGCCGTTCGCGGTACCACAGTTGCCGGTGGCGGCGATTCGGTCGACCTCCGGCCCACCCGCCAGTGGTGGGCCGACCTCGGGTCACTTGCCGGTGACGATGCCCGGGTTGATGCAGAGCCCGGGGTTCGCACCGTTCTTCTCCGCGATCTCCAGACAACGGGTCACCTTGTCGACCTTCGCGTTGGTCTCGGTGATCTGCTTGGAGATCTCGGCGTTCTTGCGGTCCTGCTCCAGGTTGCGGGTCTGCGCCAGCTTGTCCTGGAACGCCTTGATGTTGCCCTCGGTCTTGTCGTCGTGGTTCACCCGGGTGATGGTCACCGAGAGGATGTCGACGTCGGTGGCGAGGCGCGCCTCCGCGCTGGTCTTGATGTTCGCGGCGAACGGCTTCAGGTCGACGTTGAGGTCGCCGGTCTGGGCGTCGATCTTCTCGAGCGGGTTGTACGCGGCGAAGGCGTCGTTGACCGCACTGTCGAGCTGCACACCCACCCGCTGACCCCGGAAGCTGCCGAAGTCGCCCTTGTAGTCCATGAACTGCTTTGGCGCGTTCTCTGGCTTGACCTGCCATTCGACAAGCACCTCGACGCAGGCGTCGGCGAGGGTGCCGGTGCGCACGCGTACGCAGTTGTTGCCACCGATGTGGTCGTACTTCTGGCGGCCCGCGTCCCACTCGCCGACCTTCTGCCAGGGCGCCACCCACTTCAGGCCCGAGCCGGTGACCTTCCCGGTGGGCTTGCCGAAGCTGGTGACGATGCCGACCGAGCGGATGGGCACGGAATGGGCGCTGGAGGCGACGCCGACCACCAGCGTGAGGGCGAGGAAGCCGAGCGTCGCGAGGGCGGCCATCCGCTTGAGCGGCCGTGTGGGAGCGACGAGAGCGACGACGGCGCTGACCGCCAGGGCGACGGCGAAGACGATCGCCATGGTGAAGCCGACGGGCATGGGGTGGGGACCTTCCGGTGGGCTGTGTGGATCATCAACCTAGGGGGTCCGGTCAAGTCGACGGCGCGGGGGAGTGGAGTTCAGGCACGTCAACTGCGGGGCGAATATGGATCCCATCGACATGGTTCGACTCCGGAGGCCCGCCGTAGGTTTCGTCCACGCGACGGGCCTGTGACCGCGGTCACCGAACCGACCGTCGCCGCGACGTGCGGAGGATGAGGCGATGGCCGGGCAAGCGCTCCTGTCGGCCCGTGGGCTGACCCGCGACTTCCGGGGCTTCCGGGCGGTCGACGACGTCGACCTCGACGTGGCGTCGGACAGCGTGCACGCGCTGGTCGGCCCGAACGGCGCGGGCAAGACCACCCTGTTCAACCTGCTCACCGGCTTCCTGCGCCCCAGTGGCGGCCGGATCGAGCTGGCCGGGCGGGACGTCACCGGGCTGCCCCCCGAGCAGGTGGCACGGCTCGGCGTGGCCCGTTCGTTCCAGATCACCAGTCTCTTTCCCCAACTGTCCGCGCGCGAACACGTCGCGCTGGCGTTGCAGTCGCCCAGCGGGCTGGGCTGGCGGTTCTGGCGGTCGGCGAAGCTGATGGGCCGCTACACCGAACGGGCCGACGAACTGTTGGCCATGGTGGGACTGGCCGAGCTGGCGCACGCCCCCTCGGCGTCCCTGGCGTACGGCCGGAAACGAGCCCTGGAGCTGGCCATCGCCCTGGCGCTGGACCCGAAGGTGCTGCTGCTCGACGAGCCGACAGCGGGCATGGGCCTGGAGGACGTCGACCGCACCGTCGAGCTGATCGGTCGGGTCCGGCAGGGCCGGACCGTGGTGATGGTCGAGCACAACATGAGCGTGGTCGGCCGTCTCGCCGACACCGTCACCGTGCTCCAGGCCGGCAAGGTCCTCGTCGAGGGCCCGTACGAGCAGGTCCGCGCCGACGAGCGCGTGATCACCGCCTACCTGGGAGCCGCCGATGCTGCGCATTGAGAACCTGTCCGCCTTCTACGGCGAGGCGCAGGTGCTGCGCGATGTCAGCCTCGAGGTCTCCGCCGGCGAGGTGGTCACCCTGGTCGGCCGCAACGGTGCCGGCAAGTCCACTCTGCTGCGCTGCGTGATGGGGCTGCACCCCGGTCAGCGCGGCGCGGTGGAGCTGGACGGGCGGGACATCACCAGGTTGGCGGCGCACAAGCGGGCCCGCCTGGGGCTGGGCTGGGTGCCCGACGACCGGGGCAGCTACGCCACGTTGACCGTCACCGAGAACCTCACGCTGCCACCCACTGTCGGCCCCGACCCGTGGTCGCTGGAGCGGGTGTACGAGGCGTTCCCGGCCCTGTACACCCGACGGGACTCGGCGGCCACCATGCTCTCCGGTGGCGAGCAGCAGATGCTCGCGCTGGCCCGGGTGCTGCGGATGGGCGCCCGGCTGCTGCTCTGCGACGAGCCCACCGAAGGGCTGTCGCCACTGCTGGTGCAGCAGGTCGGCGACCTGCTGCGCGAGGCCAAACGGCACGGGGTGACAGTGCTGCTGGTCGAGCAGAACCTGCACTTCGCCACCGGTGTCGCCGACCGGCACTACCTGCTGGCCGAGGGCCGGGTCGCCGAGGCGATGGACAACTCCGAGGTGCGTTCGCGCGAACGCGAACTGCTCGCGTACCTCGGGATTTGAATTTCTCAACGACGACCCGCGCGACGCCGCGCGGAATGGATGGAGTGGGCATGCGCAGGACGATGGGTGTGGCCGCGGCGTCGGCCGTGGTGGTGCTGGCCGCCGGGTGCGGTGGCGGTGGCCCCCAGTCGAGTGGCGACCAGAAGCTGACCGGCGACAAGATCGTGCTGGGCGTGCTCAACGACCAGTCCGGGGCGTACTCGGAGTTGTCCGGAAAGAACTCGGTGGCGGCGGTGGAGATGGCCATCGCCGACTTCACCGCGAAGTACGGCGACAAGGCGGTGACCAAGGACATCACCGTGGAGACCGCGGACCACCAGAACAAGCCGGACGTGGCCAACTCCAAGGCCCAGGAGATGTACGACCGCAAGGGCGTCGACCTGATCCTGGACGTGCCTACCTCGTCGGCCGCGCTGAAGGTCGCCGACGTGGCGAAGGAGAAGAAGAAGCTCTACTTCAACATCGGGGCGGCGACCACCGACCTGACCGGCAAGAGCTGCAACAAGTACACCTTCCACTACGCGTACGACACGTACATGCTAGCCAACGGCACCGGAAAGACCACCACCGAGCAGATCGGCAAGAACTGGTACATCCTCTACCCGAACTACGCCTTCGGTCAGGACATGGAGAAGAGCTTCTCCACCGCGATCACGGCGGCCGGCGGCACTGTCGTCGGCAAGGACGGGGCGCCGTTCCCGAACACCAGCGGTGACTTCTCCACCTTCCTGCTCAAGGCGCCGAACCTGAACCCGAAGCCGGACGTGCTGGGCACCATGCAGGCCGGCGCGGAGCTGGTCAACGTGGTGAAGCAGTACAACGAGTTCAAGCTGCGGGACAAGGGCGTCGGCCTGGCGGTGGGGCTGATGTTCCTCACCGACATCCACTCGCTCACCCCGGCCGCGCTGGCCGGCACCACGTACACCGACGCCTGGTACTGGAACTTCGACGCGAAGAACCTGGAGTTCGCCGACCGCTTCCAGCAGAAGGCCGGCACCCGGCCGACCTTCGCGCACGCCGCCAACTACTCCGCTGCCCTGCAGTACCTGGAGGCGGTGCAGGCCGCCGGCACCGACGACGCGGACGCCGTGGTCAAGGGCCTGGAGGGCAAGACGGTCGAGGACGTCTTCCTGCGCAACGGGAAGATCCGCGCCGAGGACCACCGGGTGGTGCACGACGCGTACCTGGCCCAGGTGAAGTCGGAGTCCGAGGTCGCCGAGCCGTGGGACTACGTGAAGGTGCTCAAGACGATCCCCGCCGCGGAGGCGTTCCGGGCGCCCTCGGCGGACTGCAAGCTGTGAGTGCGAGGAGTGAGCCGGTGGTGCGAGCCCCGCAGTCACGAACGGATGTGACGCGGTGAGTGCGAGGAGTGAGCCGGTGGTGCGAGCCCCGCAGTCACGAACGGATGTGACGCGGTGAGCGGATTCGCGCAGAACACGTTCAACGGGCTGGTGAGTGGGGCGTTCTACGCCCTGCTCGCCCTCGGGCTCGCGGTCATCTTCGGAATGCTGCGAGTCGTCAACTTCGCCCACGGCGCGTTCTACATGCTCGGCGCGTTCGGGGCGTACGTGCTGCTCAGCGAGGCGGGCGTGCCGTTCTGGGCCGCCCTGGTGATCATGCCGGTGGGGCTGGGTCTGCTCGGCATGGCGCTGGAACGCGCGGTAATCCACCGCCTCACCAAACTGGACCCGCTCTACAACTTCCTGCTCACCTTCGGTCTGACGCTGATCCTTCAGGACCTGGTGAAACTGCGCTACGGCGTGCAGTCCAGCCCGTACGAGACGCCGTCGCTGTTGAGCGGGTCGGTCGACTTCGGGCTGTTCGACTTCCCGACGTACCGGGTGTTCATCCTCGGCTTCGCGGTGCTGCTCTGCGTCGCGGTGTGGTGGGTGCTGACCCGGACCCGGATCGGCATGGTGGTCCGTGCGGCCACCGAGCGGCCGGACCTGACCCGTGCGTTCGGCATCGACGTCGGACGGTGGGTGACTCCGGTCTTCGGCTTCGGCATCGGGCTGGCCGGCCTCGCCGGTGTGCTGGCCGCGCCGATGCGCGCGGTCAACCCGCTGATGGGCGCAGACCTGATCATCGTGGTGTTCGCGGTGGTGGTGATCGGCGGGCTGGGCTCGATCTTCGGGTCGGTCGCCGCAGGCTTCGGCATCGGACTCGTGCAGGCGTGGGGTGAGGCGTACCTCTCCAGTTTCCCGCTCGTCTCGCAGACGATCGTCTTCGTCGTGATGGCCGGCGTGCTGCTCTGGCGCCCGGCCGGCCTGTTCGGTCGGGAGGAGGCCCCCGCATGACCAACACCGTGGACACTCCTACCGACGCGTCCCGTTCGACGCCACCGTCCGGGCTGATCGCCGTGGCCCGGGCCCCCGGCTGGGTCCGGTACGCGCTGCTCGCCGTCGGCCTGGCCGTCGCGGCGTGGCTGCCCAACGGCCTCTACCCGGCGGTCGCGGTGGACATCCTCTGCTGGGCGCTCTTCGCCGTGGCGGTGGACCTGCTGCTCGGCTTCACCGGGCTGATGTCCTTCGGCCATGCCGCGTTCTGGGGCACCTCCGCGTACGTCACCGGGCTGGTGGCCATCCACGCCGGCCTGCCGTTTCCCCTCGCGGTGCTGGCCGGGGCCCTCGCCGCGGCCGTGCTGGCCGTGCCGATCGGGTACCTGGCGGTCAAGCGGACCGGCATCTACTTCGCCATGGTGACCCTGGCCTTCGCGCAGATGGTCTACTACGTCGCCAACGAGTGGCGCTCGGTGACGCAGGGCGAGAACGGCCTCCAGGGGGTGCCCCGCGAGCTGTTCGGCGTCGACCTCACCGACGACTACTTCTTCTACTACGCGATCCTGCCGATCGTGCTGCTCGGGCTCGCCGCCGCCTGGCGGATCGTGCACTCACCGTTCGGTCGGGTGCTGGTCGGCATCCGGGACAACCCGGCGCGGGCGCGGGCGCTGGGCTACCCGGTGCACCGCTACAAGCTCACCGCGTTCGTGCTCTCCGGGTTCATCGCCGGCCTCGGTGGCGGGTTGTTCGCGGTCGGCCACCGGTTCGTCTCGCTGGACGTGCTGCACTGGACCACCTCCGGCAAGGCGGTCATCGTGGTGGTGCTCGGCGGGATCGGCACCCTCTGGGGTGGGGTGCTCGGCGCCGCGCTCGTGGTCCGGCTGGAGGACTGGTTGTCGTTCTCCGGGTTCGAGGCGATCGGCCTGGTCACCGGCGGCATCTTCGTCCTGGTCGTGGTGCTGTTCCGGCGCGGCATCTGGGGCAGCGTCGCCGCGCTGGCCCACCGGCTGGCGGCCCGCCGCCGCTGAAATTCCGCGACGGCGCATCCGCCAGGTGCCCGCCGAGCGAACCCCCGGGTAGAGAACGTCTACCCGGGGGTACGTCTGGTGCTGACCGATCCGATGCCGGCGGAGGCCGTGGAGATCGCGCACAAGCAGGTGTCGCTGGCGGCCGAGGACCTGGACGCCAACGCCGTCGCGACGCTGGTGCTGGAGTTGGCCGAGGCCTGGGGCGTGCCGGCGTTCTGGGAACAGGTCTGTCGTCCGTTGCTGGCCCGGCTGTCGGGGCGTACCGCCGTCGAGGTCGTCGTCGAGCACGCCCTCTGCGAGGGTGTCCGGGTCGGGTTGGACGCGTACCGCCGGGAGCCGGGCCGGTCACTGCGCACCGGCGGGGTGCTGCTGGCCGGTGCCGAGAAGGAGGCGCACAGCCTGGGTCTGCTGGCGCTCGCCGCCGCGTTGCGCGAGCAGGGTCGCGGCTGTCTGAACCTTGGCCCCGCGTTGCCCTGGTCCGCACTCACCAGTGCGGTGTACCGGGCCCGACCGCGCACCGTCGTGCTCTGGTCGCAGACGCCGCTCACCGGCCGCGCGTACCGTCTGGTGCGCTTCGCCAGGGATTTTCCGCGCCTTCGAGTGTACGGCGCGGGGCCGGGCTGGATCGAGCCGCTCAGCGGTCCGGCGGTCCGTCTCGGCACGTTGACGGCGGCCGTCGACGCCTGCCTGTCGGTCGCGGCCGGGCGTGATGCCCACCACATACGATACGGATCGATGCCGTATCGTTAATGGGAGTCGTAGGCTGATCCGCGTTACGAGTCTGACCCGTATCGTATTGCGTCTCGGGTGACAAGCGTGGGGGGAAAGCCAGGCATGGAGCTGCACAACAACACCGGACACCCGAGGCGGTGGGCGATCCTGGGGGTGCTGGTGATCAGCCTCCTCGTGGTCGTCCTCGACAACACGATCCTCAACGTCGCCCTGCGCACCCTGGCCGACCCGGTGCACGGTCTCGGCGCCAGCCAGGGCGAGCTGGAGTGGTCCATCAACTCCTACACGCTCGTCTTCGCCGGGCTGCTGTTCACCTTCGGAGTCCTCGGCGACCGCGCCGGCCGCAAGCGCTTCCTGATGATCGGTCTGGTGCTGTTCGGCCTGGCGTCGCTGCTCTCCGCGTACGCCCAGAGCCCCGGACAGCTCATCGCAGCCCGCGCCCTGATGGGGGTCGGCGGCGCGGCCATCATGCCGGTGACACTGTCGATCATCTCCAACGTCTTCGACCCGCGCGAGCGTGGTCGGGCCATCGGTGTCTGGGCCGGCGCTGTCGGTCTCGCCGTGGCGATCGGCCCGATCCTCGGCGGCGCGCTGCTGGAGCACTTCTGGTGGGGCTCGGTCTTCCTGATCAACGTGCCGGTGGTCGCCGCCGGCGTGGTCCTGGTGGCGCTGCTGGTCCCCGAGTCGCGTGACCCGCGGCCCGGCCGGATCGACGTGCTCGGCGTGCTGCTCTCCGTGGTCGGCCTGGTCGCCCTCTCCTACGGCATCATCGACGGCGGCGAGCACGGCTTCGACCGCCCGCTGGCCTGGGGCTCGATCCTGGTGGGCATCGCGGTGCTGGCCTGGTTCGTGCAGCACGAGCGGCGCAGCGACCACCCGTCGCTGGACGTCCGACTGTTCAAGGTGCCCCGGTTCGCCGCGCCGGTCGCCATCGTCGGCCTGGTCTTCTTCGCCGCGATGGGCTCGATGTTCTTCGGCTCGTTCTACCTGCAACTCGTACGCGACTACAGCCCGTTGCAGACCGGCCTGCTCTTCCTGCCCTTCGCCGGCGCCCAGTTGGTCTTCGCGCCGCGCAGCGCCGCGATGGTCCGCCGCTACGGTGGTAAGGCCGTCGCCGCCGTCGGGTTGGCGCTGACAGTGGTGTCCCTCGCTGCCTTCGTCTTCATCGGCGCCTCCACCCCGATCTGGATCGTGCTGCTGGTCTTCCTCATCCAGGGCGCCGGGATGGCCAACATCATGCCGCCGGCCACCGAGTCGATCATGTCGGCGTTGCCCCGGGAGAAGGCCGGAGTGGGCTCCGCGGTCAGCAACACCATCCGCCAGGTGGCCGGCGCGCTCGGCGTGGCCGTCCTCGGCTCGGTGCTCTCAGCGGTCTACCGCAGCGACATCGGTGACGCCCTGACCGGTCTGCCCACCCAGGCCCAGGACGCGGCCAACGAGTCGATCTCCGGGGCGTACGCGGCGGCGGGCCAGCTCGGTCCGGCGGCGCCGGGGCTGATCTCGGCGGCCAACGACGCCTTCGTGACCGCCATGCACTGGGCGGCCGGGCTCTCCGCGGTGATCGCCGCACTCGGGATGATCGTGGTGCTGCGCTGGATGCCGGGCAAGGAGGACGCGAGCGTCGCCCCGGCGGCGCCCGTCGCCGAGCCTGAGTTGGCCGGCACGGCATAGGTCCGGGAAGAATGGCGGACATGATGTCCACTGCCGATGCTCCGCGGTCGCCCGGTCGACCGCGGAGCATCCGCGCCGACGAGGCGATCATCGAGGCCACCCTCGACCTGCTCGCCGAGGGCAGCACCATCGAAGCGCTCTCGATCGAGGCGATCGCCACCCGCGCCGGGGTCGGCAAGGCCACCATCTACCGCCGGTGGGCCGGCAAGGACGCGTTGCTGCTGGACGCGTTGCGCCGCCTCAAGGGCGTCATGGCCCAGCCGGCGGGCCACTCCGTCCGCGACGACCTGGTGCTGCTGGTCGGCGCGATCGGCAAGAACGTCGACCCGCGAGCAGCCAAGATCATGCCCTGCCTGGCACCCGCGGTGAACCGCAGCGCCGACCAGTTCCAGCTTTACCAGAACATCATCTCGCCCCGACGGCAGCTGATGCGCGAGGTGCTGCGGCGCGGCATCGACGAGGGGGTGCTGCGCGCCGACATCGACGTCGAGGTGACGATGGCGCTGCTCACCGGGCCGATGCTGATCCAGCGGGTGCTCCAGTGGAACCCGGACCTGGACGAGCAGACCCTGCCCGAACGGGTCGTCGACGCCGTGCTGGAGGGCATCCGGGCCCGCTGACGCCGGGCGCTCGGTCGGCGGCTGTTGTCCGCCGACGCTGGTTGCTCGGTCGGCGGCTGTTGTCCGCCGACGCTGGTTGCTCGGTCGGCGGCGTTCCTGCCGCCGGCCGGCGTCGGTCAGCCGGCTGGTGTGCGCAGTCGGTGCAGGCGCAGCGCGAGCTGCACCTCCAGCGCACGCTCGGGCCGCTGCCAGTCGACGCCGAGCAACTGCCCGACCCGTTCCAACCGCTGGGTCACCGTGTTGACGTGCACGTGCAGTTGCTCGGCGGCCCGGGCCAGGCTGCCGCCCACCCCGAAGTACGCCTCCAGCGTCTTCACCAGAGCCGTGCCGCGCCGGGCGTCGTAGTCGAGCACCGGCCCGACGGTGGCGGTGAGAAACTCGGTCACGTCCTTCTCACCCCGGTCACCGACCGTGCCCAGCAACAACCCGACGAAGCCCAACTCCACGGTGCTCGCGCCCTGCCCGGCGCGGCCCAGCGCGCCCAGCGCCGTCAGGCACCGGTCCGCCTCCTGAAACGTCCCGGCCAGCGCCGACGGCGTGTTCGACGGGCCACTCGCTCCGGCGGTCACCGGTCGACCGGTCACCCGGGACAGGTCCCGGGCCACCGCGCGGGCGCTGCCACCCGCGTCCAACCCCGGCAGCATCAGCACCACCCGACCGTCGCGCGCCGCGGCCAGCCCGCCCCGCGCCGACGCGTACGTGGTGGCCCAGGACAGCACCCGCTGCCGAGCCGAACCGGTCGCGGCGATCGCGTCGTCGCCCACCGCCACCAGCACGTGCGGCGCGTCCAGGTCCACCCCGAGCCGACGGGCCCGACTGCGAAGCGCGTCGGTGTCGCGCAGCGGGCGGGCGATCAGGTCGTCCAGCAACTCGCCACGCACCCGCCCCTCCGCCTCCGCGACCGTCCGGCGGAACAGCAGCAGCAGCGCGGTCACCAACGCGGCCCGCTCCAGGATGCGCTGGTCGGCGTCGACCAACTCGTCGTCCGGGCGCAGCACCAGGGCGCCCAGGTTCTCCGCGCCCGCCACCACCGCCGCGTACCAGAGCGGACCCCGGCGTACGCTGCGCCCCTCGGTCCTGGACGCGGCCACCGCCTCGACGATGTCCGCGCGGTCCGGCTCCTCGATCTCACCCACCCGGGCCAGCAGGCGGCCCTCGGCGTCCAGCGCCAGCAGCGCGCCGCCCAGCACCTCGGTCACCGCGGCCGCCACGTCCTCCACGCCGCCGCCGCGCAGTACCAGCGCGGTCATCCGGTCGTGTGCCGCGGCGGCCCGCTCCACCGAGCTGCTGTGCGCCCGGATGGTGGTGTTCGCCGCCGACAACTCGGCCAACGCCGAACGGGTCTCGGTCAGCAGCCGGGCGGTGTCGATCGCCACCGCGGCGTGCGCGGCCAGCGACACCAGCAGCGCCACCTCCTCCCGAACGAATGGCCGGGCCGAACGGTTGGCCGCGTAGAGCACGCCGATGGAGGTCGAACCGAGCCGCAGCGGCACCCCCAGGATCGCCACCAGACCCTCCTCGCCCACCCCGGCGTCGATCTCGCCGGTGTGGTGGAAGCGCGCGTCCTCGCCGTAGTTGGCGGTGACGTACGGGGCACCGGACTGGGCCACCAGGCCACCGAGACCGGCACCCATCGGCAGACGCAGCCGCTGGAAACGGGCCGACACCGACCCGTCGGTCACCCGCATGTAGGTGTCGCCACGTTCGTCGTCGTTGAGCGTCATGTACGCCACGTCCGCGCCCAGCAGATGACGGGCCCGGTGCACGATCGCCCGCAACACGTCGTCCAGATCGCGCAGCCCCGCCAGGTCGCTGACCGTGTCGTACAGGCCGGACAGCTCGCTCTCCCGGCGGCGGCGACGCTCCAGCAGCGCGCGGACCCGCAACGCCACCGACTTGGCCTGCTCCAGCTCGGCCAGCCGGTCCGGCGGTAGCCCGGCGGCCCGCGCGGCCACCAGCGGTCCCTCGAACTCGACCGCCGCGGCCTCTCGGGCGAGCAGCTCCAGGAACTCCACCGGCGAAGACATGGTCGACATTGTGCTCAGCCCCACTAGTTGGCCGTCCAGCCCCCGTCGAGGGCGATCGACGCCCCGGTGATGAACGCCGCCGGCGGCGAGCAGAGGTACGCCAGCAGCTCGGCCACCTCCTCCGGCTCGATCAACCGTTTGATCGCGGCCCGGGCCAGCATGATCTTCTCGATCACCTCGGCCTCGTCGATGCCGTGACTGGCCGCCTGGTCGGCGATCTGGCTCTCCACCAGCGCGGTACGCACGTACGCCGGGTTGATGCAGTTGGCGGTGACGCCGTGCGCGGCGCCCTCCAACGCGACCACCTTCGACAGCCCCTCCAGGGCGTGCTTGGCCGAGACGTAGGCCGCCTTGTACGGCGAGGCGCGCAACCCGTGCACCGAGGAGATGTTGACGATCCGCCCCCAGCCCCGCGCGTACATGTGCGGCAGCGCCCGGCGGATCAGCAGAAACGGCGCCTCCACCATCACCCGCTGGATGTACTCGAACCGCTCGACGGGAAAGTCCTGCAACGGTGCGACGTGCTGGAGCCCGGCGTTGTTCACCACGATGTCCACGTCCACGTCGAGCGAATCCACCGCCGCGGCGTCGGACAGGTCCACGCCCTCGGCCCGGCCACCGGCCTCGGCGGCCACCGCCTTGGCCGCCTCCAGGTTGCGGTCCACCACGAGCACCTTGGCGCCGGCCGCGCCCAGCCGCAGGGCGCACGCCCGCCCGATGCCGCCGCCGCCCCCGGTGACCAGGGCGGTCCGACCGGAGAGGTCGAGCTGTACGACGTGGGGGACCACCACGGGTTCTGCCGTCATGGCGCAAGAAGTTACGAGCTGTGTGCTCCCCGGCACATGGGCCAGCGACACATACTCCGTACCAAAGCTGTGTGGCCCCACCCGCCCCCTAGTACCCGCTCCCACCCACCGCCCCCTTGCACCCCGCTTCCGCGCCTCGCCGTCTCGCCGCGCCTTGTGCTGCCCCGCCGCCCCGCCCGCCCGGCCCATCCCGTCCCGCCGCGCCTTGGGTCGCGCCGCCGCCTGCTGGGCCTCGCGCCGCCGCCTGCTGGGCCTCGCGCCGCCGGGCCTGGCCTCTGCCACAGCCCGCCACGCCGCACGCCGCAATATCGCGTTAGCGCTGTGGCTGGCGGGTCAACCCGTGCTGGAGAAGGGGCTCCTGGTCGATCACCGTAGGTGGAGCGAGAAGATCGCGTCGATCTTGCGGTTTCGGTTGTCGACATGGGTGGGATGCGGCTTGTGTCGGGACAGGAAGTGCAAGATCGCGGGGCAGGGGCAGGGGCAGGGGCAGCGCGGGGCGGCGCGGGGCGGCGGGGGCGGCGGGGCGATCATGGAGTTGTGGTGCCCGGATTGGCGGTTTGTGGGCGTTTTGTTGCCCACCACGGCTGCATGATCGGCGAGGTGGCGCCGGTGACGAGCAGCCGCCCCGCCCAACGCAACGGTGTTGTCCTGGATGTGGGGGCATCCAGGCGCGCCGTGGCCACTAAATCCTGGATCGGGCGTGACCTTGACGGCGGTGGGTGTCCCCGCAGGCCGCTCCCGGTCACTCGGAACGACGTTTGTCGTCAAGATCCGCGCAATATCAGGGATGTTGCTGTCTCTCGCGCGCCAGAGGCAGCAACATCCGGCAAGTTGCGCAGATCTTGGGGCGTGGGTGGGGGCGTGGGGTGTGGGAGGGCGTGTCCCGTGGGGCTGGTGGGAAGGGCGCCGGTTAGGGTGTCGAACACACGTACTGCTGACGGCTGGGGAGGGGGCGGCGTGCGCGTGCTCGGTGTGGACCCGGGGTTGACCCGGTGCGGGGTGGGTGTGGTCGAGGGTGTGCCCGGCCGGCCCTGCACCCTGGTCGCCTACTACGTGGTCTACACCGACCCGGCCGACGACCTGGCGTTGCGCCTGTTGCACCTGGACCGGTCGCTGAACAAGCTGGTCGCCGAGCATCAACCGGAGAGCGTTGCCGTCGAGCGGGTGTTCAGTCAGCACAACGTTCGTACCGTGATGGGCACCGCGCAGGCCAGTGGCATCGCCGTGCTGGCCGGGGCGCGGGCCGGGCTGCCGGTGCAGACGTACACCCCGAGCGAGGTGAAGGCCGCCGTGACCGGGTCCGGTCAGGCCGACAAGGCACAGATGACCGCGATGGTGACCCGGCTGTTGCGGCTGGCCGAGCCGCCGAAGCCGGCGGACGCCGCCGACGCGTTGGCCCTGGCCATCTGCCATGTATGGCGCGGCGGGACCCGCTCCAAGCTGGCCGCCGCGGCCGACAGGGCACGACGAGGAGGAGCGCGATGATCGCCAGCGTGCGCGGCACGGTGACCGCGACGGGTCCGGACCAGGCGGTGATCGAGGTCGGCGGGGTCGGGCTCGCCGTGCACTGCGCCCCGGGGACCCTCGCGGAACTGCGGGTCGGCCAGGTCGCCCGGCTCGCCACCAGTTTGATCGTGCGGGAAGACTCGCTGACTCTTTACGGCTTCGCCGACGACGACGCCAAGTCTCTGTTCGAGCTGCTCCAGACCGCGAGTGGCGTCGGCCCGCGACTGGCCCAGGCGGTGCTGGCGGTGCACACCCCGGACGCGGTACGCAAGGCGATCGCCAACGCGGACACGGCCGCCCTGACCCGCGTACCCGGGATTGGCAAGAAGGGCGCGGAACGCCTGGTGCTGGAGCTACGGGACCGGATCGGCCCGGTGCCGATCGGCGCCGACGGGGCGGCCGGGGTGACCCGCGGCAGCTGGCCCGACCAGGTCCGGCAGGCGCTGGTGGGGCTGGGTTGGACGGCCGGGCAGGCCGATCAGGCGGTGGCCGCGGTGGCGGAGTCGATCGAGGGTGAGACCCCGCCGGTGCCGGTCCTGCTCAAGCAGGCCATCCGACTACTGGGCCGCACCCGATGACCGCCCGGGCGGCACGATGAGTGCGAGGAGTGAGCCGGGTTTGCGAGCCCCGCAGTCGCGAATGAAGGCGGCACGATGAGCGCGAGGAGTGAGCCGGGTTTGCGAGCCCCGCAGTCGCGAATGAAGGCGGCACGATGAGTGAGACCGAGGGGCTCGTCTCGGCGTACGTCAGCGACGCCGATCGGGACGCGGAGGCCACGGTGCGGCCGAGGCGGCTGGCCGAGTTCATCGCCCAGGACCGGGTACGCGACCAGCTCGACCTGTTGTTGCAGGGCGCGATGCGGCGGGGGTCGCCGCCGGATCACATCCTGCTGTCCGGCCCACCCGGGTTGGGCAAGACGAGTCTGGCCAACATCGTCGCCGCCGAGCTGGGCGCGGGCATCCGGGTGACCAGCGGCCCGGCGATCGAGCGTTCCGGCGATCTGGCGGCGATCCTGACCAGCCTCGCCGAGGGCGACGTGCTCTTCATCGACGAGATCCATCGGATCGCGCGGCCGGCCGAGGAGTTGCTGTACAGCGCGATGGAGGACTTCCGGGTCGACGTGGTGGTGGGCAAGGGGCCCGGTGCGACGGCGATCCCGCTGGACGTGGAGCCGTTCACCCTGGTCGGCGCGACGACCCGTTCGGGTCTGTTGACCGGGCCGATGCGGGACCGGTTCGGCTTCGTGGCGCACCTCGACTTCTACGCGCCGGCGGATCTGGAGACGTTGCTGCACCGTTCGGCGCGGATCCTGGGGGTGCCGATCACCCCGGAGGGCGCCACCGAGATCGCCGGTCGGTCCCGGGGCACGCCCCGGATCGCGAACCGGTTGCTGCGCCGGGTCCGCGACTATGCCGAGGTCCGGGCGGACGGGGTGGTCGATCTCGACACCGCGCGTGCGGCCCTGATCGTGTACGACGTGGACGCGCTCGGCCTGGACCGGCTGGACCGGGCGGTGTTGACCGCGTTGGTCGACTCGTTCCGGGGCGGCCCGGTCGGGTTGTCCACCCTCGCGGTGGCGGTGGGGGAGCAGCCGGACACGGTCGAGGAGGTCTGCGAGCCGTTCCTGGTGCGGGCTGGGCTGTTGGCCCGTACGCCCAGGGGTCGGGTGGCGACCGAGGCCGCTTGGCGGCATCTGGGACGCACTCCGCCGAATGGTACATTTGGTGTGGATAGTCCACCTGTGCCCGACTTGTTCTCCTTGGACGTCGATCAGCCGTGATGTGAACGTGATCTGTGCCGCATTCGGCGTTCCCAGGTGCAGGGTTTAGACTTCGCCGCGGTCTGTACAGGACGTGAGAATCCGCCTCCGCTCCGGCACCCCGGTGCCGGGCAGGTGGCCAATGGGAAGGTCAGTAACCGTGCAATTGGCAGCAGCGGGTGGCGGGGCCGGCGGTTTCACGCCGATCCTGATGATCGCCCTGCTCTTCGGTGTCATGTACTTCATGATGATCCGGCCGCAGCAGAAGCGCCGCAAAGAGGCAGAGGCGATGCAGTCCAACCTCGGCCCCGGCGACGAGGTCGTGACCATCGGTGGGCTCTACGGCACTGTCACCGGCATCGAGGACGACACCGTCCTGATCGAGGTCGCCCCGGGCGTGCAGACCCGGTACGCCCGCCCGGCCATCGCGCGGGTGGTCACCCGCGCGGAGCTGCCGAGCGAGCCGGTCACCGAGGACGCGGACACCGTCAAGGAGTGACCCCTCCCCTCGGGAGCGGCGATTGCGGCGTACGGCCGGTCGGCCGGCTTCCGGGGTCGTCGCGCCCGGACGGGGCAGCGGGCGAGACGTGAAAACTGGATAGTTGGGTCGACGCCGGGCGTCGGCACGTTCCCGTGACCGTCGGCGTTCCGCGCCGGGGGCGCCCGGTCCTCGTGTCGGCATTCCGTCGGCTCAAGGCAGACCCGTCGGGCAGGACCCCCGGCCCGACACCGCCGCCGCTGCGACAGCGGCGCGACCGTACAGGGAGACAGGACAGCCGTGGCACCACCTCAGGGACAGATGCGCCCCGGGCGGCAGCTCGCCGTGCTCGGGTTCATCTTCGTGGTCCTCTATCTTCTGGTGTTCTTCGCCGGCGCCAGCGGCAGCTGGAAGGACCGGCTCGAGCCCAAGCTCGGCCTGGACCTCATCGGCGGCACGCGGGTGACACTGGAGGCGACCAACAGCGTCGACGGCAAGCCCCCGACGGCGGAGAACCTCGAGGAGGCCCGCGAGATCATCGAGAGTCGGGTCAACGCGTTCGGCGTGGCCGAGGCCGAGGTGGTCACCGAGGGCAACCGCAACATCGTCATCTCCCTGCCCGGTGAGAACCGGAACCTCGACGACGTGGGCGAAGCGGCCGAGTTGCGCTTCCGCAAGGTGCTCAAGGGCGCGTCCGGCAGCGGGGTGGCCGAGGCGCCGCCCGCCGCCACGCCGACCCCGTCCGGCAGCGCCGCCCCGACCGGCAGCGCGACCCCGTCCGGTGCCGCGACCCCGTCCGGCAGCGCCTCGCCGAAGGTGACCTCGTCGCCCAGCGGCGGTCAGGGCGGAATGGCCCCGGCGTCGCCCAGCGCCACGCCGACCCCCTCCGCGTCCGCCACGGCCTCGCCGAGCGCCGCCGCGCCCAGCGCCAGCGCCGAGCCGGTGCCGGCCAGCGTCGAGGAGCAGCGCAAGGCCGTCGAGCAGAAGGTCGGCGCCGCCGCGTGGCAGGCCGCCAACGGGTTGCAGGCCCCGGCCGATCTGACCGCCGACCCGTCGCTGGCAGAGAAGTTCAAGCCGTTCGGCACGCTGTCTCCGCAGGAGGTCGCGGTGCTGCCGGCGCAGATGCAGTTCAACGTGCCGACGATCGGCTGCGCGCAGCTCGACCAGCGCCCTCCGGCGTCGATCTCCGACGCCAAGCAGCAGGTGGTCTCCTGCGAGGACGGCGCGTCGAAGTACCTGCTCGACCAGGCCAAGGTGCTGGGCACCGACGTGTCCGACGCCGACGCGGTGCTCGACCAGACCAACGCCTGGGTGGTCAGCCTGGACTTCACCGGCGACGGTCAGGGCAAGTGGACCTCGCTGACCCGTGAGGCGTTCAACAACGAGGGTCAGGCCTGCGACGCGACCGCCCTGGGCCAGGACGGCAAGTGCCGGGTGGCCGTCGTGCTGGACAACAAGATCGTCTCCTCCCCGGAGATCCAGGGCGTGCTGACCGGCAACTCCCAGATCACCGGCACCTTCACCCAGAAGGACGCCAGCACCCTCGCCGGTCAGCTCCGCTATGGCGCGCTGCCGGTGACCTTCGAGCAGCAGGAAGCGCAGAACGTCACCGCCACGCTGGGTGCCAGCCACCTGCGCGCCGGTCTGCTCGCTGCCGGCATCGGCATGCTGCTGGTCATCATCTACGCGTTCTTCTACTACCGGCTGCTCGGCTCGGTGATCTTCCTGAGCCTCATCCTCTCCGCGCTGCTGGTCTTCGGCGCGCTGGTGGTGCTCGGCCGGCAGATCGGCTTCACGCTCACCCTCGCCGGCATCGCCGGAATGATCGTCTCGCTCGGTGTGGCGGCGGACTCGTTCGTCATCTACTTCGAACGACTGAAAGACGAGATCCGGGAGGGACGCAGCCCGCGTAGCGCGGTGCCCCGCGCCTGGATCCGGGCCCGTCGGACGATCATCTCGGCCAACGCGATCACCCTGCTCTCCGCTGTGGTGCTCTATGTGGTCTCGGTCGGCACCGTCAAGGGCTTCGCGTTCGCGCTCGGCCTCGCCACAGTGCTGGACCTGGTCGTGGTCTTCCTCTTCCGGCACCCGATCATGACGATGTTCGCCCGGACCCAGGCGTTCCTGTCCCCGCGGGTCAGCGGTCTGGGCCGAGCACTGCCGGCTCGCAACCAGCCGACTCAGCCCCGCAACCCGCGCGCCAAGGAGGCCTGAGATGGCTGAAAACGGTTTGGCGAGCCGCCTCTACAACGGCGAGGCCGGTCTCAACATCGTCGGTCGACGCAAGCTCTGGTTCGGCGTCGCCGGGCTTCTCATCCTGATCGCGATCCTCAGCTTCTCGATCCGTGGGTTCAGCCTGGGCATCGAGTTCGCCGGCGGCAACTCGTTCCAGGTGCCGGCCAGCGTCGGCACCCTGGACGACGCCGAGCGGGAGGTCAACTCGGCCCTCGCCGCCGAGAACACCGGCGTCACGGTGGCCACCACGCAGAAGGTCGGCGGTCCGGGCGGCGACTCCTACGAGCTCCGCACGCCGCAGCTCACCGCCGAGCAGGCCACCGCGGTCAAGGCCCAGATCGCCGAGGACCTCGGCATCAGCGCCGACCAGATCAGCGACAACCAGGTCAGTGAGGCCTGGGGCAGCCAGGTGACCGAGCGGGCCGTACTCGGTCTGGTCATCTTCATCGCGCTGGTGATGGTCTACCTGATCCTGCGCTTCGAGTGGCGGATGGCCGTGGCCGCGGTCGCCTCGCTGATCACGAACCTGATCCTCACCGCCGGCATCTACTCGCTGGTCGGCTTCGAGGTCACCCCATCGACGATCATCGGCTTCCTCACCATCCTGGGCTTCGCGCTCTACGACGTGGTGGTGGTCTTCGACAAGGTCCAGGAGAACACCCGGGGCATCACCGCCAACAACAACCAGACGTACGCCGAGGCGTCCAACCTGGCCATCAACCAGAGCCTGATGCGGTCGTTGAACACCTCGGTGGTCGCCCTGCTGCCGGTCGGTGGTCTGCTCTTCATCGGTGCCGGCCTGCTCGGTGCCGGCACGCTGAAGGACCTGGGTCTGGTGCTGTTCGTCGGTATGGCGGTGGCGTTCCTGACCTCCATCCTGGTGGCCACCCCGCTGCTGGCGCTGTTGAAGAACTACGACCCGCGGATCCAGGCGCACAACAAGCGCGTCCTGACCCGGCGGGGCGCGATCAGCCGCGGCGAGGTCACCGGTAAGGGTGCTGCCGCGAGCCCGGTCGCCCAGGCCGACGCGACCGACGAGCCTGTCGACCAGGACGCCGCCGCGCTGGCCGGTGCCGCCCCCAAGGTGGGCGCTCGGCCGGCGGGCAAGCGGTCCACCGGTGCCCGGGGCGGTCGCCCGGGTGGTGGCGGCAACCGGCCGGGTGGCGCCAAGCGGCGCTGACCCGACACGAAACACCCGAACGGCGTCCGGCATGCTGTTGCCGGACGCCGTTCGTCGTCGAAGGAGAGCGAAACAGCCGTGACGGAGACCCACAGCGCCGCAGCGCACGGGGACAGTGGCCCGGAGGCCGCCCGACTGGTCGCCAGTCGGGTGCTGGACGTGCCCGACTTCCCCAAGCCCGGCGTCATGTTCAAGGACCTGATGCCACTGTTCGCCGACGGCAGGGTCTTCCGTGAGGTGATCGACGGGATCGTTGCGCACCACGGGCGGGACACCTTCGACGTGGTGGTCGGCATCGAGGCGCGCGGGTTCGTCGTCGCGGCGGCCATCGCGTACGCGACCGGGGTGGGCGTGGTGCCGGTGCGCAAGGCCGGCAAGCTGCCGCGCCCCGCGCACTCGGTCTCCTACGAGTTGGAGTACGGCGAGGCCACCCTCGAAGTGCACGAGGACGCCTTCACCGCCGGGCACCGGGTGCTGGTGGTCGACGACGTGCTGGCCACCGGTGGCACGGCCGAGGCGACGCTGGACCTGGTCGAGCGGGCCGGTGGCACCGTCGCCGGCTTCACTGTGCTGCTGGAACTCGGCTTCCTGGGTGGGCGCGAGCGACTGGCGCCGCGTCCCGTCCACGCCCTGTTGACTGTTTGAGCCGGTCGGTACTCTGCTGACCGTTTGGTCCCGGACCGGTCGGATGGACGCGGCGCCGACCGTCCGGCGGAGCGGCAGGGGGCCGTCCGTGCGGGTAGCATTGCCCTTTGCTGACGCCGGCGGTATCCCGTCCGGCGGGCGAGACCAGGTCGGCCGATCTTCGGCCGGCGTGTTTCCGGCGAGCGGTGAGGAGGCCGGTGTCCCACGATGTCGTCCCTCCGGCGGAGGGCACGGTGCACCCGACAGGCGACGCTGACGGCTCGGTTACCGACCCGACAGGCGATGCGCCGGCCCGGGTGACGGGCAACGGCAACGGCTCCGGCCGGGCTCCCGGCGAAAGCGCGGTGAATCCGACCAGCGGCCCGCCGAGCGTCGAGGCGTCCCCTGGCGCCGATGGCGTCGTGGTCCCGTTTCCGGCCGACGCCGGCATCGACCCGTCGCCCAGCGGCGGGTTCGGGCTGTCCAACGCGCCCACCGGTCGGCGGGTCCGGGCCCGGCTGGCCCGGTTCAACGCGCCCTGGCAGACCTCCCAGGTCAGCGAGGTGCTGGAGCCGCTCATCGCCAGCCACCGGGACAACCACCCCAAGGCGGACGCCCGGCTGCTCCAGCGCGCCTTCGACACGGCCGCGCGGTGGCACTCCGGGCAGTACCGCAAGTCCGGTGACCCCTACATCACCCACCCCCTCGCCGTGGCGACGATCCTCGGCAACCTGGGGATGGACACCACCACGCTGGTCGCCGCGCTGCTGCACGACACCATCGAGGACACCGAGTACACCCTCGACCAGATGCGCGCCGACTTCGGTGGCGAGGTCGCCCTGCTGGTCGACGGCGTCACCAAGCTCGACAAGGTCAAGCTGGGTGACGCGGCCAAGGCCGAGACGATCCGCAAGATGGTCGTGGCCATGGCCAAGGACCCGCGGGTGCTGGTGATCAAGCTGGCCGACCGGCTGCACAACATGCGCACCCTGACCTTCCTGCCCCGCCCCAAGCAGGAGCAGAAGGCCAAGGAGACCCTCGAGATCCTGGCGCCGCTGGCGCACCGGCTCGGTATGAACACGATCAAGTGGGAGCTGGAGGACCTGTCCTTCGGCACGCTGTTCCCGAAGCGCTACGAGGAGATCAACCGGCTGATCGGGGAGCACCAGCCGCAGCGCGAGGCGCTGCTGCGGCAGGTGACGCAGAAGGTTCAGACCGACCTGAAGGCCGCCAAGATCAAGGCGGAGACCACCGGGCGGCCGAAGCACCTCTACTCGATCTACCAGAAGATGATCGTGCGGGGTCGCGACTTCAACGACATCTACGACCTGGTCGGTGTGCGGATCCTGGTCGACACGGTTCGGGACTGCTACGCGGCGCTGGGGGTCATCCACGCCAACTGGCAGCCGGTGCCGGGCCGGTTCAAGGACTACATCGCGATGCCCAAGTTCAACATGTACCAGTCGTTGCACACGACTGTCATCGGGCCCACCGGCAAGCCGGTGGAGATGCAGATCCGCACGTACGCGATGCACCGCACCGCGGAGTTCGGCATCGCCGCGCACTGGAAGTACAAGGAGCACAAGGGCACCCAGATCGTCGGCCCGCCGGCGCACATCGACGAGATGACCTGGCTGCGGCAGTTGCTCGACTGGCAGCGTGAGGCGGCCGACCCGAGCGAGTTCCTCGACGCGCTGCGGTTCGACCTGTCCAGCCAGGAGGTGTACGTCTTCACCCCGAAGGGTGACGTCATCCCGCTGCCGACCGGGTCGACGCCTGTGGACTTCGCGTACGCGGTGCACACCGAGGTGGGGCACAAGTGCATCGGCGCGCGGGTCAACGGCAAGTTGGTGCCGCTGGAATCGACGCTGTCCAACGGCGACGTGATCGAGATCTTCACGTCGAAGTCCGAGACGGCCGGCCCAACGCAGGACTGGTTGGGCTTCGTCAAGAGCCCGCGCGCCCGGACGAAGATCCGGCAGTACTTCAACAAGGAGCGGCGCGAGGAGGCGATCGAGGCCGGCAAGGACGCGATCGTCAAGGCGATGCGCAAGCAGGGCATGCCGTTGCAGCGGATGCTCACCTCCGACGCGCTCATGTCGATCGCCCGGGACCTGCACCTGGCCGATGTGGCGTCGCTCTACGCGGCGGTCGGCGACAGTCAGGTCTCCGCGCAGTCGGTGGTGCAGAAGCTGATGGCCGCGTACGGCGGCGAGGAGGGCGCGGCGGAGGACATCGCCGAGACCGCCGTCGCCAC